>JAJZVW010000036.1 GCA_021847015.1 Pseudomonadota bacterium | reverse complement strand
ATTTTTCGCTGTCATCCCGAGCCGACGGCGAGGGATCTTTCCGGCACTTTCGCGTGAAGGATCCCTCAGTCGCTCCGCTCCCTCGGGATGACAACATGCCCTGATGCCGCATAATGAGAACCGCTGGACACCGGCCGCCTGTCTTGCCATTTATATCGTAATACGATATTTCTTCCATCCGCATCGACCCTTTCCCGCGGGAGACCACGTTGCGGCTCATCCACATGCGCTCCCTGATGCTCGCCGTCCTTGCCGGCCTGATCGGCCTCCTGGCGGGGGCGGCGGCCAGGATTCTCTATCTGCTCATCGCCGTCGCCGGCAATCTGGTCTTTCACCAGCGGCTGTCCGCCACGCTGTCGAGCCCCGTGGGTCACGGCCTGGGCTGGGCCATCGTCGTCGTCCCCGCCCTGGGCGGGCTCGCCGTCGGCGCCATGGCCCGCTGGGGCTCACCCAAGATCCGCGGCCACGGCATCCCCGAGGCGATGGAGGCGGTGCTCTTCAACGACAGCCGCATCAGCGCCCGCGTGGCGGTGTTGAAGCCGCTGTCGGCGGCGCTCGCCATCGGCACCGGCGGGCCGTTCGGGGCGGAGGGGCCGATCATCCAGACCGGCGGCGCGCTCGGGTCCCTGGCCGGCCAGGCCGCCCATGTGACGCCGGCCGAGCGCAAGGTGCTGTTGGCTTGCGGCGCGGCGGCCGGCATGGCGGCGACCTTCGGGACCCCGGTCGCGGCGGTGGTTTTCGCCATCGAGATGCTGCTGTTCGAGTTCAAGGCGCGTTCGCTGGTGCCGCTGGTGATCGCGGCTTCGGTCGCTGCCACGGTGCACCAGTCGCTCCTGGGACCGGGTCCGTTGTTCCAGGTGGCGGCAACGGATTTCTGGAGCCCGCAGGCCCTGCCGTTCTATGCGCTGCTGGGCCTTGCTTGCGGTGTGCTGGCGGCCCTGTTCGGCAAGGCGCTCTATGCCGTCGAGGACGCGTTCGAGCGCCTGCCGTTCCACTGGATGTGGTGGCCGGCGATCGGCGGCCTCGGGGTGGGGCTGATCGGGCGTTTCCATCCCGAAGTGCTCGGCGTCGGCTACGACCTCATTTCCGACGTCCTCAACGCCCGGCTCGCCCTGTCCGCGCTTCTGGCCGTCGTGGTGTTCAAGAGCGGCGCCCTTCTGGTGTCGCTGGGATCGGGTACCTCGGGCGGGCTGCTTGCGCCCATGTTCCTTGTCGGCGCGGCCTTCGGGGGCGCCTTCGCCATGGTCCTCGACGCGGCTTTCCCCGGGCTGAACCTTTCCCCGGCCGCCTTCGCCCTGGTGGGCATGGCCGCGATCTTCGGGGCGGCATCGCGCGCGACCCTCGCCCTCATCCTGTTCGCGTTCGAGATCACCCAGAACTACCAGGCCATCCTGCCCCTGATGGTGGTGGGCGCCATCGCATCGGCGGTGGCCCGCTCGCTGATGCCCAATTCCATAATGACCGAGAAGCTCGCCCGCCGGGGCCTCAGCATCGCCCAGGATTACGAAGTGGATGTGTTCCATCACCTGGCGGTGGAGCAGGTCATGTCGCGCCATCCCGTAACCGTCGATGCCGGCGAGACCCTCGCCGTGGTGGGTGAGCGGATCCGCAAGAACGGCCATGCCCTGCTCCATCAGGGCATCGTGGTGACGGAAGGCGGCATGGTCACGGGGCTGATCACGCGGCGCGACATCGGGCGGCTTCTGGCCGAAGGCGCGGATCCGGCGACGCCGGTGGGCAAGGTGGCCACGTGCCCGGCGATCACGGCCCATGCGGACGAGCCCTTGCTGGCCGCGGTCGGGCGCATGCTCGACCATGATATCGGCCGCATCGTCGTCGTCGCCCGCGACGATCCCCGCCGCCTGGTGGGTTACCTGGGGCGCACCGCGCTGTTGCAGGCCCGCCGGCACCACCGGCGGCAGGAATGCGAGATCGAACGCGGCTGGTTTCCGGCCTTCAAAGGGCGGTGGGGCCGCGACGGCACCCGCCTCAACTGACCCGGAGCTTGCGCAGAATCGCAGCCTTCCCGAAATCCAGGGCCGCCAGGAAACACGCCACGATGGCGAGCAGGGCCAGGATCAGGGTGGGGGCGATAGGGGCCATCAGGATTCCCAGGCTCGCCATGAGCCCGACCACGGCCAGGTCCGCCAGCGAGCTGGCGAGCAGCCAGCGGCTCGGGCGCGAGCGCCAGAAATGGCCGCGCTCGCGGATCAGATAGACGGTGCCCTGCCCGGTCGCCACCAGCATCACGAAGATCAGCGTCTGGAGTTGCGCCAAGGGCAGGTGCAGGAGATCCCGCCCGGCGACCAGCAGCGCGAAGGACAAGACGAGGATGGGGGCGGCCAGGGCGGCTCCCGTCAGCATCAGCCGGCGCACGTGCCAGCGCTCCGGCGCGAGCGGAACGCCGACATGGTCGGTGGCGATCGCCATGGTCACGAAATCGTTGGTGAACAGGAGCAGGACGATGAGCAGCGGCGTGATCACGAAGACCCCGGTCAGCATGACGCCGAGGCTGAGGAAGATGGCCACCTGGAACGTCTTGATGATCTTGTTCAGCGTGTAGGTCAGCATGCGCTGGTAGATGCCGCGGCTGATGCGGATGGCGGTGAGGATGTCGATCAGGCCGGGGCTGGTCAGCACGATCCCGGCCGCCGACCGCGCCACGTCGGTGGACCCCGCCACGGCGATGCCGATTTCCGCCTGCCGCAGGGCCGGCGCGTCGTTGACGCCGTCGCCGGTCATGCCGACGATGCCGCCGGCGCGCTGCAACGACCGCACGAGGCGATACTTGTCCTCGGGCAGCACGCCGCCCACGGCTTGGCACTCCGCGATGTCCCGGGCCTTGCCGGCGCGCAGCGCCTCCAGCGAGCAGGTCCGCCGGCCGATGCCGACCCGATCCGCCACGGCCCGGGCGGTGGCCGAGCTGTCGCCGCTCACCAGCACCACCCGTAGCCCCAGCGCCTTGAGCCCCCGCACCAGCTCCGCCGAATCGGGGCGCGGCGGATCGGCGATCCCCAGCAGGCCGACCGGCTCCAGCGCGTCGCCGGTTCCGGCGGCGACCGCCATCACCCGATGCCCGTCCGCCGCCAGGCGCTCCACGTTGCCGGCCCACGGCGCCGGCCCGCCGAGCAGGGCGGCGATGGCGGCGGGCGCCCCCTTGACGATGCGGGTGCGGCCGCCCGCGTCCTCCACCACCGCCTCCGACCGCTTCGTCGCGGGATCGAACGGCACGAAAGCGGCGCGCGGCGGCAGGCCGGCCAGCACGTTCCGCTGGTCCGCCGCCGTCAGGATGGCCAGGTCGATGGGGTCCTGCGTGGCGGCGTCGCTGGCCAGGGCCGCCGCGCGCAGCAATTCCTCGTCGCTGCGCCCGGGAGCCGGACGCAGGGCATCGAGCGAAAGGCGGTTTTCGGTGATGGTGCCGGTCTTGTCGGTGCACAGCACGTCCATCCCGGCCGCCTCCTCGATGGCCGACAGCCGGGTCACCAGCACGCCCTGGCGGGCCAGTTCGTGCGCGCCCAGCGCGGTCGCCAGGGTGAAGGTGGCGGGCAGCGCCACCGGCACCGACGCCACCAGCAGGATGACGGCGAAGGGAACGATTTCGCCGAAGGGCATGTGGGCGGCCCAGGCATAGCCCAGCAGCGCCGCCACCAGCACCGCGTCCAGGACGGCCAGGTAGCGGACGATGGCGAAGATGGTGTGTTCCAGGTGGCTGGGCGCCGCGGCCGTGCGCACCAGTTCGGCCGTCCGCCCGAAATACGTGGCGGCTCCGGTGGCGGCCACCTCGCCCGTGGCCTCGCCCCGCGTCACCGTCGCGCCGGCATAGGCGAAGGCGCCGGGACCGGCGGCGACGGGCAGCGATTCGCCCGTGAGCGAGGACTGGTCCAGCTCCAGGCCGCCGTCGGACAACCGCACATCGGCGCAGACGATGTCGCCCATCCGCAAATGGACGACATCGCCGGGAACCACCTCCTCGGCCGGCAGCGAGCGCCATTGCCCGCCCCGCAGCACCCGCGCGCGAACGGCCAGCCGCTTGCGCAGCAGCCGGATCGCGGCATCGGCGCGGCTCTCCTGGGCGAAGGACAGCACGGCGTTGACCGCCAGGAGGATGCCGATGATGGCCGCCTCCTCGGTCCTGTCCAGGAGCAGTTGCAGGAGGATGGTGGCCTCCAGCATCCACGGGATGGGGCCCCAGAACTTGCGCAGCAGGGCCATGGCCGGACGGGGGCGCCGCTCCGGCACCACGTTGGCGCCGAGACTCCGCCGGCGCTCCGCCGCCTCGGCGTCGTCGAGGCCAGGGCCGATTTTACTCACCCCGGTGGAGGGCGGTTCTGGGGGCATGGGCAAGCTCCCGGTGGATACTCCGCTTATTGGGGGCATCCCGTGCGGCGGGCGAGGAATATTTCGGGCGTTCGTGCATACATGACGGCGATTGCCGGAGCTGCCAGCCGCCCATCGGAAGTGGTCCGCAGCCTCGATGGGACCTTGCCTTGGCCGGTCGGTTGCCCCAATCTTCCCTGAAAGATGTAGTACCGGCATCGATAGAATCGAAGATCGAGTCGGAAACGACGGATGGTTATCCCCATGCTCGTTCCCCCGATGGACAGGTGGCTCCGATTCGGCATCGTGCGTGCCACGGCGCGGGAAGTACGGGCGGTCCCCATGCGGATGGTCCACGGTGCCGATGCCCTGCTGCGCGAAATTTCCGGCGAAGCTGGGGGATGAGAGACGACCGTGCCCGAGCGCCTGCCGCCCCTCGTCGCCGCCACCAAGACTTTCGCCTCGACGCCCAAATGGGCGGAACTAGACGACCAGTTCAGTTTCGCGGTGCCATTGGACATTGACGGCATCACGCAGATGGGCTTGCGCCTGCGGGGCAAGTGCAGCCGGGACTACGCCGACCAAAACCTCACCTTCCAGATCGAGTACCAGTTCAAGGGCACCACCAAACCGGTGCCGGTCATCCGTATCGACTGGCGGCCCATCAAGCCGCACCAGAACCGTAACATCGGCCCGATCGAATGGCGGCTGGCATGCTTCCATCTTTCCCATATCCATCCCTTCCAGGAAAACTACGATTGGATTGTTTGCAACGGCCAGCCGTTGGCCGATAACATCAAACAGAACCTTCCCATCGCGGTGCCGCTGGACGCCGACCCCGATGGTGTCGCCGCTCTGTTGGCATTGATGGGACAGGCATTCAATATCGACGGGGTGGGAGCTATCGCGGCTCCCCCGTGGAAGGCCCCGAGGTTGTTGTGATGACGAGCGGATTGGACGAACACAGCAAGGCATTCCAGGAGGTCGTGGACGGGGTGGCCCGCGCCCTGGCCGACGTGCGCCATGCGCACGGCGCCTCGTTCATCAGCCTGCCCGTGATGTACCCCAGCGGCTCGCTGGTGGTCGTCCGCATCGACCCCCACCACGATGGGCATTTCCTTGTGTCCGACATGGGCATGGGCTTCGAGGAGGCCGACCTGATGGGAGCGGGCCGGTTGTTCGCCCATTCCGCTCCCGCCGTTGCCGTTCGGGCTGGGATTCATTTCGATCGGCAGACCTTTTCCGTGGGCGTGCGCCAGGAACAGCTTGTCGGTGCGGTCTCGGTCATCGCCGCCTGCTCGCAGGAGGCCGTCCAGATGGCCGTCTTCCGGCTGGACGAGAAGAAAAAGACCGACGCCGCCGACCGCCTGTGCGAACGCCTCTACCGCCTGTTCACCCCCGCCAAGGTGGAACGGGGCGCAACCGTTGTCGGTGCGTCGAACACACCTTGGACCGTCACCGCGCTGGTGCGTGCCGACGGGCACAAGGCTGTCTATGAACCCGTGTCCGAGCACCCCAATTCGGTAGCGTCCGCTCTGACCAAGTTCGTGGACCTCACCCAGTTGGAACACCCCCCCGCACGCATCGCCGTGGTGCGGAAGAAGGAACTGCTGGGCACCCGGCTGGCGCTGATTTCCACGGCGGCCAACGTGGTCGAGGAAGCGGTTTCCGACCGGACCTTGGAGCGCCTTGCGCTGGAGGACGCCGCGTAGACGCTCAGGCCGCCATCCGTCGGTCTCGCCGCTCGACTGCGCGCACGAGTTCCTGGTTGCTCCGTTCGCGGACAAGAGCGGCGTGGCGCTTCAATTGTCCGAGGATCGGCTTGCCTCAGAGTCCCAAAGCAAAAAATCCCCGCATGAGGCGAGGATTGATGCCGGCAATTGACCTTGGGATGCCGAGCCCGCACAAGGGGTCAAATTTGCTTGCGAAAAGCGACCGCCTCTCGATTTGCTACAAGTGAATTGATAGCCTGTCCCTTCAACTCGCGCAAGGGGGGAAAGCGGCATGCCAAAACGCGTCTTCGGCTTCGATATCGGCACCACGTCGATCGGCTTCGCCGTCATCGATTACGACCATGATCGACAAACCGGCGGCATTCTTCCGCACGGCCTCGGCGTCCGCATTTTCCCCGAGGCGCGTGATCCGGACGGCACGCCCCTCAACCAGCAGCGACGGACCAAAAGGATGATGCGGCGCCAATTCCGTCGGCGCAGGATGCGCCGACGCCTGCTCAACGAGGCGCTTGCAGAAGCCGGATTGCTTCCCCCTTTCGATTCCTCGACGGAGACCGAATGGCATGCGGTGATGAAGTTCGACCCCTATCCATTGCGCAAGCGGTCGCTGACGGAACGGCTCGCCCCGTTCGAACTTGGCCGCGCCCTTTACCATCTCGCGCAGCGTCGGCAGTTCAGTGGCCGCGAACTGGTCGAGGATGACGCCCCGGAAGCCGCCGAGGATAAAGCGGAACGGGATGGCCGGGCCACGGTGCTCGCGGCGCTAAAGACCGAGAACATCACTCTGGGCGCCTGGCTGGCGGATCGACAGGCCGACGCGGTCAAGGGACGTCCGCCGACCGAACGCAGGCGCAGGGATCATCCCGCGCATCGCTCGATCATCCGCGACGAGTTCGAGAAAATTTGGAGGGAACAGTCCCGGTATCACCCGGTTCTTCGCGATCCCTCCTTCAGCGAGCGAATCGGAGACATCATCTTCGCGCAGCGCCCCGTCTTCTGGCGTACCAACACCCTGGGCGAATGCCGTTTCATGCCCGGCCACCGGCTTTGCCCCAAAGGCGCCTGGTTATCCCGGCAGCGGCGCATGCTTGAAAAGCTGAACAATTTGACGCTTGCCGGCGGCAATGCCCGTCCGCTCGACCCGGCCGAACGCGCGGCGATACTGAATATCCTCCAAAACCAGGGAAGCATGAGTTGGAGCAAGGTGCGGAGCGCGCTGGCGCCGTTCGTTGGCAAAGGCAACGAGAAAAGGTTAAAATTCAACCTCGAAGTCGGCGGTGAGAGGGGCTTGCTTGGCAATCCCCTGGAAGCGAAGTTCTTGGAGATTTTCGGTCCCGACTGGCATAGCCATCCCCATCGCCAAGCGATCCGCGACGCTGTGCACGAGCGGCTATGGGCGGCCGATTATGGAACCATTGGCACACCAGCACAGCGGGTGATCATTCTCCCATCCGGTCAACGCGAGCGGCGCCGTGACGAGGCCGCGCAATCGTTCATCACGGATTTCCGTGTGACCGAGGCCCAGGCGAAACAGCTTCGTGACCTCACTTTCCCCGGCGGGTGGGAACCCTACTCGACCGAGGCTCTAAGGCTGATAATGCCACATCTGGAAAAGGGCATCCGATTCGGCGCCTTGGTGAACGGTCCCGAATGGGAGGCCTGGCGCAACGAGACCTTTCCCAACCGCGCACGGCCAACCGGCGAAATCCTGGATCGCCTCCCCAGCCCGGCTGTTCAAGCCGAACGAAACCGCCTCAAGACAATTCGCAATCCGACCGTCGCCCGCATCCAGAACGAATTGCGCAAGGTCGTGAACAACCTTATCGACCGATACGGCAAACCTGACCTGATCCGGGTCGAAATGGCGCGGGAGGTCGGCAAATCCAAGATCGAACGCGAAGAAATGCAGAGCGGCCAGCGCAAGCAAGCGCGCCGCCGCGAGGACGCGCGGAAAGACCTGATCGCCAAGGGAATTCCCGAACCGTCTCGGGACGATATCGAGAAGTGGCTGCTATGGAAGGAAAGCGGCGAGCGCTGCCCCTACACCGGCGACCAGATCGGCTTCGACGCCCTGTTCCGGGAGGGGCGCTTCGAGGTTGAGCATATCTGGCCACGCTGGGTCTCTTTCGACGACAGCTTCGGCAACAAGACTTTGTGTCGCAAGGACATAAACACGGAGAAATCCAATCGCACCCCATATGAATACTTTCAGGCGGGCGGGCGACAACAGGAATGGGAGAACGTCAAGACCAGGCTCGATGCGATGCTGGCGCAAAAAGGCGGACCGGGCATGAGCGCAGGAAAAATCAAGCGCTTCCTGGCCGAAAAAATCCCCGACGATTTCGCCAGCCGACAACTCAACGACACCAGTTACGCGGTTCGCCAGACCATCGCCAGCCTGCGGCGGCTATGGCCGGATGTCGGGCCGGAGGCGCCCGTCACCGTGCAGGCCGTAACCGGCCGGGTTACCGCGCAGCTTCGCAAGCTGTGGTGTCTCAACAATATTCTCTCGGAAAGCGGTGAGAAAACCAGGGCCGATCACCGCCATCACGCCATCGACGCGCTGACGGTCGCCTGTGCGCATCCAGGGCTGACGCAGATTCTGTCGCGGTACTGGCAGGAGCGTGACGACCCGACGAAACCCAGGCCCCAATTGCCGCGTCCCTGGGCGAATATCCGAACCGACGCGGAGAAGGCCATCGAAGGGATCGTCGTCTCGCATCGGGCGCGCAAGAAGGTGTCGGGGCCGTTGCATGAGGAAATGCCGCTTGGCTATACCGGGCGGGACGTCACCAAGAACGGCGTCGTGCTTGGCCTATATGTCAAGAGCATGCCGGTCGAAAAGCTGTCGGCGGCGACATTGGAAGTCGATCGCGTCGAAGACCTTTCCCGTTCGGCCAAATTCGTCGTGCGCGACAAAGCCGTTCGGACGGCGTTGCGGGAACATCTGCGGGCGGCGGGCGGCAAGCCGGAAAAAGCCTATCCGCCCTATCCCCGCGTCAGCCCCGGTGGTCCGGAAATTCGCAAGGCCAGGGTTCTCACCCTTCAACAGAAGCATCTGATGGTGCCGGTCGCCAACGGCTATGCGGACCCGGCGAACAATCATCATATCGCCATCTACCGTAAGCCGGATGGCGAGGTGGATTGCGAAGTGGTTACCCTGTGCGAAGCCGCGAAGCGATTGTCGCGATGTGAGCCTGTCATTCGTCGGACCCATCCCGGCGGCGGCACCTTCGTCATGTCGCTGGCGGCCGGAGAGGCGATCCGTTTCCCGGACGGCGAGCGCAAAGGGATCTGGATCGTCACCGGAATCTGGGCAGATAAACGAGTCGTTCTCGAAGCGCCAACAGACGCAGCGCATGCCACCACCACCCGTCCGACAGCATCATCCCTCCTTGCCGCGCGCGCCGAAAAGGTCTCGATCGACCCCATCGGCCGCATACGTCGGGCGCGCGACTGAGCGATGCTGAGCAAGACCGTTGAAATCGCGACGCCGGGAACGCGCCTTTCGGTTGCGCATCGGCAACTCGTGATCGAGCGGCCCGACCACCCGAGAGCGACGCTGCCGATCGAGGATATCGGTGTGATCATCGTCGACGATGTCCGCGCCACCTATACCCAGGCGGTATTCCTGGACCTGCTTGAAGCTGGCGCCACCGTCATGGTGACGGGGCGCGACCACCTTCCCGCCGGCATGATGCTGCCGCTTGACGCGCATCATGTGCAGACCGAACGGCATCTCGCTCAAATCGCCGCTGGAGAACCGGCCAAGAAGCGGATATGGCAAGCCCTGATTCGCGCCAAGATCACCTTGCAAGGCAAGGTGCTGCTTCAGTTCAATGGCGAAGATTGCGGCCTGACACCGATGTCGCGGCGGGTCAGGTCGGGCGATCCCGACAATCTGGAAGCACAGGCGGCCCAGCGCTATTGGCCGCGCCTGTTCGGCCCCTCCTTCCGTCGCGACCGGGCGGCGGAAGGCGTCAACGCGCTGCTCAATTACGGTTACGCGGTAGTGCGCGCCGCGACGGCGCGGGCCATCGTCGCCAGCGGCCTGATCCCGTCGCTGGGTGTGTTCCACCGCAATCGTGGTAATCCATTCTGCTTGGCGGACGACTTGCTGGAGCCATATCGCCCTTTCGTGGACTGGCGAGTCAAGCTGATGTGCGACGCCGTCGGCGAGGCGGTGCCGTCTCTCGATCATCGGCCGAACCGGGCCGCGCTGCTGTCGGTGTTCAACGAGACCGTGGTCGTGGATACCCGCAAAATGCCGCTCCTCCTGGCCATTCAGACCGGGGCCGTATCGCTGTGTCGCGCGCTGACCGGCGAAGCGAAGCCTCTGGCCCTGCCGGAAGGATTGCCGGTCGAGGCTCCCCCTGAAGAAAAGGAAGGCGCGGACTGATGGCTCATGCGCGCCCGATTCCGCAATTTCCCTGGGGGTGGCGCTCGATGTGGGTCATCGCCATGTTCGACCTGCCGACCTTCACGCCACAGGAACGCAAGGCATATGCCCGCTTCCGCAAGGATTTGATCGAGGACGGTTTCACGATGATGCAGTACTCGGTCTACTCTCGGCACTGCGCCTCGATCGAAAATGCCGAGGTCCATGCCAAGCGGATGGGAGCGAAGGTGCCAGCCGCCGGCGAGGTTCGGTTCATGATCATCACCGACAAACAGTTCGACAGGATCAGGGTTTATGTCGGGAAAAAACGCCAACCTGCCCCGCCATCGCCTTCCCAAATGGAGCTTTTCTGACCCCACGGAAAGGCGAATGACGTGCATTTTCAACAGGTTGCTCGATGGGCAGTGTAGCAAATCGAGAGACGGCCGCAATCCGCAGCGAGCTGACGTGCCTGGAGCTGATGTTCGAGAGTGTAGCAAATCGAGAGACGGCCGCAATCCGCAGCCGCACAGCGTCGCAATAGCCGTTGGCGAAGAGTGTAGCAAATCGAGAGACGGCCGCAATCCGCAGCACTGTTCGGCATCGGCGTGGTGGTGCAGACAGTGTAGCAAATCGAGAGACGGCCGCAATCCGCAGCTGGAAGGGATGGGGGACTGCGCTTAAGCCAAGTGTAGCAAATCGAGAGACGGCCGCAATCCGCAGCATCACCAGCGACGACGCGCCCGCAATCATCAGTGTAGCAAATCGAGAGACGGCCGCAATCCGCAGCCGAACTCGCGAAGTGGCGTTACGGTCAAGAAGTGTAGCAAATCGAGAGACGGCCGCAATCCGCAGCATGGCGACGAGTCCAATCAGCATCAGGCCGAGTGTAGCAAATCGAGAGACGGCCGCAATCCGCAGCAGCCTCAGCGATGATCAAGTCCCACGACCAAGTGTAGCAAATCGAGAGACGGCCGCAATCCGCAGCAAGCTCGCGGGTGAAGGCGTCCACCGCGACAGTGTAGCAAATCGAGAGACGGCCGCAATCCGCAGCAAGCTACGCCATCAATGACCATCTGCACGGAGTGTAGCAAATCGAGAGACGGCCGCAATCCGCAGCACAAGGGTGTTGGCCTTACCCGGTGTTCCGAGTGTAGCAAATCGAGAGACGGCCGCAATCCGCAGCCAGATGACGGATCGGGCTGGGCTGAACTCGAGTGTAGCAAATCGAGAGACGGCCGCAATCCGCAGCGATTCGACGGTCTGGCCGGCGAAGGCGACGAGTGTAGCAAATCGAGAGACGGCCGCAATCCGCAGCCGTTGTTGTCGTCCACGTACCAGTCGTTGTAGTGTAGCAAATCGAGAGACGGCCGCAATCCGCAGCAGGAAGTCCTCTGCCAGCCCTGCCCGCTCAAGTGTAGCAAATCGAGAGACGGCCGCAATCCGCAGCGGTCTAGTCATCCGCCATGGCCGATACCGCAGTGTAGCAAATCGAGAGACGGCCGCAATCCGCAGCAGTTCGTCGTTGATGTGGCCAAAGCGGTCGAGTGTAGCAAATCGAGAGACGGCCGCAATCCGCAGCGGAGCCAAGGTCTCCGGCAGAGCGGCCGTAGTGTAGCAAATCGAGAGACGGCCGCAATCCGCAGCGAGGTGCCCGAGGGGATCGACCCCGGATTCAGTGTAGCAAATCGAGAGACGGCCGCAATCCGCAGCCAGATGATGTCGGCCGCCGCGTTCTGGATGAGTGTAGCAAATCGAGAGACGGCCGCAATCCGCAGCAGGTTGAAGCGCAGGTTCTTCGATGACGCCAGTGTAGCAAATCGAGAGACGGCCGCAATCCGCAGCGCCAACGTGTGGGGCTCGTCCAAGGGCGACAGTGTAGCAAATCGAGAGACGGCCGCAATCCGCAGCCGATTGCGGCATATGGCGGGCTCATTCAGCCTGCCATATGCCGCAACGCTCCGCGCAATGACTATCACGACGATTCACATTGGTGCGCGCCGGCTGGTGAGCGGCTTCCGCGATGGCCGCGGTCAGTCCAGCGATTTGTGGAACCTGAGCACGCTGAGGGCGAGCAACCCCGCCCCGAGCGCGGTCATGGCCGCGAATTCGGGCCACAGAAACGCAACCCCCACGCCCTTGAGGAAGACGGCGCGGACGACGACGAGGAAATAGCGCAGCGGGTTGAGGAAGGTGGTCCACTGCAACACCCGCGGCATGGCGGCGATCGGGAAGGCGAAGCCCGACAGGATGAAGATCGGGTTGATCAGGAAGAAGTTGAGCGCGAACGCCTGCTGCTGCGTGCGCGAGAACGTGGACACCAGCAGGCCCAGCCCGAGCGCGCCCAACAGGAACAGCGACGAGCCGAGCAGCATGACCAGAGGACTGCCGACGAACGGGACGTCGAACCACCACACGCCCAGACCCATGACCAGCACCACGTCCGCCAGGCCGATCAGGAAGAACGGCAGGGTCTTGCCGAGGATGAACTCGATGGGACGGATCGGGCTCACCATGATCTGTTCGAGCGTCCCCATTTCGCGCTCGCGCACCACCGCGAACGAGGTGAGGTTGATCACCTGCACCAGGGTCAGCGTCCCCAGCACGCCGGGGATGAAGAACCAGCGGTCCTCCAGGCCCGGATTGAACCACGGCCGCTCCTGAAGGGACACCGCCACCGTGGCGGGGGCCGCGCCCGATTGCGCCGGCCAGGCTTTGGCCATCTCCTCGGCCTGGAATTGCGCCACGATCTGGCCGACGTAGCCCAGCGCGATCAGCGCCGTGTTGGAATTGGTGCCGTCCACCACCACCAGCAGCGGCGCCGTCTTGCCGTCGTAGAGATACTGGGCGAAACCGGCATGGATGATGATGGCCAGCGCGGCCTTGCCGCTGTCGATGTCGCGGGTGATCTGCTCCTGCCGGTCGGCCACGTCCACGACGTCGAACCGGCCGGTGGCGACGAAATGCGACACCAGGCTCCGGCTCGCCTGGCTGCGGTCGAGGTCGAGCACCGCCGTCGAAACGCGATTGACGGTGAAGGTCGCGGCATAGCCGTAAACGATCACCTGAATGAGGAGCGGCACGACCAGGCGGAAAATCGCCCAGCGGTCGCGGCGCAGTTCGAGGAACTCCTTCATCAGCATGGCCCGGAGGCGTTCGAACATGGCGTCTAATCCAGGCTTTTGCGGAAAGCGCGGGCGGCGATCCAGACGATGGCTAGGGCGTAGAGCGCGAGCGCGAGGATGGGGCCCAGGAGATCGAGGGCGGAGCTGCCCTTGAGGAACACCGCGCGCAGGATGGTGACGTAGTAGCGCGCATAGACCAGCAGGCTGACGGCGCGGATCGGGGCCGGCATCTGGTCGATGGGGAAGGTGTAGCCCGACAGCATGGTGGTGGGCAGAAGGGTGAGGATGAGGGCGATCTGGCTGGCGCCGAGCTGGCTGCGGATGCGCACCGACAGCAGATAGCCGATGCCCAGCACGACGACGGTGAACAGCGCCGTGGTCAGGGCCAGCAGCACGATGCTGCCGCGGAACGGCACATGGAACCAAAAAATCGCCGCGAGGAGGCAGAAGATCGCGTCGAACAGGCCGATCAGGAAATAGGGAACGATCTTGCCCAGCATCACCTCCAGCGCGGTCACCGGGGTGGAGATGAGCTGCTCCATGGTGCCCCGCTCCCACTCGCGCGAGATGGTGAGCGAGGTGAGCTGGGCGCCGACCAGGGCCAGGATCACCGCGACCACGCCGGGGATGATGAAATAGCTGCTTTCCAGCCCCTCGTTGAACCAGACGCGGGGCTGGAAATCGACCGCCCCGACGGTGCGCGGCAGCAGGCCGTGCGCCTGGGCCCAGCGCATTTCGAAATCGGCGGTGGTCAGGGCGACGACGCCTTGGGCGTAGCCGATGGCGATGTTGGTCGTGTTGGAATCGGTGGCGTCGAACACCGCCTGCACCGGCCCGCTTCCGGTGGTGGTGAACACGCGCGAGAAATCGACCGGGATGGTCACGACTCCGGCGCAGTCGCCGTTATCCATGACCTCCCGCACGGCCCGGTCGCTGTCCAGGACCCGGACGCCCGTGAACCAGTCTGAGGCGACGAACCGCTGGACCAGCGCGCGGCTGGTCTGGCTCCGCTCCTGGTCATAGATGCACAGCGGCACGCCCCGGATGTCGAGACTGATGCCGTAGCCCAGAAGCACCATCTGCATCATCGGCATCAGCAGGGCGATGGCGAGGCTGTGCGGGTCGCGCCAGATTTGCAGCATCTCCTTGAATGCCATGGCGAACAGGCGCCGCGGGCTCATGCTCCGCCCCCTTCCTCTTCCTCGCTTCGGCGCGCGACCAGCCGCACGAACACGTCCTCCAGGCTGGGCGCGATCGGGCGCAGCGCTCCCGGCTCCACCGCGCGGCGCTTCAGGAACGGCCCCATTCGCTCGGCGGTCGCGGCGTCGCGCACCAGCACGTGCAGCCGGTCGCCGAAGATGGCGGCCTCGATGACGCCCGGCATTTCCCGCAGGGCCGCCAGCGCCGCCCCCGCCGCCACGCCGCCCAGTTCGAACAACGCGCCGCCGAGGTCGAGCCCGCGCAGTTCGCCGGGGCTGCCCATGGCCACCAGCCTTCCGGCGTCGATCAGCGCGATGCGGTTGCAGTACTCCGCCTCGTCCATGTAGTGGGTGGACACCAGGATGGTGACGCCGCCCGCCGCCAGCGTGTGGATCAGGTCCCAGAAACGCCGCCGGGCCTCGGGTTCGACACCCGAGGTCGGCTCGTCGAGAAACAGGACCGGGGGCCGGTGGAGGATGGCGCAGCCCAGCGCGAGCCGCTGCTTCCAGCCGCCGGCCAGCGTGCTCACCAGCCTGTCCTCGCGCCCTTCGAGGCCCGCCATGGCGATGGCGAAGCGGATGCGCTCCTCCATCACCGGGCGGGGAACGCGGTAGATGCCGCCGAAGAAGCGCAGGTTCTCGCGGCAGGTGAGGTCGCCGTAGAGGGAGAATTTCTGCGACATGTAGCCGATATGGGCGCGCACGGCCTCGGGCTGGCGGCCGACGTCGAAGCCGGCCACCGACGCGCGCCCGGCGCTCGGCCGCAACAGGCCGCAGAGCATGCGGATGGTGGTCGATTTGCCGGCGCCGTTGGGGCCGATGAAGCCCACCACCTCGCCCGTGGCGATAGTGAGATCGAGCCCGTCCACCGCGGTGAAGGCGCCGAACCTCTTGGTCAGCCCCTCGGCGACGACGGCAGGCGGGGCGTTGCCCGTCATGCCGCCTCCTCCGGTCCCAGCAGGGCGACGAAGACGTCCTCGATGCCCGGCTCGATCGCGGTGAACGCGGCGTCCGCGATTCCCCGCCCGGCGAGCAACGCCCGCAATTCCGGCACGCGGCGGTCCGAATCGTCGACGCGGACATGGACGCGGTCGCCCATCAGCAGCCGGCCGAGCACGCCGGGAGCGCCGGCCAGTGCCGCATGCACGGCGCGGGGATCGCCCGCCACCACCGCCACCAGCGCCCCGGCCATCGCCCGCTTGAGGCCCGACGGGGTGTCGCAGGTGCGGACCAGCCCGGCATGCAGCAGGGCGAGGCGGGAGCAGCGCTCCGCCTCGTCCATGTAGGCGGTGGAGAGCAGGATGGTGACGCCGCTGTCGCGCAGATCGTAGAGGATGGCCCAGAACTCGCGCCGGGACACCGGGTCCACGCCGGTGGTGGGCTCGTCCAGCAGCAGCACGCGGGGCGTGTGGATCAGGGCGCAGACGAGCCCCAGCTTCTGCTTCATGCCGCCGGAAAGCTGACCCGCCAGGCGCCGCCGGAACGGCGCCAGGCCGGCCGCCTCCAGGAGTTGCCCGCTGCGCGCGCGGCGCTGCGCGTGGGGCACGCGGAACAGCTCGCCGTAAAAGAAGATGTTCTCGCCGACCGTGAGGTCCTCGTAGAGGCCGAAACGCTGGGGCATGTAGCTGAGTTCCGCCCGGGCGCGCTCAGGCTCGGCGACGACGTCGATGCCGCCAAGATCGATTTCGCCCGCATCGGGCCGCAGCACGCCCGCCAGCATGCGCATGATGGTGGTCTTTCCCGCCCCGTCCGGCCCCACCAGCCCGAAGATTTCCCCCCGCCGGACCTCCAGGCTGACGCCCCGGACGGCCTGGACCGGGCCGAAGCTGCGGACGAGGCCTTGGGCCCGGATGGCGGGATCGTCCGGCGGTACCGTCATCGTCCGGCCGCCAGCAGGGCGATGGTGGCGTCGGCCGGCATCCCCGGCAGCAATTCGTGCGTCGGGTTGTCGATGTCGATCCGGATGCGGTAGACGAGGGTCACCCGCTCGGCGTGGGTCTCGACCGTCTTGGGCGTGAATTCCGCCTGCGGCGAGATGAAGCTGATCCGGCCGCGATAGACGTGGTGCGGGTAGGTGTCGGTGGTTACGTCGGCCGGCTCGCCGAGGCGGACCTTGCCGAGGTCGGGCTCGTTGACGTAGGCGCGAAGCCAGACGTGGTCGAGATCGTCGAGCGTGAAGACCGCCACGCCCGGCCCGCCAAGCTGGCCCAATTCCGCCTCGCGCACCGCGATGGTGCCGCTGAAGGGCGCGCCGAGCGCGGTATAGGACAGCATGACCTCGTCCAGCTTGAGCTTGGCGGCGGCGGCGGCCTCGTTGGCCTTGGCCAGCGCCACGTTGTTGTCCGCCACCTTGACCAGGGCCTGGTCGCGGGCCAGCGCCGCGGCCGATTGCTGGGCGACGGTGTAGGCGAGGTCGCGGCTCTGCCGCGAGATGGCCCCGGTCACCAGCGCCTCGGCCCGGGCATAGTCGCGCTGCTTCTGGGCGAGATCGAAGCGGTCGCTGGTGACGCTGGTCTCGGCCGCGACGAGATTGCTCTCGTTGGCGGCGACCTGCGCGGTCGCGACATCCAGATTGGTGCGGTCGATTTCCGTCTGCTGGCGATAGAGACGGTCATCGACGCGGGCCAGGACGGTGCCGGCCGCGACATTCGCGCCCTCGTCGAACGGCAGGTAGACGATCGGCGCCTGCACCTGGGTGAAGCTCAACACGCTTTCGTGCGCCTCGATGTTGCCGGACACGACGATGTGGCCGGGGCCGGACGCCGGACCGAACAGAGCCGGCCGGCCGAGCACCCACCGCCACACCCCATAGGCGACGGCGGCGGCAGCGAGGAGGAGGACCAGAGCAAGCACGGCAACCCGGCGGCGTCCCATTACGTCCATGTAGGTGGCGCGTCCGGCGGCGAGTGCGATCCACCCGTCGTCGGCCCGGAATGCGATGCTCGAAAGAGACCGGGACATCCGCCGCTCGCCGTGCCGGCCCGGCCGGGCGCCTCAGCCGACCCGGAGGAGTTCCGTGTGGCCGAATCCCTGGGTGTAGTCGATGGCCGAGATCACCTGTGGAGATATCCTCACGAACCGCATGTCCTCGGCCGCCTCGCCTTCCGCCTCGGCCATCGCCTTCATAGCCGGGAACTTCTCCACCAGGAGGTCCGTCGCCCGCCGGATTTCCGCGGGATCGGACAGCACCTCCGCGATGCCGCCAAGGGAGACGGCCTGTATCCTGCCCCAATCCTTCTCGTCGCGGTCGATCGTCGCCGAGACCTTGTTGCAGCGGCGGATGTTGTCGAGCTTCTGGCTGTCCGGCGAGCAGGCGAAATAGAGGCTGAGGCGATCGTTGGCATAGGCCACCGTGGTCGCCTGCGGATAGCCGTCGTCGCGAATTGTGGCGACCGTCAGGATGTTGTGGCCCGCCATGACGGCGAGGACGAAGCGTTCCTGGTCAGGGGTCAGCATGACGGCCTCCCGCGCGTGATCCGGGTTCCCAGCCTGCCGGAGCGGGCAAGCCCGCGCCTTTATCCAGGTTAAGCCCGCGGGACCGTCACCGTTCGCCCGACAGCGCGCGCAGCAGCGGCCGAAGCTCGCGCAGGCCGCGCGCGTTGAGCACGTCGTCGCGCCCCAGCCAGCCGCGCCGCGCCTGGCCGATCCCGTAGGCGAGGACACCAAAGCCGGCGCCGGAATGGGCGTCGCTGTCGATGGCCACGCGCACGCCGTGTTCCTTGGCCGCGCGGCACCACGTATCCGTCAGGTCCAGCCGTTCGGGCTGGGCGTTGAGTTCGAGGAAGCAGCCCCGCCGGGCGGCGTGGCGGATGACGGCCTCCAGGTCCACGTCGAAGGGCGCGCGGTCGGGAAGCCGGCGCCCCGACGGATGGGCGAGGATGGTGAAATGGGGATGGTCCATCGCCCTGAGGATGCGGGCGGTCTGGGTGTCGCGCGGAAGCTCGAAATGGCTGTGCACCGCCGCCACCACGAGGTCGAGCCGGCCCAGCGCCTCGTCGGGAAGATCGAGGGCGCCGTCCTCCAGGATGTCCACTTCGATGCCTTTGAGGATGGCGATGCCCAATCCTTCGGCATTCAGCCGGTCGATCTCGTCGCCCTGCGCCGCCAGCCGCCGCTCGTCGAGGCCGTGGGCGACGGCGAGGTGCCGCGAGTGGTCGGTGATGGCCACATACTCCAGGCCGGCATCCCTGGCCGCCAAAGCCATGTCGCGGATGCTCTCGCGTCCGTCGGTGGCGCGCGTATGGACGTGCAAGTCGCCCCGGATGTCGGACAGCTCCACAAGCCTGGGAAGCCGGCCGGCGCGCGCCGCATCGATCTCGCCCCGGTCCTCCCTCAGCTCCGGCGGAATCCATGGCAGGCCCACGGCGGCGTACACCGATTCCTCGCTGTCGCCCCCAATCCGCCGGTCGTCGCGGAACACCCCGTATTCGTTGATCTTGAGGCCCCGCTCCTGCCCCAGCCGCCGAACCAGGATGTTGTGAGCCTTCGAGCCGGTGAAATAGGCCAGTGCGGCGCCATAGCTCTCTTCCGGCACCAGCCGCAAATCCACCTGAAGGCCGGAGTCCAGGCGCACGGTCGAGCGCGTCGGGCCGCTTTCGACGATTTCGGCCACGTCACGATAATGCGTGAACCGCTCCATGACGCGGCAGCCGGGAATTCCGGTCACCAGGATGTCGAGGTCGCCCACCGTCTCGTTTGCGCGGCGGAAGCTGCCCGCGATTTCAACCCGCGTCACCCCGGGCTCGGCGCGGAGCCAGGCGGCCAGTTCGCCCGCGACCGGCGCCACCATGTCGAGGCGAAAGCGCTCGGTCGCGCCGGCACGGGCGGCGATGGCGGCCAGGATTCGCTCCTCCGCCGTGTCGCCGAACCCTGCAAGGTCGTGGATGCGCCCGCTCGCGGCCGCCCGCCTCAAATCCTCGACCGAGCGCACGCCGAGCGCGTCGTGGAGCTTCTTGACCCGCTTCGGCCCGAGGCCCGGCAGTTTCAACAGCTCGACGATGGTGGCCGGCAGTTGCGCGTGAAGATCGTCGAGGGCGGCGCAATGCCCGGTCCTGACGATCTCGGCGGCCTTTTCGGCGAGGTCGTGGCCGATGCCGGGAAGGTGCGGCACCGCGCCCGCCGCGGCCACCGCTTCCGCCATGTCGACGCCGCTGCTCCGCAGCGTCCGCGCGGCGTTGCGATAGGCGCGCACGCGGAAGGGATTGGCGCCCGCGATCTCCAGCAGGTCGCCGATCTCGTCGAAGACGGCGGCGATCCGTTCGTTCGAAACCGCCATTCCGCTCTCCCTCGGGCGCCATTATCGCCTTCGTCGGCCGCCCGCCATTAACCTGGGTTAGGCCGGCTACGCCATCGGGCACGAGGGAAAAGTGCCGTTCTCCGTCCCCATCTGACGGCTACCCCCGCTCGCGGATGGAGAAGAACGATGCGCCGCCTGCCGCCCCTCGCCCTCGCCCTTTCCGTGCTGCTGTCGAGCCTGCCGGCATGGGGTTCCGACCTGTCCAAGGGGCCGCCGCCGGCGCCCTACGAGCCGGTGTCCAAGCTGGTCGGATTGCCGGATTTCATTCCCGGCCTCGGCACCCTCTACGCCGATCCCAAGACCCTGCCGGAAGGGCCGTACCTGGCTTACGACCATCACGACAACCAGGTCAGCACCGTCTACATGATCCCCCTCTCCGACCTGGAGGCGCACAAGGATTTCAAGAACCTGCCGGCGCCGGGCGGCAAGGTCGATCACATGGACCTGATCTTCAATCCCGGCCATTCCGGCCTGGAGAAGCCCCATTACCACATCATCCTCTGGCAGGTGCCCGTGTCGGGCGAGAAGGCGGTCGCGAAATGAGCAACGGGCTTAAGGAGAAGGCACGCGGATTAACCTGGGTTTAGACGCCAGCCTCCACCGGCGGCATAGAATCGTCCGTGAGCGCGCGCGGTGGCGGAGGAAATTACCATGTCCGAAGTGGTCGTGCTGGGTGCCGGGCTGGGCGGCGTGCCGATGGCGTTGGAACTCAAGGCCTCACTTCGCGAGGCGGACAGGATCACGATCATCGGCGATTCGCCCGCATTCAGTTTCGTGCCCTCCAACCCCTGGGTGGCCGTGGGCTGGCGGGAGCCGCAGGCGGTGAGCGTGCCGCTGGAGCCCGTGTTCCAGCGCCGGGGCATCCGCTTCCTGGCCGCGGGCGCCGCAAGGGTCGTGCCCGACCGGCGCACGGTCCTTTTGCGGGACGGCACCACGATTTCCTACGATTACCTGGTCATCGCCACCGGACCGGAGCTGGCCTTCGACGAGATCGAGGGATTCGGTCCCGACCGCAACACCGTCTCGGTCTGCACGCTGAGCCACGCCATGGCCACGCGCGAGCGCTGGAACGCCTTCTGCGCCGATCCGGGACCGGTGCTGGTGGGCGCCGTCCAGGGCGCGTCGTGCTTCGGGCCCGCCTACGAGTTCGCCTTCATCATGGACTCCGATTTGTGCCGCCGCCGCCTCCGCGACCGGGTGCCGATGACCTTCGTCACCTCGGAACCCTATATCGGCCATCTCGGACTGGGCGGCGTGGGGGACACCAAGGGCATGCTGGAATCCCTGCTGCGCGACCGGCACATCCGCTGGATCACCAACGCCAGGATCGAGAGCGTCGGGGCCGACCATGCGATCGTCGCCGAGATGGACGAGGACGGCAAGGAAAGGCGCCGCCACGACATCCCCTTCAAAATGGCCATGCTGCTGCCGGCGTTCCGGGGCGTGGGCGCGCTCAAAGCCGAGGACGGCACGTACATCCCCGGCCTGACCAACCCGCGCGGCTTCGTCGTGGTGGATTCCTTCCAGCGCAACCCGACCTTCCCCGACATCTTCGCGGTCGGCGTGTGCGTGGCCATCGCGCCTTTGGAAAAGACGCCGGTGCCCACCGGCGTTCCCAAGACCGGCTTCATGATCGAATCGATGGTGACCGCGACGGCGCACAACATCCGCGCCCTGCTCGACGGCCGCCAGCCGTCGGTGGCGCCGACCTGGAACGCCATCTGCCTCGCCGATTTCGGCAACCGCGGCGCGGCCTTCGTGGCGGTGCCGCAGATCCCGCCCCGGAATTTGAGCTGGTCGTCGGAGGGCCGGTGGGTCCACTACGCCAAGGTGGCATTCGAGAAGTACTTCATGCACAAGATCCGCCAGGGCGTCAGCGAACCGATCTACGAGAAATACGTCCTCAAGCTGCTGGGGATCGGCAAGCTCAGGTGATGGCGGCTCGGGTGACCGGGGCCGTCGGCGGGCGTCGGCGGGCGTCGCGCCGCGCGGCCTTGGCGAGCCGCAGCAAGCCCGCCTCCACCCGCGAGAAGACGAGGCTGTGGCGCGGGTAGAGGGCGAGATCGATTCCCAGCGCCCCGGCGGTCTCGGCGATCAGCGGCAGCGGCTCCGGGTCCGCCTTCGGCCAGAAGGCGCGAAGCTCCCTCAGAAAGATGTTGGCCGTCACCGGCCCCACGCCGGGAAACAGGCACAGCCGGTCCTCCAGGTCGCGCGAATCGCGGGCGGCGTCGTGCAACGCCGACAGGCGGTCGCCATAAGTATCGGCGAGGATGTCGCAAATCCGCAGGAGGCGGTCCGACTTGCTCTCGTCGTAGCGGACATAGCCCCCCTCCCGCATCACCGGATTGACCAGATAGCCCCAACCCGCGCCGCGAATGGCGTCCGGGGTTAGGAGGCCGTGCCGCTCGAACGAGCGGTAGGTGTTGCGCGCGATGGTTTCGCCGATCCGGCCGCCGAACAGGAAACTCGCCAGGAACCAGCGGAACACCTGCGGATCGCCGCCGGCAAGGGCGATGCCGAGGTCCTCGGAATACAGCGGGCTCCGCTCCAGTTCGGCGATCGATACGGCGGTCATGGACGGGGCTCCGGGATAGGGCCGGTCTTTGGTTAACCGGTATCCGCGGCGGCCTGTTCCCCGTGCAAAAAATATCATGAATACAATTTAAAGTATTCACATTGCGCTAATGTGCGGCGTCCTGGGGTCAAGAGCATAGGGGGACGCCCGTGACCGAAGCATCCAATGCAACCGTAACCGGTGGCCGGCACGCCGCCTCGCGCGATCTTTGCCCGCTGCGGGAGAGGCATCTGCTCGACCGCATCGCCGCAAGGGATCACAGCGCCTTCTGGGAATTGTGGCGTGTCCATTACGAGCATCTTCTTCGCGTAACCTTGCGTCTGTGCCGGGGCAACGCGCAGGAGGCCCACGACATCGTCGGCGACGCCTCGCTTCGTCTCATCGAGGACATGCCCCGGCACGCCTGCGCCATCCGCGACAGCCGCCGGTGGCTGCGCCGCACCTTGATGAACGTCGCCATCGACCGCTTCCGCTCCCGCCGCCGCCATGCGGTGCCCGTGGGGTCGCTGGAGGGCCTTTCGCTGCTGGCCGAGGCCCAAGGGATCGCCGCCGCCCTTACCCCGGAGCGCGAGGCGTCCGGACGGGAATTCATCCGCCAGGTGGGTGACGTCATCGAGGAGATGCCCGAGCGGCTGCGGCTGACCGCGACGCTGTACTTCGTCCTGGGCCAATCCCATGGCGAGGTCGCACGGAAGCTCGCCATTTCCCCCGCCTTGGCGCGCAAGCGCATCCAACAGGTCCGCGATCGTCTCAAGAGCATGCGGGATGCGGGCGCTCACGGGGATGAGATGGTTATCAGTGAACGAAAATCATCATTTTCGCTCACGAAATATAACGCCGCCACGTCAAAGGCGTGAACAGCGAGACGATTGAAAATGGCAGCAGGGGAGCCGAACGGACATGGCATCTCTTCATGATCTTATCCACGCGATTGCGGGAGCCGTCGCGGAAGCGCAGGAAAAAATACAGCGCTTTCAGATTTCCACGGTGCGCGGCTATTTCGACGAATACAACCGGCCCGTCAGCGTGGACATCCGCCTTCCGTCGCTGTCGCAGGGCGCCGATGCCGACGAGGAGCGCGTCGTCCACGTGCCGCTGCTCTCGCTGGCGGGACCGCACCTGCTGGCGATCAAGGATGTGGACGTCGAATTCGAGATCGGCCTCGGCGGGCTCACGGATGCCGAAGCGCCGCCCGCCGCCGGGGCCGAGTCCGGCCAGGGAACGGCCAGCGGCGACTCGCACAAGGTTCTGGGCGTCGATTTGAACGCCTCACCCAATCGTGACGGAGGGCCCAAGGCCCGCGTCACCCTCAAGGTCGAGGGGCGGGAGCCGTCCGAAGGAATGGCTCGGCTGATCCAGCAGCTCGACAAACTCATCTGACCAAACAGGAGAAACGATTATGGCTCTTCAGAATATGGGCGACCAGTTCCGCGGTCTCCCCATGGGTGACCTCATCGGCGGTCCGCTGATGGCGGCCTGCGATGCCCAGGTCCGCCTGGCCAACGCCACCGCCGACTTCATCCGGGTGGTCGGCTTCCTGCCGCCGGCCCCGGGCGCGGCCACCGGCGATCCCAGGGCCACCGGCGACGTCCGCACCGTGCATTTCCGCTTCGACCGCCCAGCCAACGGCGCTCCGATCGGCGCGGACGGCAAGATGCCGATGGAGACGGTGGACCTGGAAGTGCCGCTGCTGGCGGTGGTGAAGGTGCCGGCGCTGGCCATCGACAAGGTGGACATCACCTTCGACATGGAAGTGAAGAACTCCGAACAGTCGAAGGACTCGCTGGACGCCAGCGCCAGCCTGGAAGCCGAGGCCAAGTTCGGCTGGGGCCCGGTTTCCGGCACCGTCAAGATCAGCGGTTCGGTGTCCTCGCACAAGGAGAACACCCGCTCCTCGGACCAGAGCGCCAAGTACCACGTCGAGGTCCACGCCTCCGACAACGGCATGCCCGAGGGGCTGGCGCGCGTGCTCGACATGGTGGCCCAGGCGGTGGCCCCCAAGCAGATCACCGCGCCGGCCAATAGCCCGGCCCCGGCCAATCCCTAACGGCGCCTAGTGGTCCGATCCCGACAAAAGGCTCAAAGGCTTGAACCCTTTTGTCGGGTGAATCGGCCCACAAAATCAATGAATTGTGCACCGACACATTCGGAAGGTCGGTGCACATTCCGAGTGTGTCGGCGCACTAGGGCGCGATTTTCTCCGGGAAGGCGACCAGACATGTTTGATCTCACGGACGTCGGATACATCAAACGCATTACGGTCGGAAGCACCGACCCGGAGAAACTCGCGGCGGAGGAGGAGGTCCGCGTTTCGGCGGACCTCCTCAACCGCTGTCTCAGCGAGCCGCCGCGCGGGCGGATCATCGGCATCGAAAAGAATTTCGCCGTGCTCAACATCGGCGAGCATCAGGTCGTGCTGCAAAGCATGGTCTATCACGTCGGCTTCGCGCGCAAGCCGTACTGGCTGGAGTGAGACCGTGGCGCGGATCGGCATCGGGGCGTTCATCGGCGCCGTGCAGGCCGCCGCCCAGTTGGCCCAGCGCCGCCTGTCGAAGCGGAACGCCGATGGCCTGGAGCGGTGGGCACGCGCGGCCACCGGCGTCGCCTCCCTCATCTTGCCGATGGAAAACCGCATCGGCCGCCTGCGCCTGGACATTCCCGTGACCGTCGAGGAGGTGCCGGCGCCCGGTCTGGCGAGCGGATCGACCCTGGCGCTGCGGGTCGGCGGAAAAAAGGTTCCCGCCGCGCGGCCGGTATGGCTGTCGGTCGATGTGAGCGGCGAGGATCTGGACCGGCTCGACATCCGGATCGCCGGAGATCCGGCCCCCTATCTGGCGGATCGCGCGTCGTGAGCCGGGCTGGCCCACCCCTGCTGCTGGTGCTTTCCGAGCGCCAATCCGCCGCCTTGCGCGAGGCCCTCGCCGCACGGGGCGTCCCCATCGTCAAACGCGGCCGCGGGCGGCGGATTCTGCGGGCGGCCGCGGGAGTGCTGGCACTGGGCGCGACCGTGGCGACAGCGTCGGCAATCGTCACCGGCATGGCCGCCGCCATCCGCGTGCTTCTTGCCCTTTTCCCCTGACACGTCATCGACATGGAGAAACGTCATGAATCGCAATGTCTTCGCCGCCGCCGTCGCGGCGCTTTTCCTTGCCGCCGCGTCCACCGCTTGGGCGCAATCTCCGGATTTCGGCACGCTGCCCGGCACCTGGCTCGGGCAGGTCGCGGATTCGAAAGGACGTCCTGTTTCCCTTGTGTTCTCGCTGACCTCCGTCAAACTGGGCGACGATTCCGGCACCGTCCGGTGGGGCGGCACGCTCCAGTGCAAGACCGGCCTGCAAGTTTCGGGCGTCGGGCCGCGATCCCTGGAACTCGTCGCCACCTCGGGCAGCGGCGGAGCTTGCGACACCTTGCGGAACGGCTACGCCACGGTGACCAGGGAGGCTTCGGGAACGGACCTCACCTTCACCTTCGGCAAGGACGGCAAGACCCTGTACACGGCAACCCTGAAACACGAGTGATCCCGCCCGTGCCGGCATGAGCCGAGAGGAGACCAAGACCCATGTGCATCACAGCTTCCGTTGGAAAAGGCGGGCGGAACGACGCGACGGACGTGCGCTGCGTTCAGATCGTCCTCAACCTCTACCGCGCGCAATCCGGACTGGACGCGCCCATGGCCGTGGACGGTTTGTGCGGCGCCGGAACGGTGAGGGCGCTGACGGCGTACCAGCGGGCCCTCGGGCGGGAGGACACCGGCGTGGTGGCGCCCGGCGACGCGGTCCTGACCGCCATGGCCGCCGCGCTGCCGGCCGCCATCGCCATGGCGCCCCTGTGGGGGGCGATGTGCGGGGCGAGCGCGGCGGCCATCGGCCGCTATTGGACGCCGCTGGCGGAGCGGATGGACGCCAACGGCATCGACACGCCGCTGCGGCGCGCGCATTTCCTGGCCCAGGTCGGCCACGAATGCGGCGATCTCCGCTATCCCGAGGAACTGGCCGACGGCACCGCCTACGAGGGCCGCAAGGATCTGGGCAACGTCGAGCCCGGCGACGGGCCGCGCTTCAAGGGCCGCGGCCTGATCCAGCTCACCGGGCGGGCCAATTACACGAAATACGGCGAGGCGCGCGGCCGCGACGTCGTGACCGGCGACAATCCCAAGCTCGTCGCCAGCGATCCCCAACTGGCGGTGGATGTGGCCTGCTGGTTCTGGACGACCCGCGGCTTGAACCAGTGGGCCGACAAGGACGACGTGAATGAAATCACCCGCCGGGTCAATGGCGGGTTCAACGGCCTTGCCGACCGCGAGGCGCGGCTGGCGCGGGCCAAGTGGTTCATGCGGGCGTGAACCGCCATCCCGGGGAAGCGGACCGCCGCCGGGCGCCAAGGCGCCGCGATCGGCGGTCTGGCGGCGCGGTCCGCCAAGGAATCCTTCACGCGAATCCGCCTGAACGATCCCTCGCTTGCGCTCGGGACGACGAACGGATCAGTACCCGCCCTTGCGCTTCGTCTCGGGCAGGCCGGCGATCTTGGTCGCCTGCTTGGACGGCTGCATGGGGAACAGATCGTAAAGGTCCTTGGTGGCAACGCTGGTGCCCCACTTTTCCGTCATGGCCTTGACCATGTGGCGCTCGTTGGGCTGGGTGCCATTGTTCTCGAAGAATTCCTCGCGGAGGTAATTGATCAGATCCCAATGCCGCTGGGTCAGCTCGGAAATGCCCTCGGCCTTGGCGATCTCCTTACCGATCTCTTCGGTCCAATCGGCCGTATTGACGAGATAACCCTTCTCGGTCTTTTCGATATCCGCATATCCCACGATATCAACTCCTGGTTGCAAACACTGGGTGGCAATACGTATGCCGGTGTCCTAATATAACGGGCTTCGCCGGATTTTCCCAGATGGTGCCTGTAACTGCGGCAATTCTCGCTATGGCCCTCGCTCACGCAGTCATCCCGACCGGGCGCACGCGGGCGGAGGGACCTTTCCCGCATGATGCCCGAAAGGTCCCTCGGCTTCGCTCGGGACGACAATGAAAAAAACCATAATGAGAAGGCTGCCGCAACCGCTCCGATAACCGGGGGTGGCGGGTTGAACGCGCCCAGTCCGGCATCACATCCCCGCCTGTGGCCATCGGCGAGCGGGAGGCGGACATGACCTATTATTTCAGCCGCAGGCTGGAGACGTCCTTCGGCGACGCCTTGGACCGGGTGGGCCAGGCGCTGAAGCGGGGCGGCTTCGGCATCATCAGCGAGATCGACGTGCGCGAGACCCTGAAGGCGAAGCTGGGTGTGGACTACCACCCTTACCGGATCCTGGGCGCCTGCAACCCGCGCATGGCCTTCGAGGCCCTTCAGGCGGAAAACAAGATCGGCACCATGCTGCCTTGCAACGTCATCGTCCAAAAATTAGCGGACGGCGGCGTCGAAGTGGCCGCCATCGACCCGGTGGCGTCCATGCGCGCCGTGGACAATCCCGCGCTGGCGAAAGTGGCCGAGACCGTGCGGGCGCAGCTCAGGGCGGTGATCGATTCCCTTTGAAAGGGTAGGCACGAAAGGGCGCGTGCCCCCAGCGCAAACGGCCCTGCCGGCGGGTGTCGTCTGGTGCCCCTCTGGCGGATGGGGCTTTGGCTCACCATTCCAACCTGATCCGCTGCACGAGCCGGGAAAAACGCCATGCCGATGCGCGCTTGGCCGCCGGGGCCGAACGATATTCGCGGCCTGCTTCCGCCGATGCCGTTCGCCTCCGAGGCGGTGGAGGAGTGGCGGGATTACCTGATCGACGCCGCGCAGCGCATGGTCCTGACCATGGACGTGCTGCGCCGCCGGGGAAACCAGTACGCGGAGCACATGGTCCTGGGACGGCCGCCGGTCCTGAGTTTCGCCTACGAGACGGTCATGGACGGCCGCACCCTGCCGCACCCCTGCAATTACATGCTGTTGCGCATCGTGCCGGATGCCGATCATCCCACGGTGCCCGGCCGGCGGCCCATCGTCATCGTCGATCCGCGCGCCGGCCACGGCCCGGGGATCGGCGGGTTCAAGGCCGACAGCCAGGTGGGGATGGCGCTCCGCGACGGCTATCCCTGCTATTTCGTCAGCTTCCTGCCCCAGCCGGTTCCCGGCCAGACCCTCGAGGATGTTGCCCGCGCCGAAATCGCGTTCCTCAAGACGGTGGCCGAACGGCATCCCGACGCCGAGGACCGGCCGGTGGTCATCGGCAATTGCCAGGCGGGCTGGGCGGTGGCGATGCTGGGCGCCGCCGCGCCCGAGCTGATGAGCACGGTCATCCTCAACGGCGCGCCCCTGTCCTATTGGGCGGGCGAGGTGGGCCATAACCCCATGCGCTATCTGGGCGGCCTGCTCGGGGGATCGTGGCTGGCGTCCCTGGCCAGCGATCTCGGCGACGGCGTGTTCGACGGCGCCCTGCTGGTGGACAATTTCGAGTTCCTGGATCCCGCCAACACCTTCTGGACGAAGCCCTACAACCTTTACCGCAACGTCGATACCGAGGCGGAGCGCTTCCTGGGATTCGAGCGCTGGTGGGGCGGGCATTTCCTGCTGACCAAGGACGAGATCCGCTTCATCGCCGAGGAACTGTTCGTCGGCAACAAGCTGGCCAGCGGCGCCATCGCCGGATCGGGCGGCCGCCACGTCGATCTGCGCAACATCCGCGCGCCCATCGTCATCTTCGCGTCCAAGGCCGACACCATCACCCCGCCCCAGCAGGCGCTGGACTGGATCCTCGACCTGTACGAGAGCGTGGACGACATCCGCGCCAACGGGCAGACGATCGTCTACATGCTCCACAAGAGCATCGGGCATCTGGGGATTTTCGTCTCGGCCAAGGTGGCCAGGCGGGAACACCGCGCCATCGTGGACAATCTCGACGTCCTCTCGACCCTGCCGCCCGGCCTCTACGAGATGGAGATCGCGGGCGGCGACGTGCGGTTCGCCAAACGCACCCTGGACGACATCCGCGCCCTCGAAGACACCCGCCGCGAGGAACTGTTCTTCGTGCCGGTGGCGAAGGTCAGCGAGCTCAACAGCGCATTCTACGACATGTGGCTGGGGCCGTGGATGCGCGTCCTCGGCAACGAGGTCGTGGCCGAGACGCTGCGCCGGCTCAACCCCGCCCGGTTCCGGCGCTGGATTTGGTCCGACATCAACCCGGCGATGGTGTCCGTATCCATGTGGTCGGAACGCATCCGCGAAAACCGGGCGGCCGCGGGCGAGGACAACCTCTTCCGGCGGGCCGAAGGCCGTTTCTCGGATATCCTGGTCGAAGGTCTCGACCATTTCCGCGACGTCCGCGACCGGGCGGCGGAAACCCTGTTCTACCTCGCCTATGCGCCGCTCCGTTATCTCCATCGCGACGAGGAGGAGCGCCTGCTGGCCGAGCGGCGGCGCGTCCTCGCCCAACGCGACGCCGACGCCCGGGAATGGCTGCAAGGCCAGCGCGCCCGGATGGCCGAGGGCGGACCCGCCGAAGCGGTGCTGCGCATCCTTCTGTACCTCACCCGCTCCCGGGAAACGGTGGATGCCGGGCGCTACCGCCTGGCGGGCGAAGTCATGGGGCGCGGCCATTTTCTCGGCGACTGGCCGGTTCGCCGCCTGCGCGAGGCGATGCGCGACCAATCCATGCTGCTGCTGCTCGACGAGGAGGCGGCCATGGCCGCCCTCCCGCTCATGCTGCCCGCCGGCGAGGACCGCCGGCAGGTCATCGCCACCGTTCACGCCGTGGTCCGCGAGGTGGGCGGGCTGCCCGCCCGGCAGGCGGCCGAACTCGCCGCGGTGGAACGCCTGATCGCCCCCGAAGGCCCAGCCGAGGCCGAGGCGGCGCCCGCGATTCCTCCCGCCGCCCCCGGCCGCAAGCGGGCGCCCAAACCGGCAGGGGGACGGCCGGTGCATTAGCCTGGAGGGTATGCCATGCCCGAACTGTTCCCGCCCGGAATCCGACCTTTGGCCGGCACCTGCGGCATCGTCGCCGGCATCGCCAACGAACATTCCATCGCCTTCGGCTGCGCCAAGGCGTTCCATGCCGGCGGCGCCGAGCTGGCCATCACCTATCTCAACGACAAGGCCCGCCCCCACGTCGAGCCCCTGGCCCAGCGATTGGGGGCGCCTGTGTTCCTGCCGCTCGACGTGACCGATTCCGGGCAGATGCAGGCCTTGTTCGATTCCGTCCGCGACCGCTGGGGCAGGCTGGATTTCCTTCTGCACGCCATCGCCTACGCGCCCAAGGAGGATTTGCAGGGCCGGCTGGTGGATTGCTCGACCGAAGGCTTTCTCACCGCCATGGACATCTCGTGCCATTCCTTCATCCGCATGGCCCGGCTGGCCGAGCCGCTGATGGGCGCGGGCGGGACGCTGATCACCATGAGCTATTACGGCGCCGAGAAGGTGATCCCCGATTACGACGTCATGGGTCCGGTCAAGGCCGCCCTCGAAGCCAGCGTCCGGTATCTCGCCTACGAACTGGGTTCCAAGGGCATCCGCGTCCACGCGGTGTCGCCCGGTCCCTTGAAAACGCGCGCCGCTTCGGGCCTCAAGGGCTTCGACGACCTGCTGGCCATGTCGGCCCGGCGCGCGCCCGAGCATGAATTGGTGGACATCGACGACGTCGGCGTCGCCACCGCCTTCCTGGCCACGCCTTACGCGCGGCTGATCACCGGCGGAACCATCCACGTGGACGGCGGCTACCACGTCATGGGTTAGAGGACGGCGCCGTTCCCATCCCTGCCTGAGCCACGGTGTCATCCCTCGTCGCTGTCGCTCCTTCGGGATGACAGGGGGTAACGATGACAACCGCCGCTTCGAAGTTCCGGCTTGGCCGCGCCCCATGCATCCTCCCACCCGCAGGCCTTTCCAGGCGACGGCCGTGCCGCGCCGCAGGAAAAAATCCTATTTGACAGCATGTTAGGAAATAACAGCGCTATTGCAGTGCAATTATTCTTATTCTTTCGTATCGAATCGCGGCGGAAAGACTCAATTTCTGCATTTTAGGTAGTAGTGCGTATACGACAGGATAGCCGGTTATCTTCTGAGGATTAGCACCTAGTCGAACGGATTGACGACCCTGGATTGGTGCTATAGAAAAAATGCATTGATGATATGTCATTTGGTGTTGTCTACATGATTATTACGGTCATTCAACACGCAACAAGCATCGCGGCGACAACCAAGTCCGTGTGCTGCTTAAGTAATTCATCACCACACCTAGTCAGATAGCGTCCGTCAAGCGGGTGTAAATTCTGGCACACGCTGAGGTAGTCATTGCTCAGGCGGCCTTGGGTGGGATCGCGGGTTGAAGTTGCTCGGCAATGGTCGGTGTAAGTTCGGCCATGGCCT
>JAJZVW010000035.1 GCA_021847015.1 Pseudomonadota bacterium | reverse complement strand
TCGCCAAGGACTTCGAGGCTCTTGTCACCTCCGCCGCAGCATGGCTCATGATCGCGAGCATCAAGCTAATCATGCGGCGACTGGCGCGGGGATAATGCAACCATGCCGATTCCGAGTCAGACACTTACGGGAAAAGCCGAATTTTCAGAATAGGGGAAATCCGGATAGCTGACTTTTTTATTCTCTTTCCCCATTTTCTGAATGAGGTACGACTTGCGCCGGGCGCACAAGCTAAAGCACGAAAACTTGGACTGCTCTCCCCGCCGGCTATTTACGGCGAGATACCAAAACCAACTGTTATATTCTTACACATGGAGGGGATACAGCAGGCAGCTTTACAGACTCTGTGCCTCCAGGGTTTTTTTGACCGCGACAGCTTCTTGGAAGGGCGCATTCGAGCGGGCCAAAGGAATCTTCCCGATGAACTTCGCTTTTTTATCACCGAAAAGAACAGCCAAGATGCTGTATTGTTGACGTTTCTTTTTGATAATTTGCTGTCGTTTGATTTCGATGGGCCGGACGGCATTAAGGCGCGAACCGGTCTAATGGAGTATCGGTATGATGCCGTTCTTTAAGCCAACACTTAGCGTGAGGCATCTGTCCGTTTATCGCCGGGGGAGAACTGTATTCGACATCGAATTCCATGATGGTTTTAACATCATTAGAGGTGAAAACAGCTCGGGCAAATCAACCATTCTAGATTTTCTCTTTTTTGCTCTCGGTGGCGACCTCACTGATTGGCGAGAGGCGGCCCTGCTCTGTGACGAGGTATGGGCCGAAGTTTCTCTAAACGGGAGGATTGCGACACTAGCCCGCGAGGTGTCCCAGTCTGGGGGGCGGCCCATGCGCATATTCGCCGGAAGCACCGAGGAGGCGAAGGAAACTCGGGAGGGCTGGGCGATATTTCCGTATAAGCGCTCCAGCCAAAAAGAGAGCTTTTCTCAGGTACTTTTCCGCTGGCTTGAGATGCCAGAGGTGGTTGGCGACTCTAGCAGCAATATAACTATACATCAGATTTTGCGCGTTATCTATTCCGACCAGGTAACGCCGATCGACAAAATTTTTAGACAAGAGAATTTCGACACGGCGCTTGTTCGGCAGACAATTGGCGACCTGCTATGCGGCGCATTCGATGATAATCTTTACCGCTCGCAGATGAGACGGCGCGACGTTAACAAGGAATTGGACGCAGCAACAAACGAGCTTAAAAGCATTTTTCAGGTTATCGGGCAAACTAGACATTCACTCACCCTTGAGTGGATTGCATCAGAGAGGGCTGTCATCCATCAACGCATGGAAAATGTGCAAACGGAGATTGGCACTCTCGAAGAAAAGATTTTTCACGGGGAAGTGAGTGACGGACTATCATTGGAGGAACAGCAGCAAACTTACACCGAAGTCCGCTTCGCTCAGGAGGAGCTATCAAGGCTGAGATCAGAAATTGATGATCTTGAGTTGGAAATTGCTGACTCTGACCGCTATATGGCCGGCCTTAGGTCAAAATTGTCTGCGCTTAATGATGCATCCGTTGCAGCAAATGTTCTAAAGGGAATTTCATTTTTGTACTGCCCCGCCTGCTTTGCCCCGCTCGATGTCGTTGACAGCGACCATCATTGCGGCTTGTGCAAAGCGCCATTCGACCGGGATCGATCGCAGTCACGGGTGCTGCTCCTCATCAACGACCTTTCGATGCAACTCAAGCAGTCGGAGCAAATTCAGTCTTCCCGAAAAGACGAGCTGGCGTCGCTCGATCAAGAAATTGCCAAGGCGACTGAACGTTGGGAACTCGCGAATAAGCGCTATACTCTTGCTAATAGAGTTCCGAGCACTGAACTGCGGACAAAATCTAAGCTTTTGCATCGTGAAGTCGGATACCTTGAAAGGCAGCTAGAAGACCTAAACGAAAGAGCGGCGTTGATAGAACGGATTGATAGGCTTTCGGCCAAGAAGGCAAAGCTGACGGCCGAATTATCTAGGCTTGATGACATGATTAGAGCTGGAGAGGCAGCACAGCGCGTGCAGCTTCAAAAGGCATATACTGCCATTGCAGATAATATGCGTGCCCTGCTTAAGCGCGACCTATCACGACAAGACACTTTTGAAAAAGCTGATAGAATCGAATTCAGCTTCGGAGATGACCGTCTAAGTGTTAATGGCGAGCGGTTTTTTTCCGCCAGTTCGATGGTTTACATGAGGAACTCGTTTTTTGTTGCCTTTTGGCAGGCATCACTAGGTGATAAGAACTTCCGGCATCCTCGCCTTATAATAATGGACACCGTGGAAGACAAAGGAATGGAACCAGAGCGGAGTCACAATTTTCAGCGAATAATCGCGGACATATCAGAAAGCTGCTCGTTGCCGCACCAAATCATAATCGCAACGTCAATGATTGCCCCGGAGTTTGAGGAAACAAAATATGTCACCGGAAGATTCTTCCGGCATGATGATCGGACCTTAAATTTTCCAGTGGGTATTTGACGCTATCATCTCCTGGCTCACCCCATGACGGCCATAGCCCGAGGAAGATTCCCGTGGCAGGTCATCAGAGCAAAATTCTCCCCGCCCGCGCCGTCCCTCACGCCACCCGCGCCGCCAGGGATATTCCCGCACCAGCACTTCGGCGGGCAAGCCAAGGCCGTCATGCAGCCGCCGAATCATCGCCAGGGTGAGTGGCCGCCTGCGGTTCATCACTTCCGACACCCGGCCGCTGCCGCCGATCATCGGTTCCAAATCGGTCATCTTCAGGCCGCGCGCCTCCAGCGCGAAGCGGATCAGTTCGATGGGGTGATGGCGGGCGTGCCGGGCCGGGCGTCCAGGATGGCGCCGATCTCCGCCAGGGCGGCATCGTAGTCCTCGTCCGAGTGGATCGGATTTACCGTCACCATGCTGCCCGCCCCTACTCCAGCGTTTCCTCGACCACGCGCGCCGGGTCTTCCGGGGTGCGGCGGACGGCGGCGACATCGACCATGGCGGGGATGCGAACCACCAACTCCGCCACGTCTTCGCCCCGCGCGTGGGCCAACGCCTCGCCCAGGCCCCGCATGATCCGCTCGGCCGCATCGCCCATCATCATGTCCTTTGCCGTCCGTATTGGCCGACGGTCACTCCGCCGCCACGTCATGCGCCAGCGCCGGCATGACGATTTCGATGTGATCGCAGGTCAGGCGCGGCGCCTTGGCGCGACCGATTTCGACCATCTCCACCAGTCCATAGCTCTCCATGGTGGACAGCGTGCGTGACAGGTTGGACAGGGCGCGACCGGACAGGGCAGCCAGTTCGGTCAGGGAGTTCGGGCGGCGTTCGCCGATCAACCGCAACAGGGCTTGGTTGTCCTCACTCAGCACCTGGGCCAAGCTGGCCAGCGAGGACACCCACACGGTCGGCTCGTCCGGGTCGCGCTTTGCCTGGCCGCCGGCGAGGGCCAGCATGCGGGCCTTGGCCTCGTCGTGGCTGCGGATGCCGATGCGCAAGGTGGTCATGGCAACACTCCCGGGCTGGCAAGGTGGCGGTCAACGTCGGCGAAGAAATCGGCCACCAGTTGGGCGCATGTGGTGAACCGGTAGGGCACCCGTTCTCCCCCCGGCGGATGGCGGTGGTGGTAGCCGTGGTCGTTGTCGTAGCCCAGCACACGCCCGTTATCGGGGCCATGCAGGGTCAACGCATAGCGGATGCCGTCCGGGGCCGCCGACGCCTCCCAAACCGCAATCCGCCACCACCAGCCCCCGGCCACGTCCTGGCGCCTAATCGCAAGGTCGAACAACAGGCGGAGGTCGTGCGGATCGGGCGCCATGGGATTATATTATCATGGCGTGATAATAATGCAAGGGGGCGGATCACCAGGGCGGGGCGCGGCTTGCCGACGTCGCCTTGCACGGCGACAGTCACCAAGGCCCCTTGGATTACGGTGACAGGATTACGGTGATCAGCAAATCGGTCGGAGTAAAATTCCCCCCATCCACACCGTCCCTCACGCCACCCGCGCCGCCAGCGGATATTCCCGCACCAGCACTTCGGCCGGCAGCCCGAGACCATCATGCAGCCGCAGAATCATCGCTAGGGTCAGGGCCCGCCTGCGGTTCATTACCTCGGATACCCGACCGCTGCCGCCGATCATCGGTTCCAGATCGGCCATCTTCAGGCCGCGCGCCTCCACGGCGAAGCGGATCAGTTCGATGGGGTGATGGCGGGCCTCCCACGCCTGCACCAGGGTGGACAGCACCTCCAGGCGGTCGCCCTCGGGCGTGCCGGGCCGGGCGTCCATGATGGCGCCGATCTCCGCCAGGGCGGCGTCGCAGTCCTCGTCCGAGTGGATCGGATTCGCCGTCACCATGCCGTCCATCCTTACCCCCGCGTCTCCTCCACCACGCACGGATTGCGTTCCGGCATCGCCAACAGCACGCGGGCCGGTTTTATTCACGGTCGTGCTGGTGGCGGGCGATGTATTCCCGCAGGGCGGCGTTGATGCGGGTCTGGTAGCCCTTGGTGTCGCCCCGAGCCTTGAACCATGCCAGAACATCGGCATCCAGCCGTATGGTCACCGGCTGCTTCACCGGCCGGTAGAGCGCGCCACGGACGGCGCCCGACCAGTCCCGCACCTCGGGGGCGTCGGGGTCGGTCCGGTCGATGTCGCTATCGGGACGGCCGCGCAACGCTTCCAGAACGGCCTTTTCCTCATTCGTCAGTTTCCGGCCTTCAGCCATTTTCATACGCCTTCCGTTCGTGTCGGGTTGCCGGCCGCACGCTGATGATGCGCCCTGGCGTGTCATCGTCCGGCCACGTATGGACGATGAACAGCGTTATTCCCTCGACCGCCGCCACCGTATCCCATCGGTCGCCATCGGGATGCGGGTCGGGCTGGGACAGCGCCAGCGGGTCGGCCAGGGCAACTTCCCCGAGGCTGAGCGGCAGCTTGTGCTTGATGCGATTCTTCCCATCCTTCTCGGGGTCCCACGTCCACAGCACGGCCGCCTCCAAGTGCAGACAAAAATGTACGTACAGTGGGCCGGGGCGTCAAGGTCGTGAGGGGGGTGAGGCTGCAATCCAACGCGCCCTACGCGAACCCCAGGAACAGCGCCAGCGAGCGGTTGACCGCGACCATGGCCGCGTCGTCCAGGCGGCCGAAGGCTTCGCCCAGCGTGTCGCGCTTCACGGTCATGGCCTTGTCCACCATGATTTGCGAAGGGGCGCGCAAGCCGTTTTCCGGTGTCGGTTCCACGGTCGGACGGAACAGCGGCGCATCGACCATCAGGCTGGACACCAGCAGAACGGTCACGGTGGCGTGGGCGTCGAACTGGTCGGACTGGATCACCAGGGCGGGGCGCGGCGTGCCGAAGTCGCCTTGCACGGCGACGGTCACCAAGTCTCCCCGCCTCATGCCGTCCAGCCGTCAACGTCCGCCAGAACCTCGTCCATCAGGTGGGACAAGCCGGGGTCCGTGGCGTCGGCCTGGGCGGCCAGCACCGATTGCCGCCGGCACTCTTCGGCAAAGCCGGGGCGGCGGGTGTCCGGAACCCAGATTTGCAGGGGCCGCAATCCGGCGGCCCGCAAGCCGTCCCGATGCCGCTTCACGCGCTTTGCCGTGCTCGATGCCATGCCGATGCCCTCACTGTTACATGTAACATAGGCCGTCGTTTCCGGCATCGCAAGATCGAGCCGCGACGAGGGGGCGGTGAAAGTGCAGTTTACTCCCCTCACGCCACCCTTGCGGCCAGCGGATACTCCCGCACCAGCACCTCGGCCGGCAGCCCCAGGCCGTCATGCAGCCTCCGAATCATCGCCAGGGGGCGGCCGCCTGCGGTTCATCACTTCCGACACCCAGTCGCTGCCGCCGATCATCGGTTCCAGATCGGCCATGCTTCGCTCCCCACTTGCGTCGCTTGGGCGGGCCTTATGTAAAACCGCATGTAAGCCAGCGCGAGGCAGAATCGGGCACAACGCGGCACCTTCCGGCATCCACGTTTGGCGCTACCTGGCTGATTTTATTGGGAAGGTGTTGGAGCGGGTGAAGGGAATCGAACCCTCGTCGTAAGCTTGGGAAGCTTCTGCTCTACCATTGAGCTACACCCGCGCCGGGGATGGACAGAGTTATAGGGCGGCCCGGGGCGTGGCGCAAGGGTGCAGCGGCGCCCCTACGTCCCGCTCTCCAGCAGGCCCTTCAGGGCATAGACCAGATCCAGCGCCTGGCGGGCGCTGAGGTCGTCGGGGTTGACCGCCCGCAGGCGTTCCTCGACGGCCGAGGGCGCCGGGGCGGCGGCGCATGCCTTGGGGCGGGGGCGGGCGGCGGCGAACAGGGGCAGGTCGTCGGCCAGCCTGGCCACCGCGCCGGCCTGGTCCGATTTTTCCAGCGCCGCCAGAATATCTTCCGCCCGCGAAACGACCGCGCCGGGCAGGCCGGCGAGGCGGGCCACGTGGATGCCGTAGGAGCGGTCGGCCGCCCCTGTGGCGACCTCGTGCAGGAACACCACGTCGCCCTGCCATTCCTTGACCCGCATCTGATGGCAGGCCAGCCCGGCGAGGCGCTGGGCAAGCCGCGTCAGCTCGTGGTAATGGGTGGCGAACAGGGCGCGGCAGCGGTTGACCTCGTGCAGGTGCTCGACCACCGCCCAGGCGATGGACAGGCCGTCGAAGGTGGCGGTGCCGCGGCCGATCTCGTCCAGGATCACCAGGGCGCGCGGGCCGGCCTGGTTGAGGATGGCGGCCGCCTCGACCATTTCCACCATGAAGGTGGACCGCCCCCGCGCCAGGTCGTCGGCGGCGCCGACGCGGCTGAACAGCCGGTCCACCACGCCGATGCGGGCCTCGTCCGCCGGCACGAACGCCCCCGTCTGGGCCAGCACCGCGATCAGCGCGTTCTGGCGCAGGAAGGTGGACTTGCCGGCCATGTTGGGGCCCGTGATCAGCCACAGCCGGTTGCCCTCGCCCAGATCGCAGTCATTGGCGACGAAGGCCCCGGCATGGGCCGCCTCCAGCGCCGCCTCGACCACCGGATGGCGCCCGCCGCGGATGGCGAAGGCGAGGCCGTCCTCGACCACCGGGCGGACCCAGCGCCGCTCGGCCGCCAGCTCGGCCAGGGCGGCGGCCACGTCGAGGGACGCGAGCGCGCGGGCGGCGGCGGCGATGTCGCCGGCGCGGGCGGCCACCTCGCCCACCAGATCGTCGAACAGGCGCTGCTCCAGGGCCAGCGCCTGGGCGGCGGCGCCCAGGATCTTGCCGGCCAGCTCGATCAGCTCGGTGGTGGTGTAGCGCGCCGCGTTGGCCATGGTCTGGCGGTGGATGAAGTCCGTGCCCAGCTTGTCGGCCTGTTTGGACGGCACCTCGATGTGATAGCCGATGATGTTGTTGTGGCGGATCTTGAGCGACGGCACGCCCGTTTCGGTAACGTAACGCTGCTCCAGGCGCAGGATGATGCCGCGCCCCTCCGTCTCCAGCAGCTTCAGTTCGTCGAGGGCGGCGTTCCATCCCGGGCGGAACAGGTTGCCGTCGCGGGCGCTCGGCGGCAGGTCCTCGGCCAGGGCGCGGGCCAGCCGGTCCACCAGCGCCGAATGCTCGCCCAGCCGCCGGGCCGCGTCCGCCAGGGAAGCGGGCGGCGCGTCGAGGCGCGACAGGCCGAGCGCGTTGCGCAGAACCGGCACCTGGCCCAGCGCATCGCGCACGGCCGCCAAGTCGCGCGGGCCGCCGCGCCCCAGCGTGAGGCGCGACAGCGCGCGCTCCACGTCGGGGCAGGCGCGCAGGGCTCCGCGCACCGCCTCCCGCACGGACTCGCTCTCGACGAAGAAAGCCGCCGCGTCCAGGCGCCGCTCGATCGCCCCGACATCGGTGAGGGGCGCCGACAGGCGCGCGGCCAGCAGCCGCGCGCCCGCCCCGGTCACCGTGCGGTCGATGGTGGCCAGCAGCGAGCCCCGGCGCTCGCCGCCCAAGGTCTCGGTCAGTTCCAGGTTGCGCCGGGTGGCGGCGTCGATCTCCATCACCGCGCCCTCGGCCAGCCGGCGGGGGATGGACAGGCGCGGCAGCTTGCCCTTCTGGGTCAGCTCGACGTAATCCACCAGCGCGCCCCCGGCCGCCAGCTCGGCGCGGGAAAACGCGCCGAACCCGTCGAGGGCGCCGACGCCATAGAGCGTTTCCAGCCGCCTGCGGGCATTTTCGGAATCGAAACGAACCGAGGGCAGCGGCGTCAGCACGGCCTTCCATTCGGCCCAGACCTCGGACAGCGCCTGGGAACCCAGCACCCGCTCGGGCACCAGCACCTCGCCCGGCGCGAGGCGGGCCAAAGCGGCGCCCAATCCCTTGGCCGCCACCGGCTGGAGCCAGAACGCGCCGGTGGACACGTCCACCCAGGCCAGCCCCAGCCCCCCTTGCGCCTCGGCCACCGCCGCCAGGTAATTGTGGCTGCGGGCGTCGAGCAGGTTGTCCTCGGTCAGCGTGCCGGCGGTGACCACGCGGATGACGTCGCGGGCGACCACCGCCTTGGCGCCGCGTTTCTTGGCCTCCGCCGGGTCCTCGGTCTGTTCGCAGATGGCGACCTTGAAGCCGGCGCGCACCAGCCGCGCCAGATAGGCCTCGCAGGTGCGGATGGGCACCCCGCACATGGGGATGTCCTCGCCCAGATGCCTGCCCCGCTTGGTGAGCGCGATGTCCAGTGCCGCCGCCGCCCGCACCGCGTCGTCGAAGAACATCTCGTAGAAATCGCCCATGCGATAGAACAGCAGCGCATCGGGATGGGCCCGCTTGATGGCGAGGTACTGGGCCATCATCGGCGTGGAATCGTCGGGGATGTCCGGGGTGGCGGCGGTCAACGGGCTCTCCGGGGCTGGCGGGCCAGCGCACGTTACCATGATGTCATGCCCGGACAAGCCCCCTGCCTCTTTGATTTCCCGCCGGGATGGCGCAGAATGCCCGCCCTCAGGACAGCACGGAGGGACCCGTGTCCACCACCGATTCCCCTAACCCGGTCGCGCGCGAGGTCGTCGGCACCTTCGCCGACCGCGAGCGTTTCCAGGCCGCCGCCGACGCCCTCGTCGCCCAGGGCTTCGCCAGGGGCGACCTCAGCGTGCTGTCGTCGCACCAATCCCTTGCAGCCGCGGGCCGCGAGGGAAAGGACTGGCGCGACGTCCTGGTGGCGCTGGTGGGCGAGCTGAAATACGAAGGCCCGCTGGTGGCCGCCGGCCTGATCGCGCTGGCCGCCGGGCCGGTGGGCGCGGCCATCGCCGGGCTGATCGCCGCCGGCGTCGGCGGCGCCGCCACCAAGGAATTGCTGGACGAGGTCAGCGCCATCCCCAATTCCGAGGAATTCGACCGCGCGCTGGCGGCGGGCAGCGTCATCCTGTGGGTGGCGGTGCGCGACGGGAGCGAGGAAGCCAAGGCCAAGGCGGCCCTGCTGGCGAACGGCGCCGGCAATGTCCACGTGTTCGAAAGAAAATCGCGGTAATACGCCCGATCCCGCGACCCATCCCTTCGAGGAAACGATGATGACCGACCAATCCAGCCGGGGAATCGGCGATTCCGAGGCCCGTGCCGAGGCCACCCTGGAACGCGAGACCCTGCTGATGCACGCCTCGGGGCGTCCGGGCAAGATCGAGATCGTCCCCACCAAGCCGATGACCACCCAGCGCGACCTGTCGCTGGCCTATTCGCCCGGCGTGGCGTACCCCTGCCTGCACATCGCCCGCGATCCGTCGCTGGCCTACGACTACACGGCCAAGGGCAATCTGGTGGCGGTCATCTCCAACGGCACGGCGGTCCTCGGCCTGGGCGACCTGGGCGCGCTGGCCGGCAAGCCGGTGATGGAGGGCAAGGCGGTCCTGTTCAAGCGCTTCGCCGACGTGGATTCCATCGACCTCGAAGTCGACACCCGCGACGTGGACGAGTTCGTCAATTGCGTGCGCTTCCTCGGCCCCAGCTTCGGCGGCATCAACCTGGAGGACATCAAGGCGCCCGAATGCTTCATCATCGAGCAGCGCCTGCGCGAGCTGATGGACATCCCGGTCTTCCACGACGACCAGCACGGCACCGCCATCATCGCCACCGCCGGCCTGATCAACGCCGCCAACGTGACGGGACGCGCCCTGGCCGACATCACGGTGGTGGTGAATGGGGCCGGCGCCGCCGGCATCGCCTGCGTCGAGATGATCAAACTGGCGGGCGTGCGCCACGAAAACGTGGTTCTGTGCGACACCAAGGGCGTCATCTACCAGGGCCGCGCCGAGGGCATGAACCAGTGGAAGTCCGCCCATGCGGTGGCCACCGACGCCCGCACCCTGGAGCAGGCGATGGCGGGCGCCGACGTGTTTTTGGGCCTGTCCGTCAAGGGTGCCGTGACCCCGGCGATGGTGGCGGCGATGGCGCCCAAGCCGATCATCTTCGCCATGGCCAACCCCGACCCCGAGATCACTCCCGAAGAGGTGCGCCAGGTCCGCGACGACGCCATCGTCGCCACCGGGCGCTCGGACTATCCCAACCAGATCAACAACGTGCTGGGCTTCCCGTACATCTTCCGCGGCGCTCTCGACGTGCGGGCCAGCACCATCACCGATTCCATGAAGGTCGCCGCCGCCGAGGCCATCGCCGCGCTGGCGCGCGAGGACGTGCCCGACGAGGTGGACGCCGCCTATGCCGGCCGCCGCCTGCGCTACGGCCCGGAATACATCATCCCGGTGCCGTTCGATCCCCGCCTGATCGTCGCCGTGCCGACCGCCGTGGCCAAGGCGGCCATGGACAGCGGCGTCGCGCGGCGTCCGATCGCCGACATGGAGGCCTACCGCGCCCGGCTGTCGGCCCGCCTCGACCCCACCGCCGCCAGCCTCCAGGCCATCAGCGAATCGGTGCGGGCCAACCCGCGCCGCGTGGTGTTCGCCGAGGGCGAGGAGGAGAAGTCGATCCGCGCCGCTCTCGCCTTCCGCAACGCCGGCTACGGCACGCCGGTGCTGATCGGCCGCGAGGAGCGCATCCGCGCGGTGTGCGAGGCCATGCAATTGCCGGGCTCCGACAGCCTGGAAATCGTCAACGCGCGGCTGTCGGACCGGCGCGAGGCCTATACCGGCGCGCTTTACCGCCGTCTCCAGCGCAAGGGCTATCTGGTCCGCGACGTCCAGCGCCTGGTCAACCAGGAGCGCAACATCTGGGGCGCGCTGATGGTCGCCGAGGGCGATGCCGACACCATGGTCACCGGGCTGACGCGCGATTACTGGCATTCCTTCGACGAGATCACCCGGGTGCTGGACCCCGCCCCGGGCGAGATCCTGTTCGGCCTCACCCTGCTGCTGGCGCGCGGCCGCACCGTGCTGATGGCCGATACCGCCGTGCACGAGACCCCGGCGCCCGAGGAATTGGCCGACATCGCCGTGCAATCCGCGCGCAAGGCCCGGCAGATGGGCCAGGAGCCCCGGGTGGCGCTGCTCAGCTATTCCACCTTCGGCAACCCGGCCTCGGACCGCGCCGAGCGGGTGCGGGAGGCCGCGGCCATCCTGGATTCCCGCGAGGTGGATTTCGAATTCGACGGCGAGATGGCGGCCGACGTCGCCCTCGACCCCGAGCTTCAGCGCCATTATCCCTTCTGCCGGCTGTCCGGCCCCGCCAACGTCCTGGTGATGCCCAGCCTTTACGCCGCCAACATCAGTTCGAAACTGATCCAGAAGCTGGGCGGCGGCACCGTCATCGGCCCCTTGCTGATGGGGCTGTCCAAGCCGGTGCAGATCACCGGCATGGACGCCACCGTCAACGACATCGTCAACATGGCGCTCCTGGCCTGCCACGATGTGCGGAGGTAACGCGCGAGGAAACGCCCAGGCCTGAGGAGCGAGGACAGGAATGGACCGGCCCACCGTCTCCCCCGGCCGATTGCTCGCCGCGACCATGGCCCTCACCCTGCCGGCCGGCGCCGTGCTGGCGGCCGGGGTGGCGGCGGGGTTCCTCACCCCGCTCCACGGGCTGATGGGGTATGTGGCCGTCCTCGTCCTCACCCTGCCGCTGCTGCGGCCCCACCTGGCGGACGTCGCGGCGGTGAACCGGTGGACGCGCTCGCTGGCCCAGGGCGCCGATGCCGATCCCCCCGTCCTGCGCCGCCGGCCCCTGGACGACGCGGTGGCGGCCATCGCCCAGTTGCGGCGCGGGTGGCAGAACGACCGGGCGGCGCTGGCCGCCTCGGCGCGCTGGCACGAGGCCGTGTTCGACAGCCTGCCCGACCCCCTGGTGCTGATCGCCGAAAGCCGGCGGGTGGTGCGGCTGAACAACGCCGCGCGCGCGGCCTTCGGGCGCGACATCACCGGCCGCGACCTTGCCGCCATCCTGCGGGACCCGGCCGTCCTCGAAGCCACCGACGCGGTCCTGGCCGGCGAGGCGGGGCGGGAGACCGAATTCGCCCTGCCGGTTCCGGTGGAGCGCAACTTCATCGCCCGCGTCGAACGGCTGGACGGCGCGCCGGCCGAGGGAACCACCGCCATCCTGGCCCTGCACGACATCACCACCGTGCGCCGGCTGGAGCAGATGCGCGCCGATTTCGTCGCCAACGCCAGCCACGAGCTGCGCACGCCGCTCTCCACCCTGCTGGGCTTCATCGAGACGCTGCGCGGGCCGGCCCGCGACGATTCCCAGGCCCGCGAGCAGTTTCTTGGCATCATGTTCGAGCAGGCGTCGCGCATGGCGCGGCTGATCAACGACTTGCTTTCCCTGTCGCGGATCGAGCTGAACGAGCATTCGCCGCCTTCGGACCGCGTCGATCTGGTGGAGATCCTCGATACGGCGATCCTGGCCATGCAGCCTTTGGCCGCCGCCAAGACCATGACCCTGGTCCGCCGGTTCGAACGGGACTCGGCAACCGTCCTGGGCCAGCCGGACGAGCTGGCCCAACTGGTCCAGAACCTGCTCGACAACGCGCTCAAGTACGGGCGCGAAGGCACGCCGGTCGAGGTCGTCCTGCGGTCCGCCGAGCGGCTTCCCCCGGCGGCGGCGCACCTGCGCCTGGGGGCGAGCGTCGCCCTGACGGTGACCGACCGCGGCGAAGGCATCCCGCGCGAGCATCTGCCGCGCCTGACCGAACGCTTCTACCGGATCGACACGGCGCGCTCGCGGAAGCTGGGGGGCACGGGGCTGGGGCTGGCCATCGTCAAGCACATCATCAACCGCCACCGCGGCGCGCTGGCCATCGATTCCGTCCTCGGCCAGGGGTCCAGCTTCACCGTCTATCTACCGCTCGCCGCCGAAAACTAGCGTCACCCCTCCGGGATCGGCTATACACTCGACGGCGGCCGTCGCGGCTGACAGGAGGAACTCATGCCCATCAGCGACCAGCACACCGTCAGGGCCTACGACGAGGAGCTCGGGAAGCTGGCAGACACGCTGGCCCGCATGAGCGGCTTGGCGGAATCCCAGCTCGCCAACGCCATCCAGGCCCTCTCCGAACGCGACAGCGAACTGGCCGCCAAGGTCATGAACGACGACGCGCTCGTCGACGAATGCGAGAACATGATCAACGAGCAGTCGATCCGCCTGCTGGCCCTGAGGTCGCCGGTGGCCGACGATCTGCGGCTGGTCATCGCCGCGCTCAAGGCCGCGGGCGACATCGAACGCATCGCCGACCACACGGCCAACACCGCCAAGCGCACGCTGGTGCTGAACCAGTCGCCGCCCATCGCGCCGACCCGCTCGCTGGTACGCCTGGCCCGGGTGGTGCAGGGGCTGTTGCAGGAGACGCTCGACGCCTACCTCAACCGCGACGCCGAGCACGCGCTGGCGGCGCGCAACCGGGACCAGGAGGTCGACGACCTTTATTCCAGCCTGTTCCGCGAAATCCTCACCTACATGATGGAGGACCCGCGGACGATCACCGCCGGGTCGCACCTGATGTTCATCGCCAAGAACATCGAACGCATCGGCGACCACGCCACCAACATCGCCGAGATGACCTATTATCTCGTCACCGGCCGGGCGCTGGACAGGCAGCGGCCCAAGCGCGACACCTCCAGCTACGAGGGCGCGGTCGCTCCGGAACAGGCCCCGCCGGAGAGTTTGTGAACGAATGCCCATTCCGCTCGATTCCGACGGAAAAACACCAATGTTTTCAATGGGCGTTATGTCACAAATTCGATTGATTTACAGACTCTGTGGCGTAGACCGGACCGCCCCCACCCTTAAACCTGCCGCTTGAGCCGGTCGGTCAGGCGCCGCAGCGCCGGCGAAATGTCGTGGGGGTCCAGTTTCACCTGAAGGATCGCGAGGCGGCCGGTATCGGCGCGGGCCGCCGCCAGGGCCGCCTGCAACTGGTCTTCGGTCTCCACGCGCACGGCGCTGCCCGCGCCGATCAGGGCCGGCAGCGCGGTGTGGTCCCAGGGACGGACGTCGTTGAAAGGGCCGTCCAGCATGGGCCGTTCGGTGCCGTAGCCGCCGTTGTCCAACACGACCACGATCGGGGTGAGGCCGTAACGGGCGGCCGTGGACACCTCCAGGCCGGTCATCTGGAAGGCGCCGTCACCCACCAGAGCCAACGGCCGGCACCCGGTGGCGAGCTGCACGCCGATGCTGCCGGGCACCGCGAAACCGAGCGAGGCGTAATAGGCGTTGGCGAGGAACTTGGTGGCGCCGTGGACCACCAGTTCGGCGGCGGCGAACAGGGCGTCGCCGGTATCGGCCACCACCGCGGTATCGTCGTCCAGGAACGCGTTCAGGCATTGGAACAGCCGTTCCATCCGCACGGGGTGGCCCGGACGCGGGACGAAGGGCGCGGGGGCGGTCCATTTCGGCAGGGGCCGCGGCGCCGCGTAGGACACGTCCACGGCGGCGAGCGCCACCATGAAGTCCTCCAGCCGCACGTCGTAGCGGGCGCTGCGGATTTGCAGCCCCTGGGACGTCGCGGCGATGGTGCGGCCGGGGTCGAGACGGTGGGTGAAGATGCCGGTATCGACATCGGTGAGCACCGCGCCCAGAAGCAGCAGGCAATCCGCCTCCTCGACGAAGGTGCGGATTTCGTCCCGGCACATGCCCCCTTCATAGACGCCGGCAAACAGCGGATGATTCTCGGCGATCACCGACTTCCCCAGCAGGGTCGTGGCGAAGGCGATGCCGGTGCGGTCGACGAAACGGGCAAATAGGCCGGCCAAGCCGAACCGGTGCAATTCCACGCCCGCCAGGATCACCGGCCGCCGCGCCCGGCGCAGCATGACGACGGCCTCGGCCACGGCCTCGCGCAGGGCGTCGGGGTCCGAGGCCGGCACCGGCGGGGACCAGGCCGGGCCGGGTTGGCACTGCGCCGCCACCATGTCGCGCGGCAGCTCGATATAGACCGGGCACTTGGTCCGGAGCGCGGTTTCCACCGCGCGATCGATCTCGCGGGCGGCCGTCGTGGGGTCGTCGAGGACGACGGCCGCGGCGGTGATTTCCTGGAACACGCGCCACTGGGTGTCGAAGCCGCGCACCTTGTGGTGCAGCAGCGGATCGCCGCCCGTCTCGCGCAGGCCCGGGGCGCCGCTGATCACCACCACGGGCGACCGTTCGGCGAAAGCCTGGGCGGTGGTGTTGACCAGTTTCAGTCCGCCGACGCCATAGGTCACGCACACCGCGCCCAACCCGGCGGCCCGCGCGTAGGCGTCGGCGGCGAAGCCGGCGCCCTGTTCGTCGCAGGTTCCGACGATTTGCAGCGGCCCCTCGTTCAGCCGGCTGAAGAAGCCCAGAACGTAATCGCCCGGCACGCCGAACACATGGCGCACCCCGGCCTGGCTCAATTTGCCGATGAGGTAGTCCGCGATCTGCATGACGCTCCCTTCCCCCTCGCCGCCGCCGAAACGCCGTGGAGACGGCGCCGGGACTTCGGGGAGGATGTGGGAAACGGCCGGCCGGGCCGCAAGGCGGGAAAGCCGGGAGGCGCCGTAAGGGCGTTCACCCCTTCCGGCCGGCCCGCTCGATGGCTTGGCGGATGATGTCGGCGGCCTTCTCCGGGCCGTCCCAGCCCAGCATCTTCACCCATTTGCCCGGCTCCAGGTCCTTATAGTGGGTGAAGAAATGCTCGATCTGCTGGATCAGGATGCCGGGCAGGTCCCGGTGGGAGGCCACCTCGTTGTAGAAGGGATGAAGCTTGGCGTGGGGCACGGCGAGAATTTTCTCGTCCACCCCGCTTTCGTCCTCCATCAGCATCACGCCGATAGGCCGGCAGCGCATCACGCTGCCCACCGCCACCCCCACACGGCCGACCACCATCACGTCGGTGGGGTCCCCATCCTCGGACAGGGTGTGGGGGATGAACCCGTAGTTCACCGGGTAATACATGGCCGTATGGAGGAAGCGGTCGACGAACATCGCCCCCGATTCCTTGCATATCTCGTACTTCACCGGATCGCCGCGCAAAGGGATTTCGATGATGACGTTGACGTCGTTCGGGGGGTTCTGACCGATGGCGATCTTGCTGAGGTCCATGAATGCGTCCTTTGGGTATCAACCGGTGATGTCTTGGGCCGCGACCAGCGGCAGGCCGAGGTCGCGGGCCACCGCCTCGTGGGTCACCCGCCCGCGGTGGATATTGAGGCCGGCGCGGAAATACGGGTCCTCGGCCAGCGCGCGGGCCCAGCCCTTGTCGGCGAGCGCCAGCACGAACGGCAGCGTGGCGTTGTTCAGCGCGAACGCCGACGTCCGCGCCACGGCGCCCGGCATGTTGGTCACGCAGTAATGGACCACGCCCTCCTCCACATAGGTCGGTTCGGCGTGGGTGGTGGGGCGCGAGGTCTCGAAGCAGCCGCCCTGGTCGATGGCGACGTCCACCACCACCGAGCCCTTGCGCATGCCCGCCACCAGGTCGCGGCCCACCAGCTTGGGGGCGGCGGCGCCCGGAACCAGCACGGCCCCCACCACGAGGTCAGCCTCCAGCACGTACTTCTCGATGGCGTCGAGGGTGGCGTAGACGGTGCGCACGCGGCCCGTGAACAGCTCGTCCAACTGGGCCAGCCGGGGCAGGGATTTATCCAGCACGGCCACCCGCGCGCCCATTCCCGCCGCCATGCGGGCGGCGTTGGCGCCGACGACCCCGCCGCCGACGATCGTCACGGTTGCCGGCGCCACGCCGGGCACGCCGCCCAGCAGCACGCCGGACCCGCCCTGCTCCTTTTCCAGGCAATGGGCGCCGACCTGGATGGACATGCGTCCGGCCACCTCGGACATGGGCGCCAGCAGCGGCAGGCCGCCCCGCGCGTCGGTGACCGTCTCGTAGGCGATGGCGATGCAGCCCGAGTCCACCAGTGCCTTGGTCTGCTCCGGGTCGGGGGCCAGATGGAGATAGGTGAACAGGATCTGGTCGGGGCGAAGGAGCCGGGTTTCCTGGGGTTGGGGTTCCTTCACCTTGACGATCATGTCCGCGGCGGCGAACACCTCGGCCGCCGTTGCGGCGATCTCGGCGCCGGCCACGGAATAGGCCGCGTCGGGATAGCCGATGCCCTCGCCGGCATGGGCCTCCACTACCACCTTATGGCCGCGATGGGCCAGCTCCCGCACACTGGCCGGCGTCAGGCCGACGCGGTATTCGTGGGTCTTGATCTCCCTGGGCACGCCGATGCGCATGGCCTTTCCTTTCCTGCCGTCCGCGCCGAACGGGGCCGGCGCGATGCCGCCCCCCTATTTACCTGCGGCGCCGAAGGCCGCACATCAACGTTTCATGACGCGGCCTGCGGCGATCATGACACGGCCTGCGGCACACGGCGCATGGGGGACCGGCGCATCATCCACAGCAGCAGCAGCAGCGCGGGCGCGGTAACGACGGTGGCGAGCAGGAAGAAATCCACCCAGCCCAGCGAATCGGCGGCCAGGCCGCTCACCGATGCGACCATGGTGCGGCCCACCGCGGCCACCGACGACAGCAGGGCGTATTGGGTGGCCGTGTAGGCCGCATTGCAGAGCCCCGACAGGTAGGTCACCATCGCGGCCCCGGCCATGCCCGAGGTGAATTGCTCGGCGAACACGCACAGCGCCAGCGCGCGTACGTCGTGGCCCGCCACCGCCTGGAGCACGTAGAACAGGTTGCCCAGGGATTGCAGCACCCCGAAGGCCAAGAGCGCCCGCATCGGCCCCAGGCGCATCACCAGGGCGCCGCCGATCAGGCTGCCGGCCACCGTGGCGGCGAAGCCGAACACCTTGCTGACCGTGGCGATCTCGTCGAGGCTGAAGCCGAGATCGATGTAAAGGGTGGTGGCCATGCTGCCGGCCATGGCCTCGCCCATCTTGTACCCGATCACGAACACCAGCACCGCCCACCAGCCCTTGCGGGCGGCGAAGTCGGCGAAGGGACACACCACCGCGCCATAGAGCCAGCCGAGGGCGGCGGCGGCCGGTCCGCGCAGATGGGGCCGCGCGGCGAGATAGTCGGCGGCGCGGCGCTCGCGCTCGGCGGTGGCGGGGGATATCCGCACATTCGGCTCGGGCATCAGCAGCAGCACGCCCATCCCCACCAGCAGCAGCGCGGCCATGGTGGCGTAGGCGGCGAACCATCCGAATGCCGAGGCCAGGTAAAGGGCGCCCGCGCCCGCCGCCAGCATGGCGATGCGGTAGCCGGTCTGCACCGCGCCGGCTCCCGGGCCTTGCAGGTCCGCCGGGAGGATTTCGACCCGGTAGGCGTCGATGACGATGTCCTGGCTGGCGGACAGGAAGGCCACGGCGACCGCAAGGGCGGCCATGAGGCCCACATCCCGCGCCGGATCGCAGGCCCCCAGCGCCAGGATCGCGGCCAGCAGCAGCCCCTGGACGAGGACGCCCCAGCTCCGCCGGCGCCCCAGCCACCCCGTCAGCACCGGCAGCGGCAGCCGGTCGATCAGCGGCGACCACAGGAACTTGAGCGCGTAAGGGGTGCCGACCAGGGCGAACAGGCCGATCGCGGTGCGGCTGATTCCGGCGCCCCGCAGCCAGGCGGACAGGGTCGAATAAGTGAGCAGAAGCGGCAGACCGCTGGAAAAGCCCAGCAAGGTCACCGCCACGACGCGGCGGTCGAGGTAAACGCGCCATCCCCGGACGGGGGAAGGGGTAAGGGACTGCGACACGCGCGTCTCCGCGGCCGTGGGTGGGGTGCCCAAACTCTAGCGCGTCCCGGATGGCAAATCGTTAATGCCGATGGCCAAGGGGGGCCGTTGAACTTTCCGCCCATCACGCTTATGATAAGTATGCTTACTATATGGAACGCCATGACCGACCTCGATCGCACCCTCGGCTTCGTTCTGCACGACGTCGCGCGTTTGTTACGGCGCCGTTTCGATCAACGCGCGCGCGAGCTTGGGCTGACGCGCTCCCAATGGTGGGTGATGAGCCATCTGGCCCGCAGCGAGGGCTGCAAGCAGGCGGAACTGGCCGATGCGCTGGAGGTCGAGCCGATCACGCTGGCGCGCCACCTCGACCGGCTGGAAACGGCGGGGCTGGTGGAACGCCGCGCCTGCCCGGCGGACCGCCGGGCATGGCGTCTGCATCTGACGGCGGCGGGGCGCGAGGTGCTCACCCAGTTGCGGCGCCTCGGCGCCGAAACGCGCGAGGAGGCCATGGCCGGCCTCGACGCCGCCGAGCGGGAGCAGTTGATCGACCGGCTGCTGACCGTCAAGGCGAACGTCCTGAAAGCCATCGCCGGCGCCGAAGCCGGGAGTCCGCCTCATGGCTGACGCCGGCCTCACTCTGCGCGCCCATGGCGAGGATGAAACCCCGGCACGCCGCCGGCTGGCCGGGCGCCGGCAGGTCCGGCGCACGCTGCTGCTCGCCGGGCCGCTGGCGGTCATGGTGGCGAGCCCGCTCCTGTGGCTGAACGGCGGACGCTACGTGACCAGCGACGACGCCGCCATCGGCGCCGACATCGTCACCGTGGCGAGCCAAGTCCCCGGCACCGTCGCCCAGGTAAGCGTCCGCGAAAACCAGCGTGTGGCGGCGGGCGAAATCCTGTTCCGCCTGGACGACCAGCCCTACCGCATCGCCTTGGAGCAGGCGCGGGCGCGGCTGGCCGAAGCGCGGACGCAGGTGACGTCCCTGCAAGCCACGTGGCGGCAGCAGCAGGCCGAGATCGCCCAGGCCGAGAGCGATCTCGCCTATGCCCAGAAGGATTACGCGCGGCAAGCCCAACTGGCGAGCCGCAGCTTCGCCACCGTGGCGGCGCTCGACCGAGCGCGGCGCGACCTGTCCGTCGCCCAGGCGCGCCTGGCCTCCTTCCGGCAGGCCGAAGCCTCGGTCGCCGCCCGGCTGGCCGGCGACCCGGACCTGCCCTTGGAACGCCAGCCGCCGGTGAAGGCGGCGCAAGCCGCCGTGGACAAGGCCGGATACGACCTGTCGGAAACGGTCGTCCACGCGCCGTTCGACGGCGTGGCCGCCAACGTCTCCAAGCTCCAGCCGGGAGAGGTTCTGGCGGCGGGCACGCCGGCCTTCAGCCTGGTGGGCCGCACCCTGTGGGTCGATGCGCGGGCGAAGGAAACCGACCTTACCCATGTCCGTCCCGGCCAGAGCGCGACGGTGACGGTCGACACCTATCCCGGACGCACCTGGCACGCGCGCGTCACCAGCCTCAGCCCGGCCACCGGATCGCAGTTCTCGGTGCTGCCGGCGCAGAACACCACCGGCAATTGGGTGAAGGTGGTGCAGCGCGTGCCCATCCGCCTCGGTCTCGACGTTCCGCCCGGATCGCCGCCGCTGGCGGCCGGCATGAGCGTGGAAGTGACCATCGACACCGGCCACCGCCGGCATCTCGGCGATCTGTTCAAAGCGCTGTAGGCAGGACCCGCCATGGGCAACACCGCGGCCGTCACCGTCTGCGTCATGCTCGCCACCGTGATGCAGGCGCTGGACACCACCATCGCCAACGTCGCGCTGCCCTACATGCAAGGCTCGCTCGCGGCGACGACCGAGCAGATCAACTGGGTGCTGACCAGCTACATCGTCGCCGCCGCCATCATGACGCCCCCCACCGGATGGCTGGCCGGGCGGCTGGGGCGCAAGCGCCTGCTGGCGGGCGCGGTCGCGGGCTTCACCGTCGCTTCGGTGCTGTGCGGGATCGCCGGCTCGCTGGAGCAGATGGTGGTGTTCCGCCTTCTGCAAGGCGTATTCGGCGCCCCGCTGGTGCCGCTCTCCCAATCGGTGCTCCTGGACGCCTATCCGCGCGAACGCCACGGCCAGGCCATGGCCCTGTGGGGCGTGGGAGTCATGGTCGGCCCGATCATGGGGCCGCTCCTGGGCGGCTGGCTGACCGAATACTACCATTGGCGGTGGGTGTTCTTCATCAACCTGCCGGTCGGGATCGCCGCCTTCGCCGGGCTGACGGTGTTTCTGCACGAACCCGGCGAACGGTCCCGCGGCGGCGCCTTCGACTGGTTCGGCTTCGCGGCGCTCAGCATCGCCATCGGGGCGCTGCAAATGATGCTGGACCGCGGCGAGCAGCTGGACTGGTTCGCCTCGCGGGAGATCGTGGCCGAGGCCGTGGTGTCCGCGCTCGCCTTCTACCTTTTCGTCGTCCACATCGCCACCTCGGGACAGCCGTTCATCGAGCCGCGAATGTTCCGGGACCGGAATTTTTCCGCCGGCCTCGCATTCATCTTCATCGTCGGCGTGATCCTGCTGGGCACGCTGGCGCTGCTGACGCCGTTCGTTCAGGTCCTCCTCGATTGGCCGGTGTTCACCGCCGGCATGGTGCTCGCCCCGCGCGGCGTGGGAACCATGGTGGCCATGCTGATGGTGGGCCGCGTCATCGGCCGGGTCGATCCGCGGCTGCTGATCGCCGCCGGCCTGCTGCTGACGGCCCTGTCCCTGTGGGAGATGAGCGGTTTCACCACCGACGTCGGCCCGCAGGCGCTGGTGCGGACGGGCATCGTCCAGGGCCTGGGGCTGGGCTTCCTGTTCGTGCCCCTGTCCACCGTCACCTTCGCCACCTTGGACCCGCGCTACCGCGGCCATGCCACGGCGCTGTTCAGCCTGATGCGCAACGTCGGCGCGTCGATCGGCATTTCGGTGGCCGTTTTCCTGCTCGCCCGCAACACCCAGGTCATGCACGCCGGCCTGGCGGAGACCGTGACGCCGTTCACGGCCGCCTTGCGAGCCGGCGGGGCCGCGGACATCTGGTCCGTCGGCACGCGGGCCGGCTTGGCGGCGCTCAACGCCGAGGTGACGCGCCAAGCCGGGCTGGTGGCCTATCTCGACGATTTCAGGCTGATGATGATCGTGGCCCTGGCGGCCCTGCCGCTGGTGCTGCTGCTGCGCAAGCCCACCCGCCGCACCGCCGCCGCCGTGGTGGAGTGAGGCGGGGGGCGGTGGAGTCGACCCTCGGGGGGGCTTGGCGAGGTATCGGCTCCACCGGCGTGCTCACCCCCATTTTCCACGGGGGACGCGTTATATAGCCTATGCAATAAGGCCGTTATTCGCAATAAGTATTATAGAGTCTATTCTGTGCATAATCCCCAATACTGCTCCGCAAAATGCATCGTTCAGCCGCCTACTCCACCTGGCCAGGAAGCAAGTCTCAGTAAATAGGCCTGTTGTCTGGCGGCACCGATAGGTCATCGACCGTCTCCAACGGCGGCACCCCCGACATAAATGATTTTTAATCTGCCACTCATGGCTTTCTCATCTTGGTGGCAATGAAAACACTTTAATCTCGTTTTCATGAGGCTCTCATCTTGATCGGGTAGAAAGGTGCCCGGCCGCCCTGGCGAGGGACGGCCGCTCCTTCGCGCGCAAAATGCGGAGCCTTGTCGGATGTGGATTGTTCAGATCGCGCTTAAGCGGCCCTATACGTTCGTGGTCGTGGCGCTGTTGCTCATGATCTTCGGGCCGTTGGCGATCATTCGCACCCCCACCGACATCTTTCCGGACATCAAGATCCCGGTCGTCAGCGTGGTGTGGACGTACACCGGCATGCTCCCGGACGACATGTCCGGCCGCGTCGTCTACTACTACGAGCGGACTTTGACGACGCAGGTGAACGACATCGAGCACATCGAGTCGCAATCCCTGCCCGGGTTCAGCGTCGTCAAGATCTTCTTCCAGCCGAAGGTCAACATCAACGCCGCCATCGCCCAGGTCACGGCGGCGTCGCAGACGGTGCTGAAGCTGCTGCCGCCGGGCATCACGCCGCCTTACGTGCTCAGCTACAACGCCTCCAGCGTGCCGATCATCCAGTTGGCCCTGTCGAGCAAGAGCCTGTCCGAACAGAAGATGTTCGACCTGGGCCAGAACTTCATCCGCCCGCAGCTCGCCACCGTGGCGGGCGCCGCCATTCCGTCGCCTTACGGCGGCAAGGTGCGCCAGGTCCAGGTCGACATGAACCTGCAGGCGTTGCAGGCCAACCACCTGTCGCCCCAGGACGTCATCAACGCGATCTCGGTGCAGAACCTGATCCTGCCCGCGGGCACGGCCAAGGTCGGCAAATTCGAGTACGACGTCGAACTCAACGCCAGCCCGACGGTGCTGGACGAACTCAACGACCTGCCGGTCAAGAAGGTCAACGGCACCGTCGTCTACATGCGCGACGTCTCCTACGTCCACGACGGCTACCCGCCGCAGACCAACATGGTGCGCGTCAACGGCCACCGCGCGGTGCTGATGACCATCCAGAAGGCCGGCTCGGCCTCGACGCTCGACATCATCCAGGGCGTCAAGGACAGGCTGCCGAAGATCGCCGAATCCATGCCCTCCAACCTGGAGCTGCACACGGTCGGCGACCAGTCGATCTTCGTCAAGGCGGCGGTCGAGGGCGTGGTGCGCGAGGGCCTCATCGCCGCGGCCCTGACCGGCCTGATGATCCTGCTGTTCCTGGGAAGCTGGCGCTCGACGCTGATCATCAGCGTTTCCATCCCGCTGTCGGTGATGTTCTCGCTGATCGTCCTGTCGGCCCTGGGCGAGACCATCAACGTGATGACCCTGGGCGGGCTGGCCCTGGCCGTCGGCATCCTGGTGGACGAAGCGACGGTGACCATCGAGAACATCAATTGGCACCTCGAACAGGGCAAGGAGGTCGAGGAATCCATCCTCGACGGCGCGCGGCAGATCGCCGTGCCGGCCTTCGTGTCGCTGCTCTGCATCTGCATCGTGTTCGTGCCGATGTTCCAGCTCGGCGGCGTCGCCGGCTACCTGTTCCTGCCGATGGCCGAGGCGGTGGTGTTCGCGCTGATCGGCTCCTACTTCCTGTCGCGCACGCTGGTGCCGACCATGGCCAAGTACCTGCTGAAACCGCATGAGGGCCACGAGGCGGGGCACGGCGAACATGGCGCCGGCACGGCGTCACGCAATCCGCTGGTGCGCTTCCAGCACGGATTCGAGGCGAAGTTCGCACGCTTCCGCGACGCCTACCGCAACGTCCTCACCCTCACGCTGGCCAACCGGCGCCGGTTCATCGTCGGCTTCCTGGGATTCGTGGTGCTCTCGTTCGGCCTCACGCCGTTTCTGGGTGAGAACTTCTTCCCGCTGGTCGACGCCGGCCAGATCAAGCTGCACGTCCGCACCCAGACCGGCACCCGCATCGAGGAAACCGCCAAGCTGTGCGACGCGGTCGAGACGGCCGTCAAGCAGGTCATCCCCGCGGCCGAGATCGACAGCATGGTGGACAACATCGGTCTGCCGGTCAGCGGCATCAACATCGCCTACAGCAACTCGGCGCCCATCGGGCCCGAGGACGCCGACGTGCTGATCTCCCTCAAGGAGAATCATCATCCCACCGAAGGGTACGTGCGCAAGCTGCGCGAGCGGCTGCCGCGGCTGTTCCCCGGCACCACCTTCGCCTTCCTGCCGGCCGACATCATCACCCAGATCCTCAATTTCGGTCTGCCCGCGCCGATCGACGTGCAGGTGATGGGCAACGACCTCCAGGCCGACGACGCCTACGCCGAGGAATTGGTGAAGAAGATCGGCAAGGTTCCCGGCGTCGCCGACCTGCGCATCCAGCAGGCCTTCGACCATCCCCAGTTCGAGGTCGACGTCGACCGCACGCTCGCCAAGGACGTCGGCCTGACCGAGCACGACGCCGCCACCAGCCTCCTGGTCGCGTTGTCCGGCAGCGGCCAGATCGCCCCCACCTTCTGGCTCAACCCCAAGAACGGCGTCTCGTACCCCATCGTCGCCCAGATGCCGCAGTACCGCATGGATTCGCTGTCGGACTTGCGGAACCTGCCGATCACCGGCCGCCAGTCCACCCAGCTCCTCAGCGGCCTGGCCCAGATCCGCCGCGGCCCCAGCGACGGGGTGGTGTCGCATTACAACGTGCAGCCGGCGGTCGATCTGTTCGCTTCGGTGCAGGGACGCGATCTCGGCTCGGTCTCGCACGACATCCAGCAAATCCTGCACGACACCGCCGGCCACGCCCCCAGGGGCTCGATGGTGGTGCTGCGCGGCCAGGTGCAGACGATGAACAGCGCCTACGGGCAACTCCTGTTCGGCCTCGCCGGCGCCATCGTCCTCGTCTACCTGCTGATCGTCGTCAATTTCCAGTCGTGGCTGGACCCGTTCGTCATCATCACCGCGCTGCCGGCGGCGTTGGCCGGCATCGTCTGGATGCTGTTCCTCACCCACACCACCCTCAGCGTCCCGGCGCTCACCGGCGCCATCATGTGCATGGGCGTGGCCACGGCCAACAGCGTCCTGGTGGTGAGCTTCGCCCGCGAGGTCCTCTCCCAGGGCTCCGATCCGATCGCCGCGGCCATCGAAGCGGGCTTCACCCGCTTCCGCCCGGTGCTGATGACGGCGGGAGCCATGGTCATCGGCATGGTGCCGATGGCGCTGGGCCTGGGCGAAGGCGGCGAGCAGAACGCGCCCTTGGGCCGCGCCGTGATCGGCGGCCTGATTTTCGCCACCTGCGCCACCTTGCTGTTCGTCCCGGCGGTGTTCGCGGTGGTCCACTCGCGCACCGCGCACAAAGTACCGCTCGGCCGGGGACTGGCGCACGACGGACCAAATACGTGACATGCTGGATGAAGCGACCGCGGCACGCGTCCACGATACATGACCGTGCCTTGTACGATGGCAAAACCATCCACTTGCACAAGACAATGATGGCCAATCACCTGTGTAGGTAACTTGGATGTCGGCAACGAGCAGCTTTCATCTTGGCGTTATGACCGAAGGAACGGGTGGAATCCCCCCGCTGACAACCGCGTGATCGAAGAGCACCGATGCGCATCCTGATCGTCGAAGACGAGAAAGATCTCGCCACCCTCCTCCTCCGCGACCTCGAGGCCGATGGCTACGCCGTCGACGCCGCGTCGACGGTGGCGGGCGGGCTGGCGATGGCCACCACGGTCCATTACGACATCATCATCCTCGACCTGCTGCTGCCCGACGGGTCGGGCACCGAGCTGCTGACGGCGCTGCGGCAGCGGCGCATCGACGCGCCCATCCTGGTCCTGACCGCCAACGGCGACCTCGACACCAAGGTGGAGAATTTCGATGCCGGGGCCGACGACTGCCTGACCAAGCCGTTCGCCATCGCCGAATTGTTGGTGCGCGTGCGCGCGCTGCTGCGCCGGGGCCCGGTGACCGTCAGCAGCACGCTGAAACTGGCCGACCTCGAAATCGACCGCCTGACCCATCAGGTGCGCCGCGGCGGGCAGCGCATCGAACTCAGTCCCAAGGAGTATTCGCTCCTCGAATACATGATGCTCCATTCCGGCCGCGCGCTGTCGCGCTCGATGATCGTCGAACATGTCTGGGACCAGTCGTTCGAGGATCTCTCCAACATCGTCGACGTCTATGTGCGCCTGCTTCGGCGCAAGATCGACGACGGGGTCGAGACCAAGCTTATTCGCACGGTGCGCGGTGTCGGTTACGCTATCGGCACGGATGGTGGCCCATGACCCGGCCGCGCCGTCCCCCACCCCTCCGTTTGTCCGCCGTTCTCCCCGGTTTCTAAGTTTCGGAAAAGGCTCCCTATGTCGCCCCATGACCAACATCGACGGAAATCCCCCGGCCTCAACAGGGGCTGGCTCACCGCCACAGGAGTTGCGGCCACCGCCGGCCTGATCTGGTTTGCCGTAGCCCACACCGGCGGCGAGGCCACGCGGAAGCGGGACGCCGGCGGGACGGCGGCCCTGGCCGTCGAGGTCATCACGCCCCAGCACGGCGCGAAGACCCACGAAATCGTGCTGCCCGGCAACATCCAGGCCTATTACGAGGCGCCGATCTATGCCCGGGTGAACGGCTACCTCAAGATGTGGTACCAGGATATCGGCGCCCATGTGAAGGCGGGCCAGCTCCTGGCCGAGATCGACACCCCCGACCTGGACCAGCAGCTTCAGCAGTCCCAGGCCGATCTGGTCAAGGCCAAGGCGAACGAGGACCTCGCGGCGATCACCGCCCAGCGCTGGCAGGCGCTGGTGGGATCGAACTCGGTGTCGCAGCAGGAGACCGACGAGAAGACCGGCGACCTCGACGCCAAGAAGGCCGCGCGCGAAGCGGCCGAGGCCAACGTGCAGCGCCTGCAGGCCCTCGAAGGCTTCAAGCGCATCGTCGCTCCCTTCGACGGCATCGTCACCGCCCGCACGACCGACGTGGGCGCCCTGATCGACGCCGGCAGCGGCATCGGTCCCGAACTGTTCGCGGTGGCGGATGTCCACACGATGCGCATCTACGTCCGCATCCCGCAGGTCGATACCGCCGGCCTCCATATGGGAATGCGCGCCAGCCTCTATCTGCCCGAACGCCCCGGCAAGACCTTTCCGGCGACCATCACGAACATGGCCGAGGCCATCAACGACAGCTCGCGCACCATGCTGGTCGAACTCCAGGCGGATAATCCCAAGGGCGAGCTTCACCGGGGCACCTACACCGAGGTGCATTTCGAACTCCCGACCGACCCGAGCGCGGTCTACGTGCCCATCAGCGCCATCCTGTTCCAGAAGCACGGCCTGCAAGTCGCCGTGGTCGGGCCGGACAACCGGGTGGTCCTGAAATCGGTGAGGATCGGCCGGGATTACGGCACCAAGGAGGAAATCGTCTCGGGGCTGTCGCCCGAGGACCAGGTCATCAACAGCCCGCCGGACATGATCGAGGCGGGCGAACTCGTCCGCGTCGTCCAGGACGGCGGAGACGCTTCCCCCAAAGGCTCCGCCGAGCCCCAGAAAGTCGGAGCCAACCAATGAGGCGACTGCTCAGCTCGGCGCTGATCGGCTGCATCCCTCTGATGGCGGGGTGCGACCTGGCACCGGAGTACAAGGCTCCGGCCATGGCGGTGCCGGCGGCCTACAAGGAATCCGGCCCCTGGCAGAGCGCCCATCCGTCCGAAGGCATCCCGCGCACCGCCTGGTGGCGGCTCTACGGCGACGACACGCTCGACAAGCTCGAAGACCAGATCGACGCGGCCAACCCGACCCTGGCGGCCGCCGTGGCGAATTACGACCAGGCCCGCGCCTATGCCGCGATCGCCGAAGCGTCGCTGTACCCCTTCCTGGACCTCGGGGGTTCGAGCACCCGCAACCGCCAATCCGCCGATCGTCCGCTCCGCTCGCCCAACCAGCCCAACCGGTTCGGCAACAACATCCTGGCGGCGCAGGCCACCTACGAGATCGACTTCTGGGGCCTGATCCGCAACCAGGTGGCGGCCGGAGAGATGTCGGCTCAGGCCAGCGCCGCCGACCTCGAAGTGGTGCGCCTCAGCCTGCACGCCGAATTGGCCAACAGCTACGTCATCCTGCGCGGCCTCGACGCCCAGGCGAAACTCCTCCAGGACACGGTCGAAAGCTACAACGAGGCCCTCAACCTCACCCGCAGCCGCTTCGAGGGCAAGATCGCCTCGATCATCGACGTCACCCGCGCCCAGACCCAGCTTTCCGACGCGCGCGCCGCCGTGGCCGACGTCCTCGGACTGCGTGCGCAATACGAGCATGCGATCGCCGCCCTGATCGGCAAGGCGGCCTCCGATTACACGCTGCCGCCCGCCCAGGTGGACCTGAGGATCGTCGCCGTGCCGACCGGGCTGCCGTCCACGCTGCTCGAACGGCGCCCCGATATCGCCGCGGCCGAACGGCGCGTGGCCGCGGCCAATGCCGAAATCGGCGTCGCCCGCGCCGCGTTCTATCCGAACATCAGCCTCGACCTCCTCGGCGGCTTCCAGAACTCCATGCAATCGGGGTTCCTCGCCGCGCCTTACAGCTTCTGGTCGGTCGGGCCGGGCGTGGTTCTGCCGCTGTTCGAAGGCGGACTGCGCCATGCCGAGGAGGCGCAGGCCTACGCCGCCCACGACGAGGCCGCCGCCAACTACCGCGCGACCGTTCTCGCCGCCTTCCAGGAAGTCGAGGACCAGCTCGCCCTGCTGCACCATTTGCAGCACGAGGCCGGGGATGTGGACGCGGCCGTCACCGCGGCCAAGCAGACGCTCGACACGTCCATGACCCTCTACCGCGACGGCGCCGTCAGTTACCTCGACGTGACCGAAGCGCAGCAGGCCGCGCTGGTGGAAGAGCGCGCCCAGCTCAGCCTGGTCACCCGCCGTTTGCAGGCGAGCGTCCGGCTGGTCCGCGCCCTGGGCGGCGGCTGGAGCGCCGGCGACCTGCCCAGCCGCGACGAGGCCGGCAACATCGATACCGCCTCGCGCACGGACTGAAGCGAAAGCGCAACTCCAACCCCCGATCGGGTAGGAGGGAGCCTTGCAGCCCCCTCCTCCCACACCACCGTGCGTACGGTTCCGTACACGGCGGTTCCTGTCGTCTCCGCTTTTGCGTCCCTCAGTGCCTGTCGCCCTCAAAGCGCTTGACCCTACCTCGCGGATTCCGTCCGCTACCTCAGATCGAAGCCCGCTTGCGCGGCATCTGCTCAAGGCGATCGGAAAAGCGGTCCCAGCGCCTCCGACAGGTTCAGCCCTTCACCGGAAGGTCACCCCGGCTACTACGGCCGCATCCTCCGAGTGACATTGGGCTCCGGGTCTTTGGGCAGCGGTTCTCATTATGCATTTTTCGCTGTCATCCCGAGCCGACGGCGAGGGATCTTTCCGGCACTTTCGCGTGAAGGATCCCTCAGTCGCTCCGCTCCCTCGGGATGACAACATGCCCTGATGCCGCATAATGAGAACCGCTGGTCTTTGGGCCCTTTCGCCCGGATGCGGACGCCTCTATGCGATTCCTGTTCGTCGCGCCGGGGGTTTGCTTACAGCTTCCTTCGCACCATACCTCGCGGTGACGCACCGGCTGTTCGGCTAACGGTTCCCGTCACCAGGGTCCGTAGGGGACTTCCACCCCCAAGTCATTCGGTCCGCCACCACAGCGGACCGGACAGCGCCGTCATGGCGCGTAGCGCCATGCCTGGCGCACCACCCAAAAAAAGGGGCGGCCGAAGCCGCCCCTTCCCCAAATCCTATCGTGACGTTTTATTAGAACGTCAGCGACAAGCCGCTCATAGCGGTCCAACCGGAGTTGTGGTCGTAGGCAATGCTGTTGGCGCCGTTGTAGACGGCATAGCCGCCCGACGCCAGGATGTCCACGCCCGGCCCGAGGTTGTACTTGCCCGACAACTGATACATGTCGATGCGGTCGGCACCGTTGTTGGTAAGGCCGTCGCTGGTATTTATACCCAAGGCGGCGGGGGTGGTAGCATTGCCGTGCTGCACCGCCGAGTTGTAGTACGCGAAGCTGACCGCGTAAGGACCGGTCGCATACTGGAGGCCCAGATCGTAGGCGCGGCCGTTGCCGTAGGAGCCGTCACCCCAGGTGGTCTGCTCGCCCAGACCGCCGGCTATAGCGGCCGAGTTGTTGGACATCTGGTGGCGATACGAACCGCCCAGGGTGAAGCCGGCATAGGACAGGTTGGCGCCGTAGCGCTGTTCCTGCCAGCCGTTCGACGCGACGCCCGAGCCGAGCTGGGAGAGCTGGGCGGTGACCCAGCCGGCATCGACCTTGACGCCGATCGGACCGAGGGTGGTGGCGTACAGGGCGCCAACGCCATAGACTTCCTTGACCGGCGACTGGATGTCGGTGGTCACGGCGGAGCTGGGGCCCTGGCCGTTAAGATGGAAGGTGTTCAGGTTGGTGACATTGCCGAACACGTTCTGCTGGCCGTTCGGGATGTACGAACCGCCGACGGTCAGGCCGTAGAAGGTCGGCGCCACATAGGTGATGCCGGCGGCGTTGTCGGTGGTGTTGATCAGGGTGGTGTTGCCACCGGCCATGGCGTTGACGCCGACGGGCTTCGCGAGGGCCCAGTTGTCGGTCATGATGCCGCCGTCGTTCCAGTTGCCGGCCGCATCCGGGGCGGTGTTGCCCAGCAGATAGGTGCCGTTCTTCTGGCTGCCGACCAGGAACTTGCCGAAGCCGCCTTCCAACCAGACATAGGACTTGTCGATGGTGTCGGTCGAGGGCAGGGTGTTGCCGCCGGCGGCGACATGGACGTCCACGCCCACCTTCATGCCGTTGTTCAGGGTGGTCTTGCCACCGATGAAGATCATGTTGTCGCCCTTGACGTCGACGTTGTTGTACGACGCGGCGGCGTTGGAATTGAGGGCGTTGCCATAGCGGTTGTTGTTGGTGCTGGCCAGGTTGGCCTGCTCGTACGTGTTGCTGTTCCAGGCGCCGACGACCCACCACTTCGAATAGCCGCCCAGGCTGAGGCTGATCGCATCGGAGGCCGAGGCCGAACCCGTGCTCAACACTCCCGCGGCCACCAGCGCCGTGCTGGCGAACAGAATCTTTTTCATCAAGTGTCTCCTCTCTCTGGCGCGGGGCGCGGGCTGGCGCCCATTCCCGTCCATTGACGAATGCTTGCGATGAAGCCGCCTCCAAAGGGGAAAGTCAAGAAACGGTCGGGCTATTCTGTGTCGAAAGCCCCCCACTGTGGCCGGCATGCAACAGTGACGGCTGTGTGAAATTTTCCCCATCGCGGCCGCTCCGCGGTCTTGTCGTCCCGAGCGATGCCGGGGGACCTTCCGGGCACTGTCGCGCGAAAGGTTCCTCGTCGCGGACGCTCCCTTCCTGTCGTCCCGAGCGAAGCCGAGGGACCTTTCGGGCACCGTCGCGTGAACGGTTCCTCGTCGCTGACGCTCCCTTCCTGTCGTCCCGAGCGAAGCCGAGGGACCTTTCGGGCACCGCCGCG
>JAJZVW010000034.1 GCA_021847015.1 Pseudomonadota bacterium | reverse complement strand
GGCATCAGGGCATGTTGTCATCCCGAGGGAGCGGAGCGACTGAGGGATCTTTCACGCGAAAGTGCCGGAAAGATCCCTCGCCGTCGGCTCGGGATGACAGCGAAAAATGCATAATGAGAACCGCTGGATCGACAGAGGAACGCTTTCCCCGCCTTGCCCGTGTTCCCCGGTTCGCCCGTGCCGCTCCCCACGGGTGACCCGGACGCTCCGCCCCTCATGGATAGGACTCGGGACCGCAGCTTGAATTTGCATCGACAACCACCGAACATGAGCCCCCATGGTGGCCCCCGCATCATCGCCAGGAGTTTCCACCAGCGTGGAAAACCTCCCCAATCACAGATCCCCGGCGGTACTGGTAATCGAGGATGAACCCCTGATCGCCATGGGCCTGAAGCTCGTGCTCGAAAACATGGGCTGCGTCGTGCCGGCGGTGGTCGACAACCGCGCCGACGCGGTCGCCGCGGCGGAGCGCCAGGATTTCGATCTCATTCTGGCCGACGTCCGGCTCAAGGGCGGCGACGACGGCATCGCCGCGGTCGACGACATCCTGCACCGGCGCGCGGTGCCCGTGCTGTTCGTCACCGGCAACGTGGGCGAACTGGACCGCCGCGGCATCGACCGGTCCATCGTCCTGCCCAAGCCGTTCCTGCCGGCCGCTCTGGAACGGGCGGTCCGCCGGGTGCTGACCGTCACGTAACATATGTCGGAATGGTGCGTGACCTGCGGGCAACCCTCCCCTGACAACGAACATGTTCCTCCCAAAATGCTATCCGAGACCTGCTGATCGCATTGGGAGGACGCGCTGCTCACCATTTTCGATCGGCCGTCGGCCGATGGATGGCGACGGCACGGAAGGAGCCTGACGATCGCCTACCTCAGCCTGTTCGGGCTGATCGCCGTCGTCGTGTCGTTTTTCGCCCTGATCGAAAACGACCGCGCCGAATTGCGGGAGGCGGCCAAGGACCGCGCACGGACGCAGGCCCTGATGCTGGCCGAGCACGCCGCACGGACCTTGGAATCGGTGGAGATATCGTTGCAGGCGGTGGTCGAGGACGCGTTCGGCATGGATTGGCGGCAGATCGCGTCCAGCAAGGCGCTATGGGAACGCGCGCGCAAGCGGGCGGCACGGCTGTCGTCGGTGGAGGGCCTGTGGCTGTACGACCGCGACGGCCAGCTCAGGCTTTCCTCGCTCTCATACCCGGCGCCCAGCATCGACGCGTCGGAACGCGACTTCTTCATCGATCCCCGCGAGCGATCCGATAACATCTTCATCGGCGATCTGACGACAGGGAACGGGCGCGAGGCGACCTTCCGCCTCAGCCAACGCCTGCAAACGGATTCGGGCGCGTTCCGGGGCGTTGCCTCGGCAACCATAGATGCGGACTATTTCAGCCGCTTCTACGCGTCGATCGGCCTGCCGCGGGGAAGCTCGGCCATCCTGTTCAGCCTCGACGATTTCCAGCCGCTCGCCCAACTGGCCCCGCCACGGAATTCCGGGATTCCGCCGCCCGATCCGGCCGCCATGCGCCGGCTGGTTGCCGGCGAGAACGGCGCGACCGTCCGGGAAGGCGACCGGGTCGCGTCCTGGCGGCGCGTACCGAATTTTCCCCTGGCGGTGGAAGTGGTGATGCCGTTCCAGGAAGCCCGCTGGCACACCCTGGTCGCCATTCATGCCCTGCCGGCGGCCGCCGCGGTGGCCGCGCTCGGGGTGCTGACCTGGATCGCGCTCCGCCAAGCCGGCCAGGAGCGCGCGTTCCAGGAGCGGTTGGCGGCCCGGGTGGCCGAGCGGACGCAGGCCTTCGAGCAGGCCAACGCCAAACTGGAGGCCGTGATCCACGAGCTTCACCACCGCGTCAACAACAACCTTCAGATCATCGAAAGCCTCCTCACTCTGGCGGGGTCGCGGGTCCACGGCAAACAGGCGAAAGCGGCGATCACCCCCAGCATCGGCCGCGTCCACACCATCGGCCTGGTCCACAACGCGCTGTACGGCAGCGGCAACCTCACCGAGGTGCCGTTCGGCGATCTCCTGACCGCCCTGGCCAGCCAGCTCGCGGAACTCCATGGCGTCCACCCCGAGGACATCCGGGTGTCGGGGATCAATCCGTCTTTGGGACTGGAGACCGCGGTGCCGCTCGCCCTGATCGTCCACGAAGCCCTGTCGAACGTTCTCCAGCACGCGTTCCCCACCGGCGGCGTGCGGGCGGACATCACCTTCGAAGAGGAGGACGGATTTTGGCGCCTGACCGTCCTGGACAGGGGCGTCGGCCTGCCGGAAGGTTTCCGCTGGACCGAGGCGGAGGGCTTGGGATTGACCATCATCCGCTCGCTGGCCGCCAAGCTGGACGGCGACGTTGATGTGTCTTCGGACGGCGGCACCCGGCTCACCTTGCGCATGCCCAAGCCGAACGGCCGGACGTGACCCGCGACGTCAGCCGCCGACCTCGGAATCCGCGCTGGGCCGTCCCAGTCCGGAGATCAGGTCGCGGTACTGGACGAGTTCCTTGGCCAGGAAGTCGGTCAGGGCCCGGATGCGCGGCGTCCGGCGCAGGTCGCGGTGGGTCAGTATCCACAAGTCGAGCCCCAACCCCGTGATGGCGACGATGCGGCGCAGTCCCGGCGCGCTGTCGCCCAGATAGCAGGGCAGCACCGCCATCCCCAGGCCCGCCTGGGCGGCGGCGATCATCATGGCGGTGTCGTTGGTGCGCAGCACGACCCGGTCGGCCGGCACCCGCTCCTGAAGCCAGCGCGCCGGCGGCAAATCGGCGCGGCTGTCGTCGTAACCGACCCAATCCTGTACTGCCAGGTCGGGGGTCTGGGACGCGGCGGCGGGATGGGTGGCGGCAACGTAGACGCCGTGACTGAGCGGGGCGATCCGCCGACCCACCAGCCCGTCGGGCGGGTTGCGGCTGACGCGGACGGCGACGTCGGCTTCGTAACGGGCGAGGTTGGCCGTGGCGATCGACGCCGAAACCTCGACGCGGATACCGGGATGCCGGAGCCGGAAGCCGGCCAGGGCGCGGCAAATCCAGGGGCCAAGCGTGGACAGGGTGGCCAGGCGCACGGTCCCCGTCAGCCGCAGGTCGCGCCCCGACAGGCGGCGCTCCAGGGAAAACAGCTCCTCTTCGACCGGTACGCTCGAATCCAGCATTTCGCGCCCGGCGTCGGTCAGCAGATAGCCGTTGGGATGGCGCTCGAACAGCCGGATGCCAAGGCCGCTCTCCAGCGCGGCGACGCGGCGCAGCACCGTGGAGTGCTTGACGCCGAGCGCCCGCCCGGCGCCCGCCAGCGTTCCTTCCCGCGCCACCGCCAGAAAGAATTTCAGGCTTTCCCAGTCCACCCCGGTCTCCCAAACCCGTCCGAGCCGGGATTGTGCCAGCGCGGACAGCCCCTGCCAATACGGCGGGGTCGCATCCCAACCGGGGGCGCAGGGGCGCTTGCCGGGAGACGCTGGGATCATTCCGCCGGAGTCGGCCGGACCCGTGGGCGAAGGCGCTCGGCCAAGGCCGGGAACATTGGCCCCAGTTTGACGATGACGTCGTAGGCCATCAACAGCGCCGCCAGCGCGAACGGTACGTCGCCCACGAACCTCAGCCACTGCCACAAAATGGTCGTGTTGTAAAATTCAAGGCTGCGCGCATAGGCCAGGCCGTGGTCGTAGACCGCTTCGAGTTGCAGCCAGCCGACGGGGAAAAAATTCAAGGCGATCCACAGGAGCAGTCCAGCGTTGTAGAGCCAGAACGCGACAAGCCCCGCCCTTTCATTGAACGGCATCCGTTCGGCGGCCGCGTAGCGGAGGCGGAAATAAATCAGTCCTATGGCGAGAAGGCCAAAGGCACCGAACAATGATGTATGGGCGTGATGGATCGCGGAGGCGGCGCCACGGCCGCCGATTCTGGAGGGGATGCCGGGCCCTTCCCCGCCTCCGGCACGTTCCCCGCAAATGGCAAGGGGTGTCAGGCCACGCGGAAGTTCTTGAACTGCCAGGGATCGGCGCCGTCGATGTCCTCGGGGAACAGCCAGTCGCGATCGAGAAGCGGGGTCCAGTCGCTATAGACGCCGCCCACCTTCCCCAGGTAGGGCCGGGCGATCTCCAGGGCGCGGGCGAAATCCATTTCGTCGGGCTCGACGATGCCGCGGCGGGGATTTTCCAATGCCCATACAAGGCCTGCCAATACGGACGCGCCGACCTGTAGGCTGGTGGCGTTGTTGTGGGGGGCCAGCGCGCGGGCTTCGTCGATGGAAAGGCGCGACCCGTACCAGTAAGCGCCTTTGGCGTGCCCCATGAGCAGCACGCCCAATTCGTCGGCGCCCGAGGTGATCTCGGCCATCATCAGACGGCGTTCGTCCTGCAAGCGCCAGTTCCGGCCGGCCAGTTCATGCACCGACAGAACCGCGGCGTCGCAGGGATGGTAGGCGTAAAACACACTGGGGCGGTAGCGCACGCGATTGCCGTCCCGCACCGTGTAGTAGTCCGAGATCGAAATGGTCTCGCTGTGGGTGATGAGGAAGCCGTGCACCGGCCCTTCCGAGGGAATCCAGGTCCGCACCCGCGTCGCCGCGCTCGGCCGCATCAGATAGATGGCGGAACCGCGGCCGAAGTCATGGCGCCGCGCGTCGGGGGGCATTGCGCGCTCGTGGCTGCCCCAGCCGATTTCCGCCGGCTGGCGGCATTCCGCCGCGAACCCCTCGGCCGACCAGGTGTTGACGAATTCGCCCACCGCCTTGGGGCGGTGGGCGGACACCTGGGAATCCCGCTCGGCGACCTGGATGACCTTGATCCCCAGCCGCTCCGCCAATTGGGCCCAATCCTGGCGCGAGGCCGGCGTGTCCACCCCGCCCCCGGTTTCGCGGGCGATGTCGAGCAGCGCCCGCTTGACGAAATGGCTGACGATCCCCGGATTGGCGCCGTGAGTGAGCAGCGCCGTGGGCCGGCCGGCCTGTTCCTTCAGCGCCAAGGCGGATTCGCGCAGCGCATAGTTGGAGCGCATGGCCGGCGCCAGGTTGGTATCCGTATAGCCCCCGCCCCAGGGCTCGATGCACGTGTCGAGGTAAAGCGCGCCCTGCTGCCACGCCAGTGCGATGAGCGCCAAAGAGGACACGTTGACCGACAGGTTCAGCAGGACGTCGCCCTCGGCCAGCAGCGGGGCCAGCACGTCGCGGTAATCGGCGCGGGTGAGTTCCCGGCGCACGAAGCATACGCCTTGCTGCTCGGCCATCCCTTGGCCGTCGTCGGCGGCGGTGACGACGGTGATCCGCTCCGCCGGCATGTCGATGTGGCGCAGGATCAGAGGCAGCACGCCCTGGCCTAGGCCGCCGAAGCCGACGATGACCAACCGGCCGGCGAAGGCCGCATGCTTGATGCCCATATGTCCGCATCCTTCTCCGGGAAATCACGCGGCCCGGTCGGCCGATGCGGCGGAGACGGACAGAGGGTCGTCGCGCACCTCGATCAGCATCGCCTCGTCCATGCCGTTGAACGCCGTGCGCAAGGCCGTGCCGTAGGCCCCGATCTGCCCCACCTCGATCCAATCCCCTTCGCGGATGTCGGCTGGCAGCAGGAACGGTTCCTTCAGCCGGTCGGCCGAATCGCATGTGGGGCCGAAGATGGTGAACGGCAACGGGCGGGCGGACAGGATGCGCCCGTCGGCGGCGATGGGGCGGGTCGGAAAACGGAATCCGGGCGGCCCGGCATCGGAAAGGCTGCCGTAGATGCCGTCGTTGACGTACAGGGCCTTGTCCCTGCGGGCCAGCACCCGCAACACCACCGATTGACCGGCCGCGACCAGCGCCCGCCCCGGCTCGCACCACAATTCCGTGGTGGACGGCAGCGCCAGACGCTCGACCCCACGGGCGACGGCGGCAAAGAATGTCTCGGGTTCCGGGGGGCGCACGTTGTCATAGGCGACCGGAAAACCGCCGCCGACATCCAGAATGTCGGGCGTCACACCCGCCTCGGCCACGACGCGCCCGGCCAGGGCCAAAGCCCGCTCGAACGCGGCCGGGTCAAGGCACTGGCTGCCGACGTGGAAGGCCAGCCCGACCCGGCGCACCGCCGAGCGGGCGCGGCGAAGCAGGGATGCCGCCTCGCCCGGAGCCGCCCCGAACTTCCCGGACAAATCCCAGACGGCGCCGCCTTTGGGCAGGGCGAGGCGGACCAGAAGCCCGATCCCTTGGTCGCCCCCAACCTCTTCGAGGACCTTGTCCATCTCGTCGGCGCTGTCGACGGCGAAATCCATCACGCCGTGGCGGACGAACGCCTCGCGGATGGCCGGGCGCGCCTTGACCGGGTGCATGAAATGGATGCCCGCCGACGGAAAGCTCTGGCCGATAAGCTCCACCTCGGCGGCCGAGGCCGCATCGAAATCCCGCACGCCTCCCAGCCACAGGGCGCGCAAAAGCGCCGGTTCCGGGTTGCACTTCACGGCGTAGAGCACCCTGCCGGGAAAGCGGGCGACGAACCGCTCGGCGGCGGAGGTTATCGCCGCGGGACGCAGGCAGAACAGCGGCACCGACGGACGCTCGGCGTAGACGGTCTCCGCGACGCTGGGCAACGGCCGGCTCCGGGGCAGATCGCGGAGCGGGGCGATGGCGGTGCGGTAGGCGCAGTTCATGGGAGCCTCCTCCCTGACGACGACACCGGCGGCCCGGCACGATGAACGGATGGGGGTGACGACGAAAGCCCTCGCGCCCTTGGTGTCATCCCTCGCTCCGCTCGGGGTGACACGACGGCTCTGGCGCATAACGGGAACCGCTGGTGCTCACGCCCGATTAGAGGAATCGGGCATCCCCGGGGTCTCGACCATGTCCACCTCCCTTAAGGGGGCTGCCGGCCCACTGGCGACCGGCTCTCCACCAAAAAGGACGCGTCCGACGGTGCTCGACCCGAACCAGGGCCACGGGCACGTGCGTGTGCGTCTGGAGCCGACTATGCGCCCCTTCGCCACGGGGAATCAAGCCTTGCCGCCCCATCTTTCGGGCCAGGCTCCTCGGGGGCGGTCAGCCCCCCCGCAAGGCCATCCCGAACCCGGCCAGGCACAGGTATTGCCACGCGATGGACGCGCCGGCCAAGGCGGTGATCTCGGCCACGTCGTAGGGCGGGGCCACCTCGACCACGTCCATGCCGACCCAGTCGAGCCCGTCCAGCCGCCGGAGGATGCCCATCACCTGCCAGGTGAACAGCCCGCCCACTTCGGGAGTCCCGGTGCCCGGCGCCTGCGACGGGTCGAGGGCGTCGATATCGAAGGAGAGATAGATCGGCCCTCCGGCCACCACGTCGCGGATATGGTCGGCCACCTTGCCCGGCGTGGAGAGATGCACCGACTCGGCGTCGAGGATGGTCACCCCCTGGGCATGGGTCCAGGCATGGACCTCGTGCGGGACGGGGGAACGGATGCCGACCTGGACCATGCGCGCGGGTTCGACCAGCCCCTCCTCGATCGCATGGCGGAACACCGAGCCGTGGGCGAGCGGCTGGCCGAAATTGTCGGGCCAGGTGTCCACATGGGCGTCGAAATGCACCAGGCCCACCGGGCGCCCGAGGCGCTTGGCCAGCGCCCGCAGCAGCGCCAGCGTCACCGTATGGTCGCCCCCCAGGGCCACCAAATGCGGAAACGCGGCCGCCTGGCCCTCGATCAGGTCGAGGGATGCCCCGATGTCGCCCAAAGCGATGCGGAAATCCCCGACGTCGGCCAGGTCGAGCCGTGCCGGGTTGTGCCAGCCGGCGGGATTGTCGCCGTCCGCCAGCATGCGGCTGGCCGCCCGGATGGCCGCCGGGCCGAAGCGGGCGCCCGCGCGGTTGGTGGTGCCGAGGTCGAAGGGGATGCCGGCAACGGCGAAGCGCGCCGCTGGATTCCGGTTCCCGATGCCGAGAAAGGCGTGGGGCAGTGCAAACGTCGGCGTCGCGGCCATCTCGAACTCCCGGCCCGTTTCCCCGACCGCAGTATATGGTTCGCCCGTCCCAGTCAACGCGCCAGAGACATCCGAAACCATCCTAGAACGGCCGGCCGAGGCGATGGCTTTCGGCGGGCATCCTTCGGGACAGGAACGCCCTCGGCGGCAAGCCCTGCGGGTAGGGCCCGCCCGCAGCTTGTTTCGCCGCCGCCTTGGACCAACATCTTCCCTCACAGGGGCGATCCCGGTGGATTCCGCCGTCACAACCGAGGCTTTTCTTCTTCCGCCACGGCCGTTGCGGCCTGCCAGGAATCCACGTCACCGAGGCCACCCCTCTCCACCGATGGATGACGCGAACGAAAAAGGTCGGAGCGGGGATGCAAAAGCAACTCGTTAAGGACCATTTGGCAATAATAGGGTTCATCAGCCCGACGCGAAGGGGTGACTGCATGCGGACCACCGTCTTGCCTATCCGACGCTTCGCTTGGCCGCCGGCCTTCGTTCCCGCGGCTTACGGCCGATTGTGGCGCGCGACGCACGAGGATGCGCCCACCGCCGCTTGGCGCCCCCCCACACGAACATCGGCCAGTCCCGGTGAATTCGCGGCCAACCGTGAGCATCTGATGGAAGGGAGCGGTCACGTCTCCGGGCCTCGCGTGCCCTGCCGCGCCCCTTCCAGGCTTCTAGGCACGACCCTCTGGATGGAGTGAACGATGTACGCCGCCGACGATATCTTCACCCGTTACGCTCGGACTTACGAGGGTCGTAAGGACGCCGAGATGACCCTCGTCGACTATCTCGAGGGCTGCCGCGACGACCCGATGATGTACGCCTCGCCCGCCGAACGCATGATCGCCGCGATCGGCGAGGCCGAAATCGTCGATACTTCGAAGGATGCCCGGCTATCGCGGGTGTTCATGAACCGCACCATCAAGGTGTATCCCGCCTTCTCCGATTTCTTCGGCATGGAAGAGACGATCGAGCGGATCGTCGGCTACTTCCGCCATGCCGCCCAGGGGCTGGAGGAGCGCAAGCAGATTCTCTATCTGCTGGGGCCGGTGGGCGGCGGCAAGTCGTCCCTGGCCGAGCGCCTCAAGGCGCTGATGGAGAAATTCCCCATCTACGCCCTCAAGGCCGGCAAGGAACTGAGCCCCCTGTTCGAAAGTCCGCTCGGCCTGTTCGACCCCGAGATTATGGGGCCGCATCTGGCCGACCGCTACGGCATTCCCCAACGCCGCCTGCCGGGCCTGATGAGCCCGTGGGCGGTGAAGCGGCTGGAGGAGCTGGGCGGCGACATCTCGAAGTTCAAGGTGGTCAAGGTCTATCCGTCCCGCCTCAAGCAGATCGGCGTGGCCAAGACCGAACCGGGCGACGAGAACAACCAGGACATCTCCACCCTGGTCGGCAAGGTCGATATCCGCAAGCTGGAGGTGTTCAGCCAGAACGACCCCGACGCCTATGCCTATTCGGGCGGGCTGAACCGCTGCACCCAGGGCCTGCTCGAATTCGTCGAGATGTTCAAGGCGCCGATCAAGATGCTCCACCCGCTGCTGACCGCGACGCAGGAGAGCAATTACGCCGGCAGCGAGAATATCGGCGCCATCCCGTTCCAGGGCATCGTGCTGGCCCACTCGAACGAGGCCGAATGGCAGACGTTCAAGAACAACCGGAACAACGAGGCCTTCATCGACCGCATCTGCGTGGTGAAAGTACCCTACTGCCTGCGCGCCACCGAGGAGCAGAAGATCTACGAGAAGCTGATCCGCAATTCCGAGCTGGCCGAGGCGCCGTGCGCGCCGGCGACGCTGGAGATGCTGGCGCGGTTCTCGGTGCTGTCGCGGCTCAAGGAGCACGAGAACTCCAACCTGTTCTCGAAGATGCGCGTCTATGACGGCGAGAACGTCAAGGAGACCGATCCCAAGGCGAAGCCCATGCAGGAGTATCGCGACGCCGCCGGCGTCGACGAGGGTATGGACGGGATTTCCACGCGCTTCGCCTTCAAGGTGCTGTCGTCCACCTTCAACTACGACACCCCCGAGGTCTCGGCCGACCCGGTGCATCTGATGTACGTGCTGGAGCAGTCCATCCGCCGGGAACAATTCCCCGAGGAGGTGGAAAAGCGCTACCTGGAATTCATCAAGGGGGAACTGGCGCCCCGCTATGCCGAGTTCATCGGCAACGAGATTCAGAAGGCCTACCTGGAATCCTATCACGATTACGGGCAGAACCTGTTCGACCGCTACGTGGACTACGCCGATGCCTGGATCGAGGATCAGGATTTCAAGGACCCCGATACCGGCCAACTGCTCAACCGCGAGCTTCTCAATCAGGAGCTTTCGAAGATCGAAAAACCCGCGGGGATCGCCAACCCGAAGGATTTCCGCAACGAGGTGGTCAAGTTCGCGCTGAGGGCGAGGGCCGCCCATGGCGGCCGCAACCCCTCGTGGACGTCCTACGAGAAGATCCGCGAGGTCATCGAGAAGCGGATGTTCAGCCAGGTGGAGGATTTGCTGCCGGTGATCAGCTTCGGCTCGAAGAAGGATTCCGACAGCGAAAAGAAGCACCACGAATTCGTCGCGCGGATGATGACCCGCAGCTACACCGAGCGGCAGGTCCGCCGCCTGGTGGAATGGTACATGCGCGTCAAGCAGGCGGGATGAACCGCGGCCATTCCGCTGTCCCCGGCGCAGGCGCGGGACCTTTCAGGCGCCGTGGCGCCAAAGGTCCCGCGACCGCCCCGCCCTCTCGGGACGGCGTCACCGTGTTGGAAACCGCCGGAGGAACTGCATTGGAGAGTCGGCCATGAACATCATCGACCGGCGCCTCAATCCCAAAGGCAAGAGCCTCGCCAACCGGCAGCGGTTCCTGCGGCGCGCGCGCCAGCAGATCCTCAAGGCGGTGCGCGAAGCCTCCGGCGAGCGGTCGGTGACCGACATCGCCAATGGGGAACGCATCTCCATCCCCATGGATGGACTGCGCGAGCCGACGTTCCGCCGCTCGCCCCAGGGCGGCGTGCGGAACCACGTCGTGCCGGGAAACAAGGAATACGTCGAGGGCGATTTGATCCCGCGCCCGTCTTCGGGACAGGGCGAAGGCGGGTCCCAGGGCAGCCCCAGCGGCGAGGGGGAGGACGATTTCCGCTTCCTGCTGTCGAAGGACGAGTTTCTCGACATCTTCCTCGACGACCTGGAATTGCCCGACCTGATCAAGAAGAAGATCCGGCAGTCGGATTCCTACACCCTCACCCGCGCCGGCTTTTCGGTCACGGGCTCCCCGGCGAACCTCAACCTCGTGCGCACCATGCGCAATTCGCTGACGCGGCGGATCGCCCTCAACCGGCCCAAGCCCCACGAACTCGCCCAACTGGAAGAGGAAATCGCGCGCCTGGAGGAATCGGGGGCCGACCCCGAACGGCTGTCCGAACTGCGCGTGGAGTTCGAACGCCTGATCGCCCGGTCCAAGCGGGTGCCCTACATCGACCCCCTCGACGTCCGCTACAACCGTTTCGAACACGTCCCCAAGCCCGTGACCCAGGCGGTGATGTTCTGCCTGATGGATGTGTCGGGCTCGATGACCGAACACATGAAGGATCTCGCCAAGCGCTTCTTCATGCTGCTGTACCTGTTCCTGACCCGCCGCTACCAGCACGTGGACATCGTCTTCATCCGCCACACCCACGAGGCCAAGGAGGTGGACGAGGACACCTTCTTCTATTCGACGGAAACGGGCGGCACGGTCGTCTCCACCGCGCTCACCGAGATGAAGAAAGTGATCAACGAGCGCTATCCGCCGGGCGACTGGAACATCTACGCCGCCCAGGCGTCCGACGGCGACAACACATCGTCGGACAACGCCCATGCGGCGGCGCTCCTGGAAAACACGATTCTGCCGGCCTGCCAGTATTTCGCCTACATCGAGGTCGGCGCCGAGTACAAGGACTGGCTGGGACGGGAGACCGATTTGTGGCGCACCTACAAATCGGTGACCAAACCCGGCGGCAACCTGGCCATGCGCAAGGTGCGGGTGCGCAGCCAGATCTTCTCGGTCTTCCGCGACCTGTTCTCCAAGGAGCGGGCCGGCGCCACAGCGGGAACTTCGCCATGACGGAATTGCTGTTCGCCGGAGCCGATTGGGATTTCGACCGTCTGTGGCGCACCTACGACGCCGTCGACTTGATCGCCCGCAAGGAACTCGGCCTCGACATCTACCCCAACCAGATCGAGGTCATCACCGCCGAGCAGATGCTGGACGCCTACTCGTCCATCGGCATGCCGCTGATGTACAAGCACTGGTCCTTCGGCAAGAGGTTCGCCCAGGACGAGACGCTCTACCGCAAGGGCATGCGGGGGCTGGCCTACGAGATCGTCATCAATTCCAGCCCCTGCATCAGCTACATCATGGAGGAGAACTCCATGGCCATGCAGACGCTGGTGCTGGCCCACGCGGCGTTCGGCCACAACCACTTCTTCAAGAACAACTCCCTGTTCCGCCAATGGACGGACGCGCGGGGCATCCTCGACTACCTGGATTTCGCCAAGACCTACATCGCCCAATGCGAGGAGCGCCACGGCCACCAGGCGGTCGAGCGCGTCCTGGATGCCGCCCACGCGCTGATGAGCCACGGAGTCCATCGCTACCCCCGCAACCGCGGTTACGACCTGCGCGAGGAACAGCGGCGCGAGAAGGAGCGCCAGGCTTGGCACGAGCAGACCTACAACGATCTGTGGCGGACCGTTCCAAAGGCGGCTTCGACGGTCCACGGCTCCAAGGAACTGGCCGAGCGCAAGCGCAAGCTGCGCCTTCCGGAGGAGAACATCCTCTATTTCCTGGAGAAGAACGCGCCCAAGCTCCAGCCGTGGCAGCGCGAGATCCTGAGGATCGTGCGCAACGTCGCCCAGTATTTCTATCCCCAGAAGCAGACGAAGGTCATGAACGAGGGGTGCGCCACCTGCGTGCATTACCACATCGTCAACCGGCTCCACGAACAGGGCCTGATGAACGACGGCGCCCTGATGGAGATCCTGCACTCCCACACCAACGTCGTGTTCCAGCCCGATTTCGACGATCCCCGCTTCGGCGGCATCAATCCCTACGCGCTGGGCTTCGCCATGATGCAGGACATCAAGCGCATCGCCACCGAGCCGACCGAGGAGGACCGCGTCTGGTTCCCGGAGATCGCCGGCAACGGCGACCCCTGGGGCACCTTGCGCGAGGCCTGGGCCAATTACCGCGACGAAAGCTTCGTCCTCCAGTACCTGTCGCCGGCCCTGATCCGCAAGATGAAGCTGTTCGAGGTCCATAACGACGCGGAAGCGCCCCATATGGTGGTGACGGCCATCCACAACGAGCGGGGTTACCGCGAGGTCCGCAAGATGCTGGCCAAGAGCTACGACGTCAGCCAGCTGGAGCCGGACATCCAGATCGTCGACGTGGACCTGGCCGGTGACCGCCGCCTGATCCTCCACCACCACGTCGCCAACGACATCCTGCTGGACGAGAACGATGCGGTGCTGGTTCTGCGCCACATCGCCAATCTATGGGGCTACGAGGTCCGCCTGATCGAGGTGGACGCCGAAACCGACATGACGCTGCGCGAATACGAGGATGCGGTGCCGACGGTGAACATGGGCTGACGGGTGTCAGGCCCGTCCCGACCGCCCCCTTCGGCCTTTTCCCTCCCCCCCGGCTGGGGTATGCTGCGCCCGCGAGCCAACAGGCGCGAGGGGGGATCGATGATTCTGGATCTGGAAGCTCTGAGGGCGGCAGAGGTCAAGCAGGACCCCTTCCCCTATTTCGTCGTGCCGTTCTTCCTGCCCCGGCAATACCTTCAGGACGCCATCAAGGACTATCCGCACATCGACATGGCCGGCGTCTTCCCCCTCGACACCATCGAGGGCGGTCCGATGTTCAAGAAGGTGGTCGCCGAGATGCAGAGCCGCGAGGTGCGCGACCTGATCGCCCGGAAGTTCGACATGAGCCTCGACAACCACGGCACCATGGTCACCGTGCGGGCCTGCTGCCGCGCCACCGACGGCAAGATCCACGCCGACGCCACCTTCAAGAAAGCCACCTTGCTGCTCTACCTCAACGACGAGGACTGGCCCCACCAGGGCGGGCGGCTGCGGGTGCTGCGCTCGCCTTCCGACCTGGAAGACTACGCCGGCGAGGTCGCCCCCGTCGGCGGCCTGCTGTTCGCGTTCAAATGCGTCGAGCACGCCTGGCACGGCCATCATTCCTACGAGGGCGTGCGGCGCTACGTGATGATGAACTTCGTCGAAGACGAGTCGATGCTGAAGCGGGAACTCGCCCGCCACCGGTTCACGGCCGGCATCAAGAAGCTGAAGCGGATGCTGGGCATCGGCAAGATCGCCAGGGCATGATCCGGCGGTGAACGCGAACGGGCGTACCTGCTGGGTCGTCACCGACGGCAAGCCGGGGATGGAAAACCAGTGCCTCGGCCTGGCCGAGGCCATGGGGCTGGCGCCGACGGTCAAGCGGATCGCGCTCCGCGCGCCGTGGAAGCAGTTGAGCCCGGCGGTACTGCGAATCGGCAATTGCTGGGCCTTGGCCCCCCATGGGGACCGTCTCGACCCGCCGTGGCCGGACGTGCTGATCGCCACCGGCCGCGCCAGCGTGGCGCCGTCGCTCCATGTCCGCTCGGCAAGCCCCGGGACCTTCCGCATCCAGATCCAGGACCCGGCCGTGCGTCCGTCCCTGTTCGATCTGGTGGTGGTGCCGCGCCACGACCGGCTGCGCGGCACCAACGTGCTGGTTACCCGGGGCGCCCTTCACCGGGTGACCCCGGCGATCGTCGCCGACGCGGCGGCCCGGCTGGGACCGGCCTACGCCCATCTGCCGCATCCGCGCGTGGCGGTCCTGGTCGGCGGCAGCAACGGCGCCTATACCCTTACCCCGGAGATCATGGCCGATTTCGCCGGCAAGCTGGCCGCCATGGCCCGCGAGTCCGGGGCCGGCCTGCTGGTCACGCCGTCCCGCCGCACCGGCGCCGAGAATGAGGCGATTCTGCGCCGGGCCCTGGCCGGCCTGCCGGCCGCGATCTGGGACGGCAACGGCGAAAATCCCTATTTCGCCCTGCTCGGCCTCGCCGACGCCATCGTCGCCACCCCCGACAGCGTCAACATGGTCTGCGAGGCCGCCACCACCGGCAAACCGGTCTACGTGGCGGAATTGCCGGGCGGATCGCGGAAATTCGACGCCTTCCACCAGGGATTGCGCGAAGATGGGGTGACGCGGCCCTTCGAGGGCCGGCTGGAGCGCTGGGACTACGCTCCCCTCGACGATACCGCCCGGGTGGCCGCCGAGGCCTTGCGGCGCATGACGCGCGCCTTTGCGCCATAAAGAAGGCCCCCGGCACGGAACCAGGGGCCCTTCCGTCTCTCCGCCTTCGTCAGGCGTGCAGGGCCCTGTACTTGGCCATCAGTTGATCCTGGCTCTCCACATGGGCCGGATCGGGGATGATGCAGTCGGCCGGGCAAACCGTCTGGCATTGGGGCGTATCCTCGGCGCCCACGCATTCGGTGCAGCGCGCCGCGTCGATGACATAGATCACGTCGCCCGCCGAAATGGCGGTATTGGGGCACACGGAGACGCAGGCGTCGCAACTGGTGCAGTCGTCGGTAATCTTGAGCGCCATTTGGGTTGTTTCCTCTTCGTCCTCGCCCGTTCGCCCCGACCGCCCATGGCTGGCCGTGACGGGCGGATGCCACGGCACATGACCCTTCGGCTATATCGCTCGGAGAGACCATTGACAACTGGAATCGCGCCCTTGCCGTGGCGCGCAAAGGTCTTTTTCCCGGCCGCCGCCGGACCGCCGGTCCGGAGAGGATATCCCAGCCCTTCGGCCAGGCGCCCTGGCGTGAATGGCTGGCCACCCTCGTCCGTCCCGGCGCAGCCCCCATCTCCCTGTCGCGTGCGGAAGCTGGAACGAGGCTGGAATGAGGGTTCTTGGTGTCCATCCGGGTCCCTTGATGTACAGCCGGATATTCCTCAGACTCGAACCTTTGGGTCTGGAATGCGTGGCCGAGCAGGTGCGCAAAGCCGGCCATCAGGTCAGGCTCATCGACCTCCAGGTCTCGTCGCACCGCGACTTCTTCCGCCTGCTCGACCGCTGGCGGCCGGAGATCATCGCCCTTGCCGGCAACTATCTCGCCAACGTCCCGGAAATCATCGATCTCGCCAAGGAAGCACACCGCCGCCTGCCGCAAGCCTTCATCCTGGTAGGTGGCCACAGCGCGTCCTTCACCGCCCGGGAAATCCTCGACGATGCCGAGGGCGCCATCGACTGCGTGCTTCGCGGCGAAGGCGAAGCGGGAATCGTGCCGCTGCTGGAGGCGATCGCCAACGACCGCGGCGCCCTAACCTCGGTGCCGGGGGTGGTGACCCTTGACGGGGCGGGGCCGCCGCCCGGCTTCGCCGCCGATCTCGACGATTGCCGTCCCGCCCGCGACCTTCTGCCCCATCGGCGCAAGTATTTCATCGGCCACCTGGACCCCGCCGCCTCCATCGAGTTCTCCCGCGGCTGCCCGTGGGATTGCTCGTTTTGCAGCGCCTGGACCTTCTATGGGCGCAGCTACCGGATGGTCAGCCCCGAACGGGCGGTGGACGAATTGGCGTCGATCCGCGAGCCCGGCGTGTTCATCGTCGACGACGTCGCCTTCATCCGCGAGCAGCACGGCACGGCCATCGGCGAAGGCATCGCCCGGCGCGGCATCCGCAAGAATTATTACCTGGAGACCCGCGGCGACGTGCTGCTGCGCAACAAGGACGTGTTCAAGCTGTGGCGCCGCCTCGGGCTGCAATACCTGTTCATCGGCCTGGAGGCCATCGACGAGGAGGGGCTCGGCAGGTTCCGCAAGCGCGTGCCCTTGGGGCGCAATTTCGAGGCGCTGGAATACGCCCGCAGCCTCGGCGTGGAGGTCGCGGTGAACCTGATCGCCGATCCCGATTGGGACGAGCGGCGGTTCGAGACGGTGCGCCAGTGGTGCCTGGAGGTGCCGGAGATCGTCAACATCAGCGTCAACACCCCCTATCCCGGCACGGAAAGCTGGCACACGGAACCGCGTCCGCTGACCACGCGGGACTATCGGCTGTTCGACATCCAGCACGCCGTGCTGCCGACCCGGCTGCCGCTGGACCGCTTCTACGCCGAACTGGTCAGGACCCAGCGGGTGCTCAACACCAAGCATCTGGGCTGGCGGGCTCTCGGCCGCGTCGCGGGCGCGGCCGCCGGCCGCCTGTTGCGGGGCCAGACCAACTTCCTGCGCATGCTGTGGAAATTCGACAGCGTCTACAACCCGGACCTGCTGCTGGCCGACCATCAGCGCCCGGTCCGCTACCGCGTGCCCCTTCGCCCCTCCGGCGGCGGCGAAAGCGAAGACCGCCAGCGGCTCTACGTCCATCAGCCGCGTTGACGCCTTAGCCTTCGCCCTCCGCCTTGCGGCGGCGATAGGTGACCAGTTCGTGGACGATGCCGTGCAGGGTCTGGATTTCCTGGCCAGTCAGATGGGCGCGCTGGAACATGTTGCGGATGTTGCGGACCATGGTCGGCCGCTTCTCCACCACCCGCAGGAACCCGCATTCGTCGAGCTCGCGCTCCAGGTGCTCGAAGAAGCCGACGAGCTTCTCTTTCGGTGCCGGCGGCTCGGCGCCCTTGGTCATCGGCTTGGGCCCCTCGGTCACCCCGGCCTGGAACCATTCATAGGCGACCAGCAGCACGCACTGGGCCAGATTCAGCGACGAATAATCCGGGTTCACCGGCACGGTCAGCACCGTGTCCGCCAGGGCGACGTCGTCGTTCTCCAGCCCCGTGCGCTCGGGCCCGAACAGCACCCCCGCCGCCAGTCCCTCGGCCGCCGCCGCGCGCATGGCCCCGGCGGCGGTGCGAGGCGTGTCCACCGGCTTGACCATGAACCGGTTGCGGGCGGTGGTGGCCCAGACCCGCCGCAGGTCGGCGATGGCCTCGGCGGTGGTGTCGAAGACCCGGGCGCCCAGCAGCACCCGGTCGGCGCCCGAGGCCGCGGCGAAGGCGCGGTCCTGGAGCCAGGTTTCGCGCGGCGCCACCAGGCGCAAATCGGTCAGGCCGCAATTCAGCATGGCGCGCGCCGCCGTGCCGATGTTTTCGGACAGTTGCGGTTTGACCAGGATTATGGCTGGGCCTTGGAAGGTCGTCACCTCAACCGCCGTCGCGAAAACGGAACAGCATGTAAGTGATGCTGTCCTGCAACGCCTCCAGCGACGCCTCCAGCACGTTGGTGTGGACGCCGACGGTGACCCAGCGGTGACCCTTGCCGTCCTCGCTTTCGATAGTCACCCGGGTTTTGGCCCCGGTGCCGGCGGTGGATTCGACGATGCGCACGCGGTAATCGGTCAGCTCCAGCGCGGCCAGCCGGGGATAGAGCGCGGCCAACGCCTTGCGCAGCGCCACGTCGAAGGCGTGGACCGGGCCGTTGCCCTCACCCACCTCCATGTACTCGCGGCCCTCGACCTCGACCTTGATGGTCGCCTCCGACAGGGTCAGCCATTCGCCCGCCGTGTTGCGGCGGCGCTCGTCGATCACCCGGTAGCGTTCCAGGCTGAAATAGTCCGGAACCTGGCCGAGGGCGCGGCGGATCAGCAGCTCGAAGCTGGCCGTGGCCTGGTCGTAGGTATAGCCCTCGTGCTCCAGGCGCTTGACCAGATCGACCAGATCGATCACCTCGCGCGGATCGAAGCCCACCTGCATCCGCTCGACCACCGCCACCAGGGCATCGCGCTTGACCGATTCCATGTCGATGCCGAGATCGGCCATGCGCGCCATCAGGTTCGAGCGGCCGGCCTGGTCCGACACCAGGATATGGCGGACGTTGCCCACAGCCTCGGGCGGCACATGCTCGTAGCATTTCGGGTCCTTGGCCACCGCCGACACGTGCAGGCCGCCCTTGTGGGCGAAGGCCGAGGCGCCCACATAGGGCTGCCGGCGGTCGGGGGTGCGGTCCAGCACCTCGTCGAGGGCGCGCGAAACGTGGGTGAGCTGCTCAAGCTGGGCCAGCGTGACGCCGGTGGAAAAGCCCATCTTCAGCATCAGGTTGGGGATCACCGACATCAGATTGGCGTTGCCGCAGCGCTCGCCCAGCCCGTTGATGGTGCCCTGCACCTGACGCACGCCGGCGCGGACCGCCGCCAGGGAATTGGCCACCGCCGAATCGGTATCGTTATGGCAATGGATGCCCAGATGCGATCCCGGAATGCCGGACGCGACCACAGCGCCGACGATGCGCTCCACCTCGTGCGGCAGCATGCCGCCGTTGGTGTCGCACAGGACCAGCCAGCGCGCGCCGTTGTCGAGGGCGGCGCGCAGCGTCCCGACGGCGTAATCGGGATTGGCCTTGTAGCCGTCGAAGAAATGCTCGGCGTCGAACATGACTTCCGGCACGCGGGTGCGGGCGTGGGCTACAGATTCCCCGATCATGCGCAGGTTTTCGTCCAACTCCACCCCCAGCGCCACCGTCGCCTGGAAGTCCCAGCTCTTGCCCACGATGGTCACCGCCTGGACGGGCGCCTGGAGAATGATGTTGAGGCCGGGATCGTTGCCGGCCGAGCGCCCGGCCCGGCGGGTCATGCCGAACGCGGCGAGCTTGGCCTGGCGGAAGACCGGCGGATCGGCGAAAAAGGCGTCGTCGGTGGGATTGGCACCGGGCCAGCCGCCCTCGACGTAGTCGATGCCGAGCGCATCGAGTTCACGGGCGATCTTGGACTTGTCGGCGGACGAAAAATCCACCCCTTGCGTCTGCGCGCCGTCGCGCAATGTCGTGTCGTAAAGGTAGACGCGCTCGCTCATCCCGAAGTCCGGTTTTTCATCCCGCGAAGCCAGGAACCATGCCCCACGGCACGGCGGGGGGCAAGAAAAAGCCGTCAGCGCTCCAGCCGCGCCGCTTCCACCCGCAGGACCGTCCAGGGCAGCGCCACCGCTTCGCGCAGCGACGCCGTCCACCAGCCCCGCCCGCCCCCGCCCGGCGGCCGGGCCCCGAAGCCGGCGACGGGCACGCCCAGCCGATGGAAAATGTAGAGCGCACGGGGCAGGTGATAGGCATCGGTGACCAGCGCCAGATGCCGCCATCCCCGCGCCGCGGCGATCGCGGCGGACAGGCGGGCGTTTTCGATGGTGTTGCGCGAGCGGTCCTCGACGGAAATGCGCTCGGGCGCCATCCCGCGGGTGACGGCCAGCTCCCGCATGACCTGGGCCTCGGGCAGGGGATGGCCCACCGCGCCGCCGCTCATCAACAGGTGCGCCACCCGGCCGGCGCGCACCAGGGCGACCGCATGCGACACGCGCCGCTCCAGCGCCTGGGACGGCGAGCCGTCGGCCCCGACCTTGGCGCCGAGGACGATGGCCGCATCGAAGGCGCGCTCGACAGGGAAAGCGGACATAATCTAAGGTAGAGCCTTTTTAAGGAGCACAATGATGGACCGCCGCCGCAGTACCGATGTCATCGTGGAGACCATCGCCCCCCAGGGCAAGCGCGTGATCGACGTAGGCTGCGGCGACGGCAATCTGGTGCGCCATCTGACCCTCTGCGGCGCCCATGTGCTGGGCGTGGAATGCAGCCCCCGGCAACTGGCCAAGGCCCACGCCGCCGAGCCCGCCGGCGGCGAGCGGATCGTCGAAGGCGTCGGCCAGGCCCTCCCCGCCCCCGATTCCAGCGCCGACGTGGTGGTCTTCTTCAACAGCCTGCACCACGTCCCGGTGGAGTTCATGGGCACGGCCCTCGCCGAGGCGGCCCGGGTGCTGGTCCCCGGCGGGCTGGTCTACGTCAACGAGCCGCTGCCCGAGGGCCTGTTCTTCGAGACCGTCCTGCCCATCGACGACGAAACCGCGGTGCGCGCCGCCGCCCTGGCGGCGGTGCGGCGGGCCGAGGACGTTGGGTTGCGCCAGGACCGGGAATTCACCTACGTCCATACCGTGCGCCTGGATTCCTACGAGGCGTTTCGGGAGCGCGTCGTCTCGGCCAACGCCGAGCGGGAATCCCTGTTCCAGCAAAAGGACGGGCAGATGCGCGCCCTGTTCGCCCGCAATGCGCGCCCCGGCCCGGACGGGGGATTTTCCTTCGACCAGCCGATGCGCGTGAATCTGCTCGGCAGGCCCATGGCCGCGTAGGGACGTGGCTCTCGGCACACTCAAGGTTCTGGTGCTCGACGACCAGGAAATCGTGAGGCTGGTCGTCCGCAAGATGCTGGAGGGCATCGGCGTCGGCACGATCGTCGAGGCGGACGACGGCCACGCGGGGCTGGAGGCGGTGGCCGCCGAGCGCCCGGACGTCGTCATCTGCGACATCCGCATGCGCCGCCTGGACGGGTTCGGCTTCATCGAAGCCTTGCGCGGACGCGCGGGCGGCACGCCTCCCGTAATCCTGCTGACCGCTCACGACGAGGTGGAGATCGCCGAGCGGGCACGGGATGCCGGCGCCTTCGCCGTGCTCACCAAGCCCGCCAGCCCGAAAGCGCTGGCCGACGCCCTTGCCGCCGCGACCGGGCCGCGCCCCTGACTTGTGGCAGAAATGCCACGCGCCGGGCGTCCGCGCATCACGTTCGGCGGGTCCGATTGACTCCCATCCGTCGCGGCCGAATATCCATAGGGGGAGGCCGGCATAACCCGATTGGCCAGCCGCCTCCAAGAGGCGGTGTGAAATTGAGGGCAGATATGCCCGCGCATGCATCGAAACGCATGGCGGCGGGTATATAGGGCGAACTGCGCACCGCCGCCAACGTTCCGAGGTCAACACGTGTCATTCGCGCGCTCCGTCCTGGCAGCCTTCGTTGTGGCGGCGTCCGCCGCACCCCTGCCGCTGTCCTGCCGTGCCGACGAGGTCCCCGGCATCCAGCGCCGGCTGGAGGAACCCGGCGCGGTCCTGAACGTGGCGGGGCGAATCGTGGACGCGGCGCTGCTGCGCGACTTCTACGGCCAGCGCGGCTACCGGCCGGCGTGGAGCGGCCGCGCGGCTGAGGCGGACGGCGACCGCCTGATCGCCGACCTCCAGGCCAGCGCCCTGGCCGAAGGCTTACCCCCCGAAGCCTATTCCGTCCCGCCCACGGCATCGGACGCCGACCGGGATCTGCTGGTCAGCGACGCCATCGCGCGTCTCGGCCGCGATCTCGCCCTCGGGCGCGTCCCGCCGTCGCCGGCCTATGGGGGGGCGGGCAGCGGCGCGGTCCCCACCTCGGCCTTCGATCCCGCCGGACTCCTGAGCGAAGTCGCGGCCGGACAGCCTTTCCTGACGGCGGTCGCCAGGATGGACCCCCAATCCGACGGCTACCGCGATCTGCAAAAGGCACTGGTCCGCTACCGCGACATCGCCCGGACCGGCGGCTGGCCGCTTCTTCCCGAAGGCCCCGCGCTCCGGCCGGGCCAAGCCGACGCGCGCGTGCATCTCCTGCGCCTGCGGCTGATGGCCTCGGGCGATTTGCCCCGCGCTTCCGCCGCCAAGGGGAACGTGTTCGACCATGCGCTGGCGGCGGCGCTCAGGCGCTTCCAGGAACGCCACGGCCTGGCCCCGGACGGTACCGTCGGCAAGGACACCCTGGCGGCGCTCGACGTGACCGCCGAGACGCGGGTGGACCAGATCGAGGCCAACCTCGAACGCCGGCGCTGGATGCCGCGCCCGATGGAGCCCCGCTACATCGTCGTCAACATTCCGGCGCAGACCTTCGAGCTGCACGAGAACGGCACCGTCACGCTGACCATGCGGGTGATCGTGGGCGACCCCAAACATCCGACGCCCGGAATGACGACCTCCATGACGGCGGTGATCGTCAATCCCTCCTGGACCGTGCCGGCCTCCATCGCCACCAAGGAGATTTTGCCGAAATTGCGCCGCGATCCCAATTATCTGGCGGCGAACAACATGCGGATTCTCGGCGCCTTCCCCGAGAGCAGCCCCGAAGCGGAGGGGATCGGCGTGGATTGGCGGCGTTTCGGCCGGACCTTCCCCTATCGCATACGGCAGCGCCCCGGCCCCGACAACGCGCTGGGACGGCTGAAGTTCTACCTGACCCAGTCCGACGCCATCTACCTGCACGACACGCCGCAAAAGAGCTTCTTCAAGCGCGATTACCGCGCGCTTAGCCATGGCTGCGTGCGCCTGGAGAAGCCGCTGGACCTGGCCGGGCGCCTCCTGGGGCCCGAGGCTGCCGGCAGACTCGACAAAGCGCTCGCCGGCAAGGCCACCCGCACCTTGCGCCTGGACTCGCCGGTCCCGGTCCACTTGGTTTACCGGACCGCCTGGGCCGACCCCGACGGCACCGTGCACTTCCGTGAGGACATCTACGGGCACGACGCCCGCCTGGCCGCCGCCCTGAAACGCCCGCGGCCGCACGGCCTCGCCGCGCGGGAACAGGCCGTTCCTCCCTTGTGACAAAATCGGGGCCAAGCCCCATACCATTGACACCCGGTCCTTCCCCGATGGTATGACAACGTCATGCCACTTTAGGGAGGGGTCATGCCACAGGGCCAGGACAACCGCCGCCATTCGCCCATCAGCCGCCGTTCGTTCCTAGCCTTGGGCGCCGGCGCCGCCACCGCCACCCTAGCACCCGGTCCATTGGCGGCCGCGGTCCGGGTAATGCCCGAGCGCACGCTGACCCTCTACAACACCCATACCGGCGAGCACCTGAAGACCGTGTATTGGTCGGGGGGCAGCTACATCCCCTCGTCGCTATCCACCGTCAACCATTTCCTCCGCGATCACCGCTCGGGTGAAACCCACCCGATGGACCCGCATGTGCTGGACGTGCTGACGGCCATCCAGCATCGGTTCGGCGGCAACGGCCCGATCCACATCGTCTCCGGCTACCGCTCGCCCGCCACCAACGCCTGGCTGGCCTCCATGAGCGGCGGCGTCGCCCGCAACAGCCTGCATATGCAGGGCAAGGCCATCGACATCCGCATTCCCGGCCGTTCGGTCCGCGCGGTCAGCCATGTCGCGGCCTCGCTGCGGGCGGGAGGCGTGGGGACGTACCCCGCATCCGATTTCGTTCACGTGGATACGGGCCGCGTCCGCTATTGGTGAGCGGCCCCGCCTGCGAGCAGCGGCATCAGATTGGCCACCGCCTGCTCGATCTTGTCGGCCGGCACTTGGCGTAGATCCATGCCGAAATAGCCGGCCGGCAGCGTCAGCATGTGGGGATCCACCTTTCCCACCACCACGTCGGTCAGTCCGGTCTCGACCCGCTCCGGCCGGCCGTCGGGCCCGACCAGGACGCCGGCCGCCTTGACCAGGATGCCGTCGCGGCTGAACCAGGCGTCCCCGTCGAACCGCCCGCCCCGCGCGGATGCCGCCTGGACGTGGAACCGCGTGGCGCGCAGGCCGGCGACGGTCTCGTCGCCCACCTTCTTGCGATCGACCGTCATGCCGTCGATGCCGCCGGCCAGGGCCGCCGCCGCATGCAGGCCGACTCCCACATACCATTTCCCGGACGGTTTCAGCAGATAGGCGGCGTCCTGGTCGCGCATCAGCAGCACCGCCTGGCCGCCGCCGGCGGTCGCGAAATCGCGCCGTTCCCGCCCGGGACTGTGCCAGACGCTGCCGCGGTAAGTGCCCTTGTCGCTGGCGACGTAGAAATGGGCGCTATAAGTCACCGGCGCGTCGAGAAGATCGATCGCGGACTCGCCAGCCCAAACCTGTCCCGCCCAAACAGCCAGCACCGTCGCCGCGATCGCCCTAAGCACCTTCAATCGAAACCTCTTCCTTCGAATAATCGGCTTCTACCATGGCATAGGAATTATGGCGCGAATAAGACCATAATTAATGCCATCGTATGGATATGACAAAACCTCGTCAAATGGTTATCCTTGCGCCGACAGGTAGAGGGCAAATGCCAACGAAAGTTTACAAATGATCGCGCACGGGGTCGCGGAGCAACTTCGTCTCGTCGACCGTGCCGTCGTCGCGCTCACCCGTTCGACCGAAGCGCTCATCCGCGCTTCGGACGAAGCGAGTTTGCTCCGCGACATTTGCCACATCGCCGTGGACGTCGCCGGATATGCGCTGGCCTGGATCGGATACCCCCAGCACGATCCCATGCGCACGGTCCTGCCCATGGCCCACGCCGGCCCGATGGCCAGTTACCTGCGCGACGTCCGGCTGACCTGGGACGATTCCGAACTCGGAAAGGGGCCGACCGGGGCGACCATCCGTACCGGCATCACCCAAGTGGTGCGCGACATGGCCGCCGATCCGCGCCTGGCCGCCTGGCGCAACGCGGCGCGGGCGCACGGCCTTCGCTCCAGCATAGCGTTGCCGCTGGAGAATGCGGAGGGCCGGCTGGGGGCGCTGACCCTTTACGCCCAGGAGCCGGACGCCTTCGATTCCGAGGTCATACGGCTGCTCGAAGACATGGCGCGCAACCTCGGCTACGGGATCGGCGCGCTGCGGATGAAGGCGGAACACGACCGCGCGGTCAAGGAACTGGCCGAAAGCGAAGAGCGTTACCGCTCGTTGATCGAACTCTCCCCCGACGCGGTCCTGGTGCATGCCCAGGGCACGGTCCTGTTCGCCAATCCGGCCTCCGCCAGCATCTTCGGCGCCCACTCCCCCGCCACCCTCGTCGGCCGCCCCCTGCTGGACCTCATCCACCCCGACTGGCGCAGCCGGGCCGAGGCCCGCGTCGCCAATCCGACCCAGCAGGACCGCTTGTTGCAGGACTTCCGTCTGATAAAGATGGACGGCTCCGGTTTCGATGCCGAACTGGCCGGCGCCTCCATCACCTTCCACGGCAAGCCCGCACGTCTCATCGTGCTCCGCGACATGACCGAGCGCAGGCAGATCCAGGAGCAGCTCATCCAGGCGGCCAAGCTCGCCACTCTCGGCGAAATGGCCGCGGGCCTCGTGCACGAGCTGTCGCAGCCGCTCAACATCATCCGCCTGACCTCGGAAGGCGCCCTTCTGTTCATCGAGCGGGGCAAAGCCACCCAGGAATGGCAGGCGCAACAGTTTCAGCTCGTCGCCGACCAAGCCCAGCGCACCGCCGAAATCATCGACGACATCCGCATCTTCAGCCGCCGCGACCGCAGCCCCGAACAGGTCTTCGATGCCGTGGCGGCCATACGGGCCGCCATCGGCGTCCTGGCCGGGCAGATGCGCGACGACGACATCGCGATGGTCGTCGATCTCCCCGACCACCCCGTCCCGGTCCGCGGGCGGCGCGTGCAGGTGGAACAGGTGGTGATGAACCTGTTGTCCAATTCCCAGCACGCGCTCAAGGAAAAGCGCGAGCAATCCCCCGGCCGGGAGTGGCGGGGGGAAATCCGGATAAGCGCGGCGGTGAACGCGGCGGAGCTCAAGGTCGTCGTGTCCGACGACGGGCCGGGGCTGGCGCCCGAAATCCGCAAGAAGGTCTTCGAGCCGTTCTTCACCACCAAGGAGGCCGGGCGCGGCACCGGTCTCGGCCTGTCCGTCAGCTTCGGCATCATCAACAGCATGTCCGGGCGCCTGGAAACGATGGACCAGACGGTCGGCGCCTGTTTCCTGATCACCCTTCCCGTGGCCAACGACGCTTGCGGCCAGCCGGACGCCGCCCCCATTCCGCCGGCGGCGACGGTGGCCGACGCCCACATCATGGTCGTCGACGACGAGCGGACGGCGGGTGACGCCCTGGCCAACTACCTCGCGGAGCTGGGCTACCGGGTAACCACCTGCCGCAATGGAACGGAAGCCTGGCAGCGCTTCCAGAGCGATCCCGTCGATGTGCTCATCACCGACCTGCGCATGCCGTCGGGCAGCGGCCAGCAGCTTATCGAGCGGGTCCGGGATTATGACCCGCTGCTGCCCGTGATCATTGTCACCGGCCATCTCGGCGCCACCGAACGCTTGTCCGAGGACCTGAACGACGATCGCTGCGCCGTCCTCAAGAAGCCGGCCGCGCTGCACACGCTGGGGGAACTCGTCGCCAACTTTCTCCAACCGCCGTTGTAAAATTCCGGCCCGGATTTCCTGTTTGGCGTTGTCCCATCCGCGTGGCCGGACTTATACTTCCGGTCTGTCGAACGGTCCAGTGACCCAGGGATAATTGGGGGGATACGATGCAAGTACTGGTGGCCGACGACCATAAGCTTGTCCGCGACGGCTTGCGGCCTTTCCTCGCCGAACTCGATCGCGAGGTGGAAGTCCTCGACGCAGCCACGCTCGATGAGGCCGTTCATGTGGCCGAGGGCGCGGACAGCCTTGGCCTCATATTGCTCGACGTGATGATGCCCGGCATGAACGGCCTGGACGGCTTGCAGGCGCTGAAGGCGAAACACCCGACCATTCCCATCGTGATGCTGTCGGGGTACTCGACCCGCGAGCACGTGGTCGCCGCGGTTCAGGCCGGCGCGGCGGGCTTCATCCCCAAGACGGTTTCCGGCAGCGCCATGGTGAACGCCTTGCGCCTGGTGCTGTCCGGCGAAACCTACCTGCCCTCAAGCTCGTTCTTCGAAGACGCTTCGCGGCAATCCTCCGGGTCCCCCAAGACCGCGGGGGTCCCGGCGCCCTTCGACAAGCTGTCGCGGCGGGAGGCGGAAATCCTGCTGCTGCTGGTGGACGGCCGCACGAACAAGGAGATCGCCATCGCGCTCGACTTGCAGGAGATCACCATCAAGGTCCATCTCCGCAACGTCTATCGCAAGATCGGCGCAGCCAACCGTGCTCAGGCGGTGCGCATCACCTTGTCGTCGGGATGGGCGCCGGCCGCTTCCCTCCCCAAACTCCAGCCCAGGTGAACGGGCACGGCGGTTCTTGCTTCCGACGGTTCTCATCATGGATTTTTTCGTTGTCATCCCGAGCGCGGCCGAGGGATCTTTCCGGCATTCTCGCGTGAAGGCCCCCTTCACTCGCGCGACTCGGTCGGGATGACAACGTGAACGAGGAAGCATGTGAGAATCGCTGTCTTGCGTCCGGCGGGGTTCTGAGGGATGGTTGCGCCCCTCCAACGTTTGGTCGGACCATGGCGATCGTTTATTTCGGCCTCGGCAGCAACATCGGCGACCGGCTGGCCAATCTCGAGGCGGCGATGGACGCGCTCGCCGGCATCGCGCGCATCGAGGCGCGCTCCCGGGTCTACGAGACCGAACCCATGCACCTGGCCGACCAGCCCAACTTCCTCAACATGGCGGTGCGCGCCCGCACGGACCTCGAGCCCTTGGCTCTTCTTCGCGCCGTCAAGGCGCTTGAGGAGACCTTGGGGCGGGTCGAGACGGTCCGCTGGGGCCCCCGCCTCATCGACATCGACATCCTCCTTTACGGCGATTCGGTTGTCGACGAGGATCAGTTGACCATTCCCCACCCCCGCTTGGCCGAACGCCGTTTCGCCCTCGCCCCGCTGGCGGACGTCGGTGCCGGCGCGTGCCATCCGCTGGCCCGCCGCACGGTCGCCGAATTGCTGGCCTCCCTGCCGCCGACCGAGGACGTGCGGGTGATCGCCGGACACGTCTAGCCTGGATTTCTAGGATGGAACGCTGATGGAAAAGGCCGGTGGCCAAAGGCTCTACCACATCCTCGTGAAGGACCTGCTGCTGAAGGGATCGATCGGCATCCACGAGCACGAGCGCCTGGCCCCCCAGCGGATCCGCATCAACATCGACATGGCCGTGTTCGAGCGCGCCGGCACCTTGAACGACGACATCGGCAACGTCGTCTCCTACGAAGACGTCATCACCGGCATCAAGCGGCTGGTGGAGGCCGGCCACATCAATCTGGTGGAAACCCTGGCGGAAGAGATCGCCAGCCTTTGCCTGGCGGACGAGCGGGTGGCTTCGGCGCGGGTACGGGTCGAAAAGCCCGACGTCTATGCCGAAGCCGCATCGGTCGGCATCGAGATCCAGCGCAGCCGCGGCTGAGAAACTTCCGCTTGTGCCTACGGCGCAAGATACGCAAAATGCGTGCGTATTGGGGAGTGCGTCGAATGGGGAAAAGGGGCGTCACGGCGGCGCCGCGCCGGATCGGACTGACGGCATTCGCCGTCCTGGCCCTGGGCTGCGCGATGTTCGTCCTGCTGGCGGAACACCGCCGGCAAGAGGACATCGACACGGCCCGGCTGCTCGCCGCTTCGCTCGCCAACGCGACCGCGCAGAGGATCGGCGGCAATTTGCGCGCCATCGACATTCTGCTGGCCGACGCCGCGGCCCAGGCGCACAACCCCGGCGCCATCGGCGCGGACACCATCCGGCTGTTGCGCAGCCGGATGTCCGCCGTCCCCGAATTGCTGAACCTGTCGATCGCCGACGCCCAGGGCATCATCCGGGCGCGGACCGACAACGCGCCGCCGGGGCTGGATGCGTCCCGTGGGGCGAATTTCATCTTCCACAAACAGCACGCCGGGACGAACAGCCTCTCGATCGTCCACTCCCCTCCCCACGGACTGGACGAAAGCGGCTTTCTCCTGCTGTCCCGCCCCGTCGCCGCCGGGGGGCGCTTCCTTGGACTCGTTCAGGTCCGGACGGTGCCCACCTTCCTGACGGCGCCCCTGTCCGCGATCCTTCCCGATCCGGACGGCGCCGCCGGCATCTATGATTCGGACGCCGTCCCGTTGGCCCAGCTCCCCCCGGATTGCGCGGTCTCGGATCGGGCGTTCGCGTCCGTCCTGCGCCAGATGGGCGGCGACAGCCCGCCAAAATCGGCGATCGCCGCCTGTCCCGACGGAAAGGACCGGATCTTCGGCATCGCCCGGGTGCCCCACTATCCCTTCGTGGTGGCCGTGGGCATCAGCCGCGAGGCGGTCCTCGGCCAATGGTGGGAGGAGGAGAAGTCCCACGGCGTCATCGAATTGGCGTTCGCGGCCTTCACCTTCCTCTTGGCGTGGACCCTGGCGCGATCCGAGCGCGAGCGCGCGATGGTCCATGCCCGCCTGGCGGAAGCCGATCGGCGCCACATGGAAACCTTATCCACCGCCGTCGAGGAACGCACCGCCGAGCTTGGCGAAGCCATGGCCGCGTTACGCGAAAGCGAGGAGCGGTTCCGCGCCATCGTCGATACCTCGCCCCTGCCGCTGGTTCTGACGCGGGTGTCCGACGGCCAGGTCGCCTACATCAACGAGGATGCCACCAGAACCTTCAGCGTGCCGTCGAAGGAGGGCCTGAAGAAGCGGGCGCACGACTTCTACGACCATCCCGAAGACCGGGACCGGCTGAAGGACGCCGTCATCGCCGACGGCCACGTGCGCGACTTCGAGACGACCCTGATGCGGGCATCCGGCGAGCGCTTCGTCGCCCTGCTGTCCGCCTCCTCGTTCATGATCGGCGGCGAACTCATGATGCTGACGGCGGTCCACGACATCACCGAGAGCAAGAGGCTGAACGAGGAACTGGCGCGCTCGAACGCCGAACTCGAACAATTTTCCTACGCGGTCTCCCACGACCTGCAAGAGCCGCTGCGCATGGTGTCGAGCTACCTGACCCTGCTCGAACGCCGCTATCGCGGCCGTCTCGACAACGAGGCGCGGGATTTCATCGCCTTCGCGGTCGAGGGCAGCCAGCGCATGAGCCGGATGATCACCGACCTGCTGGAGTATTCCCGCGTCCGCACGCGGGGAGCCCAGTTCTCCACAGTCGATCTCGGCCATGCCTTGGGCGACGCGCTGGCCAATCTCGCCGCCCTAATCGAAGCCACCGATGCGACCATCAAGGCCGACCCGTTGCCCACCATCACCGGCGATGCCAGCCAATTGATGCGCCTGTTGCAGAATCTGATCGGCAACGCCTTGAAATACCGGCGAAATCAGGTGGCTCCGGAAATCCGCATCGCCATTCGCCAAGACGGCGAGGACTGGACCGTCTCCGTTTCCGACAACGGGATCGGCATCGATCCGGCCCAGACCGGCCGCCTGTTCCAGGTGTTCCAGCGGCTGCATTCCAGGACCGAGTACGAGGGAACGGGAGTTGGGCTGGCCCTGTGCCGGCGCATCGTCGAACGCCACGGCGGGCGCATCTGGGCCGAATCGGCGGGCACGGACCAGGGCTGCACGTTCCATTTCACCGTGCCGGTCACCCCGGTGAACCGGGCGCGGGGATGACGCCCCCCGGTCCTGTCATCCCGAGCGACGCCGAGGGACCTTTCACGCCCGAAACATCCCTCCGCTCGCTTGCGCTCGGTCGGGGTGACACCCTGAGCGGCGGCGGCACCCTCACGCCATGCCGATGGCGACCTTGTAAAGCTCGATGAGCTGTTCGGTTTCTTCCCGCTCCTGATCCTCCATCTTCCTCAGGCGGACAATCTGCCGGATGATCTTGGTGTCGAAGCCTTGGCCCTTGGCCTGGGAATAGACGTCCTTGATGTCGCCCTGGAGGGCCTTCTTCTCCTCCTCCAGCCGCTCGATCCGCTCGATGAACTGCCGCAGCGCATCCGCGGCGATGCCGCCGATCTGGCTGGAATTCTGTTCGTCGCTCATGGTGTGCCACCTCGTCTGGACCGGGCCCAGACCATACCCACGAGGGCGTAGGTGTTCAAGCGGCACGTACCCGAAAGACATGCTCCCGACGGTCAGGCCCCTCCGCCCGCGGTGGCCCGGGCGGAGGGAGTCCGGGGCGTCAGTTGCGGTGCATCATCATCATCCCGCAGCCGCGCATGCCGGAGCCGCGGCCGGGCACCATGATCTCGTCGGCCAGCTTCTTCTGGTCCGGCGTCAACTGGTTGTACATCTGCGTGATCGCCGGGATGGCGTTACGCATCGCCGTGGCGTGGGCCTCCGCCATTTCCTGCATGCGCTGGAGGCGCTCGGGAAAGGTGGTCGGAGCGGGCTGCGAGGCCACTTGGGAACAGAAGTGCCGCACCGGTTCCTGGGCCGCCTTGATCGCGTCCGCCATCTTGCGCCAGGCCGGCCGCTGGGCATCGGTGATCCCCAGACGGACCTCCTGATAGGCCAGTTCGCCCGCCAGTTTGGCGTCGGGATTGTGGCACATCATCGTCATCATCATCATCGGCATTCCCCCGCCGGGAGGCATGCCGGACGGCGGGCCGGGCGGAGTGGCGGGACCGGCGCCCGGACCGGCGCCCTCGGGGGCGGCGGCCGAGCTTTGGGGCTCCGCCGCCGGCGATCCCGCCTCGCCCTGCGCCCATAGGGGGATCGACGCTCCGCCCACCAGGATCGCGACGACCGACGCGACAACGAAATTCGTCGATCGG
>JAJZVW010000033.1 GCA_021847015.1 Pseudomonadota bacterium | reverse complement strand
AGGGTGTGGTGGCTCAGGTGACCAACCCCACCCACGGCTCGATGCCGTCCTGGGGCCGGCGTCTGGATCCGACCACCATCAAGATGCTGACCGTCTACGTCCACTCGCTGGGCGGCGGCCAGTAAGGTCGATATCGGGGAATGCGCCGCCGGGGGACGGCGGCGCATTCTTCTCCGTCACGTCGGCCTTCCCTTCGCTTTCAACATTCTTTAAATTGTAGCCCTAACTCCCTGGGAAGCCGAGCAATCGGTGCAACCCCCTCATACCATTTTGATGAGGCGGGCGGGCCTGCCGGTCGATAGACTCGCCCAATCCCGTGAACAGCAAGAGCGTGGACTCCGCCATGGCGATCGCCAATTCCCCCCCTGCGAACGACGCTCCGCGCAAGGGCGGCTCGTTGTATGCCGAGACCGTGAAAATCCATCCCCGCAAGGTCAGCGGCATTTTCCGGACGGTCAAGTATTGGGCCATGGCGGTGCTGCTCGCCTTCTGGCATTTGGCGCCATTCATCCGCTGGGATCGCGGACCGGGAGCGCCAAGCCAGGCAATTCTGGCCGACCTCGCCGGGCGGCGCGCCTATTTCTTCTTCATCGAGATTTGGCCGCAGGAGGTCTATTACCTTACGGGGCTGCTTTTCGTCGCCGCCGTCAGCCTGTTCCTGATGAGCGCGCTGGCGGGACGTCTGTGGTGCGGCTTCTTCTGCTGGCAGACGGTCTACACCGACCTGTTCGTCGCCGTCGAGCGCTGGATCATCGGCGACCGCAGTGCCCGCATGGCCTTGGACCGGCAGCCGATGAATGGGCAAAAACTGGTTAAAAGGGCCACGGTCAATGCCATCTGGCTGTTGATTGCCGCGGCCTGCGGCATCAGTTTCGTTCTTTATTTCGACGACGCCTATACGCTCCTGCCGCAGATCTTGACGGGGCAGGCTGGCATCGGCGTCTACACCTTCATCGGCATCATCGGCGGTTTCTGCTTCCTGTTGGCCGGCTACGCCCGGGAACAGGTGTGCATTTACATGTGCCCCTACGCCCGCTTCCAGTCGGCGATGTTCGACGAGCATTCGCTGATCATCTCCTACGAGGCGTGGCGCGGCGAACCGCGGGGGCCGGCGAAGAAGGGGCAGAGCTTCGAGAACCGCGGCCATTGCGTCGATTGCCGCGCCTGCGTCCAGGCGTGCCCCACGGGCATCGACATCCGCCAGGGCAACCAGCTCGCCTGCATCGGCTGCGGCCTGTGCATCGACGCGTGCAACGTGGTGATGGACCGGTTCGGCTTGCCCCACGGTCTCATCAGCTACGATTCGACCACCAACCTTGAATTGCGGGGCAAGGGCAAGCCGGCCGGCAAGTTCCGCATCATCCGTCCGCGCACCATCGTCTATGCCGCGACCCTGGTCGTGGCGGGTGGCCTGATGCTGTATTCCCTTGCCGAGCGGACCACCACCGAGGTCAACATTCTCCACGAACGCAGCCCGCTGTTCGTCCGCCTCGGCGACGGTGATATCCGCAACGGCTACACGTACAAGGTGCTCAACATGATCCGCAAGGATCGGAACTTCACCTTGTCCATCCAGGGCATCGACGGCGCCTCGTTCCAGGTCATCGGCATCGACGGCGACGGCAAGAGCGCTGCTCTCTCCGTACCCGCCGATACCGTCGGGACCTTCCGCGTCTACGTCACGGCGCCGAACGGCAGTATCAAGGGCAAGTCGACCACGCTATACTTCCTTCTCACGGACAAAGACAGCGGCCGCGTGAAGCGGAGCGCGACGCCGTTCGAAGGCCCAGCCAACTAACGGGATGAGCATGGCACAAAATCGTCAGCGCGGGTGGTGGTACCCATTTATCTTCGTCGGCCTTTTCGTCGTCGTGTTCGGTGTCAACGGCACGATGGCCTATCTGGCGACGTCCTCGTTCACGGGATTGTGGACCCAGCACCCCTATGAAAAGGGTCTGGCATACAATCAGAACCTGGCGATGGCCCGGGCGCAGGATCGGTTGGGGTGGACGGTGACGGCCACCGCCACGCCCGCCGGGGGGGGGCGGGCCGACGTCGCCATCACCTATCAGGACCAGAACGGCAAGCCCGTCGACGGCCTGACGGTGAGCGCGATCTTCAGCCGTCCCACGGTCGTCGGCCATGACCGCCAGGTCACCCTGACGGCGAAGGGCGGCGGCGTCTACGGGGGGCTCGTCGCCTTGCCGCTGCGGGGCGAATGGGATGCCGACATCCTGGCGTTCGGTAACGGCGAGACCTACCAGATGCAAAGGCGCTTCGTGCTGCCGTGACGGAATCCTGCCGCCACTGTGGCTTGGAAATCTCCGAGGGCGTATCCGGTGAGTTCTGTTGCCGAGGGTGCGAGGGGGCTTATGCCATCGTCCACGGCCTCGGCCTCGACACGTATTACCGTCGCCGCTGCATCGATCCCGCTGCCCGGCCGTTGCGGCCGGACGGCGACGTCGGGGCGGCCTACGATTTCACGGCGCACACGCTTCGCAATGCCAAGGGCGAGGACGAGATCCACCTCATGGTCGAGGGGATCCATTGCGCCGCGTGCATTTGGCTGATCGAGGCGCTGCTCAATCGTCAAAACGGGGTCGTCTGGGCGCGGGTCAACATGACGACCCGGCGCCTCGTGATCCGCTGGGTCCCCGGTGAAAACACCGCCGCCAGCATCCTCGCTCCGGTGCAGCGCGTCGGCTATCGGCTGGTGCCTTACGATCCGGCCAAGCTGAACCGGGAAAACGAGAAGCACGAGAAGGAATTGCTGCGGGCCATGGCGGTGGCCGGTTTCGCCGCGGGCAACGTCATGCTGTTTTCCATTTCCGTTTGGGCCGGCGGCGACATGGGGCCGGCGACGCGCGCCTTCATGCATTGGCTGTCGGCGCTTGTCGCCTTGCCGGCCATCGCCTGGTGCATCCGCCCGTTCCTGGGCTCGGCGCTTACCGCCTTGCGCGCGGGGCGCACCAACATGGACGTGCCGATCACGCTGGGCGTCCTGCTCACCGCCGGAATGAGCCTGTTCGAGACCATCACCTGGGGGCGGCACGCCTACTTCGATTCGGCGATCATGCTGCTGTTCTTCCTGCTGGTGGGCCGCTATCTCGACAGCCGGGCCAGGGGACGCGCCCGCACCGCGGCCGAGCACCTGCTGGCCCTGGAGGCGGTTTCCGTGACGGTGCTGGAGGCCGACGGCACGCAGCGGACCGTCCCGCCCGAGCGGGTCGCCGCCGGCCAGACCGTGCTGGTCGCCACCGGCGAGCGCATCGGCATCGACGGGATCGTCGCCGCCGGCGTTTCCGATATCGACACCAGCCTGATCTCGGGCGAGTCCGTTCCCGTCGCGGCGGCGCCCGGCGTCCGCGTCTTCGCCGGCACCATCAACCTTTCGGCGCCTCTGCGCCTGACGGTCCTTGCCGTCGGCGAGCGCACCCTGCTGGCCGAAATCGTCCGCATGATGGAGACGGCCGAGCAGGGACGGGCCAAGTACGTGGCGCTGGCCGACCGGGTTGCGCGGTGGTATGCCCCGGTCGTCCATACGGCGGCCTTGGCGACCTTCATCGGATGGGAAGTCGCCGGCGCGGTATGGCAGAACGCGCTGCTGAACGCGGTGTCGGTGCTGATCATCACCTGTCCGTGCGCCCTGGCGTTGGCCGTGCCGGTCGTTCAGGTGATCGGTTCGGGCCGGCTGCTGCGCCAGGGTATCCTCATCAAATCCGCCACCGCGCTGGAGCGCCTCGCCGAGGTCGATACCGTCGTTTTCGACAAGACCGGCACGCTGACGGCCGGCAAGCCGGAGCTGGTGCGCGACGGGGGCTGGAACGAAGGCGACCTCGCCCTTGCGGCGTCGCTGGCCTTGGTCTCCCGGCACCCGCTGGCGCGCGCCCTGGCCGCCGCCTGTCCTTCCGCGCGTTCGGCGGAGGATGTGCGGGAGGAGCCGGGCCGCGGGCTGGCCGCCGGCGATATCCGCCTGGGCAGCCGCCAATACGTCGGTATCGCCGATGGCGGCGCCGACGCGGGGCCCGAATTGTGGCTGGCGGTTCCCGCCCGTGCTCCGGTGCGGTTCGCGTTCACCGACGAACCGCGCGCCGATGCCGCCGCCGTGGTGGCGGGGCTGCGGCGGCGGGGCTACGCCATCGAGTTGCTGTCCGGCGATCGCCGGCCGACCGTGGAACGGGTGGCGGCGGCGGCCGGCGTGGCCGAGTGGCGGGCCGAATGCGCACCGGCGGACAAGGTTGCCCGGTTGGCCGAGTTGCGCGGTGCCGGACGCAAGGTGCTGATGGTGGGCGACGGCCTCAACGACGCTCCGGCCCTGTCGGCGGCCCATGTCTCGATGTCCCCGTCCACCGCCGTCGACGTCAGTCAGACCGCGGCGGACGTGGTGTTCCAAGGGGGCCGTCTGGCTCCCGTGGCGGAGGCCCTTACGGTGGCACGCCGCGCGACCAGGCTGGTGACGCAAAATTTCGGTTTGGCGATCGCTTACAACCTGTTCACTGTTCCATTGGCCGTGGCTGGTCTGGTAACACCGCTTATCGCGGCGATTGCCATGTCGGCGTCGTCGCTGGTAGTAATTGGAAATGCCCTGCGCCTGTCTCGCGGGAGAAAGTGAGTGACCAACCTGCTCATGCTGATACCGGTCGCCCTTGCCCTCGGGCTGCTGGGCTTGCTGGGCTTCCTGTGGGCGCTGAAGACGGGCCAGTTCGATGACCTGGACGGGGCGGCGCACCGCATTCTTTTCGATGACGACGATGCCGGGCCGGGCCAGCCGCCTGGGCCGGGCGGGCGGTAGGCACCCATGGTCGTGCCGATGCCTCCTTTCGATTTCGGCGATCCCAAGGCGGCCGAGCGCGATTTTCCCGATATCCAGTCACCGCCATGCCGAACATGCGACGTTGTCCGCGAGATCGCGTTCTGCGCCGATCTCGGCGGCGACGATTTCCGGAGGCTGGCGTCCGTCCGCTGCCACGCCCAATTGCCGGCGGGGTTCACGATTTTCCGGGAGGGCGACGCGGCCGAGCACGTATATTCCGTCTCGCGCGGGGCGATGAAGCTCTACAAGCTGATGAGCGACGGCCGCCGTCAGATCATCGGTTTCCTGTTTGCCGGCGACATGTTCGGCCTGGCGTTCGATTCGGGGTATGCCTACACCGCCGAAACCGTCATTCCCACCCAGGTTTGCCGCTTCGGCTACCGCAAGCTGGATATGCTGATGGATGAACTGCCCCAGTTGGAGCGCAGGATTTTCGCCAAGGCGGTGAGGGATCTTGCCGCGGCCCAGGAGCAGATGCTCCTGCTGGGGCGCAAGACCGCCAAGGAGAAGGTGGCCACCTTCCTGCTGACGCTGTCGCAGCGGGCGCAGCAGCGGGGTTTGCCGGCCAGCCCCGTGGGCCTGCCGATGAGCCGCGCCGACATCGCCGATTATCTTGGGCTGACTATCGAAACCGTCAGCCGTACCTTCACCCAGCTCAGGCGGGACGGCGCGATCGAACTGCCGGCCACCGGCCATGTGGCGCTGTTGGACGTGGTCATGCTGGAAGCGCTGGCCGAGGGTGCGGACTGCCATTGACCGGAAGAACCAAGGCCGGATTTAGCGTTTGACTCCGATGGCCGGTGCTGGAAAACCGGCAGGGGCGCAGTGTCGGAGGGATTTCCGTGAGCACCGAAATTCGCAGCGAGCGAATCACTACCCGCGACATCCGGGCGCGCAAGGGCGGCGAGCCCATCGCCGCGCTGACCGCCTACACCACGCCGATGGCCCGCCTCCTCGATCCCCATGTGGACGTCCTCCTGGTGGGGGATTCGCTGGGGATGGTGCTTTATGGCATGGACACCACGCTGGGCGTGACGCTGGACATGATGATCGCCCACGGAAGGGCGGTGGTGCGGGGCAGCGAGCGGGCATGCGTGATCGTCGACATGCCGTTCGGAACCTACCAGGAGAGCCCCGCCCAGGCGTTCCGCAGCGCCGCCCGCGTTCTGGCCGAAACCGGCGCTGCCGGTGTCAAGCTGGAGGGCGGGAGTGAGATCGCGGAGACCATCGCCTTTCTGGCCGCCCGCGGCATTCCGGTGATGGCCCATATCGGCCTCAAACCCCAGGCGGTGCATGTGGCCGGCGGCTATCGCGCCCATGGCCGCGACGAGCGCGAGGCCGCCGCCATCCGCGCCGATGCCCGCGCCATAGCCGATGCCGGGGCGTTCGCGGTGGTGGTGGAGGGCACGGTCGAGCCGCTGGCCCGGGTCCTGACCGGGGAGATCGCCATTCCCACCATCGGCATCGGCGCCTCGCCGGCGTGCGACGGGCAGGTTCTCGTGATCGACGACCTGCTGGGGCTGTTCAACGACTTCACGCCCAAATTCGTCAAACGCTACGCCGAACTGGCGCCCACGGTGTCCGAGGCGGTCCGCGCCTATGCGGCCGACGTCCGCGCCCGCGCCTTCCCGACGGCGGCTCACTGCTTCGGGGCGGTCAAAGGCAAGCGGGGCGCGCCTCGTGGCTGAGATGCGCGCCGTGGGAGGGGTGGCGGTCGCCCGCACCGTCGCCGCTTTGCGCACGCAGGTGCGCGAATGGCGTGCGCAGGGGCTTGGCGTGGCCTTCGTGCCGACCATGGGGGCGCTCCACGACGGTCATCTTTCCCTGGTGCGCGCCGGGTTGGAGCGGGCCGACCGGGTGGTGGCGTCGGTGTTCGTTAATCCCGCCCAGTTCGGTCCCGGCGAGGATTTCTCGCGTTATCCCCGCCAGGAGGAAGCCGATGCCGCCCTGCTGGCCGGGGCAGGCTGCCACCTTCTGTTCGCGCCGGGCGTGGCCGAGATGTACCCGCCCGGTTTCGCCACCACCGTCACCGTCGGCGGCGTTTCCGAAGGGCTGTGCGGCGCCTTGCGCCCCGGCCATTTCGCCGGGGTCGCCACGGTGGTGGCCAAACTGTTGCTGCAATGCCTGCCGGATATCGCCCTGTTCGGGGAAAAGGACTACCAGCAGCTTCAGGTCATCCGCCGCCTAGTCCGAGATCTGGACATCCCGGTGGGGGTCGTCGGCGTGCCGACCGTGCGGGAGGCCGACGGGCTGGCCCTGTCCTCCCGCAATCGCTATCTGTCGGCCGAGGAGCGGCGGATCGCGCCCGCTTTGCACCGGGTCCTGAGGGAGGTGGCGGCTGGCCTCGGGCGCGGCGAGCCCGCCTTGGACCTCTGCCGCCGCGCGGCGGAAGACCTGCTGGCGGCTGGCTTCCTGTCGGTGGATTACGTCGAGGCGCGCGATGCCGAGACCTTATCTGCCGCCGGAAAACTGGAGGGCCGGCCGCTGCGCATCCTTGCCGCCGCCCGCCTGGGCGGGGCGCGGCTGATCGACAATATCGGCGTGGAGCCGTAGATCCGCGGCAGGCGGCCGGGAAGGGGAGCCATGATCGAAAGGCTGTTCGCCGGGCGCCGGCACGGCAGTTCCGTCGGCGCCGAAACGCTGGCGGGCACCACGACCTTTCCGACCATGGCCTATATCGTCTTCGTCGATTCCGCGATCCTGGCCGCCGCCATCGTCGCCAAATGCGCCCTGGCGCCCTGAGGCAGCAATTCCCGTTGACCCCCGACCAGCCTCGGCTATGATCCCACTCCCATTCCTGCGGTGCCCCAGTGGCGGAATGGTAGACGCGGCAGACTCAAAATCTGTTGGTGGCAACACCGTGCTGGTTCGAGTCCGGCCTGGGGCACCAAGTTTTTCAAGCACTTACGAGATTTCGGCGAAGATCGCATCCGGCGACGGGTGAGACGCGCCGATTTCTGTCCCTACTCTGTCCCTATTTTTGGCGTGAAGGCGGGTGATTGGCGGCGCACTGAGCGTGGCCTACGTGGGGACGGTGGGGAGAGCCCAATCCCTGCCCGCCACGTTGCGGGCGCATCCGGCCGAAAACATCCGGTGTCCGCGCGTGCCCGGCCATCGCCTCTACTCCGCCGCCAGCGTTGGAACTGCCGCTATTTCCGCCGCCTTGTCCCGTGCCAGCCGGTCGAGGTCCCAGCGGGCTTGCAGGCGCATCCACAGGTCCGGCCCGTTACCGCACAGCTTGCCCAGCTTGAGAGCCATCAGCGGCGTGACGGGCTGCCGCTCGTTCAGGATGGAATGCAGCGTCTGGCGGGAGATGCCGAGAAGACGCGCGATATCTCCCAGTGGCCGGTCAAGGGCCGGGATCACGTCTTCCCGCAACAGGGCGCCGGGATGGATCGGGGGCAAGCCCCTGGCGTTCGTGAGCGTGTCCATCAACGATAATCCTCCAAATCGACTTCCACGATATTGGCGCAGTCCCAACCAAAGGTAATGCGCCAGTTGCCTGTGACTCGGATCGACCAGCGGGCCGCCCCTTCAAGGCTGAGGAAACGGAAGCCGGGAACGTTGGCGTCTTCCGGCCGCGTAGCATCGTCCAGCACGGCCAGGATGCGGCCCACCCGTTCCGCGTTAGGGACGCTCAGGCCCTTGGGGTTTCCCGTCTCGAAATAGGCACGAAGCGCCTTGCTGCGGAACGAACGGATCATGCCGATGACGATGTGGGGTGAGGATGGATGATGTCAAGTGACGCTTGACGCATCATCCCTTCACCCTCTGCTTCGGCAACGCGACGACCTTCGGTTTCGCCTTGCTCAAGCCGTTCGCCAGCGCGGCCAGTTGATCGGCCAGCGCGCGGGCCTGTTCCTTGTCGCCATGGATGTAGTTCATGTATGCGGCGTGGGACTTGTGCCCGGTCAACGCCATGCCGACACGCGGATTGCTGACGCTGTTCGCTGTCATGGTGGCGAACCAATGCCGGATGGTGTGCAGGGTATCCGGCACGGCGGCTTTGTCGTATCGGCGACAAAGCCGACAATGTCGCATCCGCGCCGACGCCGCCGAGATGCCGGATGAGCGAAAATGGCAGTAAAATCAATGTATTCCATAGGTGGCATGGGCCTTGCTCCCTGTTCAGCACGGGTTTCCCCTGGCGGAGCAAGGCACATGGTCCAACTCATCGCACTTGGCAGCTTGAAGACCGCGGCTTCGACCGAAGAGATGCGGACGGCGCTGCAAAGCTCGGGCGGGTGTTCGTCGTCGAGCTGCGGTTCCTCCGAGGGGCCCGCCGATCTGCCCCCCGAAGTGTGGAACAAGGTGAAGGACCATCCCTGCTACTCCGAGGAGGCCCATCACTACTTCGCCCGCATGCATGTTGCGGTGGCGCCCGCGTGCAACATCCAGTGCAATTACTGCAACCGCAAGTATGATTGCGCCAACGAATCCCGCCCCGGGGTGGTTTCCGAAAAGCTCACTCCCGAGCAGGCCCTGCGCAAGGTCACCGCCGTCGCCAACGAGGTGCCGCAACTGTCGGTGCTCGGCATCGCCGGTCCCGGCGACGCCTGTTACGACTGGCGCAAGACCAGGGAGACCTTCGACCTGGTGGCGCGCGCGATCCCCGACATCAAGCTGTGCCTGTCGACCAATGGCCTGGCCCTGCCGGACCATGTCGCCGAGATCGCCGACATGAACATCGACCACGTCACCGTCACCATCAACATGGTCGATCCCGAGGTCGGCACCGGGATCTATCCCTGGATCTTCTTCCGCAACCGCCGCTGGACCGGCCTCGACGCCGCCAAGATCCTGCACGAGCGGCAGATGGAAGGCCTCGAGATGCTGACGGCGCGGAACATCCTGGTGAAGGTCAATTCCGTGATGATCCCCGGCATTAACGACGAGCACCTGATCGAGGTCAACCGCGTGGTCAAGAGCAAGGGGGCGTTCCTTCACAACATCATGCCGCTGATCTCCGATCCGGCCCATGGCACCCATTTCGGCCTGACCGGCCAGCGCGGCCCCCGCGCCATGGAACTGAAGGCGCTTCAGGACAAGCTGTCGGACGGCACCAAGCTGATGCGCCATTGCCGCCAATGCCGCGCCGACGCGGTCGGGCTGCTGGGCGAGGACCGGGGCCAGGAATTCACCATGGACCATGTGCCCGAGGTGGTCGCCTACGATCCCGAGAAGCGCCAGACCTATCGGAGCATCGTCGCCGAGGAGCGCGGCGAGCATCTCGCCAATCGCCAGGACGCGAGCCGCCGGCTGGCCGCCGTGGATGCGGCCGAAAGCGTCCTGGTCGCAATCGCCACCAAGGGCGGCGGCCGCATCAACCAGCATTTCGGCCATGCGAAGGAATTCCAGGTCTACGAAGCCTCGCGCGACGGCGTGACCTTCATCGGCCATCGCAAGGTCGACCAGTACTGCCAAGGCGGCTGGGGCGAGGATGCGACGCTGGACGGCGTCATCGAGGCCCTTGAAGGCGTCCGGGTGGTGCTGTGCGCCAAGATCGGCGACTGCCCCAAGGACAGCCTGTCGGCGGCCGGCATCGCCGCCACCGACGACTATGCGCACGACTGGATCGAGGCGGGGATCGCCGCCTGGTACGAGGCCACCTTCGGCACCGCCATCGAATCCCTGACTGCGTGAACACCATCGGCACGTCAACCTAAGGAAAACCGCCATGGCCTACATGATCGTCACCGCACAATGCACGGTTTGCGGCGCCTGCGAATTCGAATGTCCCAATGCCGCCATCGCGATGAAGGGCGACACCTACGTGATCGACCCCGGCAAATGCACCGAGTGCGACGGGCATTTCGATACACCCCAATGCGCGGCGGTCTGCCCGGTGAGCGATACCTGCGTGCCGGCCTGAAGGGCGGGATTCCGGCCGCTCACGGACGAGGAGGCATCCGGTGGACGACAGCCTGGAGACTCTGGATTGGCTGGGCCGGCCCGTTCAATGCGACGATTGCCGCCACAAGGCCATGCGGAGTCTTGGGCTCTGCCGCAAGGGCAAGACCTGCGTGCGCGACCGCCGCGCCAAGCGCGTGGACAACTTCTTCGCCAGCCGGCCCGAATTGGCGAACGAGTATCTCGACCATCCCTATTTCGAGGTCAGGACGATCGCCGCCAAATATGCGTCGGTGTTCCGCCTGCCGCCGCTCCTGCACGACGAGGAGCCCGAGGTCCGGGCCATGGCGGTGCTGCGGCTGCCGCTCGCCCGCATCGGCGCCCATGCCCGCGACCCCGACCGGCGGGTGCGGATCGCCGCGGCCAGCCGGCTCAAGGGCATCGCGCTGGTGGTCATGCTGATGGACGAGGACTCCTATGTACGCTCCGTGGTGGTGCGGCGCCTGAGCCCCGGCCAACTCGTCCTCGCGATTCACGATCCCGATCCGGCCGTGCGCCGGCTGGTGGCGCAGAGGGTGGTGGAGACACGCCTCGGCGACATGGCGGACGATCCCGATCCGGTGGTGCGCCTGGAGGTGGCCGAACGTCTGCCCGCCGCCAAGCTGGCGCGATTGGCCGCCGACCCCGATCTGCGGGTGCGGTTTCGGGTGGCCGAGCGGCTTCCGGTGACTCTTCTGCCCACGCTTCAGGATGATGCCGAACCCCTGGTGCGCGATCTGGTGCGCTCTCGACTGGTTGTCGATGGCGCCGACGCCCGCGGCCGCGACGATACGGAGAAGGCGCATGGGACTGGCACGTGAGGACGAGGTCGAGGTTCACCGGCCGCCCCAGTTCATGCCGGGCACGAAGGTGCGCTCCACCAAGTACGTCAAGAACGACGGCACCTTTGCCGGCAGGGAAATCGGCGAGATTCTCGTCCGCAAGGGCGATGTCGGCTATGTGCGCGACATCGGCATGTTCCTGCAACGCTATTACGTCTACGCCGTCGAATTCATCGAGACGGGCATGGTGGTGGGCATGCGCGGAAAGGAACTGAACGCGGTCGAGGCGCCGCCGCCGCCGCGCGCGCATGCAGGATGATGAGGAGGAGTGACATGTCGTTCGCCCAAGATTCCGTGACCGCCCCCGCCGATGGTGGTTCCCAGGCGGCCCTGTCCGCCGTCCGCGCCGGCCTGCGCAACGGCAGCCTGGTGCCGTATCTGGGCCCCGGCGTGGTGGCGCTGGCCGAGCCGCAATTTCCGACCGGCTACGGCGCGCTGGCGGAATTCTTCGCCGCGCGGGTGGCGCTGCCGCGCCGGGCCGTCGGCAATCCGTGGGCGTCGGCGCAGTTCATCGAAAGCCGCAAGCATCGGGCCACCCTGGCGGCGATGATGGCCGAGGCCTTTCAACCGGTGGTGCCGCCGCTGCCGTTCCACCGCTGGCTCGCCCAGGCCGCACCGCCGTTGATCGTCGATACCTGGTACGACGGGACGATCCAGGCTGCCTTCGCCGGGCGCGACGACTGGGGAACGATCCAGGGGATCACCCGCGCCGGCATCGGCGAGGACCGCTGGTATCGCGCCTATGACCGGCACGGCCGCGACGTCCCGCTCGCCGCCGCCGCCGAGTGGCGGACGGTGATCTATCAGCCGCACGGCAGTGTCCGGCCGGCCGGCAATTTCCTGATCGCCGATTCGGACTATGTGGAGGTCCTGACGGAGATCGACATCCAGTCGCCGATCCCCGAGGAGGTGCGGCGACGGCGCGGCGGGCGGGGCTTCGTGTTTCTCGGCTGCCGCTTCCACGACCAGATGTTGCGCTCCTACGCCCGCCAGATTCTCAAGCGTTCCGGCGGGCCGCATTACGCGGTGGTCGATCCCGCCGCGCTGGCCCGCAACGAGGGGCGCTTCGTCGCCGAGCTCGGCCTTTTCCCCATCGCCACCCCCCTGGATCGAGCCCTTGCCGAACTGACGACAGGGGGATGACCCTCTGTCGGCATGGGGGCGTGCAGCGTCCGACAATTCCGCCCGGCCATACCCTGGCCGGGCGTCTTTTTTTGGCGGGCCGGGCAATGTCGACGTTGTCGCTCCGGGCCATCCCCGCTGTCGCGTTTGTCGAGGGTGTCGCACCGCCGGCCTGCCGCCAACGCGCGGGGGGGTGTCCTGTAGCACTTTGAAAAACAAAGAAAACCAGAGCGTTCCGGACTTGGCACGCTTGCTGCACATGAAGACCGTGCGTGGGCAGGCTGCCTGCCTTCAGAACCCTCGAACCGGAAATGGATACAACGACATGAGCGCACTTCGACAGATCGCGTTTTACGGCAAGGGAGGCATCGGCAAGTCCACCACCTCCCAGAACACCCTGGCCGCCCTCGTCGAGTTGGGCCAGAAGATCCTCATCGTCGGCTGCGACCCCAAGGCCGATTCCACCCGCCTCATCCTCAACGCCAAGGCCCAGGACACGGTGTTGAGCCTGGCTGCCGCCGCCGGCTCGGTCGAGGATCTCGAACTCGAGGACGTGCTCAAGGCCGGCTACAAGGGCATCAAGTGCGTCGAATCCGGCGGGCCTGAGCCGGGCGTGGGTTGCGCCGGCCGCGGCGTCATCACCTCGATCAACTTCCTGGAAGAGAACGGCGCCTACGAGGACGTCGATTACGTCTCCTACGACGTGCTGGGCGACGTGGTGTGCGGCGGCTTCGCCATGCCGATCCGCGAGAACAAGGCCCAGGAAATCTACATCGTCATGTCCGGCGAGATGATGGCGCTGTATGCCGCCAACAACATCGCCAAGGGCATCCTCAAATACGCCCATTCCGGCGGCGTGCGCCTGGGCGGGCTCATCTGCAACGAACGCCAGACCGACAAGGAACTGGAACTGGCCGAAGCGCTGGCCGCCAAGCTCGGATGCACCCTCATCCACTTCGTGCCCCGCGACAACATCGTCCAGCACGCCGAACTGCGCCGCCAGACGGTGCTCCAGTATGCGCCCGACTCGAAGCAGGCGGACGAATACCGCCAGTTGGCCCGGAAGATCCACGGCAACTCGGGCAAGGGCATCATCCCCACCCCCATCACCATGGAGGAGCTGGAGGAGATGCTGCTGGAGTTCGGCATCATGAAGACCGAGGAGCAGCAGCTCGCCGAACTGCAAGCCAAGGAAGCCGCCGCCTGCGGCACCCATTGAGCGCACCGCGCTTGAGGGCCCGGCCCCCGAGGCCGGGCCTTCCCCGCGGTCATGACCACGAGGAGAGAAGGCCATGAGCCTCGACTACACCAACGATTCCGAGTTCCACGCCAAACTCATCGAGGAGGTGCTGGAGGCCTATCCCGAGAAGACGCGCAAGCGCCGGCAGAAGCACCTGAGCACGGCCAAGGACGTGGATGCGCCTGCCGAGGACGAGCAGAACGGCGGCCTCACCGAGTGCTCCGTCAAGTCCAACATCAAGTCGATCCCCGGCGTGATGACGATCCGCGGCTGCGCCTATGCGGGGTCCAAGGGTGTGGTGTGGGGCCCGGTGAAGGACATGGTCCATATCAGCCACGGGCCGGTCGGCTGCGGGCAATATTCGTGGTCCCAGCGCCGCAATTATTACATCGGCGATACCGGCGTCGATACGTTCGTCACGATGCAGTTCACCTCCGACTTCCAAGAGCGCGACATCGTCTTCGGCGGCGACAAGAAGCTTGACAAGGTCATCGACGAGATCAACGAGCTGTTCCCGCTCGCCAAGGGGGTCTCGATCCAGTCCGAGTGTCCGATCGGCCTGATCGGCGACGACATCGAGGCCGTCGCCAAGAAGAAGAACAAGGAAACCGGCAAGACCATCGTGCCGGTCCGGTGCGAAGGCTTCCGCGGCGTCTCCCAGTCGCTCGGCCACCACATCGCCAACGACGCCATTCGGGACTGGGTGTTCGACAAGAAGGAGGTGGCGTTCGAAGCCGGCGCCTACGACGTCAACGTCATCGGCGACTACAACATCGGCGGCGACGCCTGGGCGTCGCGCATCCTGCTCGAAGAGATGGGCCTGCGCGTGGTCGGCAACTGGTCGGGCGATGCCACCCTGGCCGAGATCGAGCGCGCGCCCAAGGCCAAGCTCAACCTCATCCATTGCTACCGGTCGATGAACTACATCTGCCGGCACATGGAAGAGAAGTACGGCATGCCCTGGATCGAATACAACTTCTTCGGCCCCTCGCAGATCGCCGATTCGCTGCGGCGCATCGCCGCCTTCTTCGACGACCGGATCAAGGAGAACGCGGAGAAGGTGATCGAGAAGTACCAGCCGCTGGTCGACAAGATCGTCGCCAAGTACCGGCCGCGCCTCCAGGGCAAGACGGTGATGCTGTACGTGGGCGGCCTGCGCCCCCGCCACGTCATCACCGCCTACGAAGACCTGGGGATGGAGATCGCCGGCACCGGCTACGAATTCGGCCACAACGACGACTATCAGCGCACCGGCCATTACGTGAAGGACGGCACGCTGATCTACGACGACGTGACCGGCTACGAACTGGAGAAGTTCATCGAGAGGATCCGCCCCGATCTGGTCGGCTCGGGCATCAAGGAAAAGTACCCGGTCCAGAAGATGGGCATCCCGTTCCGCCAGATGCATTCCTGGGACTATTCGGGCCCCTATCACGGGTATGACGGCTTCGCCATCTTCGCCCGCGACATGGATCTGGCGATCAACAATCCGGTTTGGGGCCTGTTCAAGCCCCTGTGGAACGACGCGGCCTGAACGGGCCCGACAGGCCGGGGAGCGGATTCGTTTCGCCCCGGTCCTGCCAGCAACGAAAGGAAATCACCATGCCCCAGTCCGCCGACAAGGTGCTCGACCACGCTCCGCTGTTCCGGGAGCCCGAGTACCGCGACATGCTCGCCCGCAAGAAGGCCCAGTTCGAGAACATGCCCCCCCGCGAGGACGTGGTGCAGGTGGCGGACTGGACCAAATCCTGGGAATACCGCGAGAAGAACTTCGCCCGCGAGGCCCTGACCGTCAACCCCGCCAAGGCCTGCCAGCCCTTGGGGGCGGTGTTCGTCGCGGCCGGCTTCGAAAAGACCATGAGCTTCGTCCATGGTTCCCAGGGCTGCGTCGCCTATTACCGCTCGCACCTCTCGCGCCATTTCAAGGAACCGTGCTCGGCCGTGTCCTCGTCGATGACCGAGGACGCGGCGGTGTTCGGCGGCCTCAACAACATGATCGACGGCCTGGCCAACACCTATGCCCTCTATCAGCCGAAGATGATCGCCGTCTCCACCACCTGCATGGCCGAGGTGATCGGCGACGACCTGCAATCCTTCATCGCCAATTCCAAGGCCAAGGGGTCGGTGCCCGAGGATTTCGACGTTCCCTACGCCCATACCCCCGCCTTCGTCGGCAGCCACACCACCGGCTACGACAACATGCTGAAGGGCATCCTCGAGCACTTCTGGAAGAACCGGCAGCGGGAGCCCAACAGCCGGATCAACATCATTCCCGGCTTCGACGGCTTCGCCGTCGGCAACAACCGGGAGCTGAAGCGCATCCTCGGCATGATGGGGGTGGACGCCACCATCCTCTCCGACGTCGCCGACCAGTTCGACACGCCCTCCGACGGCGAATTCCGCATGTATGCCGGCGGCACCTCGATCGAACAGGCCAAGGACGCGCTCAATTCCGCCGCCACCCTGTCGATGCAGGAATATTGCACCGTCAAGACGCTGGAATACGCAGCCGAACTCGGCCAGCAGACGGCCGCCTTCCACTATCCGATGGGCGTGCGTGGCACCGACGAATTCCTGCTGAAGGTGTCCCAGTTGACGGGGCGGCCGGTGCCCAAGGAAATCGAGATGGAGCGTGGCCGTCTGATCGACGCCATGGCCGACAGCCAGGCGTGGCTGCACGGCAAGACCTACGCCATCTACGGCGATCCCGATTTCGTCTACGGCATGGCCCGTTTCATTCTGGAGACCGGCGGCGAGCCGCGCCACTGCCTCGCCACCAACGGCAACAAGGCGTGGGAGGAGCAGATGGAGGCCCTGTTCGCCTCGTCCCCCTACGGCGCCGGCTGCAAGGCCTGGGGCGGCAAGGACCTCTGGCACATGCGCTCGCTGCTCGCCACCGAGCCGGTGGACCTGCTGATCGGCAATTCCTACGGCAAGTACCTGGAGCGCGACATCGGCACGCCGCTGATCCGCCTGATGTTCCCGATCTTCGACCGGCACCACCATCACCGGTTCCCGATCTGGGGCTATCAGGGCGCGCTCAGGGTCCTGATCACCCTGCTCGACAAGATCTTCGACAAGCTCGACGAGGAGACCATCGAGCCGGGCGTTACCGACTACTCCTACGACCTCACGCGGTGACGCCAAAGGCCGGGCGGCCCCAAGGGCCGCCCGGTCCGGCAGCCGGCGAGTGACGGCAGGGCTGTTCAGTTCCGATGGTGTCATCCCGAGAAAGCGGAGCGACCGCGGGATCTTTCACGTGACGGTGCCTAAAAGATTCCTCGCCTTCGGCTCGGAATGACAACGGGGAATACGACAAGAGCCGAGCACTGAACAGCCCGGCGAGTGACGGGAGCGGGGAAGGAGGTCGAACGATGAGCGACGCGCTTAAGACCAAGATTGCCGACGTCTTCAACGAGCCGGGTTGCGCCAAGAATGCGGCGAAGGGCGACAAGGAACGCAAGAAGGGGTGCTCCAAGCCTCTGACGCCAGGGGCCGCCGCCGGCGGATGCGCCTTCGACGGGGCCAAGATCGCCCTTCAGCCCATCACCGACGTCGTCCATCTGGTGCACGGGCCGCTCGCCTGCGAAGGCAACGGCTGGGACAACCGCCACGCCGCCAGTTCCGGGCCGACGCTCTATCGCCTGGGCGCCACCACCGATCTCACCGAAACCGACATCGTCATGGGAAACGGCGAGAAACGTCTTTACCGGGCCATCAAGGAAATCCTTGCCCGCTACGCGCCGGCCGCCGTCTTCGTCTATTCCACCTGCGTCCCCGCCCTGATCGGCGACGACATCGAGGCCGTGTGCAAGCATGCCGCGGCCAAGTTCGGCACCCCGGTCATCCCGGTCAACGCGCCGGGCTTCGCCGGCTCCAAGAACCTCGGCAATAAGCTGGCCGGCGAGGCGCTGCTGGACCACGTCATCGGGACCATGGAGCCCGAGACCTCCACCCCGTACGACATCAACGTTCTGGGCGAATACAACCTGTCGGGCGAGCTTTGGCAGGTGAAGCCGCTGTTCGAGCGGCTGGGCATCCGTCTTCAGGCCTGCATCACCGGCGACGCCCGCTACCGCGCGGTGGCGTCCGCGCACCGCGCCCGCGTCAACATGATGGTGTGCTCGACGGCGCTGATCAACGTGGCGCGCAAGATGGAGGAACGCTGGGGCATCCCCTATTTCGAGGGCTCCTTCTACGGCATCGAGGACACCTCGACGGCTCTGCGGACCACCGCCCGCATGCTGGTTGAACGCGGCGCTCCCGCCGACCTCTTGCAACGCACCGAGGCGCTGGTCGCCGAGGAGGAGACGCGCGCCTGGGACCGCATCGCCCCCTACCGTCCAAAGCTCACCGGCAAGCGCGTGCTGCTTTACACCGGCGGCGTCAAGTCGTGGTCGGTGGTTTCGGCCTTGAAGGAGATGGGCATGGAGGTGGTCGGCACCTCGGTGCGCAAGTCCACGGCGGAGGACAAGGAACGCGTCAAAGCCATCATGGGCGACGACCTGCACATGGTCGATTCGATCCCGCCGCGGGAATTGTACGCCCAGCTCAAGGAGGCCAAGGCCGATATCCTGCTGTCTGGCGGGCGCACCCAGTTCATCGCCCTCAAGGCCAAGATGCCGTGGGTGGACATCAACCAGGAACGCCACCATGCCTTCGCCGGCTATGACGGCATGGTCGAACTGGTTCGCCAGATATCCCTGTCGCTGTTCAACCCGGTCTGGGGCGACGTGCGCCGGCCGGCGCCATGGGAACGCGACGATCCCGTTCCCGCCCATACCGCAACCTCCGCCGCCTGAAGGTGCCGCCGATGGCCGTCATCGTCCCGTCCCGCAAGGGCTACGCCGTCAACCCCCTGAAATCCTCGGCGCCGCTGGGTGCGGCGCTGGCCTATCTCGGCATCGAGGGGGCGGTGCCGCTGCTTCACGGCTCGCAGGGCTGCACCTCCTTCGCGCTGGTCCTCAGCGTGCGCCACTTCAAGGAAGCGATCCCGCTGCAAACCACCGCGATGGACGAGGTGGCGACCATCCTGGGGGGCACCGACAATCTCGAAGAGGCGCTGGTCAACCTCAAGACGCGGATGAAGCCCAAATTCATCGGCATCGCCTCGACGGCCCTGGTCGAGACCCGGGGGGAGGATTTCGAGGGCGATCTCAAGACGATCCTGCGGCGGCGCTCGGAACTCGACGGCACCAAGGTGGTGTTCGCGTCCACCCCCGATTTCCACGGGGCGCTGGAGGACGGCTGGGCGAAGGCGGTGACCGCGATCATCGCCGCCCTGGTCGAGCCGCGATCGCCGGGCGCGGACGCCTTCCGCCAGGTCAACCTCCTGCCCGGAATCCATCAGACGCCGGCCGACATCGAGGCGCTGCGCCAGCTCATCGAGTCCTTCGACCTCCATCCCGTCATTCTGCCCGACCTGTCGGGGTCGCTGGACGGCCACGTCCCCGACCGGTACGTGTCCACCAGCTTCGGCGGAACGCCGCTGGAGGCGATCGCGCCGATGGGCCGCGCCTTGCACACCATCGCCATCGGCGAACACATGCGCGCGCCCGCGCTCGCCCTGCGCGACAAGACCGGCGTGCCGGCCACCCTCTTTCCCACGCTCACCGGCCTCGAGCCCTGCGACCGCCTGGTGACGCTGCTGTCCCGGCTCGCCGGCAAGCCGGCGCCGCAGGCGCTGCGCCGGCAGCGCAGCCAATTGGTGGATTCCATGCTGGACAGCCACTTCCATTTTTCGGGGAAGCGGATGGCGATCGCCGCCGATCCCGATCTGCTCTACTGCCTGTCCATGGCCGTCTCCGGCATGGGGGCCGAGGTGGTGGCGGCCATTTCCTCGACCGCCAACTCGCCGCTGCTCGACCGCATCCCGGCCGAACGGGTGATCGTCGGCGATCTTGCCGACTTCGAGGACGAGGCCAGGGCCGCCGGGGCCGAACTCCTGATCACCCACAGCCACGGCCGCCAGGCGGCGGCGCGTCTGGGCGTGCCGCTGATGCGCGCAGGCTTTCCCATCTTCGATCGGCTGGGGGCGCAGCACCGCCTGACCGTCGGTTACGTCGGCACGCGCAACCTGCTTTACGAGATCGCCAACATCGTCCAGGGCGAAATCCACGAGCCGCGGCCCGGGGATTTCAGCCCTTCCCCCAGGATCATCGTCGAGGAGTCCGGCCATGTCTGTGAGACGGCTTCAGCTTGTTGAGGAAGGAAGCCTGGCGGCGGAGGGGGCGCTGTGCCTGCGCATCGCCGTCGCCACCCAGGATATGAAGGGCATGAATGCGCATTTCGGCTCGGCCCGGAAATTCGCGGTCTACGAGGTGACGCCGACCGGGAGCCGCTTCCTGGAGGCGGTGGCCTTCGACGCCGTCGCCGACGAATCGGGATCGCACAAGGTCGAGGGCGATGACCGCATCGGCCCCAAGGTGGCTGCCCTGGCCGGCTGCAATCTCCTGTTCGTTCTCGCTATCGGCGGACCGGCGGCGGCCAGGGTGGTGGGAGCCCGCATCCATCCGGTGAAGCTGTCCGCGCCCGAGCCTATCGAATCGGTCATCGCCAAAGTGCAGGCGATGATGACCGGCAACCCGCCCCCCTGGCTGCGCAAGGTGATGGAACAGCATCGCGCCCGCAGCATGGACTTTCTGGATGAGGAGGACTGACCTATGACCAATGTCGCCACCGAGCGGGAAGCGCCGCCCGCCACGCCGTTCCTCAAGTCGCTGATCGGCCTGATCCGCGCCGAGGACAGCTACGGCGCCTGGGACAGGAAAACCGATGTCCAGTTGCTGGACGGGTTCATCGTCACCAAGGAGGACCGCCGGGCCATCCCCATCATCGGCGATCCCGATCCCGACGTGCTGGGCCGGGTCGAATTGTTCTACCGCGCCGTCGCCCTCGCCGCCGAGAAGCAGACCGGGTTGCCGGCGTCGCCGATGATGACGATGAGCCACGAGGGCTTCGGCCGGGTGATCCTGGCGGTGGGCAAACTGGTCGCCTATTCGAAGACCCTCCGGGACGTCCATCGCTTCGGTTTCGAGGACACGGGCGTGCTGGAGCGCGAGGGCATGACGGTGGTCGGCCAGATCGCGGCCGCCATCGACACCTATCCCGACGTCGCCCGCGCGTGACGACAACGACACGTTCAGAGGGGAACGACATGAGCGGCATCGACGAATTGAAGGTCGAGATCAGGAAGCTGTCGGCGCGGGCCATGCAACTCAAGATGAACCTCCACGACCTGTCGGAGGAGCTGCCGACCAACTGGACGACGATTCCATCGGTCGCCCAGGAGGCCTTCGAGGCGTTCCGCCAGCTCGACGAGAAACGCCGCGCCCTGGCGGCGCTGGCAACCACCTGACCCGCCGGCCGGAGACTGAGCATGTCCACACTCACGCGCGATGGCCGGCCCTGGCAGGCCGCCTTCCTCTTGGCCATCGACGCCGAAATCTGCATCGGCTGCGGCCGCTGCTTCAAGGTCTGCGGCCGAGGCGTGATGACGCTGCGGGGCGTCGGCGAGGACGGCGCGCTCGTCGATCTGGACGACGACGAGATCGAGCGCAAGGTGATGGCGCTGGCCGATGCCGGCGCCTGCATCGGCTGCGGGGCCTGCGCCCGCGTTTGTCCGACCAATTGCCAGACCCACGGCCCCGATGCCGAAATGGCCGCCGCCTGAGGAGTAGGCCGGCATGGAAGCGAGCGACATCTATCGTTGGCTGATGGAGGGCGGCGAGCGGGCGGCCTGCGAAGCCTTCGACGCCCATGTGGTGGCGTCGGTCCTGGCCATGGCCGTGATCGAGGGGCAGCGCGAGGGGCGGCAGGTCGCCGAATGCCTGGGACTGGAGGGCGCGGCCCTTGTTGCCTGGGTGGAGGATGCGTTCCCCCACGCGGTCTCCACCTTCGCCCGTTTGGCCGGCGGCGCCCTGGCCCCGGCGGACGAACACGAGCAACGCCTGCGCGCCCTGCTGCGCCGCTTCGCCGCCCACGGCGCCTTCGCGGAACGCCTTGCCGACGTGGTGGCGCGGCGCTGCCTGCGGCCCGACGCGCTGTGGCGGGAGCTTGGCCTGCGCAACCCGCGCGAGGTGTCGTGGCTGATGGAGCGGCACTTCGAGTCCCTGGCCCAGCGCAATGCGCGCGCCACGGACTGGAAGGCGTTCCTCGACGGCGCCAGCCGTCCGAATTCCTGATCCCTCCTTCGCGATCCCAAGAGCTTCCCACCCCGGGGAACGGTGCTTGAGCCGGCGAGAGCGTTCTCGCGGGCCCCGTTCGCCCGCCTATGCTCCCCGGCGCGACAGAGCGGGGCGGCCGGTCGCGCTTGCGACAAACGCGCCAATTGTCGGATTTGTCGGGCCGGCGGTCCTGGGGCAAAACACAACGAAATCAATTCGTTGTTCGTGGCATGTGCATTGCAGCGTAGGGACGGCAGGCAATCCTCGCTGAAAGAGAACGCCATGATCCATTTGACAGAAAGCGCTGTGAAGGCGGTGCAGACCGCGATCTCGGGGGCGGACGGTACGGTCGCGGGATTGCGCATCATGGTCGAAGCCGGCGGCTGCGCCGGATTCAAGTACATGATGGGACTCGTGAACGAGGCCAACCCGGACGACCAGGTGATCCAGGCGGAAGGGGTCAACATATTCATCGACGCCAGCAGCTACCCGTACCTTGAGGGTACCACGGTGGACTTCGTCGTAAGGCTCGATGGCGCCGGATTCACATTTGAAAATCCGAACGCCACGTCGCGCTGTTCCTGTGGAAAGTCGTTTAGCTGATCTATAGGAGGCGCAAATGTGGGAATACTCTGAGAAGGTCAAGGAATACTTCTTCAATCCCAAGAATTCCGGGCTTTTGGAAAGCGCGGATGGTGTCGGCGATGTTGGCGCCATTGCCTGCGGCGACGCGCTGAGGCTGATGATCAAGGTCGACCCCGCCACCGAGACCATTACCGACGCCAGGTTCCAGACCTTCGGCTGCGGTTCGGCGATCGCCTCGTCGTCGGCCCTGACGGAGATGATCATCGGCAGGACCATCGAGGAGGCCATGGGCATCAGCAACCAGGATATCGCCGATTTCCTGGGGGGCCTTCCGCCGGAGAAGATGCATTGCTCCGTCATGGGCTACGAGGCCCTGCGGGCGGCGGTCGCCAATTATCGGGGCGAAACCTGGATCGACGACCACGAGGAAGGCGCCCTGGTCTGCAAGTGCTTCGGCATCGACGAAGGCATGATCGAGCGGGCGGTGCGGATGAACGGCCTGACCACGCTCGAACAGGTGACCCACTACACCAAGGCCATGGGCAGTTGCGGCACCTGCGGCGAGAAGGTGGAAGAGGTGCTCGCGCGCGTCCACCGCGAGATGGTGGCCGAAGGGACGCTGGATGCGGCCGAGGCGTTCGATCCCGCCGCCGCCCGGCTTCCGGCCTTGCGTCCGAAGGTCGCCGTTTCTCCCCTCGCCCCCGCCGCGTCGCCTGCGGCGAAGCCGGCCCTGACCAGCCTGCAAAAGATCCGCCTGATCGAGCAGGCCGTCGAGGAACTGCGCCCGTACCTCCAGCAGGACGGCGGCGATTGCGAGCTGGTGGATGTCGATGGCGATGCCGTGATGGTGAAGCTGTCGGGGGCCTGCGTCGGCTGCCAGATGGCCAGCGTCACCATTCGCGGGGTGCAGGAGCGCCTGATCGAAAAGGTCGGCCAGCCGCTGCGGGTGATCCCCGTGAAGGCCGGCCACTAGAAATCGGATCTGCGACCAGCGGAGATTTGCGATGAAACCCGTCTATCTCGACAACAACGCGACGACGCGGGTCGATCCTCAAGTGGTCGAGGCCATGCTGCCGTTCTTCACCGAGCAGTTCGGCAACGCGTCCTCGATGCACGGCTTCGGCGCGTCGGTGGGCGCGGCCATCAGGAAGGCCCGCCAGCAGGTGCAGGAGCTGATCGGTGCGGAATTCGACCACGAGGTGGTGTTCACCTCGGGCGGGACTGAATCCGACAACACCGCCATCCTGTCGGCGCTCGAAACCCAGCGGGGCCGCGACGAGATCGTCACCTCGGCCGTCGAGCATCCGGCCGTCCTGTCGCTGTGCGAGCATCTGGAGAAAACCCGCGGCGTCAGGGTGCATCGCATCCCGGTCGATGCCAAGGGCCGCCTCGACATCGACGCCTACCGCAGGGCGTTGGGGCCGCGAACGGCGATCGCCTCGGTCATGTGGGCCAACAACGAGACCGGGACGATCTTCCCGGTCGAGACGCTGGCGGAACTGGCCCATGATTCCGGCGCCCTGTTCCATACCGACGCGGTTCAGGCCGTGGGCAAGATCGCCATCGACATCAAGACGAGCGCGATCGACCTGCTGTCGCTGTCGGGACACAAGCTGCATGCCCCAAAGGGGATCGGTGCGCTCTACGTGCGCCGCGGCGTCCGCCTGCGGCCGCTGATTCGCGGCGGCCACCAGGAGCGCGCCCGTCGCGCCGGGACCGAGAACGTCCCCGCCATCGTCGGCCTGGGGGCGGCGGCGGAATTGGCATTGCGGCACCTGAGCGAGGAATGCGGCCGGGTCAGGGCGCTGCGCGACCGCCTGGAGGCGGGCCTTCTGGAGCGGATCGACAACGCCATGGTCACCGGCGATCCCGCCAACCGCCTGCCGAACACCACCAATATCGCCTTCGAATACATCGAGGGCGAAGCGATCCTCTTGCGCCTGAACAGGGAGGGCATCGCCGCCTCCTCGGGCTCGGCCTGCACCTCGGGATCGCTGGAGCCGTCGCATGTGCTGCGGGCGATGAACGTGCCCTACACCGCCGCCCATGGCGCGACGCGCTTTTCATTCTCGCGCGACAACACCGAGGAGGATGTCGAGCGGGTGCTCGACGTGCTGCCCGCCATCGTCCGCGACCTGCGGTCCCTGTCGCCGTTCTGGCAGGGCAACGGCGGCGGGCAGGCCGGCTTCCAGCCGACCTACGCGTGACCACGGAGGACGGCCCCATGTCGATCACCGAAGCGCCATCGATCGCCGTAATCGCCGCGGCTCCGCCCGCCGCCCGGCCCGGCCTCGCGCGTCTGATCGCCGAGGACGTGGCCTGCGTGAAAGCGCGCGATCCCGCGGCGCGTCACCTGGCGGAAATCGTCATCACCTATCCCGGCGTGCATGCCGTGCTCCTCCACCGGCTCGCCCATCGCCTGTGGGGAACGGGTCTGCGGTTTCCGGCCCGCGTGCTCTCGTGGCTGGCGCGGCTGCTGACCAACGTCGATATCCACCCCGCCGCCCGCATCGGCCGCCGCTTCTTCATCGACCATGGCGCCGGCGTGGTGATCGGCGAGACCGCCGAGATCGGCGACGACGTCACCCTCTATCACGGCGTCACGCTGGGCGGGACCTCGTGGTCGGCCGGCAAGCGCCATCCCACGCTGGAGGGTGGCGTGCTGGTCGGGGCGGGGGCGAAAATCCTGGGGCCGATCACCATCGGCCGGGGGGCGCGGGTCGGCGCAAATTCGGTGGTGGTGGACGATGTGGCGCCGGGCATGACCGTGGTCGGCATCCCCGGGCGGGTGGTCAGGGATGCGCGCGACCGGCGGCGGATCGACGGGCGCATCGACCTGGAACACCACCTGATCCCGGACCCGGTGGGCGAGGCGCTGTCCTGCCTGCTCGACCGGATCGGCTTCCTGGAGGCCCGGCTCGCTCATCTGCAAAAGCGCCTCAACACGCATATCGACGCGAACCCGCTGGACCGAGGAGACGACGATGTCCGCCCTTGATGACCTGAAAAAGCTGTCGGCCGCCGAGGATTTCTTCGCCGCCCTCGCAGTCCCTTACGATCCCGCGACCCTCGCTGTCGCCCGGCTGCATATCATGCGGCGGATGGGGCAGTACCTCGCCGAGGGCGACCTCGGCGGACTGGATGACGCCACGCTGCGGCTCCGGTGCCAGGAGCATCTGCGCCGGGCCTACGAGGATTTCGTGAAATCATCGCCGCTCGACCAGCGGGTCTTCAAGGTGCTGAAGGAGGCGGTGGCGCCGGCGCGGAAGGGCTTCGTCGCCCTGTCGGCGTTGCAGGCCGGCGGCTCGGGAACGGCTGAATAGCGGGGATTGCGGCCGGGCCGATGAGCGCCCGTCCGCGTGAATCCAGGGAGCAGGACATGCACATCGTCGTCTGTATCAAGCAGGTTCCCGACAGCGCCCAGATTCGCGTGCATCCCGTCACCAACACCATCATGCGCCAGGGCGTGCCCACTATCATCAACCCCTTCGACCTGTTCGCCCTGGAGGAGGCCCTGCGGCTGCGCGACCGCTTCGGCGGCGAGGTGACGGTGCTGACGATGGGACCGCCGATGGCCGAGGATTCGCTGCGCAAGGCGCTGACCTTCGGCGCCGACCGCGCCGTTCTGCTGACCGACCGCTGTTTCGCCGGCTCCGATACCCTGGCGACCAGCTATGCGCTGGCGGCGGCGATCTGCAAGATCGGCGAGACCTGGGGCGTTCCGGATTTCGTCTTCACCGGCAAGCAGACCATCGACGGCGATACCGCCCAGGTCGGGCCCGGCATCGCCAAGCGCCTCGGCCTCAACCAGCTCACCTATGTCAGCCGGATCGTCGAGGTCGAGCCGTCGAGCGGCAGGCTTTTGGTACAGCGCCGGGCGGAGGGCGGAGTCCAGGAATTGGAAAGCCGGCTGCCGGCGCTCATCACCATGCTGGAGGGTACCAACGATATCCGCCGCGGCAGCCTGGACGATGCCCTGCGCGCCGCCCGCGCCGAGATCGTCACATGGAACGCGGCCGCGGCCGGCATCGCCGATCTTTCGCCGTGCGGCCTGCGCGGCTCGCCGACGGTGGTCAAGAGCGTGTTCGCGCCGAAGCCGCGCGCCGAAAAGGCCGAGCAGATCGCCACCGCCGGCACGGCGCCCGACGAGGTGGCCGACGCGGCGGTGGCCGAGATTTTCCGCCGGCTGCCCGGTCTCGAAGCCGAGCTTTTGTCGTGAACGCGTAATCCAGGGAAGCGGAGAGACGCCATGAGCCAATCCCCCGATGGCACCGCCCCGGCCAAGCCCGCCGCCGGCCGTGCCGGCCTCAGGAAGGAACTCCCCGAGCATTTCAAGGCCTACAAGCATGTGTGGGTCTTCATCGAGTACGAGCACGGCGTGGTCCATCCGGTCTCGTTCGAATTGCTGGGCGAGGGGCGCAAGCTCGCCGACGCCCTGGGCGTGGAACTGGCCGGCGTGCTGCTGGGCGGGGAGCGCGACGCGTTGATCGCCGCCGCCCGGACCTGTTTCCAGTACGGCGCCGATCTGGCCTATCTGGTCGCCAATCCGGTCCTCACCCATTACCGCAACGAGACCTACACGGCGGCGATGACCCGCCTGGTCGATACGTACAAGCCCGAGGTGTTGCTGCTGGGAGCCACCACCCTGGGGCGCGACCTGGCCGGCTCGGTGGCGACCACGCTGCTGACCGGGCTGACGGCGGACTGCACCGCGCTGGCGATTGACGGCGAGCGCTCGCTGGCCGCGACCCGGCCGACCTTCGGCGGTTCGCTGCTCTGCACCATCCACACCCTCAATTACCGGCCGCAGATGGCCACGATCCGCCCCCGGGTCATGGCCATGCCGGCGCCGCAGGCCGGCCGCACCGGGCGCATCGTCGAGCACGCGCTGGACATGCCCGAGGAGGACGTCGTCACCAAGGTCCTGCGCTTCCTGCCCGACCGCGAGTCGAACAAGGCCCAGCTCGCCTATGCCGATATCGTCGTCGCCGGCGGCCTCGGCCTCAAGTCCGAGGCGAACGTCGGGCTGGTGAAGGCGCTGGCCGACGCGCTGGGCGGCGAATACGGCGGTTCGCGGCCGCTCGTGCAGAAGGGGTGGATCGGCGGCGACCGCCAGATCGGCCAGACCGGCAAGACCATCCGGCCCAAGCTGTATATCGCGGCCGGGATTTCCGGCGCGATCCAGCACCGGGTGGGGGTGGAGGGCGCCGACCTGATCGTCGCCATCAACACCGACGCCAATGCCCCGATCTTCGACTTCGCCCATGTCGGCATCGTCGCCGACGCCGTCGAATTGCTGCCCGCCCTGACCGGCGCGTTCCGGCGCCATTTGTCCATCAACCGCATCGCCAGCTGACGGAGGCCGCCGCCATGACCGAGGACCGTTTCGATGCGATCGTCGTCGGCGCCGGCCCTTCGGGCAATGCCGCCGCCTATACCATGGCCAAAAGCGGGCTCAAGGTATTGCAGCTCGAACGCGGCGAGTATCCCGGCTCAAAAAATGTGCAGGGTGCCATTCTTTACGCCGATGCGGTGGAAAAGGTGATCCCCGACTTCCGCGAGGACGCGCCGCTGGAACGCCACGTCATCGAGCAGCGCCTGTGGATGATGAACGAGGCCAGCCATACCGGGATCCACTACCGCTCGGACGATTTCAACGAGGAGCGCCCCAACCGCTACACCATCATCCGCGCCCAGTTCGACAAATGGTTCAGCCGCAAGGTCCGCGAGGCCGGCGCCGTCGTGCTGTGCGAGACGACCGTGACCGAACTGGTGCGCGGCGGCCGCGGCGAGGTCATCGGCGTCCGCACCGACCGCGACGGCGGCTGCGTCCTGGCCGACGTGGTGGTGCTGGCCGACGGCGTCAACGGCTTGGTGGGCCAGCGCGCCGGCCTGCGCACGGAACTGGAGCCCGACACGGTGGCGCTGGCGGTCAAGGAGATGCACTTCCTGCCCCGCGAGGTCATCGACGCCAGGTTCAATCTCAAGGGCGACGAGGGCGCCGTGATCGAAGCCATGGGCACCGTCACCGACGGCATGGTCGGCACCGCCTTCCTGTACACCAACCGGGAATCCATCTCGGTCGGCATCGGCTGTCTGGTGTCCGACTTCGCCCAGTCCCAGACGACGCCGTACCAATTGCTGGAGCGGTTCAAGCGGCATCCCAGCATCGGCCCGCTGCTGGCGGGATCGGAGGTGAAGGAATACGCCGCCCATCTGATCCCCGAGGGCGGCTACAAGGCGGTCCCCGAGATTTGCGGCGATGGCTGGGTGGTGGTCGGCGATTCCGGACATTTCGTCAACGCCATCCACCGCGAGGGCTCCAATCTGGCGATGACCACCGGGCGCATCGCCGGCGAGACCGTCGCCCGGCTGAAGCGGAGCGGCGCCGCCTGCACCAGGGCCAATCTCGCCGAATACCGCGCCAGCCTGGACGCCAGCTTCGTCATGAAGGACCTGCGGAAATACAAGGACGTCCCCCGCTTTCTCGACCGTACCCGGCAGGTCTTCGGCCTCTATCCCCACCTGATCAATCAGGCGTCGCAGACCTGGTTCCGGGTGGACGGCGTCGATAAGCGCACCAAGGAGCGGGAAATCCTGGCGTCGTTCCGCAAGAGCCGCAGTCTCGGCGGCCTGATCGGCGACGCCATCAAACTGGCGAGGGCATGGCGATGACTACGGCGAGCGCAGGCGTCCCGGCCGTCAAGGTCGAGGAGAAGCTGTTCCAGAACCGCTATCTCGTGGATGCGGGCCGGCCGCACATCCGCGTGCGTCCCCACGACACGCCGTCGAAGGCGTTGCTGGCGCTGACCCATGCCTGTCCGGCCGGCTGCTACAGCCTCAACGACCGCGGCCAGGTGGAGATCAGCGCCGACGGCTGCCTGGAATGCGGGACCTGCCGCATCGTCTGCGCCAAGACCGGTGAGATCGAATGGAATTATCCGCGCGGCGGCTACGGTGTGCTGTTCAAGTTCGGCTGACCCTCCGGGCGGCCCCCTCTTCGGCATGCAAAGAACTGTCATGATTCTTGCATGGGAAATCACGCGTCTATGGTGCCGGCCGTTTGCCGGCCAATTGGTCGTGATGGAGGGCGGGTAATGGCGTCTCAGGGCAGTGAGACCGCGGATCGGTCCCGGGCGGAAGTCGCGCTGTTCGGCCTGTACGAGGTGTCGAAGGCGCTGAGCAAGCCGCAGCGGCTGGAGCTCACCTTGGCCTCGGTGATCAATTTGCTGTCGAGTTTCCTCGACATGCGCAGCGGCCTGATCGCCCTGCTGGACGAGGAGGGACAGCCCGAGATCGTCGTCGGCAACGGCTGGAGCGAATCCGCCGCGAAGCGGTTCTTCGAACGCCTGCCCGAGCGGGCGATCGGCCAGATCATCGCCACTAAGATGCCCCTCGTCGTCCAGGACGTGAACAGCGACCCCCTCTTTGCCGGGTGGAGCGGCAAGGAGCCCGAGTGGATGGGGGGCAACCACGCCTTTATCGGGGTGCCGATCATGGACCGCGACGCGGTTGTCGGAACCCTGACAATCAACCGCGAATCGGCGGCCCAATCCGAGTACGGGCTCGACCACGATGTGCGGTTCATGACGATGGTGTCGAGCCTGCTCGGGCATATCGTCCGTCTGCACCGGGTCATCGCGCGCGACCGCGACCGCCTGATGGAGGAGCGCCACCGCCTGGAAAAGGCGCTGGATTCGAAGTCGCCGGCGGAGAAGAACCCGGGCTTCGCCGGCATCGTCGGTGACAGTCCGGCCATCCGTTCCGTTCTCGACAAGGTCAGGATCGCCGCCCGCAGCAGTTCCACGGTGCTGTTGCGCGGCGAATCCGGCACCGGCAAGGAGATCTTCGCCCGCGCCCTGCACGATCTGTCGCCGCGCAAGGACAAGCCCTTCGTCGCGGTGAACTGCGCCGCCCTGGCCGAGAGCGTCCTGGAATCCGAGATGTTCGGCCACGAGAAGGGCGCCTTCACCGGGGCGGTGCAGCAGCGCCGGGGGCGTTTCGAACTGGCCGACGGCGGCACCCTGTTCCTCGACGAGATCGGCGAGATTTCCCTGCCGTTCCAGGCCAAGCTGCTTCGCGTGCTCCAGGAGAACGAATTCGAGCGGGTCGGCGGCACGCGCACGCTGAAGGTGGATGTGCGCCTGGTGGCGGCGACCAACCGCAATCTCGAGGAGGCGGTGGCGCGCGGCAGTTTCCGCGCCGATCTTTACTATCGGATCAACGTGGTCCCCATCTTCCTGCCGCCCCTGCGCGACCGGCCGTCGGACGTGCCCTTGCTGGCGCGGGAATTCCTGCGCCGCTTCAACGTCGAGCATGGCACGGGGCTGGAATTGACCGACACCGCCTATTCGGTGCTGCTGTCGTGCCTGTTTCCCGGCAACGTGCGCGAGTTGGAGAATTGCATCCGCCGCACCGCGACGCTGGCCCCCGGCCCGACCATCGGCGGCAAGGATTTCGCCTGCCGCAACGACCAGTGCCTGTCGGCGATGCTGTGGCAGGACCCGGACGAGGGCCAGGCCGGCTTCATTCCCCTGCCGATCGCCAACAAGCCGCCGCCCGCGCCGCGGCCGCGCCGGATGCCTGGGCGCCTGCCGCTCGACGCCGCCCAGGCCGGGGAGGGCGAGTCATCGTTCGATGGGGATGCGGGACCGGCGCCGCTGGACGATGATTCGAAATCGGCGCGGGACCGGCTGCTGGATGCCATGGAGGCGTCGGGCTGGGTCCAGGCCAGGGCGGCGCGGATGCTGGGCCTGAGCGCGCGCCAGATCGGTTACGCGCTACGCAAGCACGGCATTCCCTCCCGGAAGTTCTAGCGGGGTGAAAATCTGGCGGATGCGAACCGAACAGAGGTGTTGAGCGCCCGGTTCTGGGCCGAAGGGGCGTTCCGGCCGACAATCACCAGCATGCTTGAGAGGGCTGGGCCAAGGACGTAAACTGGCTCGCAGCCAAACAGTTGCGTACAGCAACCCAAGGAAAACGGGTCGCCCATGCATCGCGTCGTAAAAAGCCATCTTGATGATTTTGAGAAAAAACACTCAGTAAGTGATCAGGAGGCCAAGCAGTTTGAGGCATTCCTCAACTACGTGGCCTTCCGGTCCCACTGTGCGGAGAATATAGAGCCAAGGGAACTCGTCTACGAAGGCGACGACCCTGGGATTGACGGTATTATGACCTTCATTGACGACTCGTATGTCTCCTCAGTTGAGGAGGTCGAAGAGGCCATGGCCGGGCGAAAGCGCGATGCGGACGTCACGGTCGTCTTGACGCAGGCGAAGACCTCTGAGGCTTGGTCTAAGAGGCTGACCGAAAATTAAATTGAGTGATTTCAGTCACTTGTGGTTCTGTCTGGTTGCGAAATCAAGACGAGGCCGCAAGATGGTGTGGACTGAAATCACCCGGCCGAAGTATCGGCGGGATG
>JAJZVW010000009.1 GCA_021847015.1 Pseudomonadota bacterium | reverse complement strand
GCGATGGCGGCAGGCGTCACGGATCGGCTGTGGAACATGGATGATATTGTCGCGCTGATCGACGCGCGGGCGGAAGCGCCGAAGCGTCCCGCCGCCTATCGGAAGCGGGGTGCCGCTGAGGCCGAAATTTCAAACTGAGACACCACCAGATTGAAACCGTGGCTGAAACCATTCTTGAGGCCGACGGACTGAGCGATCAACAGCGCCTCTTCGTCGCGGAATACCTGATCGACCAGAACGGAGCGAAGGCATACGTCCGCGCCGGGTATAGTCCGGAGGGGGCGACGGCTGGCGCCTCGCGCTTGTTAGCCAACGTTAATGTCCGCGCCGCCATTGACGCCGCGCTCAAGGCCCAGCTTGAAAGCCGGGTGAGTGAGTCCGAGCGCATTCTTACCGAGCTACGCGCCGTGGCCTTTTCACGGACCAACCGAGCGGCCAGGTGGGGTGACGGCAAGGTCAACCTGATTGGGTCCGACGCAATCGACGACGACACCCTAGCGGCAATTGCCGAGGTGTCCGAAACCCCAGGGCCGCACGGGATCAAGCTCAAGATCAAGATGCACCCCAAACTGCCGGCGCTCATCAGGCTGGCGGAACGGGAAGGAGTGCTCGATAAGACCACCTCGGGCGGCGAAGATGACATCACCCGCGATGACACCTTTGGATCGCGGCCTGTGTTGTCGCCGTATGCCTCGTCGTGAAACGCTTTTCCTTGGCGTAAAAAACAGCAGCGCCCTATCCTTTACCACCAGCGCCGGCTTGGTCTCGCTTTAAGCCACGCCATCACGTCCGCCGTCCGCCATATCGGCTTCTTGTCGCTTCCTGGTAGATCGAGTGGATGTGGAAAGGCATCCGGATGGGCCTCGATGTCGCTTCGGAGTGCATCCGCAGTGACGTGGAGTAAGTCCGCTAAGTCCGGCAGCGTCATTGTCGGCGCCGGCTCGACTGGGAGCGTTTTTAGCCACTCCCTGATGACGTCGGAGCTAACAGCGCCATACTTCTCGACGTAGTAAGCCAGGGCGTCGATGGCCGTTGGGGGGCGCTTTCCGACAATTTCCCATCCGCGGTATGTGGCCAGTGCGCTATGCAGTGCGGCGGCGGCTTGGGGTTGCGCGAGTGCGTTCCTATCCCGCCATGCTCGAAATTGAGCCCGCCTCATCCCCTTCCCCCGTGGCCCCACGATTATCAGCCGGAGTATGGGCCTGTTCTTCGCCGGTTTCCAGAAGTGCAAGGCTCTCCGCACGGAACAATTCCGCAAGGCGCTTCTGCAACAAGCCATGAACGGGGGAAAGATTATCGTCCAAGGGCAAACGAACACGCGCGTACATCGCAGCGTCCAAGAGAGTGGTTATGACGTTCGGGCTCACAAGGTCGAAGGGCTCTATCTTGAGAATGGCGCCGGCCACCCGGAACGCTTCGGCGCTGCGCGCCAGGTACTGGGCTGTGCCAACACCAAGCCAGCGCTGAGACAACGGCAGGGCGCCGCCTATTGTCGCTATTTGCTGTCCCTCCGGTGTCCAGATTTCCCAAAGATTGCTCCGAAGCGAGAAGCGCGCCTCATAGGGGCCACGGAGATAATCCGGTTGGTAAGGCGGATTCATAACCACCCTCGTTTGCCATCAGCACACATATTCCGATAGCGCACATGATCTGATGGATATGTCAAGGCCGATAGGATATACAGGATACACTATATTTAGCCACGAGAAGGGGGAAATGGTGTCCTCAGAGTCGCAACCGTCCAGCGGACGAAACCGGCGGCGACATCCGCGCCACAAGTGTGAGATCGACGCGATACTGGATTGCGGGGGAGGCCCGCTTCGGGGCACCGTCGTGAACATCTCCCGTCGTGGCGCGTGTTTCAGACCGTCGGAATTGCCGCAAGAATCGGTGCTGGTGCTACCGCGACCGACTGGCACGTTGACCATGATCGGTCGTTACCACGACAACGCGCAGCCGATCCGGGTAGTGGCGTCAACGCCAGGTCATTTGCACCTGCATTTCCCCATGGCAATGGAGGTGCCGGCGATGTGCCGGCTGGTCCACGGGGGCGAGCCGGCGGCGCAACCGGCACGCTCCGAGGCGATACTATAAGACCGGCGCGGTCAGCATTCTTTAAGAGCCCGCCGTTCCCGAGCGGCTTCCTTGAGAAAGGAACCGCGCTTGTCTTCAAGATCCCCCTCGGAAACCGGGAACCCTAATTGCTGGAGTCCAAGGAGGACATAATAGGTGCGGGTTCTGCCTTCCCGCAGGGCGCGCTCGCCCAGCGCATTCCAGATGTGATCTCCGATCCAGACCGTGCGGCGGTTGGGGCCGCTGCTCTCCGGCCGCGTCGGCAACACCTGGGTGGTGAGGGTACCGGCGGCATGGGCCTCGCCCAGTAATTGGCCGCTCACCGCCTTCATTTCCTCAGCCGGCGCCGGCCGCGCCATCCGCGGCGGCAAAAGGGCGCTACCGGCGTCGGGTAGGTCAAAGTCGAACGTGCGCTTTTCCTTGGTCATCACACGGCCTCCGCGCGGGCGATGGTGTGCAGGGTTTCCATGATCTCCGTATAGATGGCGCGGACATTGTCGGCGGCCGGGGATTGCGGGGCGAATTCCGTCGGAAATCGCCCGTCAAAGGTCGCTTCCTTGAATGCGGAACGCTCGACGAATTCGGTACGCATCACCTTGAGACCCTTCTGCTCGAAGTTGGCCCGGGTCTGTTTCAGCACGCGCGGCTGGATCGCGGCCGGAGTGCGCGTGAAAAATACACGGGCGGGTATCTCCCGGCGCGCGATCTGCGCGGCTTTGCGCACATTGGTCCAGGCGATCACGGCGCCGTCGATGTCGAGGGCGGCCGGCTGTACCGGAAGGATGACGAGGTCTGCGGCGACGATGGCCAAAAGCATCAGTTGGTTGGCGCTGCCCTGGAGGTCGATCAATACGAGGTCATAATTGTTTGCGGCGGCGTTCGCACGGTCGAGGAGGTCATCTTGGGTGGCGTCGGTCCAAACGTCGAGGGAGGCGCGACCGGCCTGCGCCTGGCCCAGCGCGTCGAGATAGCGCGCAATCATCAGTTCGGAATGGCGCTGAGGGTCGCAGTCGAAAACGGCAACCTTGGCGCCGGCTTGGTAGGCCATTATCGCAATGTTGGTGACGGTCATAGACTTGCCGACACCGCCCTTCGTCGACGCGACAGTAAGAACAGCCATCAGATGATCCTCCGAACGTACTCATTGCAAGAATGATAGCACGCACGGGTGCGGTGTCAATAGCGCGCGGGCGCACGGTGGCGCATGCGGACTAAACGTATAGCACAATAGCGCGCATGCGCAGCGGCGCGCAGGCGGGCACGGCGACGTGTGGGACGACACGGACGCGCGCCTGCCCGCCAAAATAAGAAGGGGGGCCGCCTATCGGTGTCCCCATCATCGCGCGCCAAAATACAGGGGTCAGCCGCCGTCACTGCTGCTCCCGGCACTGGGCTTCTTCTGCCGCCGCCACCCGCGCTTTCTCGACTTGTGTCCGCAGCTTCTCGATTTCGTTCTGGCGCTCTCCCGCCGTCTCGCGCCAGCGCGTGACATCGGCGGAAGCGCGGGCGGCGTCCATTTGGGCATCGCGGGCGGCACGCTGCGTTGCGTCCAGTTGGCTTTGCGCGTCCACGGCGCGCCCCTGCGCTTCGGCCCGCAGGGCATGCGCCGCCGCCGCGTCCTGCTCGATCCACCGCCATTCGCTCGCCGGCAACGCACCAGGGCCGCGCGCAGCAGCTTCGCGGCGCTGATCCTCCACGTACACCGCCAGCAAATACGTGCGCTGGCGCTCGTTGAGGCCGGTCGCTATCGCCTGCAATGCCGCCGTGGAGGCCATGACTACCTCTTCAGTTGGTCGAACTGGCTTTCCAGGAAACTGCGGAGCGCGGTCATTTGCTCGGTAAGCTGGTGTTCCCGGTCCAAGGCACGCTGCCGTTCGGCGTCCGCCTCCTTGGCCTTCGCCTCAGCCGCAGCGGCCCTCTCTCGGGCGGCATCCGCCTCCTTCACTAGGGTGTCGAGGCGCCCGGTCGTTTCCGCCAGGTGGCGTTCGGCCGTCTCGGCGCGTTCCGTCATGGCCGCCAGCTTTTCCTTGACCTCCACGCATTCATCGCGGAGACGGGTTTCGCTTTGGCGGGCTTGGTCGAGTTGCTGTTCCAACTCGTCCACTTCAGCATCGGTCTCCGCCAGGACCTCGCGGGCATCGGCCAATTCGGCTTCGGCCGCCGTCGCGGCGGCGCGGGCCGCCTTGACGGCCTCGGTGACGCGGCCTTCGGCAATCTCGGTTGCCCGGCGATGGATCCTGGCGATGGTGCTGGACAGGCCGGCCGATAGCTCGGCCATGCGAGTATCAACCTCGGCCTGAAGCTCGACGGGCAGTTCGATGGCTTCCGCCTGCGCGGACGCTGGCGCCGCAGTCGCCTCCCATTCCGCCAGGATTCCGGAGATGCGGTTCATGTTGCCGCCGCCCAAGGCGCGGCGGACGGCGAACGCGGTGAGGTTGTCGGTTTCGGCTTTAAGCCGGATTCACCGGCTTTAGGTTGGACAGGAACGGCTTTACGGCGGCGCGGCGCAGAGGAAAGCGAGGCGGCCGACCGCCAGCCATCGAGCCCGAGAAGCTGGAGGCGGTCATCGCCGCATTGAATGCCGGCACCAGCAAGGCGGCCGTCTGCCGCACCTTCGGCATTGCCCGCAGTACGTTGCTCGACACCCTCGCCCGGGTGGGATGGGCAGGCCCCGCCGCCCGCGGCGACCACACGGCTTCACCGACGTGAGGGCCAGACGTTCACCCGTCGTTCCTTAGCGTACGATTTTGGGAAGATTCTGCGATGACCCCGGGTTGTCCCGCGTGCAGCGGGACGCCGCAGGCGCGAGCGGGCGTAGGCCCGTCGAGCGTCGAGGATGGCAGGGCCGCGTGCGCCGGCTTGGCCGGCGCGACGTTATCGCGGCCCGAAACAGCCGCGCTCCGCGCGGGCGACAAGGGGGGAATAGGCGCCCGCCAGCGTTGGCCAAAGTACGGGGGGCGGCGCCCCCCTTGCCAGGGTAGGGGGCACCCGGCCGTGGCACGGCGGCGCCGTCGCATGATGCTGGGCGTCGAACTGGGGACGGTGACGCCGCATGTTCTGCTCGGGGCCGGGTCCGGGCCACGTTTTGCCTGGGTTCCGTCGTCGCGGTGCCGCTTATGAGCGGAGCGCGCGCGAGCGGGCGAGAGCGAATTAGCTCGCGGCGGACGCTGCTGGCCACCTTGGACGATCGCGCGACCACACTCCCCGCGTGGCGAGGCATGAGGGCGAGAGTATCGCGACCCCGCAGGGGGCGAGCCCGAATTCGGAGCCGCGCCCGCCGCAAGGCGGTGGGACGGTCGACGCCGCGCCGGCTTGGCCGGTGCCCCGTGCGCGGAGGGCCGTTCGCCCTTCCGCTAGAGGAGGAGGGCGGAAGCGGGGGCACCAGACGCGCGTTGCGCGGCCACCACGCCACCGGTTCGGCCGAGGGGCAGGCGCCCCTTTAGAGGTGTTCTAACCGCCCTGTGCCGGCCCGGCCCGCCCGGCTAGTTGTACTGGCCATCCTCCCGGGCGCGGCGCGCGGCATGTTCCACGGCCCGGCGTAATCCCTCTGCCGGGTTCATGGTCTTATCCTGGGGCGACTTTTTTAGTATGCCGGCGAGAAAGCGAGTTCGGTTGGTCTGAATGTTCTCGGCTTCCAGCGCGTAGAACATGGCCAGGACGGCATTGACGCCGTGGTGTTCAAGCGCCCACGACCATAATCCAGGCCGCAAGTCCGCGAAGTTCTTATCTTTGACGAACCGCACGAGGGCAAGAAGTTGGGCGTGTGTTGCTTTTGACGGATCCTCAATACCAAACGATTTCTTGAGGTTCCAGCGGAATACGCTTGAGTATTTCGTTAGAATGCTTATTATGGCAGGATGGGTGAGGTTCCCAAGATCCCTCCTCCACTCCTGTTGCAGAGCAATGTCGCGAAGCGACGCCGAATCGGGCGCGGAGCGCCCGGTATGAAAAGACTTGGGCGGCGGCGAGCCGCCCTCCGCTCTTACTTGTTCCCCGGTATCCACAGAGGAAAGGTTGCGCGTACAAGATTCTGGAGATTCCTCGTTCTTGTATTCTCTCCTGGAATTTTTTCCATCCTGCCGTGGATAATATTCGTCCCTATCGGGACCGTCGGAAACGGCCCGCTGGCCGGCGAGGTCAGCATCAAGGTCATCGAGATAAGCGCGCAGTGTGGGCAACAACGCGAACAGCGGCGCCAGGTTGATACCGCCGGCACCGTGCCGCCGGTTTTTGACGGTGTATTCGCGCACGATACAGCCAGCCCATTCCAGGGCGCGCAGGAGGCGGGGGACGTAGGATGGATCGATCCCCAGCATCTTTCCCAGGCGAAGGTTGCCCGGCCAGGCGGCCGGGTGGCCGCCGGCCCAGTCCTCATTGTTCGTATAGGTTAGCAGGATCGCCAGCAACCGGATGTGCTGGGCGTTCAAATGGCGTTCCTCGCCGTCGTCGTCGATGTAGGTGAGGAAGCTGCCGGCGCGCCAGACGAGCATGGTTATTTCGTACAGGCCGGGGAGGTCACGACCGCTTTCCCGGTGCCGTTCGGCGACGTGGGCGAACTCGGCAGCGCGGCCGGCGATATCACGAAAATTACCGGCTCGCTTTGCGCGGCCGGGACGGTCGACATGAATTTCCATCACTTCCCCCTTGATGTTGGGGCCGAGGGAAGCGATAGGCACAAGTGTTACTGTTCGCCGGAAAGGATGAATTTCCTTGCGTCAGCCCTTCGGTGCCGCTAGGATGACGTCGCTTGGTTGTCATCTTAGGTGTTCTGAACACCTAGCGGCTTTGAGGTTGTGTCTACCGCTTCTAGCGGCCGTTTGATGAACCAAAGGGGCCTTTACCGTTCGCGCGGTAAGGCCCCTTTCTTATTGGGCTCCTCCAATAAATCGTGTTGAATTGGTCGTGGCTGGTTTGCATAGGATGCAAAAACCCCACGATTTTCCCGCCACAGCTTTTCCAGCAATGCTCCACGACTCTTGCAGCCAGTGGCGTGCATTGCCGCGTCGATCTCCGCGACCATCTCCTTCGGGACGTCCGGCGTGATGATGACGCGATTCGCCTTACGCTTCTTCTCCCGCGTTTTGTTGGCGCGGGCGGTCGATGTGGGGCGAGGATGCTGTGCTGCTTGCAACATAGACAAATGGGTTAACGTAAATATCTTATGGATGCAAACGGATTCGCGCAGGAATTTAAGGCGTTTGCCCCAGATGTAGTGGCGACGCGGTGGCAAAGGAGCCGCCCTTTAGGGTGCATATACAGTGTCCAAACAGCGCTTTCTTACGCCAAAACAAGTAGTTGCAGCCCCGTATGGGGCGCGACTCACTGCGGGCAAGCGTTGTGTGGGGTAGGAAGACGGCTGCAAAAAAACTTCTCGGTTTTTTTGTTTCCGGCCCGATTACCATGCCCCGATATCGTTGAGCGGGCTTTCGCGATAGCGGTGTACGACTTGGTGATAGCGGTAAACGGTGTCGATCCGGCGATGCCCGGTGGTCGCTTGAACCGCGGCGACCGTCGCGCCGGCATTCAATGTCTCGGTGACAAATCCCGATCGCAAGGAATGCCCACCGAACGTCCCAGAGTCCAGGCCGAGACGCCGTGCCCATCGTTTCACTATTCGCGCTACTCCAGACGCATCTAATCGACGGTCGATAAGATCGCGGCGATTCGGGTGAAAAGGACGGAATATCGGGCCGTGCTCGATCGCGTTTTCCATCAAGTACTGGCGTAACAGCCGAACGGGGCATTTTGACTTGGAGCGGCGCATCGGAACGGCGATGGTGCGGCCATTGCCTTCTTGATCGGTTTTTGTGCGCGTCAGCACGACGTCGAGCCCGCGCACGGTAAAGACGACGTAGCCCCTGCCATCGCCGGATTGGCCGCGGCCGACGTCGAGGCCGACAATTTCATTCCGCCGAAGTCCGGCCGCCCAACCTAAAAGGATGAGGGCGCTGTCCCGAATTGCCTGGGGCCGCTGGTCGCCCATGAGGCCGATAATCTGGTCAACGTTTTCGAGAAGTAATGGTGTCTTTTGAACCGGAGCAACACCCTTGGTTCGCCGAATTCCGGCGAGCCTGGTGCGGACCACGGGGTGATCGGAAGGGGCGGTGTGGCCGAACGCGCGATGATGGTGCCCTATTGCGGCCAGGTGGACCGATATCGACGCGGCTTTGACCCGCCGGGCGATATCGGTGATGTAAAGTGCAACGATCTCGGGTTCTGCCGGCAATGCGCTAACACAGTACCTATCGCACCATCGCTGAAACGACATCCAAATGTTGTGATAGTGGGCGAGGGTGGATAAGGCGCGAGCCTTCCGGTCGTACTCGTCCCCCTCGGCCGCAAGAGCGTCCATGCTCGCGCCCGCTTCGGAGAGTGCAGCGGATACGTCCGCGTTTTCCTGCGCGTTGTCTGTCATCTATTCCCGCCATATCGTGATTAAGGTTTGCCGACCTTATCGGGGTGTGCGGCGATATCGAGCGTTGGCGGGGGAGGTCCCTGGAGAAGAAGCTGTGAGGCCGAGGTCCCCAGCGCATCGGCGATTTGATCAAGCACTAGAATGGTTGGGTTGCGCACGCCACGCTCCACCCCACTGATGTAGGTGCGGTGCAAACCGGCCGTGAATGCCAAATCCTCCTGCGACCACCCCCGTAGTCGCCGATATCTCCGAATGTTCGCCGCAAGTGTTTGCCGAATGTCCACGGGTGAAAGAAAGCGGGCTGGTGACTATCAGTCTACAGCCGATGAGTCACATCCTCGTTCCAGAGGACGGCGGGAGAATCCCTTCTGCCAATTATGCGGCGAGCAGCGGCTACGCCGCGTCGAGCGGCACCAATGCCCCGGCGCGGGGGACTGTGGTAGGGGTGGCAGCATGGTATAATCGCTTTCCGCCAGCCTCATCCTGTCCCGCAGGAAGCTCCCCCACCACGAACACAAAAGAGGTGTGGGCTAGTGGCTATTCTACCAAGGATGGTTATAGCGATGAAATATATTATGTGTTGTGTATAGCGAATTAGAACATTTGGTTACGAGTTCTATTGCAGTGTTCCAGAACATGTGTAGGCGGGCGTCCCGGTATTCACGCGAGAATTAAGCCAACTAGCGGCTGAGAATGTTGTTGGTGTCGTTGATGTGATGGAAAAATAATAAATTCGAGTGCCGATAGCGGTAAAATTTTTTGTGAAATCACACCACGGCGTGGTTGACGTTGATAACGCCGCCCCGCAACTGCCAAGGCCTGAGTTTGCGCTAAATTCAGTCGCCAAAACGGCGTTGCCACTAACGATAACGGAAATCGTTGCTCTCAAGTTGGCCACGGCGCAGGAACCTGTTTTTGTGACGGCGGCGCTGCCTCCGGTCGCGGCGTAGCCGCTGCTCGCCGCATAATTGGCATTATATGCCGTCCCCGAGGTGGCAGAATAGTTGGAGGCGGCGACGGCACCACTAACCTGCGATCCCGAAATTGTTGCCGTAGGACTGACAGCGTTGGCGACAGTCGCAACCATCGCGGTGTTCGCGGTCCCGGAAGTGCTGGCATAGTTCGCATTGGGGAGCTGCCACGGCACGTTCGGCGGTGAAAAGGTGCTTGAGTCGCCAGCGGCGGCCGGTTGGACGAAAGCAAGAACCGCGAGCGGAGCGGCAAGAAGCAATTTGCGCATGGGTCTTCACCATAAGACGGGTATATGGGCAATAATATATGCCGCTGGCGGAAAGCGCCACCCACAACCGTTCCATGATGTCAAGCGGCGCGCACGGATTAGGCGCGGCGGCCTGGCCCGATGGGCGATAGTTCCCGGGAGGGGGGATATATGACGAAAAAAATTGGGTCGACGACGACGACGGCGGTAACGGCGCAAACAATCGCCCTCCACCCGATTCCGGGCGCGCGGACCGGGCTCCTGGCATTGGCGGACGTCGAGGTAACGATTGCCGGCGTCGCCCTGGTGCTACATGGAGTCCAGTTGCGGGCCGATGCCGCCGGCACGGAAGTAACGGCGCCACGGTTTCGGGATTCGGCAGGACGATGGCGGACGGCCATAACCCTGCCGATGGAGCTGCGCGGCCCACTGGGCGACACGGTGATCGCAGCGGCCCTTGATGCCGGCCTCGTCGTTCCGGCCGGCTCCCAGCCCTCGGCAACCGCCCCCGCGCCCCCTATCTTGGTGTGAACCGTGCGCGCATGTGCGCGCTGATGACGCCGGGCGTGTCGCCCGGCCGCACCAGCGATCATAGCCGGATAGGGGAAAAGACGCGGCGCGGCTTTGACGTTTCGTTGGCGGAGGCGGCGCGCGAGCGGCGGCACCGCTTACGGAACCCCGAGCGCGGTAGACCGGCGCAATGCCGGTCTAGGTGCCCAATTGCGCGTTGATGGCTCGGAGCTGTTCCCGAAGGGTTTGTTTTTGCTGAAGCCGGTCCTGGTGGGTTTTGGCGAGTTTGGTGACGTCGAAGTCCATAACTTCCCAAGTGTTCTCCAAGGCACGCGGCAACAGGGTGTCGAGGGCGGTCAAGGTTTCGAGGATCTTGGTACGACGGTGCGTGAGCGCGGCCCGCTTGTCCTGCGGTGTGTACCGTTCTGTCGTGATTAGCGACGCGAGCACTTGGAAAAACGATTCCGCGTTCAACGGTTTGGGCCGTAACGCACTGACCTTGTGAAGGATCGCGGTGGCTTGCTGGTCGGCGCTGAATGTGGTGGACACCATGATGACGGGAATGTTGGCGTCGGAGATGGTCTTTCCGGTGCGAACGGTCTGGAGAAGATCAAGGCCGGTGACCACGGATTGCCCGGAGATGTCGAGGTCGGCGATCACCAGCCGAAAAACCTCGGCCTTTAGGACGGTCAGCGCGTCTTCGCCGTCGGTAACGGGAACGATCTCGAAGGTATCGAGGAGATTTTTTTCGGTGAGATAGTGGTTGCAGAGGTCGATGGTTTTCGGATCGGTGTCGGCGACTAGGATGTTGCTGATCATGGCGGCGGGCCTTCGTGGCGATTTGGCGGCGCTGGGGCGCCCTGGGGACGGCGGCGAGGGAGAAGGACCAAGGGGGCGGGGAACCCGCCCCCTTGGTCCTTATTTGGGCCTTCTGGGGAGGTGTCCGGTGTGTAGGACGTACTTGTAGGCGGAGAGGTATTTGGCGGCTTCGGCCGGGGAGCCTTTCGGGCCGGTGTGGTAGCGCGCTACGGCGGCGTCCATGGTGCCGGTTTGCTGGAGGTAATAGCGGAGGATGGCGGCAGCGGCGTAAGCGTTGGCGCAGCCGTCGTCGCGGAGGCGGACATAGGTGGCGGCCTGGGATGGTTGACGCCAATAAACGGTAAAAACGGGAAGCCAGGTGGTGTTGACCTGGAATGGTCCAAGATCCTCGGAGAGGACATGGCCATGTCTGTCGTAATTGGGCTTGGCCAAGCCGGATCGGCCGCCTTCGACCTGGAGGATGCTGTAGAGCGGGTCGACGGGAAGAAAGTAGTCGTGGGCCGCGTTCAACAGGCAGGCGACGGTTAGTTCGAGGATCATGGTCAGCCGCACTTGGTCGAGGCGACGACATTGCCGTAGGTCGGGCTGGGCGTTACCCATCCGCTTTCGGTCTGTACGCGCTGATGGACGATCCAGGTGTTGCCGGCGGTGATGGCCCACGTCTGGATCGCGGACATGGCGCCGCCGACGCCGTTATCGGAAGCGTTCGACTGGCCGAGGAGGAGAAGCGGGGATGTTCCGGGCGGACAGGTAGGCTTGTTGACCACGGTGCCGTCGGATACCAGGCCCTTCCAGAAGACGCCTTGGCTTACGAGCTGGCCGCCGTTGTTGAGGAGGGAGACGTCGGTGGCGGAGACGAGACCGGCATTGGTGATGGCATTGCCGCCCATATTGAGCGGCCAGTGCATGGTGGCGTCTTCGGGATTGCCGGTGTTGTAGCGGACGATATAGGGGGAATAGGCGCTGTAGGCGGCGGGCTCGGTAAAGGCGGCGAGATGGCCCGGCGTGATCGGATAGCCCGGGACGGCATAGGCGGCGACCGGAACGGCACCGCTGCCGCCGGCCGGCTCGAAGTTGGCGGCATCGCGTGACAAGAGGATGAACGTGTTTTGTGGGCCGGCGTAGGCCACTTTGAGAAGTGTGGAATCGGGGATGGTGGTGCCGCCGTAGGTGTAGACCATGGCGGCGAGTTGGCCGGCAACCGGTTGATTGATGACGCAGATGTGTTGCTGGCCGAAGGCATTGTTATCGACAAACCCGGTGTAAAGTTCGGAGGCGGCGACAAGCATGGCGGGAGTGACGGCGACGGGCGCGCCTTGGGTCGTGGTCAGGAGGCCGGCGTAGTTGTTTTTGAGATGGGCGGTACAGGCGCGGCTCATGTCGTCGAGCGGAGTGTCGGCCGTGTAATAGATCTGGAGGGTTTGCGCGTCGATGTAGGCAGGGGCAAGCCACATGAGGGCGAGCGCGCCGACGGCGATGGCGATGAGGGTGCCGATTATTTCTCTCATGGGAGCACCTGGGTCTGGATGACGGCGGCGCCGCGCGGGATGGCGCAGGCGGCGGGAATGGGTCCGCCCTGGCCGGTTTGGATGGTGCCGGCGCCGGTCGAGAGGCCGATACCGGCGCCGCCCGGGTTGGATTGGAGGGCCTGGGCGATGGCGGCGGCTTCGGAGGTGGACGCGAGGGTGGTGTAGGTGGCCACGGTGTTGGTGTTGGCGCAAACCGCGAGATTGGCGCCGGTCAGGAAGTACGGGAGGGTGACATCGAGGGGGCCGGTGGCATTGGGATTGGCGAGTTTGTAATTGATGGCGGCCGTGTGGTAGAGGCGCTGAATGTAGGCGAGGGAGTTTTCCGGGCGCGGCTGAACGAAAATGGACAGAGAGGCGCGATGGATCGCGACGCTGTAGGTGGAAATGAGGAGAACGATGAGGAGGAAGATTCTGAGGAAGCCGGCCATGGGATCACCATGACGGATCGGAGCGGCGCCATTGGGCACCGAGGCCGATGAGGTCGCCGTTGCGAATCAGGGTGCGCTCGATGGCGGCAGGATCTTCGGACAGAATGATCGGATCGACGGTGAGGGCGTAGCGATCGTCGGTCTTCGGGTAGAGCGAAACGTGGAGGATGGCGGTGAGACGGGCGGCGAGGTTGGTGGCCGCGTAGGTGTCGATGCGCGAGGCGGCGGCGAGGTAAGCGGCGATCCCGGTAACGGGCGTTGGCGACGGAATGGTGGTGATTACCAAGGGGCCGGAGAGGGCGGCATCGAGCACGGCGGCATAGCTCTGAGGGGAGCGGCACTCGCTGAAGCCGACGTACTGGGCGCGGCTCCGCTTGGTCTTGTGGGCGGCGACGGCGTATTGGTCGTGATCGATTTCCATCTGATGGCAATGGCCTTTTCCCCACGGACCGTCCATCAGGTATTCGGGAGGATCGGCCCATTCGAGGGCGCGACCCCCATAGATTTCGAGCCAATGCCGCATCAGGGCACAGCGGAGAATGGTCTTGCCGGCGCCGTAATTGCCAGTCATCAGGACGAGCCCGCGTTGGCCGCCGATGGCCGTGAGCAATTCCATGGTTGGGCCGGGGAGATCGAGGCTGGGCAGCGGCGGTGGTTCGGCGCTGGGGACCAGGGTCCAGGCGTGGCCCGCGACGGTGGCGAAGTGCTCCAGCCGGTACCGGACGTTTTCGATGACGGTGGTTTGGGCGTCGGGAGCGATGGAGGCGAGGGCCGCGAGAATGGCCGCGTAGGGTGGTCTGTCGTAGTCGGTGCTGGGAACGGCGGTCGGCCGCCCGCCGGCTGGACAGGCCAGCACATAGCGGACGGTGCGATCGGGTGCGGTGACGATATGGAGGTCGGCGAGCATGGACGTCACTGCATTAGGAGGCGGATGCCGTTCACCGGATTGGCGCAGGCATTGATGATGGTGTTGTCGTCGGAGCCAGGGGGGACGGGTGCGCCGGACGCGGCGCCGGCAATGTTGGCGCCCACCTGGAACTGGACGATGCCCATATCGGCGGTGAACTGGCGGAGGATGGCGATGCACGAGGCTTGGTCGATATTGTCGTTGTCGAGGGCGAAATTCGCGTTGTTGACGCCGTAAACGGCGGAATTGCCGTTCCATGGGTTGGTCAGGGTGTTGGCGTCGAGCTGGGCGGAGGTGGGTGCGATGCCCATTATGATGAGGTTGCTGGGAAGGAACTGGGAGGTGCCGTACCGGCCGGGAACGCGGAGGTAATTCTGATTCATTTCAGTCTTGTATTCGGTCACCTGCTGTCGGAATTCCTCGATGTTGGAGGACCGGATGATGGAATTGTAGATCTCGAAAATACCGAGAAGTGCGAGGAGGGCAATGGCGCCGTAAAGGAGATAGGCGAGAAGGTCGCGCATGGTCGGTGATCCTTAGTGATGGGTGATGACGTGTTGGTGGGCGGCGGTTTCGATTGCGGCGGTGATGTCGTTTACGGCGAGCGAGAGCCAGGCGATGATGAGTCCGACGATGAGAGTGCCGCCCCAGGAGATGAGCGCGCCTGTTATGTTCATTTGCGTGGTCATGCGGGCGAGCATGTTGTTGGCGAGGGTTTCGAGGGCGACCCCGGGCGCGGTGCGGCGCATGGCGGAGCGGATTTTGCGGATGGTGGTGTCGTCGGGCCATTTGAACGGCGACGCGGTCATTGCGTCGGCCAGCCGTTTGTCGTCGGTGACAAGAATGGCGTCGATCCGCTCGCGAAGGTACGGGGTCGAGTTTTTGGCCAGGACGGCGAGGGCTTCTTTTTCCTGGCGATTGGCGCTGATGAGGGCGGCGAGGGAGACGACGAAGCCGAGACCGGCCCATCGGCGGTAGAGAGACGCCGGCCAGACGTGGTCGAGGATGCGGCGTGCGGGGCCGGTGGCGTTGGGGGCCTGCCAAAAGATTATGACGGTCCCGGCTGCTACGCCGAGGAAGACGAGCCAACCCCAATGAAGAAAAAAGAGAGAGATAACGTAGAGGATATGCGCTTGGCCGGTAAGATGGATGTTTGGGGCACGCTTGAGCAACAGGGGAAAATAGAAGGCGCCCGTGCCGTAGAATATGCCGATGATCGCAGAAAGCAGGGCGATGATGGGCATGGCGGTCCAGATGAGCGAGAAGGACCACGTTGAGAGTTTGCGGATGACGATTGCGAGGTTGGCAAGCAGCGCCGGGGTGAGACCGCTGGTCGGGGCCGTCGAGAGCACTAGAGTTTCAAGGGGCGAAGCGAAGTAGCTGAATGCGACGTCGAATTCTTCGCCAAGATCGTGCATGCGGTACAGGATCGCGGGAATGATTACCCCAAGGGAGGAGTTCATGCGGATGGTGCCGCCTTGGGTCTCGATGTCCCAAATCGTGTGCAGGGCCTCGTTGAGGCGGTAGCCCTGGCGAAATTCCTCGGCGAGGTCGTCATAGAAGGCCGCCCGGGTCTCCATGAAGAAAAATAGGCGGGCCTTGCGCAGTTGGAGGGGGTGCAGGTGATGTTGCCGCCCAAGGTCGACAAGATCCTGTTCGGTGATTGTCGGGGTGTAGGTGGCGTCCATTATTCGGTCTCGATGGATGCGGGAGCTTGCATGTTGATGCGGTCGGCGACGTAGGAGAGGTCGTCGGCAAGCTCCTGGGGATGGGCGATGAATTTGGAATATTCGTCGAAGCCGATCTTGCCGGACTGCATGTGCGTCAGGCCGTGAAGGCGGAGGGTGCTTTTGCCCATGACGGAGACGAGGTATCGGCGCGCGGCGTGATAATCGTCTTTGAGGAGAGTACAGAGCTGTTTGTTGGGGATGATGACCTCGGCGCAGAATTGGCGGCCCTTGAGGCCGGGGATGGAGCCAAGGTCGGGCCGGTGGCATTGGGGGCAGCCGTCGCCGCGAACGTGATACTGGCCGGCGTGATTTTTTAAGACGCGCTGAAAGGCGCGGATGGTGGGAAGGCGGCGGCGGTCTACCTTGGCGGCGGCTTCGTCCGCCTTGATCTTGCAGCCGTCGCAGAGAGTGGGAACAAGGCGGACGGCGATCCAACAAATGTGATTCTGATCGTCGTAGGCGACGTGTCGGGGAACGCCAAGCCGTTCATAGCGGAGGGGAATCAGAAGGCCCTCTTTTTGATGGAGGGTGGTCAGAACTAGCTTGGAGACATTCACCGCGTCGATGGCGGCATTGGCGGCCTCGCCCGTTCGGCACTCGCCGAGCTTGATGGCGTGGGGCGCGAGGCGGAGCGAGGTGTGCATCTTGAGGGCGTAGGGATCGGGTCCGTCCGCGGTGCGCTCGGGGACGTGAAGCTGTTTGATTTCCGGCGCCATGAATTCGGGAGTGTCATCGAGGCCGATGATGGTGACGCGGTTGTGGTTGGCCTCGGAATAGTCGATGCAATAGAGATTGATGAGGGTACTTTTGCCGGATTCCGTGGGGCCGGTGACGGTGACGAGCCCGGAAGGAACGTTTTGGACGTAGTAGAGGTCGTCGAGGTGTTCGGGGAGTAGGCCAAGTCCTTCGAGGCCGGTTTTGGCAAACTGGGACGTTTTCTTGATGAATCGGAGATTGAGCCACCATCCATCGGTCATTGTCGCGGTTTGGCCGCGAATGGCCTGGATGTCCCGTGGGAGTTTGCCGGGTTCGGTGATCGAGAACGGCTGGTCGACGTTTTCCTGCGGGACGGCGGCGCCGTCATCGCCGTAGTAAAATGTGCTTATGCGAAAATTGTCGGCGTTTGGGCCGGTCAATTCAATGATGGGATCGGAGAGATAGCCGTCGTGTTGGACATGGCCAAGGGCGCGATCGCCGCGTTTCCAAAGCTGGAAGTCGCTGGCGCCGATCTCGGCGATGCGGTCGAGGAGTTCGATGACTTTGCGCCGGGTTTCGGTGGCGCTGTCACCCAAGGATTTGACTGCCTCATGTCCATAGAAATCGCGAAGCACGCGAAGTTCGCACGGCTCGACATGGGTGATCTCGGTACTGAAATGGATCTCGGTCTGACGTTTGATTGATAGGACGTCGAGATTGTTGGTGTCGGGGAAGTGGACGTAGAGGCGATATTCGGGACCGACTCGAACAACCGCGCACTTTTCGGCGAGCTGGGGTAGCAGCGGAAATGGGCCACCGGGCGCGGTCAGGACTTCGAGCGGTGGTTCCTTCGCGGCGGGAGCCGGAGTGTCGGGTGTCACGGCAGGCATCGCCAACACGGGTTCTGCCGGTTCCGGTGCGAGTGCGGTCGGACGGATCTGGGGTGTGGGCGGTGTGGAGCGGCGCAGGAACATGATCATTGCCCGATAGGGTATGGGACGGTGATGAAGGCGCCGGCCGGCGTGCGGTAGGTAATGTCGTGCGGGCTTAGACTTACGACCTCCTCGCCGGTCGGTAGGATCGTGCCCGGGTAGCGTCCGTGGCGGGGCTGTACGTCGACAAGCTGGCCGTCTTGGTAACGGACGGTCGCGTGAAGATCGGCGTGTCCGCCGTTGATCTCGATGGGAGTGGGCAGGCCGCGGCTGGGTTTGACGGTCATGGATTGGGTCTCGGGGGCCGGCGTCTGGGTTGGCGCGGCCTTGGAGGATGGGCAGCGGTCGGGAGGGCCGTAGCCGCCTGCGCAGAGGGAACGGAGGGCGGCAGCGCGATCGGCCATAAGGTGGATACGCCACGTCTCTAGCTGATAATCGCGGAATTCTTCGCGCATCTTGGGGGAGATGCGGCCAAGGAAGGTGTCGAGGTCTTGGTAGGGAGCGGCGGCCGGCGGAATGGCCGGCGGTTCCGGGGTCGCCGGCACGTTGGCGGCGTGGGGTGCCGGCGCGAGCGCGGCCGGCGGTTTGATGTGCGGCGGAGACATGGCGGACTCGGACGGGTGGGATGTGGTGGGAGCCAGGGCCGGGAGTTGCGGCACGGCCACGTCGACCGCCCAAGCGGGAATGGTGAACGCCAAGAAAGTGACGGTCGTGATCACGGGCTTAGGGAGCGACATAGCCGGTTCCTTTGATAGTCCAAGTCATGGTGCCGGCGGCCATGGCGACAGAGGCCAAGGTGACGCTGGTGTTGGGAATCTGGGCAAGGGGGTCGAGCCACATTTCGGGCGGTGCGGCGGTAGTGATGGTCCATTGATAGGTCTGGCAACCGCAGGCCGGGATGGGCGATGGGGGGTGGTTGTCGGTATCGGGTTGGGCTTCGGCGGGCTCGGCGATGTTGGCCAGCGCGGTCTTGTATTGGTTAAGCGTCCAGAACGGCGGTGCGACGGCAGCGGTGGGTAGCGGGTTGTGGAAATGGAACGGCACGTCGGCGGTGCGGTGATCGTTGGTGAAAATGGCCTGTGGCGCGTAGGACCGAATGACCGAGATGGGGTTGTTTGGTTTGACCCGGGTTGTAAGCGTCGCGGTGTTGGCGTCGCATGTCGCGGTTTCGTTGTCGAAGCCCGGGATGGCCATGGCGTAGAGCATGAGCGGCAATGTGGAGGCGCAGCGTGCGAGCGTCGCTCCGGCCGGAGTGATAGTGGGCCGGATGATGACGGGGCGATGACGGGCGGCGAGCGCGGCGCGTTCGGCGGCGCGATGATGGGCGGCGATGATGTAGATCGTGGTGCCGGCGAATATGGCGGCGGCGGTTCCGGCCGCGGCGTATTGCCACGGCTTGAAGTGAACGGACCAAAAACGGACGGAAGCGAGAGTCGAGCCCCGTCGTTTGGTGAGGGTGGCGGCAAGATCCAGGGTCTTGCTGTGCTGGATACGCCATTCCGGCGGCGCGTAGACGGTCTGGAATTTGTTGTGTTTAAGGAGGGTGTCGACATGGGTCTTGGCGTCGTCTTCGGTCGAGAAAACGACATCGCCGCTGTCGCCGGTCAGGATGCGGCCGTTGATAACCGCGACAACGTAATAGCGGTTGCCGGCGAGGGGGAGAGCCGCGATCCAGGTGCCGGAGATGGCTTCGGCCAGCGTGGCGGCGGCCGATTGCCATGGCTTGGCGATGTGACGCAACGTCATCTGGCGGTCGGTGACGTTCGCGAGCCCGTATTGGCCCCGAAGTTTACGGAGCGTGTAATGGGTGGCGTTGGCCTTGCGCGCGAGTGCGAAGGCTTGTTTGCCGATGTCGCCGATGCCTTGCGCCTGGAACCACTGGAGCCCGAAGGCGTATTCCTGCGGTCCGTTCGCCAGAAAAACGGTCTGACTGATCATGGCGCCGGGGTCTCCGGCTGGATGTGACCACTGCCGCCCGTGTTATTGACGACGGAATTGGTGTACCGGGCCATTTCTGGGCTAGTGCCGCGTGGAACGATAGTTGGGGTAACAAGGAGAATGAGGCGGGTGCGGATGACTTTGGCATTGGACGATCCACCGGCTCCCCAGAAATTAGCGTCGCCGATGCCGGTCTTGTCGTGTTGAAGACGGTTTTGTTCCGTGCCGGCGGTAATGAGGGTTTGGCCTGAGTGGAGCACCATATCGTTCCACAGATTGCGCTTGTCCATGGTGGCTAGCTCAAGGCTGCCGGAGGCGCCAAGACTGTAGTTGGTGAGGTTATCGAGGTCGGTTTCGTTGAACGTGTAGAATAGATCGACTTCGGTTGGCGAGACGACGCGCGGGATGACCTGGAGGGAAAAACCGTAGTTGATTGTGGTAGCGGTTGCGGTGGTGGATGCGGTTCCTGCTTGAGCGACTGTGTTGAAGGCGATTTGGGTGACAATATCTTGGTCCGTTGTCATGCTAATGGGCGTCGGCGTTCCGTTCTTGCATAACGCATAGCCGGTGCGAACCTCGGCGAGGTGTCCGGTTTGGCTGAGTGCGTTGGCGAAAACCTGAGTGCCGGCGAGGTGCGCTGATGAGCCGTTGGTGGGCGATAGGATTGCGAGGCTGCCGGTTCCGGCGGCGGTGGCCAGGGTGGGCAGGACCGACGCAAGGCCCAATTGCAGGCCGCCGTTTTGGCCGGCGGTCCAGAGGGCGTTGAGGTCGAAGCCGTAGGTATCGGTATCGGTGACGGTGACGTAGAACGCCGTTACTTGGACATAGACATTGACGGAGAGGATGGCGTTGATTTCGCCGAGATAGTCGCGTACCTCCCGCATTTTACTTGGTGTGGTTCGAACGATAACGGTGTTGGTGGCTTTGCTGATCGAATAGGCATGCTTGGAAAGGATTTTTCCGAGTTCGTTGTCGATCTCCTTCCAAATGTCGGGGGCGGTGGAATCGACGGTAGAGGACTGGTTGGTGGCGGTCGATCCGGCCTGGGTCGAGCCGGAAGCGGAAGCGGTCGCGGCGATGTCGGCGTGGAGCTTGCTGCTGAGGACCGACGCCTTGATCGGGAACATCTGGGAGATGATGTGGGTGAAGATCAGGCGGCCGTTCTCGTAGCGCCATGTGGCATCGAAGTGCTTGGCCATCTGGTCGAACAGGCTGGAGCATCCGCCTTCGTAATTCGCGACAAACGGCTGATCGGCGGCGGGCAGAGTTGCGGATAGGCCGGAGGACATGACCGGGGCGCGGCCATTGAAGGGAAAGCCGGTCAACGGGGTGTGGGCAGAGTCAGTCGTGACGATTGGAAGGGCCGCCGATGTGGGTTGTGCCCGCTGGGGCAAATCGGCTGTGGGGAGGTCGGGCCGGAAAAAGGCGGGGTCCGCGTCAACGGGAATGCCGGTACCGCGGGTGATGGCGTCGTCGAGCTGCGACAACGTATAGCTGGTTGTCTTCTTGAGGGTGAAGTTGCGGCACATGGGCGGCAACGGGTCGCCATGGTCCTCGGTGGCCTTCATTACGCCAAGATAAGGAGTGGAGGGATGCAGGCCCCGCGCCGCCTGGATAGCGCTCGGAGGGGCGAGGTTGGTGAGAAGTGCCGACTGGGCGCGAACGGTTTGAAAATCGGTGTCGGCAACGTTGGTGATCGCGCCGCAGCCGGCAAGCGCCAGGGCGGAAATGGTTGCGAGGAGGGTGTGGCGGCTCACTGGAATTCTCCGATGCTCGATTGCGGCGCGACGTTTGGGTTGGGCGTGCTGGTGAGGTCGATGACGCGGTTGGGCCAGAAGATCGGCGTGGGGATCTCGGCTTGGTTCGTGAAGCCGGAGCAAAGCCACTCGACGGCGTGCTCAAATGAGCCTCGGTACTCGGTGGAAAACAGGATCGTCCAACGATGCCTGGTCTGCCATTGAGGGGGCACGGCCCATCCGGCGGTCTTGGCCCAGCGGGTGATTGCGTCCGTCAGCGATTCGCCAGCCGTGATGGTCCAAAGCGATTCCCGCCAGACCTGTGGGCGCGGCGGGATGGCAACGGATGGCGGCGCATCCGGTGTAAGGTCAGTCGGCGCCGCGGTGGCGGTGGTGATGCTGCCGGCGAGCGCCAGGGCGGAAATGGTCGCGAGAAGGGGGTGGCGGCTCACTGGAATTCTCCGATGTTCGATTGCGGCGCAACATTCGGGTTGGGCGTGCTGGTGAGGTCGATGACGCGGTTGGGCCAGAAGATCGGCGTGGGGATCTCGGCTTGGTTGGTGAAGCCGGAACAAAGCCACTCGACGGCGTGCTCAAACGAACCCCGGTATTGAGCGGCGAACAGGATTGTCCAATGGTCCTTGGTCTGCCAGTGCGGCGGGACCACCCAGCCGGCTTCTCCGGCCCAGCGAGTAACGGCGTCGGTTAGGGATTCGCCCGCATTGATCGTCCAAAGGGGTTCTGGCTTGACGGCTGCCGGCGCGGAGACGGGCGTAGCGCTCTGGGAGCCAGGGACAGAGTGCCCCGGGTCGAGGTTGAGAGGCGTGCTCGCGATCTGAACATGATGGGTTTTGTGGTGGACCGGGGCGGAGGATGGTTCGTCGTCAACCCAAGGCTCGTTGAAAATGATGTCCTTGGTAACCATGACGTTGAAGGGATAACCGGGGCGGGACCATAGGGTTGGGGCAATGCCGAGGTTCTTCTGCATCAAGGCGGTGCCGGATTGCGCGACATTCTGGCCGATGGCGCCGGCCACGGTCTGGCTCGGCGTGACGTTAGCCCCGTTGGCGGCCTGCGGCTGGGACAACTGAGCGGTTGCGGATAAGACGCTCATCAAGACTGTCGAGCCGAAGATCCGCATATAGTGGTTGTTGACCTGATCATAGAAACCGCTGAATCCGGATTGATCGGCGCCGGGCATCTTGTTGAGGGTTAAGGCGCTGCCATCGGGGAAAATCACGCGGTTCCACACGACGAGGATGCGTTCCTGCCCGTAGGTCACGCCGTTGTCGTAATTGCCGACAAGGTGGGACCCCTGGGGAATGAGGATGTAATTGCCGGTCGCAGTGTCGCGTATATCCTCCGAAATCTGCGCGGTGATCTGGCCGGGGAGGTCGCTGTTCAGACCACCGATCATAACGGCCGGGAAAACCGTGCCCTGACGAATTTCAAACGGGCTCGCGGGAGCCTCGCGAGTACGGGATAGGGTTTCATCCGGGTTGAGATTGAGATAGGCGGCTTTTCCGTACTGATTGTTGGGATCGTCACTACTGGCCCCGGGCATACGACTCGGCGGGAGCCGGCTGGTGAGCCCGGATGGTGTGGCGCCATTGGTGTTTGTTGCAAACGCGCCAAGATTGGTCGGGGTGGCGGCGGGCCGTATCCCGGGCACGATGAGACCGGCAAGGCCGGCCGACGAGCCGGCCGGCGTCATCACCCCGTTACGCATTACGGAGGTGTTGCTTTCGGCGGCGGCGGCATCGCCGTCGCCGTGCTTGCGGGTCGAGGTTTGAGCGTCCAGGGCGGATGCCGCAGCCTTTTCGCGTCTGCTGCTGATATCGCGTCGGGCGTTGTAATAGTCGGCCCATTGTCGACGTCGTTCCTGCTCCTCCGGGCTGAGTTGGCCGGCCTGGGGCGCGCTGCTAAAATTACCGTTGGCCGGCATGGTGCCGGGCATGACACCGGGAAGCGGGGAACCGTTTGGGGCGGTGGGGGCCGAAAAGGAACGGGGACGGTCGGGCAGGATGACAGAACCGGCCGGCGCCTTGGCGAGAAATTCGCTGGGATCGGCCGCCGTGACAGGGCCGGTTTTTGTGGGGGTAGCGGTCTCGGGCTTTGCGTGAGTGTCGTTGACGCGCTGGATGTAGGTATAGCCGATGGCGGCAACGGCAACACCGAAAAGGCCAAGCGTCACGAATAATGGCATGCGGTTGAGGCGGCGGATGCCGCGGCCCTCGATCTTGGGTTTGAAGTGGTTGATGGCGCTCATCGGCGGCCATCCGTCGAGCGCGGATTATTCATCATCGTCGGACTCATTGGTTGTAAGCGGTCCAGACGGAATGAGCTGGCCGTTGGAGACCGCGAAGGGTCTCGTGAAGGCGGTGTGATCGACGTGGACAATGAGAACGGTGAAGCCGTCGACGGTCGCGACGCTGTAGCGGATGCGGTGTGCGTCGGCGGGTGGCGGATTGCCGTCCGCAATGGCGTATCCGGCGGCTTTCAGAGTGCGGCGGACAGGCGCATCAAGGCGGGTATCGCGTGGACTGGCGAGCGCGATTGTGGAGGATGCCGGCGGCAGCATGCGGGCGATGGTGGCGACCGTGGCGGTGCTCAACACGCTCCGGCTGACGTCCGGCAAACCGGGTTGCGCGTTTGGCAACGTGGTGCAGCCGGCCAGACATCCAACGCCAAAAAGGAGTGGGACAAGGAACGTGGTCATTGTCCCTCGCCGTGTTTGATGACAACGCGGGTTTGGGACGAACCAACGCCGTAAATCAGCGCGGCGCGATCAATCACCTTGTCAACGATCATTGTGCCGTGCCGGGTGCGGTAATTGATGATGGTTGTGGTGTCGCCATCGCCAAGGCCCACCAAGGCCGGAAGGTCGCCGGATTTGATGTTGGGAGGGAATTGAATGAACGTTTGGACGGCGGTCGCGTAGACGCGGACCGGGCGCCAGGCGGGTGTGTCACCGGAGAGGGTATAGTTGAAGTCGAGTGACGCCACATTCTGGCCGGTCGGGAGAACAGTCGCGGCCGTCGTTTCGGCGACTGTCTCCTTGTACTTCGCCCACGCGCGCGCGGTGTCTTCGGGGTAGGCGAATGCCACACGCGGCATCCATTGTTTTGGATCGGCCACGAGTTCGAGCATGTAGGCGCGCCGATTGGTGGTGATGAGAAGGGTGGTTTTGAGGGGCGCAGTGGTGGGCTTGATGACCACATGGGTCGTGCGATCGGGGCCGGCGCCGGAGATAGACGGGGTGATCTTCCAACGCACGGTGTCGCCCGCGTTGATGTCGTTGACGATCTCACCGGGCTGCAATGCGATTTCGCAAATTTGCAGGGGGGCGCAGACAAGCGGCGGCAGGGCTTGGCCAAACTGGAAAATAACCCTGCCATCGTCGCCTTGTGCGAGGATTGCGTTGGAGTCGCGCCAGGGCGCGGCGGCTTTAAGCGCGGCTTGTTCCTTTGGCGTCAACTCTGTTGGTGAATCCGGGTAGAGTTTGACCGGCGGGGGATAGCCTGGAGGCACCGCGTTTATGGCGGGCAGACCCTGACTCCTCGGCAGGGTTTGAGCAGCCGCGGGGACACTGGCCGCCATCAATGCGGCGAGGAGAACGGCGGAACGTACGGGGATCACTGCTTTTTCGTCCATGTGAAGTCCGTGACATAGACGCCGCTAGGATTGGTAAAGAGCGTCTGTTCATCTTTGGGGGGATAGACGTCGACGGTGATGTCCGTGCGCCGTTCCGTTATGTCGAGGACAGAGCCATCGGGCGCATATCGGGTTTCTTTCCAGTCCGCGCGCCACACTTTGCCGGCAATCGGCAGGACCGATTCGACCTGGACACCAACGGTTTCTTTCTTGGCCCGCTCGAAGGGGTCGTGCGTGCCCATGTAATCGTTGAGTTTTTCGTTTGCGGGCGTGCCCTTGATGATCATCGTGTAGCCCTCGGTGATGATCTTCTTTTCGGCCGCCACGTCGGCGTAGACGGTGCGAACGTCATATACCCAGCGTGCGAGCTGTGCGGTGATTACTTTTGGGTCGGCGTGGCCTGACTGCTCGGCCGGACCGGAAACCACCGGATTGCCTAGCTTGTCGACCTGGACAACCCACGGAACGATGTGTTCTCCGGCTCGCCGGGCCATGTTGTCGGCTGCGGAAATACCGGCGATAACAAGGCACCCAGCGGCGACCCAGCGCCACCAATTGCGGTCAGCGATGTATCCTCCGAAAGCCTGATCCCACGCCTTTCGACCAGCCTTGTAGGGGTCTTCCGGGGCGGATGGAGTCGGAGTCCGGGCGGGATCGGCTTTCTTGGCCATCGTTTATTAGCTTTCGGTGGGGGAAGTCGTGGTGACCGTCGACGGCGCTGCGGGCGATGCGCCCGGGGTAGCGCCCGGGGTTGGCGGCGCCTTTGTTTGGCCCATTCCGTTTAGGATGGTGTGAGCTATCCGAGCGCCAGCGGTTCCATGACGGGTATCGAAAGACCCTGAGAGCTTTCCTCCCAAATCCTGGAGTGCAGCCTTTGCCAGTTCGCCGCCGGCACGCGCCGGCATCGACATGAGGCCCGCGGACGCTTGGCTCAGTTTTTCGGCGGGCGACTGGGACGCCTTCACAGCCTTAATCGTCTCGGCAGAGGCCGCGTAACTGGCAGCGATCGTTGCGGCGGCGACGCCGGCCGCCGCCATAGCGATATCCTTGGCGGCGCCAAGAAATCCGCCGGAAGCATTAATGGCACTGCCGGTTATGAGCCCTTGGATCATCGCAGGGATGGTGCGGGTGAGCGCAAGCATCATGATCGCGACAGCCATGATTGTCAGGAACGCCATAAGGTCAGTCGGTGCCGGCGTCGAAAGGGTCTTCATGACCTGATAAGTGAGCGCGGCTAGTGCTTGGAGCGCGAATAGTTTTGCGCCAACAGAAACGGCGTAGGAAAGTATCTTGATCGCATAATCCTTGGTCCATCGAGTACCGCCAAAACCGAAAAAGACGATGCCGGCGTACTGGACGAAGTACGATTCTATAGTCGTTTCGATGAGCATTGCAGCGATCAAAACAAGGCAAATGACGATGGCGATACCGGCAATAAGGAGTGCGATGGCAATACCGATTTTGTCGGGCCATAGAGAAAACTGATCAATCGCGTAGCTCATTATGAGCAAGCCGAGAGTCGCGAAATTTTGCGGTGTTCCAGAAGCGGTGACAACGGCGCTGGCGGCCGAATTAAAGTAACTGTAGATGTATGAAATCAACATAGGCCCGTTGTTCACAAAAAAGTTGAAAAACCCAAGGAATAGCGTGAGCGTTATGAGGCCAGCGATGATTTCTGATATATCCGCCTGCTTCAAGACAAGTTGAAAACCAACCCACAGTAGCTCGACCAGAGCAAGCAAGGCAAAAAGCGAGCGCGAAATTCCATTTAGAGCGTTGGTCCACCCCGACATTGCGCTTTTAAAAACCGCGAGAGCCGCCGTGATTGTGCTACCAAGGTTGATTGGCGCGCTTTGCGCAAATGCCGGATTGGCAAAAATGAAAAAGATGACAGCCGCCAGCGCGGGAACGCAAAGACGATATGACCTACGCATTTGAACACACTCCGCGCGCTATTGGCTGCCGTACTTCATTGGAGTTGATTAGCTTTACGCCACGTATCTGTTTGTGTGTGTACGGCATCCCAGTTTGATTTTTCTGATGGTGTCGCCGCCGCTTTGGTTGTTGCGGGAGCATTGGCATCTTGGTGAGGCCATAGTCCCGCCTCGTAGGTCAAGAAGGCCAACACGACTATGAGAAGTCCGACGACGATCAGTACTTGATGTTTTTTCCGTGGAGAGGACATCCGAGTGCTCCTTATTGGGTCAATGGATTGGCGGAACGAAAAGCGCTGGTTTGTGATTTTATTGCGGCATCCTGCGCCGCAGAAGCGGCGTCTTTCTGGCGATCATATTGCTGTTGCGCCATCATTAGCGACTGAATGTCGCTGAGTTGTTGTGATTGCGCACCCAATATCTGGTTCGTGGCTTGGCCAACACCAGTTGGACCTGTCGCGGCATTGCTCATGCTGACTGCGCTTTGAACTTGGTTGGCGACAACGGGCTGATTGGCGGCGATTTGCGACCGGATATTATCCGCGAGGCTGTTTGCCTGGTTAAGGGCATTGAGCATGTTTTGAAGCTGCGCAACGGTGGCCATCCCGCCATTGCCGTAATTCATTGGAAATGTGTTAGCCATCTGATTTAGGTTCTGGACCTGGAACATCAGCGATTGGACTTGACCGGCAAGAGACGCTACGGGCGCGAAAGCGTTGCCACCGACGCCATTGAGCATCAATTGCTGATTGCTGATTTGGGCGGCTTGATTCTGAATTTGGGTTGAGAGCGAGTTAAGCTGCTGGATGCCGTTCATCACCATTTGAATGGTGTTGGTGAGATTGGCGGCATCCGTCACCGGGATCTGCGCGCGGCCCGTGGCCGGCGACAACAGAAGGCCGATGGCCAGGAAAATGGCGGAGAGGTTAAGCCGCGAGACGGTCATCGGACACTCCACGTTTGTTAAGCCACTTACGCGGCCAGTCGTCACCATGCTGTTCTTGGAGCGACCGGATGTCGTCGATTGTCTCCTGGTCGGATACGGCGACGAATGCGACCGCGATTGGACCAAGGCGGAAATCGAACAGACGTTTTCCGAGCGGCGAGGTGAAATAGTAGTGCTGCTTCTGGTTGGCTTGCTTGAGCGTGTCGATTTCCACTTCGTTGAGGCCCAGAAGCGCGTAAAGGTCCGCCGGTCCCATTTGATGCTCCGTGCCGCGCTTGTCGGCGTCGGGATTGGGCAGGAAAATTTTGGTGGGACAGCTTTCAATCAGGACGTCGAGGAGGCCGGAGCGCACGGCGTCGGAGATGCTTTGGGTGGCGAGCACGACGGCGCAGTTGCGCTTACGCAGCACCTTGAGCCATTCCTTGATCTTCTCGCGGAACACGTCATGACTGAGCATTATCCAGGCTTCGTCGAGGAAGAGGATCGACGGGCGTCCGTCCAATGACCGCTCGAACCGGCGGAACAGGTACAAGAGCACTGGGATCGCAATGCGGTCACCCAGGCCCATGAGTTCTTCGATCTCGAAGACGGTGAAATCGCTTTCGGCGATCCCGTCTTCTTTGGCGTCCAGAAGATGCCCGGCGCTGCCGGCGAGAGTGTATTGAGCCAGCGCCTCGCGAATTTCGTGGCTTTGGACGGTGGCGCAGAAATCGGTTAGCGACCGCGCGTCCTTCGGCGCCTGGAGCATCAGCTTCAGGGCGGCGTTTACCTCCGCGCGTTGCGCGGGGCTCATGGGCTTGCCGGTTTGAAGCTCGAAACAGATTTCAAGCCACTGCGCCGCCCATCCGAAATCCTTTTCCAGATTGGCGAGCGGCGCGAAGGATGGGGAATTGTCGTTCGCGGCAATGTCGTAGTGCTTGCCCTTTGCGGCTGTGCAAAGGGTCCACATGGACCGGCCTTTATCGAACGCACAGATGTTGGAATTCTTGTACCGGCGGAATTGCGCGGCGAGGAAAGCCAGCAACACTGACTTGCCGGCGCCGGTCGGTCCAAGAATGAACGTGTGGCCCAAGTCGCGGACATGAAGGTTGATGCGGAAGGGCGTGGTGCCCGTCGTTGCCGCGTAGGCGAGCGGCGGAGAGTTTGGGGGGTAGAGGGGGCACGGGGCGCGTTCCTCGCCCGCCCAGATTTGCGACAGCGGCAACAGATGAGCGAGATTCGCGGTGTGGATGGCGGGCCGCCGCACGTTCGGCTTCGGGTGGCCGGGCAGGCTGCCTAGCCAAGCCTCCATGGTGTTGATGGTCTCGATACGGCAGGCAAATCCGAAGTCTTGGACGACCTTCGCGATTTCGCGGGCGTTATCCATTAACTTAAAGCGGTCTGTGTGACGCACGACCACAAGAGGAGTGTAGTAGCCGTATGTTACGGCACCCGAATTTGCCAAGCCGATAGCAGCGTTGGCTTCGCCTTCCATCTTGGCGGCGTGCTCGTCGACTTGGCCGCCGCCGGTTTTGAAAACCTGGGAAATAATGCCCTTTTTCTTTTGCCCCCAATGGCGCCGAAACTTCTTGCCTTGGGCAATGGCCTGGTGCTGGTCGAGGTAGATCATGCGACTTGACCAGCGGTAGGCAAATGGACGGTTTGCCAGTGCGTCGAGGATGCCCGGGTAAGATTCGGGGGGAAATCCCTCAACGGCGACAACAGCCGTGTACTGGCCGGCATAAAGCGGTTGATCGCCGGGGAAAAGCTCCTGGCCACCGATCAGCATGTCCAGGTACATCGGGATCGGCGGAATATTGATGGGGATGTTTTCGCCGGTCAGGCAGAAGTGGAGAAAGCTCACAAGTTCGTCACGAAAATGTTCCTGGCCTGCGGGGTCGAGAGCGGTGTATCCACCCATGCGGCGAAGGCGAACATTGTGGCCGATGGCGTCCTCGAATTCCTCAAGTCCGCGTTTGAAAACCTCAAGATTGCGGGCGGCTATGTTGACCTTTCGCGCGCCGTCGTCGTCGTAGAATAACTCAATGAATTTCCGCTGATTTATATTGTCTGGCGTAAATTGGATGATAAGCGCGTGGATCGTTTCGAAATGCCCGTCCTCTGCTTCGAAAGCACGGCGGCGTTCGTTATCTATCCATGCGGTAACTTCGTCGGGGAAAAAAGATTCATCGCCGCCGGGATAGTTGGCGGCCTCGGTGCGGACAGCCTCGGTCCAGCTTGCCCATCCGAAACTGAATCGGTTGTGCGCGGCGTTGGTGCGCCCTGCGAGAAAATTCCGTTGCTGGGCGGTAATGGTATCGGTGTCGGGGCCGGCATAGAACCATCCCGCCAAAAGGGAGCCGTCCTTGCACTGCACGATGCCGGAATCGACAAGTGCTGCGTAGTTCAGCAGATCGGCGATGGCCGGGCCAGTATCCTCAAGGGGTTTGGCGGCGCCCATCAGGGGTTCTCCCGATAAGGACGCGAGCGCGCCGGATAGTAGGTCTTGTATTTGAGATAACGGAGGTAAACGGTGGACATATAAGGATCGGCCTTGGCCATCTTACGCAATGCCCACATGGAGAAGAACCAGATTACGACTCCGGCGGCAGCGGCGGGAATATTCATGCCGGTCACTGCAATGCCTACCGCAATCAGTCCCGCGGTGAGGACAAGGTTGCGCTCCCCGCCCGCGAAAAGATTGGGTTGGGTAAAAGCCTGATTGATCGGTAGGCATTGCAGTTGTTCCGACATTTTAGAAGGTGGCTCCAACGCCGGTAAGGTTCATGAGGACGTTGGACGCCAGCAGGATCAGCGAGACGGCCAAGGTGATATTGATGCCGGTCTTGGCGAAGTGTCCGAGTTCACCACCCCAGATAAGGCCGGCGCCGGAAGCGACGACGCCGGCAAGGCTGACAGCGAACGCCACCGGCCCTCTGAGCGAGTTGGTGAACATCATAAGTCCGTTTTCCCACGGCATGCCGCTGCCGGCCGTGCTGGCGGCGGCGGGATGAACCATCGCGAGAGTGGCGGCGGCGGCGGCAAGGCCGACAAGGGCGACTGATTTACGAGACATCAAGCTCTCCTCGTTGCAAACAAAACAGATAAAAACCCGGTTAAACGGGGTGGGTAATGTAGCGTGTACCGTCGAAGTCTTCGACAGCGAGAATTTCTTTGATTCGACGGCCAGCCTTCGTTTCTGGTGTCTTCTCGATGAAGACCAGGATGTCGATGGCTTCGGCGATAAGCCGGGGCTGCGGCGTTGGTGTCGCCTCTCCCACCAACTGCTCCAGTCGCGAGAGGCCGGCTTTGGCGCTGTTGGCGTGGATCGTGGAAAGGCCGCCCGGATGGCCGGTATTCCATGCCTTGAGAAGGGCAAGTGCGGCGCCGTCGCGTACTTCGCCGACGATGATGCGATCGGGCCGCTTCCGCATGGTGATCTTGAGGAGGCGGGTCATGTCGATGACATCGGTGGTTAGCAGACGGAAGTGGTTTTCGGAGATGCACTGAATCTCCTTAGTGTCCTCCAGAATTCCCACGCGGTTGTCTGGCGTGACCTCTTTGACCTCGTGAATACAGGCGTTCACGAACGTCGTTTTACCGCTGCCGGTGCCGCCGATGACAACGATGTTTTTCCTGTTGGCGATGGCGTCACGCAGGGTGCGGTACTGGATCTCCCGGAGTATTCCCTGCTCGACGTAGTTGGCCAGGGTGAAAATCTCAATTGCCGGACGGCGAATGGCGAAGGCGGGTCCACCGGAGGCAACAGGGGGAAGAACGCCCTCAAAACGGCTGCCGTCGAATGGCAACGTACATTCGAGAACGGGATTGTCGTGATTGACGATGGTTTTATAAATGGTGGCGAGCGTGCCCATCATGGCGGTCGCCATACTGGCCGACATCGAGCCCTCACGGGTCATCTTGGCGCCAAGGCGCTCAACCCAAAGGGAACCGTCATTATTGAGCATGATTTCAATAACGGTCGGATCTTCGAACCAGGCGTTTATCTGTGGGCCAAGCTCGCGCCGCAGCTTTTCGTCAAGACGACGAATACGCTCTAGCTCGGCGTGATCCGAATGGTTCCCGTGCATCCTGCATCCCATCCTCAAATATGGTTTTTAGTGTATATCTGAGGATGGTGATGACCGCAACCCTATTTCGGACGGCGTTTATCCGTTCGAGCATCGGGTGATGTTAGGTGGGAACGGATTGTGTCGTGATCGGAAGAAGAAATCGGAGTGGTCGACGGTTGTTGCGTCAGCATCTCCGGCAACGACATTCCAACGGCTTCGCAAATGATCACCAGAAGGTCGATTCCGGCGTTTACCCGGCCGCCCTCGATAGCGCTGATATAAGGCTGATCAAGGGATGTCGCCTCGGCCAACTGCCGCTGAAACAGCTTTAATTCTTTGCGGCGCTGTTTCAAGTTATCACCGAAAGTCCGGCGGTAATGTTGGATGCGCGCCGCTGTGGCGTCGGAGATATTTTTCATCGTCCTCGGGACTCGACGCCGCGTGAGGGTGGTTTTCGTTGATATCGGCATACGCATTTGTCGTCAAGTCATCAGTGGGTTGTGCCGTAGGCATTGTTTATTTGCTGGAGCCAGTTCTGGTCATAGGGGCACTGACTGAGAAAATTCATTCGTGCATTGGCGGTGCCGCCGGCATCGAAACCATCCTTGTTCCACACCTGGATGTTCAAGTAGTCGGCGATAGGCCCGTTGCACTGGGACCCGCCGCCCTGCCCCTGCAACATGCCGGCGAGACATAGGACGCTGGCACACGAATCCGCCGATGCCGACGTAGCGGCGATGGCACCGATGGCAAGGATGAACGCCAAAAGGGTGATCTTCGCGGGTTTGCGCATTGTTATCGTCCCCTTCCTCTGGCTTGCCGCTGGGTGGCGGGTGCCGGTTGTTGAGTGGCGGCTTTTTGAGTGGCGACGCGCTGTTGCGCGGGGTTCTGGTCGAGCTGGGCCTGGAGGCCGGCGATCTGCTCGGGTGTGGCGTTCCGCGCGTTGTTGCGCATGCGGGCGGTCAAGATTCCTTCGGCGAGCTGGGTCCGCGCCGCGTCCCTGGTGGCGGTAGCGTAGTCATTCCAATCGACCGCGGTGCCCGATGCGGCCGGCGGCAATAGAGCGGTGCCGTTGACGGCCTCGGCTGCGGCGCGGGCCTTCTCGGCGCCGACGTTCGGCTTCGGTGGGTCGAGCACTTCGCCTTTGCGGTCGTTGTCCCCGGCGATCACCAGTGCGCGGTTGGGATCGGCCGCGCGAAGCTGCGCGGCGACGTTAGGCAAATTATTGGCATGGAAGGCGACGGCAACGGGCTGGTTGGTGAGGTCGCGGACGGTCGCGCATGTCGCAAATCCCTCCCCTACCAATTGGACCGCATCGGGTGTCTGCGGACGCCCGCCGATGGGGTAGAAGTTGCCGGCGATCTTGCCGCCCTCCAGGAAACCTTTTTGGCCGTTTGGCGCGATGTGCTGAATGCTCCAAATTTTGCCGTCGATATCCTGCACGGGCACGAGGAGATGGTTGGTTAGGTCGAGCGCCGCCTTGCCGGCGGCTTCGCGTGGGCCATTGAAGAGACGGGCGGTGTCCTCGGTGGCCACCCGGAGACCGTGAGGGGGAACCCCCTTCTTGGTGAGGTAACGGTGATCGGCGGGGGCCGGCACACCCGAGTCCCAAATAGCGGCTGCGAGAACGGCGGTTTCCTCATAGACCTGCGCCTGAGCGGCGGCACGGGCGGCCTTCTTTGCTTCGGCTTCCTCGGCGAGTTTCGTGGTGTCGATCGGTAGCGAAGAGGCGGCGGCGTGGGTCCAATTGCGCTTGAAGCCGGCGCGGTGATTTTGAATGAAGCCGGCGGGGCGGCCGTCCAAATAGCCGACATAGGCACCGGAGCGTTCCTGGTAGACGCCTTTGTCGTTTTGCCTGTCGCCCTCGACGGGCACGCGATGCAATTTGCCATCCATTTCGGGAAGGCCGTCGATGACGAACTTGGCCTCCCGAAGGGCCATGGCGAATGCCTCTTGGGGATTTTCCGGGACGGCGGCGGCGGCGATCCGGTTCCCGGGCAACCACTGGGCCAATTTGGTGAGGTCGGCGCCAGGCGGGGCGAACCACGATTTGGCTTGGCCATCCCATTCCAGCTTGATGCCGGCCTCCTTGGCGGCGGCCTTCGCTTGGTCCTTTTCGGCATAAGGCACGTCGAGCCGCGTCCGCTCGCCGCCACGGGATCTTGCGACACCAAGGGCCATGTTCACCTCGATAGCTTCGCTTGTGGTGGTCGCGGTGGCTTGCGTCTGCTGCTGGGCTTGGCCAAGGGAGAAGACGTGGCCGGTGATTTTCTCAGCGTCGGCCGCCGCGCGGAAAATCTCGCGGGGATCGTCCTTGAGGGCCTTGATCCAACTTCCGACATAAGCGGCGTGCTGCTCGGGATCGTGGCCAATCCCCAGGCGGTCGCCGATCATCAGCGAAGCAATTTCCGCCCGTAATTCCTCTTTGGCGTAACCAACAGACCCGAAGGGATGTGCGAGGTCGCGATTGAGGCGGGAGGAATGGCCCGTCCAGTGGCCCAATTCGTGGAGCGCGGTGGCGTAATATTTGTCCGCTGTGGTGAACTGGCCGCGAAGCGGCAAAGTGATGTCGTCGCGCTCGACGTTGTAGAAGGCCCGGTTTCCGTCGCGGTGGAAGATGCGTGCGCCGGAATTGGCGAGGATCTGTTCGGCGTCCTGGTGGCGCTGCCACTCCTCGGTGAGCCGAAGCGGCTGGAGGGGCAAGCCGTCGATCTGCGCGCCGTTGAAGACGCGAGCTTGGAATACCTTCGGCCGTGCGAGCTGGACGGTGACCGTCTGCTTGGTGCCGTCCGCGTTAAGGACGGGCCGGCCATTGTCGTCGAGGGCCGGACGCTGCTCCGACCACATCCAATATTGGATGGCGGTTCCCCTCTCCCCTCCCCTTACCTGCGCGCCGGCTTCACTGGCCTGCTTGTAGGTCATCCAGCGGGCGTCGTTGTAGCCCTTGCTGTCACCGACGACGGAGAGCCAGACGGCGTTGAGGCCGCGATAGTCGTTCCCGGTGGTGGGATTGTAGGGAAGCCGCCGTTCGCCGGGTTCCCAGGGACGCTGCCAGGGCGCGGTGCCCCGTTCAAGCTGCTCGATGATCGAGTCGGCTACAGCTTTGACGTAATCGTTTTCAGCCATGGTGCGGCTCCGGGACGGGCGCCGCGTCGTCGAAGCGGGAATCCCAAGCGTCGCCGGGGGAGAGGGCGTCTTCCTGGAAAGCGCCAAGGGAATCGGCCTCGTCCGGTGAAACGGTGACCATTACGCCAAGAAGGGAAAGATGGCCGATCTCAGTGGAACACGGCGTACCGTCATCGCCCTCGAAAGGCGTGGGATCAATGCGAGTGCTCATTTGAAATCCTTGTTGTGGTAGACCAGCGGGTCCGCGGTGTAGGGACTGCCGGCGACTGGAGTGGGTCCAAGGCCGCCGTAGTATTTGGCGACATATCCATTTGAAAAGCCGGTCCATGGGTTGCCGGTGTTGTAGGTGCTCAAAGCGGCCTGCAAGGCGATTTGGCCCGGGGGATTGGTCTTTAGGGCGGCGGTGTAGTCCTGTTGCAGGATCGTGGTGCCGATACGGATGTTCTCGCAGGGATCGATGAGGCTGTGCCAGTCGATGCCCATGCGTGAGGCGGTCCTAGTGTTGACCTGCATCAGGCCGATATCGACGTTTTGCCCCCGGTTGAGTGCTTGGGTGATGATGGCGGCGGCGCCGGCTGGGTTGTCGGGTGTGAAACGTGCCGGCGCGTTACCCGGGCGGTTGACCGCAAGCGCGAAGCGGTGCCCGCCGCTCTCTACCCGAACCACGGCTTCGATGGTTTCTACGGCGGCGCCGGCTGGAGTGCAGGTGGCGATCATGGAAACTACGGCGGGGTCGAGAAGCATTACCGCTCCGTCAGCACGGGTTGGGCGTGGCCGATGATCGCGGTTGCCGGCACGGCTCCGAAATAGCGGCTGTCGTAGGAATTCGGGACACGGGTGGCCAGGAACCAAAGGCTTCCGGCGGGAACGGTGACGCTACCGATCTGCGGGAACAGGGGGCGGCCTGCGCTGTCGCGGGTTGCCGGGGCGGTGTTGGGTATTGGTGTGCCGTTGATGATGACGCCGAGGGAGGTGACGTTGATACGGTCGCCGGCAGTCGCGGCAATGGGTTTGATGACCGGCGTGTAACCGTCGGGGCAATGGCCACCAGGGATGTAATCCCGTTCCTTGGCGAGACGGAACGGCGCGGTGTCGGTCGGACAGAATGCCACAACGTCGCCGGCACGCGGCTCGCGGGTCATGGGGGTGATCCGCCACAATCCACGCGGCATGGACTCGGTGACGTTGACGGCGTATCCGGCGGTTTGGGCTGCGTAGGCTCCGGCGAAGATTGTGGCGGCGAAGGCCCAGGCGGCGATGGCGACAGTCCGGTTGTTCACGATTGGGCGCCTTCCGGCTGCGGAAGGGCGAGAGTGAGCGGGCCGTCGAGGATGGCGGCGTTGGAATGGCCGGCGCGGAACGGGGTTTTGAGGCGGGCCATCATCTCGGGGTCGAGGAAATAAAGCATCTGGGTGGCGAATATGGGATTGAAGCCGGTACGGAGAATGATGACGTTGCCGGGTGCGGTGATCCGGCCATCGGGATCTTTTTCCGGCGGCGCGAGCCGGCGGATTTCTTGGGAATTGGCAAGATCGCGGGGTTTTTCTTCAAAACGGACTTGGACGTGATTTAGGGCGTTGCCGAAGCGGTTGCCGCTGACGGTGATTTCCTTTTTGACGATGGTGGTTTCGCCACATTCTCCCGAAGCCCAGTCGGCCGTTATGTTGTCGTTCGGGGAGTAAATGAGCTTGTTCTGGCATCCGCTGATAATGGTTTGATTCTGTCCGTAGCGGTCGAAAAGCTGCGGAAGATCCTGGATAAACAGGAAAAGTTGGACACCGTAGCCGGCGATGCGGGCCAGCGCCGTTTCGATTTCCTTGATTTCACCAAGGGTCGGAAATTCGTCGAAGAGGGCCAGTGTGCGATGACGCCAGGGCATTTTGGCGCGGCCTTCGACATAGGCCAGTTGAGGGCGCTGCTCGGTGCGGAGGATCAGGGTGAGCATCATGCGAAGCATGGCCTGGAATTTGGCTTCCTGATCGGGCGGGACGGTGATGTAGAGCGAGCCCGGCTTTTCGCCGTTCCAGATGTCCTCAATCTGAAAATCGGAGGTGCTGGTATTCCGGGCGACAAGGGGATCGGCGTAAAGGGTGAGTGCGCTCGATGCTGTGGAATGAACGCTGGTACGCTCCTCGGGCTCACGGTTGAGCATGGCGGCGGCGCCCTCGGCGATGGTCTCGTTGCGGCCGGGCATGAGGGCGGCAAGGGCCTCGCGGCGGTTCGGGATAGGGCCGCCCACTTTCATGTCGACGCGGCCGAAAGTGTTGTGGAGCATCGCCTTATAGAGGTCATCCCCGCGCTGGTCGGGATTATTGAGCACCTTGTAGACGTCGCGCAGGTTGGCGCGGCGTTTTTGCAGGCGTTCGACCAAGTAGCAGGTATAGAGAATGACGGCCTGGAGGAAGGCGAAGCCCGTTTTTTTCCAGTGATCCCATTCGGCGGCGCCGATGGAGGCCGGGTCAATGAGAAGCGTGGCCACGTCCATGGAATCGGTGACTTCCCAGACCGTGCCCAAGCGTATCGTGTCGAGGAAGTTGTAGGAATTGAATGTTTCGTCGTTGCCGACCGGATTCCAGCTATAAACGGGGCCAACGTATTTCTGTCGCCAGCCGGCAGTGGCGTAGAAGGTTTCGCGTTTTTGGTCGTAGCAGACCAGCGCGTGTGGCCATGTCACGCCATTGATGACGATTGGACCGACGCCCTTACCCGTTCGTGAGGGCGCGACAACGAGGCAGTGTTCGTTGCCGACGGATCGGACGTAATGATAGCTGCCGTCCCTATCTTCGACGACGGCAAGGTAGATGCCCGTGTCGTCGGGGTTGAGGGAATTGCGGTTGGCTGGGTCGTGGACAAGGCCCATTGCCCGGAGTTCTTCGATCTCGGTAATCCACCGCGCCGTACCATGGGCGTCGGCCACGCCGAAGGGGCTGCGGGTCAGCATGCCGATGGCGAGGAAGGTGCCCGAGATAATGAGGGTGAAGGCGATGAGGAAGCTGATCCACACCATCTTGAACATCTCGGGATCGGCGTCGTAGTAGGTGAACGCCCAATTGATCCAGATGTACGGGGGATAGAATCCGCCGGGCCAGGTCGGGCCGAGTTGCGGCGGGTAGCCGAAGTGGCGGGCGATGTAATGGCTGACAACGAAACCGTATGTGACAAGAAGGACGGTCCCGATCAGCAGCCCGAACGCCTTGATCCGGGCCGCTTCCCCGGTTGTAAGTCCTTCCTCTCTCATCGAGTTCTCCCGTGCTTCGGTGCGGTTGGCTTGGGCTGGCCGCTAACGTCAAAGGTTACGCGGGTGCCGGGTTTCATATCCTTGACGGCGGCAAGTGCCTGTTTGGACTGGGGCTGAACATAGACTGTCGAGCCTTGCTGCCATTTGAGGGCAGGTTTGCCGCCGTGCGCCGATATACCGTTAAATGTATATTCTCCCATTAGCCCCGGCGTCCAGTCCTTGTGCGTGAGGATGGTTTGGCGCGTCGAGGTAGCGGGCTTGGTGCGGTCCCCGCCTTGGCGCATGCGGGCGGCCATGTCCTTGGCCTTCTTATCCGCTTCGGTGTCGGTGGCGGGCGCTTGGGCCTGGGCGCCTTTGGCGGCGGCACGCTGCGCCTCGTCGTCGGGGTCGGCGAAGCGGATAGGCAAATCCGCCTTGCCGGCGTAGTCGGCCATCCATCGGCGGAAATCGGGCGAACCGTTGATGTTGATTTCCTGGCCGGGGTGGCGTTCGGCGGCGAGCTGGGCGGCGATGATGGCGGCGCCGTGGCTCTCCTTGGTAATGGCGATCATGGTGGCGTGATCAGTGACAACCCCGCCGTCTGCGGTGCTGTAGATAAGCCGGCCGTCGTGGCGGGCCTTTACGCGGTGCCCCTTGAGAACAACGGCTAGGGCTTCGGTGGCGGAATTGGCGGAGGTGATTGCGTTGGCGGCGTCCTGGTGGCGGCCGGCGGTGGCGCGAAGCACGGAGAGGGCGTCGGTATTCCCCTCCTCCGCCTTGTTCTGCAACCACTCCTGCCAGCTATGGAGGGGATAAGCCGCCTTGATGCGGGCGATGCCGGCGCGTAATTCCTCGCCGGATTGCTTGAGGCCGGCGTGCCGCGTGCGGTTTGCGTCAAACATGATCTGCTTGGGCCGCCCGAACAGCCGGTTTACGAGGCTATTGGACCGCTCGCGTTCGCCGTCGTACAACTTCCCCAGGTCGGCGCGGTATTTGTCGTGGATTTCGCGTAGTGCGGTGATGTGTTCGTCGCGGGCCGCGAGGTTATCGGCGCGCTCGGCTTGATAGACCTTGAAGAGAACCGGGCTCTTGGGATGGCTCTGTTTCGGGCCGGCGCGGTAGCGTTCGCGCGCTTGCGTGGCGGTATGTTTCTTGGCGTCGTTGGGCTGTTCGACCGTGGGAAAATTGTGATCGAGCGTGCTGTCCTGGCTGTTCGCCTTGGCAGCCGTCTTCGCGAATATCTCCGGTTTAGCGGCATCGCCGGCCGCGGCGAAGACCCGCAAGTTGAAACGATGGCGGGACATGGAAACGTAGGCCAGGTGGGCGTCCACGCCGGAGGTGGCCAACAAGTAGGCTTCGTCGACGGTCACGCCTTGGGACTTGTGGACTGTGACGGCGTAGCCGTGGTCGAAGTTGTTGTAGCTCTGGGTATCGACGGTGATTTCGCGGCCGTCGTCGAGCATGACGGAGAGCCGGGCGCCCTGCCCTTCCGCCGCGTCGATGCCAATGACGGTGCCGGTAGTACCGTTGTTGACGCCAAGGCTCTTGTTGTTTTCCAGAAACAACAGTCGATCGCCGCCCGCGAAAGCGCGGTCGCCGTCTGCGGTCGCGACGCTCTGGTCCTCGCTGGTCAACAGGCCGTGATCGCGGGCGAATTGCCGCGCGACGGTATTCATGTGAGCGGTATCGGCCCGCGAGTGGGCAAGGATGATGCGGGTGGCGTCGGGATTGTGCCGGGTGGCGTCGGCCCAGGCCGCCACCAACGCGGCCTTGGCGCCGGTACGGAAGTCGGCCTTGAGCCGGTCTTCCTCGGGTAGGCTTTCCTCGATCTCGAAGATTCCGCGCGTCTTGGCTTCCATGGGAGCGGCGGCTTGCGCCTCATCGCGGGTGTTGCCGGTGGCGGCGAGGATATCCGCCGCTAGGCCCTCGCCGTTGATGGCGAAACGGGCAAGCCAGGGCTTGTAGGCGTCGAGGTCGTCGCCAATGGCGATGGCCATTTGTTCACGTTTGGCCTTCCATGCCTCGAAATCGTCGTACCATTCATGAGTATTTGCATTGGGACCGCTGATGACGGACCAAAGAGCGCCGGCCGCGTTTCGGGCCTCGGCATAGCGGGCGATAGTGATAACCCGGGCACGGTCGGCGGGGTCGACGGCACTCGCAAGATGCCGTTCAAGGGTGGTGACGAAAGCCGCCTCATCCATGTCGATGCCCGCGGAGATGTGGCCATTCTTGGTGTAGGCGGTGATGCCCTCTTCCACACGGCCCTTGGCGAGGGCGGAGGTCGCGGTGCGCTGCCACCCCGTTTTCTGCCGCCGGATGTCGGTTAATTCCGCATAACCGAAGCGTTCGGTGATGGCGCGGAACGCGGCGCCGGCCTGGATGGGCTGGAGCTGCTGGGGGTCGCCGACAAGCACCAGCTTGGCGCCGGCCTCATCGATGCGGTGGATGATCTCGGCCAGTTGTCGGCTGGCCACCATGCCGGATTCATCGACCACCACCACGGTCTTCTCATTGAATCCAGGTGTCCGTGACAGGCGGCGTTCGGCCCATTCGGTGGCCCATTGAAGGCTGGCCGGACTGAGGGCGTTGGCATCGAGTTCGGATTTGACGAACCTGGCGAACGTGACGGCCTCGGGCTTTCCGTTGGCTATCTTCCAGTCGGCGTAATCCATCAGGGCGTCGCGAATGTCATCGGTAACAACGCCTGTTTCCAAAAATTCGAGCAATTGGTCGCGTCGGTCGAGGGCCTGGATAAGCGACGCGATGGTGCGGCTCTTGATTCCGCTTTGCTGGAGATTTTCGGCGGCAATGCCGGACAAGGCGGTACCGATAACGGTGTATTCCGCCTCCTCCCAAGCGATGCGGGCGGCCTTAAGGATCGTGGATTTGCCCGTGCCGGCTTGGCCAAGGATCGAAGCCAAAAGGCCGGGGGCCGTTACATGGTGGACGGCGGCTTTCTGTTCGTTGGTCAGCGGGAATCCGGCCTTCGCCTCGAACGAGGTGATGGCGGCGGCGGTGCGAGGAGAATCGATTCCGGAATCGGGAGTGTTCGCCAACCGGGCGGCGGTGGCCATCATTCGTTGTTCGAGGGCCGCAAACGCCTTGGTGGTATAGCGTGGCGTCGTGCTCGGTTGATCGGTGGTGGCGGGGTCTTCCGGCGCGGTCGCGATCAGAAGCGGGGATTTGAGGAGGCCGGCGACAAGCCGATCCTCGGCCGCGGCCCGGTCCGCCTTGTCGAGGTGGTAGAGGTACTGGCGCACCTCCCGTCGCATGTCCGCTTCGGTCCATGTGGCGGAGTGCTCATTGATGGCATTGAAGATCGCCTCGGGATGCTCGGCGAGTGATTCCACGCGCGCGTCGTCGGGAAGCGGCGGGCGACGTGGACGGCGGGAGGGATGGGCGGCGGCGCGGCGGCGCGGTTGCTGGTGGGCCGGCGGTTCGGGAAGGGGTTGTTTGGCAAAGGGATGGTCGAGCGTGCTGTCCTGGCTGTTGGCTTGGGCGGCGATGGCCGCGAATATCTCCGGCTTGGCGGCATCGCCGGCCGCGGTGTAGACCCGCACGGCGGCACGATGGCGGGACATGGAAACGTAGGCCAGGTGAGCATCTACGCCAGCCGTTCCGAGCACATAGGCTTCGTCGACGGTAATGCCCTGAGATTTGTGGACGGTCGCGGCATAGCCAAGATCGAAGGCTGTGTACGAACCGGGATCGACGACGACGTGGCGGCCGTCGTCGAGAGTGACCGACAATTGTGGGGTGTCGCCATCGGCGGTCGCTATGGCGGTTATCGTGCCGGTGGTGCCGTTCTTGACCCCAAGACCCTTGTTGTTTTCCAAAAACAACAGGCGGTCGCCGATGGCAAAGGTTTGTTCGCCGCTGTTGGTGGCGATGGTGTAGTCGGGGCCAGTGAGACGGCCGATTTCGCGGGCATGCCGGCGCGCCACGATGTTCATGTCGGCGACGTCGGCCCGGGAATGGGCGAGAATGATGCGGGTGGCGTCGGGGGCCCGCTGGACTGCGTCCGCCCATCCAGCCACCAAGGCGGCCTTGGCGCCGGTTCGGAAATCCGCCTTGAGACGGTCTTCCTCGGGGTGGGTTTCCTCGATCTCGAAAACACCGATGGACAGCGCGTGCTCGGGTGCCTCGGCGATAGCCTCATCGCGAGTGTGGTTGCCGGACGCGGCAAGAATGTCGGCCGGCAGGCCCTCGCCGTTGACGCCGAAGCGGGCCAGCCACGGCCTGTAGGCGTCGATATCGGCGGCGATGTTTTGCGCGGCTTCCTCCCGCACGGTTTTCCATTCCTGGAATTCCTCGTACCACTCGTGCTTTTTGGGATCGTCGGCGTCGCGGATCACGCTCCAAAGAGCACCAGCCGCGTTTCGGGCTTCGGCGTAGCGGGCAATGGTGACAACCCGCCCACGGTCGGCGGAGTCGAGGGGAATACCGAGCTTCCCTTCAAGCGTGATAACGAAAGCCGCCTCGTCCATGTCGATACCGGCGACAATGGAGCCGCGCTTGGCATACTCCATGATGCCCTTATGGACCTTGCCGGTGGCGAGAAGCGAGGTCGCGTGCCGCTGCCATGCCGCGGTCTGGCGGCGGATGTCGGTGAGTTCCGCGTAACCGAATTCCCGCGCCATGGCCCGGAACGCGGCGCCGGCCTGGATGGGCTGGAGCTGCCGGGAATCGCCCACGAGCACCAGCTTGGCGCCGGCCGCCTCCGTGCGGCGGATGATGTCGGTCATCTGCCGACTGTCCACCATGCCGGCCTCGTCCACTACCAGGACGGTCTTTTCGTCAAGGCCGCGTCGGCGCTCCAACCTGCGCTCCGCCCATTGAATGGCCCAGTCGAGGGAGCCTTCGGACAGCGCCCCCGTTTCCAATTCCTGGCGCATGGTTACGGCCCACTGGCTGCCGCGTTCAATGGCGTCGTCGGCGTGGGCGATAAGTTCGTCTCGGATCTCGGGCGTGAGAACGCCGGTTTCGGCGAATTCTTGGAGGCGATCGCGACGCTCAAGGGACGCCAAGAGGGAGGCGATGGTACGGCTCTTGATGCCGGACGCCTCCAAGTTCTCCGCCGCGATGCCGGACAGGGCGGTGCCGATGACGGCGTAGCCGCCTCCTTCCCATGCCATTCGGGCCGAATCAAGTATGGTGGACTTGCCGGTACCGGCTTGGCCCAGCACCAGCTTGAGGGAGCCGGGCGCGACGACATGGTGGACGGCGGCCCGCTGTTGGTCGGCGAGCGTGAACCCGGGATCGTTTAGGCGCGCTTTAGCGGCCTGCTCGAAAGCGACTATGGCGGCGTCGACCTGTTCGGCGGTGACGGCAGGACCGTCTTTCGCGGACATGCCCCGGGCGCGCACCATCATGTGCTGCTCAAGCCCCACGAATTCCGCGGTGCTGTAGCGTAGGGTCCGTCCCTCCTCGCTTCCGGTGGTGACAAGAAGGGGCGATGTACGGATGGCCTCGTAAAGCTGGTCTTCGACGGCGAGCCGTTCGGCCTTATCGAGGTGGCGGAGGTGGCGGCGTATCTCCTTTCGCATGCCCGCCTCTGTCCAGGTGGCGGACTTGGAGACGATGGCATTGAAGATCACCTCGGGATGGGCCTCGATGGCGGCGGCGCGTTCGTCCGCCGGCAGAGCGTTCAACTCGGTTTCCGTAAAAGCCGGCGGCGGGGGTTCGGGGACGTCGGGGGCGGTGTCCTCTTCCCAGGTGACCTCGGGACGCTGCGCCTCGGCCGGCGGCGGTTCGTAGGGACCAAGGGCTGCGGTAAGTGCTTTCATGGCCAGGCTGCGATGCACGGCGGAGGCTTTGGTGGCCCGGTGTTCGTCGGCGATGTCGGCGATCACCAGCCCGGCACCGCGCGGCTTGATCACCACGCCGTACTTGGCGGCGACGGCGTGAACATCCGCCCATGTGTTCCCTGGCGCGGCTGCGGCGGCTAATTCGGCCCCGGCCTTCTCCTTGATCCACTCCGCAAAGGATTGTTGGCCGCTATGTGTGGGCAGCTCCGGTACGGCGATCTCGCTCGGGTCCGGTTGGCGGTCCGGCATGGATGGGGTGTGGGTCTGGGTGGCGCCCTCGGCTGGGCGCATCTGCGACCAAGTTACCGTGGGTGCCGTGCCGTTGGCCGTGCGCGGTGCGAAGGGGCCGACGACAGCGGATACCGCGCGCATGGAAAGGCCCTTGTCGATGGCCGAGCCCTTGACCGACAGGGTTGGGTCGGCCGCGTCGACGATGACGAGGCCGTTGGATTTCTCGGCCAATTCCAGCCCGTAAGCGGCGGCAACGGCGTGAAGCCGTTCCCAGGTGGCCCCCTCCTCTATCGCTCCCAGTAGCGCCTTGCCGGCGTCGTCTCGTATCCACTCCTCGAACGTCAACGGTGACGTCTGTTTGTGAATACGCGCCGTTTCGGCCTTGCTTAGACCGTGCTCGACACGAGCCAGTCCGAAGCGGATCTCCAGGCGCTCGCATTCGGCCATCAGCTTCTTCTTGCTGAACTTCATCTCATTGGCCCGGAGGGTTTCCGGGTGGATACGATTGACCGCTAGGTGAAGGTGTACGTTGTCCGTGTTGACGTGCAACGCGGAGACGCGCTGGTGATCGGTCATGTCAAGCGCGGCCATCAAGCCGTCCTCGATGGCGCGGATCTGCGCGTCGGTCGGGCGCTCACCCTCCGGGAAAGACACGACGATGTGGAGGGTCTTATCCTCCTCGGCGACGCGCGTGTTCTGACGCTGGATGCCGGCCATCTCGCGAGCGGCCAACATCGGATCGTCGACCGCGCAATTGGTGACGCGATACCACTCCACCTTGTCGCCGTCGTGGGCTACGTCCACGACGTACTCCATCAGTCGCTGCAAGCCGTCCGGCCCCATCACCGGCTGTTGCTGGCCGGCTTTCTGTTGGTCAGTGACGTAGCCCACCACTGCGGCGGCGGTGCGGCCTTTCGTGGCCGGGATGATCTTCGCGATCATGGCAATGCCTCGATCTTGGTCCGCAGACGATCTTGCAGTGCCCGCATATCCCGGTAAGCCTCGTCGATGTCGGTCGCGCCTATGGCTTCCCCGCGGCGTTCCGCCAGCCACAGCTTGAGCAAACCGCCGACGCGCCCCAGGTCGCCGTGGAGCTGGCATAGCTCCACGACGGCCTGGTGGTCGAACTGCGCGCGGATTTGATGGTTGAGCCCGGCGGTTCGGAGGTAGTCGGAGATGGACAGGCCGGCGGCCTTGGCGCGGGTCTCGATGGCGGCGCGGTCTTCGTTGTTGACGTAGACCTTGAGGGGTTTGAGGCGATCTTTGGCAGCCCAGCCCCGCTCCTTGTTCGCCGCTTTCTTTCCCATTTTTGGTGTCCCCTTTTTTGGTAGGGCGGGCGGATGCCCGCCCTACCCCCTTTTCGTGGTGTCGAGCCGGAGGCGAGTAAACCACATGGGTTGTGGTCCCACAACCCACATCTTGCCTCCGACACCAAGGACAAGGTAGGGCGATGAGGGGCGATCTACCGCACTGAACGGCGCGGAACGTCAGTGAAGCACGCGAAGACGCCGGTAGGCGCATATTGCCGCACATTACCGCGAACAACCGCGAAAACCGCGTGACCAGGCGGGGCCGTGATGGCACTATCGCGACGGGCAAACGGGAGCGGACAAGGAGGGTCAAGAGGTGGCGGAGAAGACACGGACGCCCCGATCAGCGGGAAGGGTGGCTTTCCTCGCGCAGCAAAAAATAATCGAGGAAATGCTTGGGCAAGGCTGGTCGGCCTCGAAGGTTTACGAGAAGCTGAAGCCGAAACTGGGGACGTTGAGCCAGAGGCAATTCCTCGAACACGTCAAAAAAATCATTGTGGAAAACAAGCTGCCGGCGACGGTCGCGGCGGTTCGCCGTTCAACAGTTGAACAAGCGGAAAAATTTTCTGCGGTGGCGGGGCGAGGGGCGGAGCCCCCCGCCCCGCCCGCGTTGCCGGTCCCATCGCCGGCACAAGAGCAACCGGCGCCGGCCGCGCAACCGCCGAAGGCGGACGCGGCGCCGCCGGCTCCTCCCCCGGTGCCTCGGGGAACCAAACCGGCGTCGCAGCCGAGGTTCAAGGATTCCTTTGATCGAACCCCGAATCTCGACGATCTCATTAATGGAAAGGGAATAGACGAATGAACACGATCCACATGACATTCCAGGGCAAGGGCGGCGTCGGCAAAAGCTGGGCCGCCGCCGTCCAGGCGCAATACCTGCTGGATAAGGGCACGGCGGTATTGGCCATCGACACCGATCCCGTCAACGCCACCCTCGCCGCATACAAGCGTTTCGAGGCCCATCGGATTCGCCTGCTGTCCAACGGCGCTATTGACACCTCGGCTTTTGACACCATGGTCGAACTGGCGCTAGGTCACGACGGCGACGTGGTGGTGGATAACGGCGCAAGCTCGTTCGTGGCCCTCGGCAACTACCTTGTGGAAAACCCGGTGATTTCCATTTTCGAGGATTCCGGCCGCTCGGTTGTGATCCACACCGTCATTGCGGGCGGCTCGATGCTGGCGGAGACGCTGGATGGTTTTGTCCAAACCACCAAGTCGATGCCGGAATCGGTGAAGATCGTTGTCTGGCTCAATGAGCATTTCGGGCCGATCGCCGACGGCGACGGCAAGGGCTTCGAGGACTTCCCGGTTTACAAGAAACTGAAAGACCGCATCGCCGGCCTCATCACCCTGCCGAAGCGGACGGAGGAAACCTATGGCCGCGATCTGCAAACCATGATCGAGCGGCGCGTGACCTTCGCGGAAGCCCGTGAGGATGTGGACGGCTTCAAGCTGATGGCCAGGCAGCGTTTGGCGACGGTTCAGAAAGACATTTACGCCAAGCTCGACGCGGTGATGTGACCATGGATCTCGACATCAAGGAAATCATCGCCGACGTCGCCAAGCGCCAGGGTCTCCTTCTCTCCAAGGATGATCCAGTCCTGACGGCCGCCTTGCTGTGCGAGGCGACCGTGAGGGCCACGGTGTCTTCCCTCGAAGGGCGGTTTCAGACGGCGATCGACACGGCCACCGAAAACTGGAGCCGGGCGCTGTTGGGCTCGGATGAGGAGTTCGGCAAGGCCATGGCCCGCTTCACGGACTTCGAAAAAAACGCGGCCGTCATGCTGGCCGAATATCAACGGCGCCTGGAGGGCGCCAGCGCCCAGGCGTTGCAAGAGGCCCTTGCCGGGATCGCGAAGCAAATGGATAACGTGATGATCGACGCCCGCGCCGATCTGCACCGCGGCCTCGATGCCGTCAACGCGGCGGTGGCCACCAACAGGCGCACGACATTGTGGATGGGGATGTTTCTCGGAGCGTCGGCGGCGCTATGCGCCGCCTCGCTCTGGATCGTCTACGTCCTCAATCTGCATCCGGCCTGGTTCAAGTAACTCCCCGCCCCCGGAAACGCAAAGGGCCGCGTCACGCGGCCCTTTTTCGTTTCAGCCGGTTCCTTGAAGTCACCGCAGGCTGTCCGCCTCGTTTATCGCCTCGATGGCGTCGGCGGCGGCTTCCAAAAGGTGCGTCACTTCGCCGGGCGACACCTCATCGAACCACTCGATCTCGCAGAGCACGGTAAACGGATCGGCGACGTACACGGTCCCGCTGGTCACGTCGGCGGGCTGCTCGCCCGGCTCCGGGGTGCCATCCTCGTCGCAGGAAACTATTCGGGCGACGAAGCGCGGGGGCATAAGGTGGACGATGTGCTCCCGGCGCCGGCCATCGCGAGTGACGCCATCACCGACCACCCATTCGTCACGGGGCCACGGGCTGATGTCGCGGGCGCCCATCATGTCCGCCAGCTTTTCATCCACCCACGACGGGGTAAAGCCGTCCTTGAGCCAGCGCCGGACGTGACGGCTCTCGATGTTGAGGCGGCCGGCGATAGCCGACTGCCAGCCGACGGCGGACCGGAGAAGGGCGATGGAGGCGGATGTGAATTCCTCGGCGGTCATGGTGTTCTCCTTTAGCGGCGGCCTGCGGCGCGCAGGATCAGTTCCCGGCGCCACCGAATCGGCGTCCAGGCCAGTTCGTTGCGGCCGATGACGATTTCGCTCCAACGCGGGCCGCCGTTCTGTTCGTAGCGCCACGCGCGTTCCCCATAGACCGGAATCTCGTGGTCGCTCAAACGCACCTCGCCCACACCGGGGAGGACCAGATAGCGGCTATCGGCTTTCCCGGAGGATTTGGAGGTGTGCCGGCGGGTGAAGCCCCACTTGGTCGAGGCCAGGCGCGTTATGGCCTCCAGGGTCGCCGAAATGGCCAGGGAACGGGCATAGCCCGGATCATAGGCCGCGGCGATCTCCGCGCGGCGGTCGGAACGCCAGGTGGCGGCGATAGGAAGCGCGAGAAGCGCGGCAATGCCGGCCTGGCGTTGCCGCGCTTCCCGCATCCTCTTCAGCTTGAATTCCCGGAAGTTCCCGGCCGACACCAGCGGATCGACCCGTGGCCGGCGCTCGCGCCGCTCGGTTCGCAGCGCCTGGATGCGCGTGACGGCGGCGCGGGCCTCATGGTCATCGGCGGCGAAGCCGCGTTCGATCAGCGCGGCGGTCAGCAGGCGGCGGGTAACGCCAACGGTGGCGATTTCGGCGGCAAGACGGGTGGTCATGGTGGTCATTTTAGCGGGCTCCTTTGCCTCGGCCGAGCGGGCTCAAGCCCTGCTCTATGGTTGCAATATACGCCGGCTAAACCGGCACGTCACTCCTGCGGCTCATTTCCTCGCCGTCATAGTCCGCGATTCCGAGTTCGATGGCGGCCATCGCCAACCGTACCCGCTTGGGGATTTCCACCGGCCGGCTACCGTCCTTCCGCGCCCCCCGCTCATAGAGGACCACGGAATCGGCGCTTATCCCAAGCGCCTGCCCGGTTTGCTCCCGCGACCACCCGTGGCGGTCGCGCCATGCTCGGAATTGTTGCGGCGTCATCGGCTTTATCGTAACCTCCTTGGAGGGTAGGAGGGGTGGCTGTCACCACCCCTCCCGCCCTTACCGGGAGCGGATATCGAACAGCGTAACGACGAAATCGTTATCGCTGGTCTTCTCCACCCGGATCAGGACAATGATCGGCAACCACTTAAGCAGCTTGCTAATCATTTTCCCCTCCGTGTTTGTGGCGGGGGCGGGTCAGCCGCCCCCTTCACCACCCCCTAAATATATGGGACTGAGTACCAAATAGCAATATAAAAACGGCTATTTGGCTCTAGTTTCTTGTCCAGGAAAAAGAAAAGGCCCGCATATGCGGGCCTGTTGTTTTGGACGCGGAACCGTAGTTCTTGCGGCTGTCAGTGTTGATTGACGCCAAAAGGAGATGAGGGCTTGTATTCGATCATCAGCACCGGCTTGCGGGGTTTCGCGGCACGCGGCGCGGTGACGTTGGAAACATGATCGAGGCCCTGGCCGAGGCGGGTCCAAAGGTATTTGAGCAAGTAGACGCCAAAGCCGGCGAGGAAGCTGAATACCATCCATTCCAAGCCGACGGCCAGGCCATGCCAGCCGGTCATGGCATGATGGTGATTCCCCCAGATGATCATGGCGATGCTCACCGGGATGACGAAGATCATGGCCAGGCCCCCGGCCAGCCCAGCAACCGCCAGCACTAGGACATAGGGCGCGGCGCCAAGGATGGCGAAGTACCGGACAAAGTAGGCGAGAAGGCCCATCAGGAACGCATGGGCGACCTTTAGCGTCCTAACCATGATATCCCTCCTTCATTCGGTTTCCGTGGCGGCAAGCGCCTCGGCGGCCCCTTGTTCAAGGCCACGCTCATAGGCATGCACCACGTCGAACAGGTGTTGCATCGGGAAGCCGGCCGGCAAGGTGAACAGGGGCAATTGGCGTTCCATGGCCTCGTCCCAAATCTCGGCCGATCCCTTCTGCCTTATCACAAGCTGGAAGGTCCGCACGATACCTTGAATCTCGGTCTTGATATCCCCTGCCAATTGAACGTAGCCCATGGCACACCCTCACCGATCGGGAGCCGCGTCGATCAGACGGCGCAGTTCGAGTTGAAGGTTCGCCCGCCCCTGGCGGCTGCCCTGGTCGATACCGGCGGTGTAGCCGCGTAGAAACTCACGGGCGCGTTGTTTGGCCTCATCCTCGGGAAGCTCCGAAGGATAGTGGGTTAACGGCGCCTTTGCCTCGTTGTCGTCGGTATCCCAAAGCTCCCATTGGCCTTCGGTGTTCCGAACCAAGGTGGCGTCCGCGTTGCCGATGTCGATGCGAAGCTGACGGCTGGCGATTGATGTAACCTTACAAGGATGTGCCATGGCTCAACTCCCTGGCTGATCTTGCCTCTCAGAAACCGGGGGTTTCCCGGCTTGTGAGAGGGGGGCCGAAGCCCCCTGCCCTTACGCGGCCTTGGCGAATTGCATGCTGTAGAGGCCGATGGCCTCACGAATGCTGACACCGTGCATGAAAGAAATGCCCTTGATGATGTTTTGAGCGGTCTTGCTGTAGCCTTCGAGCATCTTCTTTTCCATGATCCCTACTCCCTCTCTTTGATCTGTCCTCTCAGAAACCGGGGATTTTCTTCCCGGTTTGTGAGAGGGGGGCCGAAGCCCCCGCCCCAAGATTTGGATCACCTCCTTCCTAGTAAGGAATTTCCTCGTCGCCAGGCTCATAGCCGCCGTCGTTGTCGTCGCCCTTGGGCTCGCAGAAGTCGAACCGGAACCCCAGAACCTCGGTGGTGTAGACCTTCTGACCATTCTTCTCGTAGCTCGACTGACGGGCCTTGCCCTCGATCCGCACGTACTGGCCCTTGCCGGCATGGCGTTCGATGAACTCGACCGTCTTTTCACCGAAGAACGTCCACTCCAGCCAATCGGCGTATTCCTTGACCTGGCCGGTATGCTTGTCCTTGCTGCGGGTCTTGCTTGCAAGAGAAACGCGGGCCAGCTTCTTGCCGTTGATGGTTTCGACCTTGATCTTGCCAATGTGGCCGAACTGTTCGAGGCGGATATTCGTGAACATGGCGATCTTCCTTCTCTATCTCTACTGGGGACCATTCCCCGCTCTTGATGTCTCCATTATATCAATACTTCGCGCCCCTTCAATAAAAAAATGCACTGAAACGCACTTTTTTACTTCCGATAACTGGCACGATCCCCGCAATTCCTTCTTGGCGTAACAATTAGACCCTGTTGGTAACTAGCAGCGCGTAATACGCAATAGAGCATTACTGTATCCACACTCCCGCCGTTACTTGGAACACTGCTTGCCGCACGTTGAACATCTGTCGACGCCAGGCCGCCGCCATCCCAGCCTTGATGCACGGCACCCACGGCAACAACGGGTCTCCTCGCGCTGGGGCAAGCGCGTGAGGGATCGCCGCGCGGATGCGGCGAGACCCCGAAGGGGGCTCGACTGAGATTGGCGCGACAAGGGCCAGCGGCCCGCCGGCACGCCTAGCGAAGCGGAGCCCGACCCCCGCTGTCGCGGGGGGCACGCTCACCCCCTTCCCCTGTCCATCGCCGGAATTCTCACCAGCAATAAACGACAAGAATAGGTCGGTCCCGCCCGATCTGTATTTTCCCGTTATTTCGTGCTAAGACGAGAGCGCGTTTTTCCCGCCTTGTTCAACCGTTGAACACCGGAGCCCGCTATGCCGATGATAGAGCCAAATCAACTCCAGCCGAATCCATGGAACCCGAATGTATTGCCCGACAAGATATTGACCGCTCTTGTCAACGATCTTCGGCAACGCAAAGCACGCGGCGAACATAACCCCCACCCGGTACTTGTCGCCGATCTCGATGACGAACTGACGATAGTGGACGGCGAGTTCACATGGCGCGCATCCGTCATTGCCGGACTTGAACAGGTTCATTACGAACTGATCTCGGGCGATGGCTGGGAGCTTCGGCGGATGACTCTTGTCAGCAATGAGCATGGCAAGAACGATCCGGTGAAATTCGGACGTGTTATCCGCGGCATGTTGGAAAGCCGTCCCGACGCTACCTTGCGCGATGTCGCGGCGGCGGTGAACAAATCCCTCGGCACGGTTGCCAACCGTCTCGAATACGCGAAGCTGGCGGACATGGCGAAAGAGAATCCAGAGTTCCCGAGCGAGGCGGAAATTTCGCGCCTGCCGGTCCGCAAGGTGCGCGAGCTGATCCAGCACGGCCCCGGCGGGGCCTTGGGCGCAGCCCAGGCCCTCGCCGAGGCCGGCGAGCCTTCCGAAGCGTCGGCCGATCCCAATTCGCCGATCTCCCAGGCGAAGCGGGTGTACCAACAAATGCCGCCCGCGCAACGGCGAGAGTTCCTGTCGTGGGCGGTGCAGGAAGCCAAGCGCCAAGGTGTATCCGCGCCGAAGGCGCCCACGGACGGCGCCGGGGCGGCGGGCGAGCATCGCGACCCCGCCACCCCGGCGCCGTCACCCTCGCCGGCCCCGTCTCCCGGAACGTCGGGACAGGATGAGCAAAGCGAGCCGCAAGAGCCGGTGACTGCTTAGGCGGCCTGGTTGTCGCAGGCCCGCTCGGCGGTGAAAAGCTGCTGCTGGTAGGTGGCGAAGTCGGTGGCCACGCGGTCGACACCCACGGTGTCGAGGGTGGCGATCGGGAAGGGGAAGGTGGCCGGGGTGTCGCACCACGTCGGGCCGAAATCGGTGTCGGCCGGCGAGAAGGTGATGGTGGCCATGTCGCCCTTCGGCTGGACGTCGACGAGGAAAGGAAGTTCTCCGACCCAGGCTAGGAACTGCTGCGGTTCGCTGGTGGTGTGGTGGAACATGGGAGCCCCCTTCATTGAGGTTTCGACGTGATCCGGCCAACGCGCGGACGGGGGCGGCGATCAGGATTTTTGTGAATTTGGGGGAGCGAAGCGGAGGATCTAAATTCTCAAAAATCCGCCAAGCGCCGAAAGCCCCCGGCCGCGCGTTAGGATCGCGGCGGCGAAACCCTTGATGAGTGAAGCGGGCTCCTGTCTCCGCCGGCACCGTGCCTCCGCTGGCAAGCCGGGGTTGGGGATCGCTCTCCCCCGCCCCGTCGTCTCGCGAAGATCCTGGCCATCATCACGCGGCGGCGCGGATGGCCTCGATCATGCCGGCGGCCATGGGCGGCGGCACGGCGTTCCCAAGCTGGAAGATGGCGGTGCGGCGATCAGCCGGGAGAATGTAATCGGAACGGAAGCCCATTCCCGCCCGGAGTTCGGATGGCTGGAGCATCCGCATACGCTCGCCGTCGATCAGCGCCCAACGGTCGAGCGTGGTGATGGTGCCGATTGGGCGGTTAAGGTCGCGTCCCGTTTTGCCGGAGCCGGAGCCGTAATAGGGAGCCAGGAAGCGGGCGCCGAATTGGGTGCGGCCCCGGGCGATCCGCTCGCGGGTCGCCGGCACCTTGGCGGCGACGTCCGACCAAGCGTAGCGGTCCCACTCGATCAGGGGCGCGAACGGCTGGTGTTCCATCTTGGGCAGTTTCAGCTTGAGGGGATGGCGGCTGCGGGTAAGGACCATCATCAACCGCTCGCGGTTCTGGGGGACGCCAAAATCGGCGGCGTCCACTTCGTAGGGCGCGAGGGCGTAGCCCAGCGCGGAAAGCGCGCCGGCCCAGGCCGGGAACAAAGCCCATTCCTTGAAGTCGGGCACGTTTTCGACCAAGGCGATTTCGGAGCGGTGATATTCCAGGGCGGAAACCACGGCCCACGCGGTCGAGCGCGTGGAATCGTGGTGGGGGCGCTCTTTGCCCCGGGCCTTGCTGTGTCCCTGGCATGCCGGCGAGGCCAACAAGAGGTCATGGCGCGGGACGTCGCGCCAGTCGGCTTGGTGAAGATCCTGGCAAACGTGAATCGCGTCGGGGTGGTTGGTGGCGTGGGTGCGGACGGCAACCGGGTTGTGGTTTGCGGCCCACACCACGCGCACGCCGGCAAGGCTTGCGCCCTCGGTGAAACCGCCGGCCCCCGCGAAAAGGTCGATAGCGTCCATAGTCCAAGTCTCCGGGGTCAAGCGGCGCAAGCGGCCAAGTCGAGGGGGATTTGTTGCGTCCTGGCCAGCACCGGAGCCGCGCGCTCCGCGCGCGGCTGGGTGGGCACGGCAACGGTGCGGAGGGAGTGGAGCCACCCGCCCGGCTGAAAAGCGGGGTCGGCGGTCTGTTCTTCGTGGCAACCGGCGCGAAACTGCACGGCGATCATGGAAGGCCGGTGATCCCGGGCGGAGGTGGCCAGGATCTCGGCGGCGTGATCGGCGACGGTGCCGCCCTCGGGAATCGTCGTGAAATGGGACAAATAGCCGGTCTGGCTGATAAAGGGCCTGTTGAGGTCGAGGGCGCGGAATTCAAAATGGGTTCTGTATTCCGAGCCGAAGGCGCCGGCAAAGCCGTTGTGAGTGACGACGGCGCGGACGCGGCCAATATCCACCAGGAAGCGCCCATATTGTCCCCACATGGGGGCCGTGCCATCCGGGGCGGCGCAGTAATCACGGACACGGTAGCCGGCGGCGCCGTCGCCGCCGTAGCAGCCGAAAGAGGTGTTGCCGTTGAGACGGTAGACGCACGCGGCATAGGCTTTATGGGCGCGCACAATGGCGCTGTCGTCGTTGGCCAGCACGGCGGCGTGGTAATCGTCCAGGGCGGCGCGGGCGATCTCGCAAAGGGCGCCCTCGTCGTCGGGAAGGTCGATGGCGTAGGCGGTTGCCTGGGCGCGGCGGTCGGCGACCGATTGCCGGCAGGGCGCCGCCTTCGGTTTCGCCGTGGTGCCGGCGATCTCCGGCAAGGCCAGGGCGGGAATAGGTAGGGCGCCGAACAAATCGAGTTGATTTAGCATGGTGGGGCCTCGCTCCCCGCCCCCCACCCCGGGAGGGGTGGGGGGCGTTTTCCAGTTTCACCATAAGCCGGGGGGTGGTCCGTGCTTATGGGTTTAAGTATATATCTGGGGGCAAGGGGGTTAAACCTGATTATTTGCGTTGTTTCAAGTATTTAGCGGCAGTCTGGCACGCGCCCTGCTGTTTATTTTGGTGTCAATCGCCGGAGCGGTGAGCGGGCGAAGCCCGTCGAGCGCGTGGAGAAAAGGGCCGCGTGCGCGGAACGCGCAGATATCGCGGGCCGCACCTCACCCCGCGCCTGCGGCGCGGGCCGCCCGGAGCGGGCTGCACCTGGCGCCGATGATCAGCACGGCCGGCGCTTACTGCGCCGTGTCCGTAACTGCGGAATACAGCCGCGCGCGGCGCGCGGCGCGGGCCATGGGCTTGCGCGGAATGAACTGGAAAATATCCTCCGTGCCTCCCCCGCTGCCAAGGTCGAGGGGGAATTGCTCATCGCTGCCGGTCGACGGCGCAGCCAGTCGCCGCAGGCGAGGCTTACGCACGGGCTCGGACAGGGCGCGAGTCTGGCACGGTAACGTATCGGTGCCGGCCTCGATCGCTTCGGGGTCGAAGTAGAATTTCCGCCGCTCGATCTCCTGCGCCTCGAAAACGGATGCGAACAGCGGAAATTTGTTGTCGAGGCGGCGCCGCAGATTAAGCCGGCGGTGCTTTGCCTTGCGCTCGGGGCTCCAGCGTTTGGGCTCGGGGAGAATCGGCGTCCAGCCGTAGGCCCAGCCGGACCCCGGGCGAAACGGGGGCATCGCGCCCTTGATCTCGTTTTCATAGGTGCGGTCGAGCACGGTGCATGCCCATACGCTGCGGCCATCGCCTAGAGTTTCGGAGCCCTCGGGCACGGGCTTGTAGGGCATTGACCAGAACACGCACAACTCGGCGCGATTCTTGGGCTTTGCGGCCTTGGCCTTGGCCTTGGTGAGTTTCGGCCCTTGCGCCGTTGCCGGCGCCGCCACGGCGGGCGCCTCGGCCGCCGGCTCGGCGGGAACATCCACGGCGGCGGGCGCCGGCTCCGCACGGAATCGGCCGCGCCAGGCATCCCTAAGCGTGTTGGCATCGAATCCGAACCGGGCTTCGTCGTTAACCACGCCCTCCCAGGATTTGTAGCGGTAGCTAATAAAGCGCGGGCTTGCCTTGGCCTCCTCGATCTCCCGGGGGTCTGCGCTCCTCTCGAAGACCACGGGGGCGTTTTCCCAGCCGCGATTGCGACGGGTTCCCGCTGGCCACTTGTAAAGGTCATAAACAACCGTAAAGGGGCCGAATTTGCTTTTAGGTGTCGAGAGGCAGGTAATACGCATGATTACACCCAAACAAAACGAGGTCGATCACTAAAAATATATTATAGCCCATGCGGGCGCATGTAAAGGATAAAGGGATGTAATTAGGTGGTTTTACTACGACGCGACAAAGCGTCGATGCACGGTTATTCCGTTCGTACCAGTCAATCCGCGTCGTCTACTCCATCCCGGGCATTTTTGAGAGCCTTGCGCACGTCCCGCCCCTTGCGGCCCTTGTCATCGCCACGGACCCGGAAAAGCATTTCCCGAAGATCGCGAACCCGGGCACGGTCGGCGCCGTCCTCAGACGGCTCAAGCCGGGAAATATCGGCGAGGAGTTCCGCAATAAGCTCCTCGGTTGTCGCCGGTAATGGTGTGACATGGGCAGGGAGGATCAGCGCGAAATAACCCGGGTGCCAGTCCGTGGCCACATGGTAGATCGCCGGGCCGTCCGCGTCGGCGGGATAATACGCGCGGATGGTCCCGAATTGCTCTTGGCGGGCGGCTCCCCTGGCGGGGTCGCCGATGGAGTGGACCCTAACCCTGGTGCCAGCCAGAAGCGGAGCCCCGACGGGGGCGATTAGGCCAGCGAAAAAATCCAGTTGTGCGGCGGCGGCGATCATGGTCGAGGCTCCATCCCCGCCCCTTCCCGGGGCGGGGATGGCTGGGGGTCAGAACAGCGCGAATTGATGGCCAGCGCCAACCGGCGCGGCCTGCGCAGCCATGGCCGGCGGCGGGGCGCTGATCGCCGGGGCGGCAGTCGCCGGCTCCTCGGCCGCCTCGGGGGCGTCAATCACCAGGAGGGCGGCGCGGACGCCCGTGCCCTCGAAGGTGCCGGCGGGGAGTTCTTCCCATTGGGACGCCAAGGGCCGAAGCTGGCCTTGCTGGCGGGGGCCGTTGGCGCAGATGGCCACAACCCGACCGCCGGGCTTCAACATCGAAACGGCGTGCTTGATGTGGCGAATATCGGCACCGTTGGCGAAAGGCGGGTTCATCAGCACCCGGTCAAACCGTCCCAGGTCGGCACAGTCGAGAAAGTCGGCGGTGTGGATAGTCCCGGCCATGTCGCCAAGGCCGCCGGCCAAGGTGGCGTTGATTTCGACGGCCACGGTTTCGACGTCGGCGCCCTCTTCCTTGATGGCGCGTAGAATGGCGCCAGTGCCGGCGGACGGCTCAAGGATACTCTGCCCGTCCTCGATCTCGGCCAGGTCCACCATCCGGGCGGTAATGTCGGCCGGGGTCGGAAAAAGCTGGGGCGCGCTCACTACCTTGACGGCGGCGCCGTTGCGGAGCTGGTCGGCCATCTCTCGGAATTCGGCCGACGATGCCGGCGCCTCCTCCGTCGTCGCGGCCAAGTGTTCCCGGTGCAAGCGGTCGTTTTGCTCGGACTTCGTCTCTTCGCGGGTTTCATCGCCGGGAGCCTGGCGAAGGCAAAAGCCGGTACCGTCCGCCGTCTCAATCAAAAGGCCGGCGACGCGGGCGGCCTCAACCTCGGCCGCCGTCATCACCTTAGTCAGCTTGTCGAAAGGAATTGTCCGCGTGAAGTTCCCGCCGCCGTTGCCCCAGTTGTCCAGCACGGTCACAGATACCTTGTTCACCTTCTTGATATAGGACCATCCACCACGCGGCGAGGCCCAGCATTTGCAGCCGCCGCCCTTCTGCGGTCCCACGCGATCCGCGACAATGCCGCCCGCCTCGTCCAGCATGGCGCGCTCGTATGCGATACGGTTCCGATAATGGGCAATCCAGCGTTCGCAACGAGCGATGCTGGCAGGATATCCGAATAGAGCCATAACCGCCTTCGTGTCGTATTAGGGTCTAGAGCATCGCTGTGAAGCGTCGCACAAATCGAAAAAGGATGCAAAAGAGACGCTAAAGATGTCTCGGGAGACCGCCGCATATGGCTATACCGAAAAACGACAATTGAGATCAGAGAGCACCGCCCCCTCCCCTGGCGCCGGCCGACTATGGCTAGGGGACGAGGAAACGCTTTCGAGCGTTCACGAGGTCTCGACCATGCTTCTCGCGTCTGGCTTCCCAAGACTCGATATCGGCCGCGATATCGTTAAGCCGGCGGGCGCGATCAGCGGCTTCCCGGGTGAGGGTATCGAGGTGTGCGCGAGCCTCGGCGAGGCGAGTGCATGCGTCTGTATGGCGACGGCGAAGATCCGCGTGGGTACTGGCGGCATGTGTGGCCCCCGCGGCGAGCTGGTCAGCGAGGTCCGCAATCTCGGCGGCGATCCCCACGACGGTCGTGTTGGCGCCCTGGATGGTGTCTGGCGCGAGACGGTCTGCGGTGATTAGGTCGGCTTGTTGTTCATAGAGGCGATTTATCATGGTCTCGGCTTCTGCGCGTTTCGCGGCAACGGCATCGGCGCTACCAGCGACTTCGATGTACGCCAAGAGTGGAGGGAGGGACGTTGCGCTCGATGTCTCGGGCTCGCGCTTATGTCTCCGGCCCATAACTACCGTCCGTCGATGTGGTGGTGGGCTCTCACGCTCACCAATTGGCCAGCCATCGGTTCTTAATCACAAATATCGGTAATAACGATACCGCGCTCAAGGAGCGCAAAACGAAGGTCGTTAAGGGCCGGATATGCGTATTGCGCACGCCCAAACCAAACCACGGGCAGCCCCGCGTCATTTTCCCGGCCGGACTGGAAAAAATACGTCCCCATAATGGAATCGTATCCAATAATACAGTTTTCATCGCAAAAATCGCCATATGTAGCAGTAGCTGGGTAACGCCCTGGAGGAAGCGAACTGGGAAATGGTTTGTCTATTTGACTGTCTCGGCTATTATGAAGAATAATACCGTCGCAGGTCCCGGCTGTTGTTGTTTTAACGAGAGGAAAAAAATAGTCGAAAACGCGGGAGAATAAGCGCCTCACTTTGATCAGGTCACTTGCCACGGTCAATATCCTCAGTTGTCGGTCAAAAGATCAGGAAAACGTGCTCATAGCAGAACCGCTTGCGCGCTGGGTTCGGCGGCGATCTCCGGCCGGTATCTCACGGTGCCGTCGTAGTCGGAGAAGGTCCGAACCGTGCCGAAGATAGCCTTGTCATTTGCCCATCTGGCGAACCTGGCCTGGCGAGCGTCATCAGGATCGTAGGGCATCACGAAGGGGTCAATTTTCAGCCGACGGAGCGTCTGAACGCGGTGCTCGTCTTCGGCTGGAGTGGTGTTGAAGCCGATCAGGACATAGCAGGCCATGCGCCAACGCTTGATGCCGGCGGCATCAAGGCGGCTGATTCCAGCCACTACGCGGGCTTCATCCTTCGGGTTGTCCCAGGCGAAATGAAATTGGCCTCGCGTGCGGTGCAGATTGGTCAATCGGCTGCCGCCCCTGTTCGGTCTGGCGTTCACCAGGCCGGCAAGCGCGCGGGCCTGCTCGTCCGTGATGCTTCGGACGTTGATGCCTTGCGATAGGTTTACCGTGAGGTCTAGGCGGTGAATTTCATCAACGCGCTCGCGCCACTCGGGATTGCCGAAGAAATCATTATCCAACAGAATCAGGAAATCGCTGTCTTGTACGAGTAAGTCCTTGATGGTGCTTGCTGGCCTAGCGCGTCCTTCCTTTTCGGGCACAAAGCAAAAATCGCATCGGCGCCGGCATCCCCTCATAGCGAACCCAAGGTTATCCTTGAAGCCCGGCCACAGTGACCAGTCGGGCGGAAGCCGCTCGATCTCCGGCGGTAGCGTCTTCCGCAAATCAACGCCAGTTCCGCCGATCTCCATGCGCTCGGGGTCGAGGAAACGGCCATCCGAGCGGGTGAAGATTTTCGACGCATAAATCCGATCAAAGCGCCCAGCGTTCAGCAATGGCTCGGTCGGATCGTAGCGCACGACGCGATTGCCCTTCTCGCCCTCGGCTCGGGCGATCCGCGCCAGGGCCAAGTTCGGAGTGGTGCTGTCCACATCGTAGAGGGCCACGGTTTCCATAGGGTGCCTCGGTTGCGGGTCTAAAGATCAGGAAACGGCGCTGTTAGGGTTGTTCACGCCACGCGGCGAGGACCACCTCGCGCTGATCGGCGTTCATGCGCCGCCATGCCGCGCCGAGCGAGCGGTTTAGTTTTTCGACGGCCTCCTGTGTCCCGATGCCAAGAAGAACCATGCATTGTTCAGAAGAAGAACATTCACACGCCTCATCGAGCGAAATGCGGCCTTCGCGGGCGTCGGCAATGACCTTGAGAAAATAGTTTGCGTTATCGTAAGCCATACCGGGGCTCCATTAGTGCTTGAGTTCGCCCGTCTCGGGCAGCCAGTAGACATAGCTGCCGTTTGCGCGGCGGCTGGAATTGAATGACCGCTGACCGATCATCACCTTGCCGTCATAGACTAGGGTGGTCAGTACCTTTCCCAGAAAGACCTTATCGGTGGCGCGGAACCACTGCTCAATCTGCTTAAGTGTCACCGGAGTACCGCGGGGACCGCGAATGCCGCCGATGAACTTGATAACCATGCGGGCGAGCGCGGCCTCACCGTCGTTGACCGACTGGTACATTAGGCTGCGGCTGAAATGTTCGGTGCTGCACCGCATGGCTCGCCCCCTTGGGTTATTCAGTCGCGGTGCCGCAGGCGGCTTCCGCTTCTTCGATAGCGTTGAACGCCTCGTCAAGGGCCTCGGCGGCGGCTTCGGCGCGTTCGCCCTTTTCGCTGCTCTGGAAGCTCTCGGGCATGTTGTCGAAATATTCCTGTTCCTCGTCGCGGGCCTGCTCGATGAGTTCCTTGGCGCGCGCAAGCAATTCAGTGGCTTGCTCGATTACCTTCCGGCGATCCTTGTTCACGGCTGGGCTCCCTTACAGGGCAATCGCGGGAAGGTGTGGATAGCCCGCACCACGAAACACCACCTCATGCCCCTCGCGGGCCTGGTGGAGAGGAAGACCCCGATCCCAAACCTTCCGGCCGTTCTCGCCGCAGTCCAGGACCTCAACGTAAGCGTCGTCGTCCAAGTGGTGCTCTTTGATCGCCATATCCCGCGCCTCGACGGCGGTGGCCGCCCGGAACAGCGAGTTCCCGGAAACGGTCGAAAAGGCGATGAAACGGAAAGAGATGGTCGAGCGGTTCGGGTGATTGGTCATTCGGTCTTCTCCGCCCCTGTTCATCAGCGAGGCGCCCTCTATTGATGATTGAGTGTCGCACGGATGCGACATAGCGTCAAGAGGAATTGTCGCATGAGTGCGACATTGATATAGTGCCGCCATGATCGATCGTGACACCATCGCCCGCCTCGGGCTCACCGTGGCTCAACTCGCTACCCTGGCCGGGGTTCATCGTTCGGTGGCCTATCGCTATCTCGCCGGAGAAGCCGAACCGCCGGCATCCCTCGTGGCCCTACTGTCGGTCTGGCCGGAAATATCGGAGGAAAGCCGCAAATACCTCCTGGCCGGGAAACATTTGATGGTCAAACCTACCTGATAAGCGACCATCGGAAGCGCCGCCCCATGGTGCCTGTCGGCGTCAAGAGGCTTCGCGGGGAACCGGCTGCACAAGCCCAAAGGGCGCGGAAGCTGGGCGGAAGCCTCTTGATCGCGTCTCGGTCTAAAGAAGCCTGATCTGCGAGGGTGAGGCACCAAAGGGCCTCACCCTCTGCCTTAGCGGCGAGCGATTGCCCCTTTTTGTTCTCCATGCCCATTGGTAGAGTGCCGGCATGGCAGACGATCTCCCCGACGCTCTTGCGGACAACCTGGCGGCCCTGCTGGTGCAGGCGAAGGAATTTCAACAGGCCAGCCGGGCGCCGTCCACCCGGCGGGGATACAGCGGCGACTTCCGGCAATTCCGGTCCTGGTGCGAAATGCACGACTGCTCTGCGCTGCCGGCGACGGTGGAAACCGTCATGGCCTATTTCACGGCCAAGGTCCGCAAGGGCTGGAAAGTCGCCACTATCATTCGGACGCGCTCCGCCATTGCGAAGGCGCATGACTTGGCAGAGTTGCCCTCCCCTACGCGCTCGGCTGCGGTGGCCGAGCTGGTGGCCGGCATCAAGCGGACCATCGGCAGTGAGCCAAAGCGCAAGCTGGCGCTGGCAACCGTCGATCTCCGGGCGATGATCGAGAGCTTGCCGACGCGCGGCGCCCTCCGCGCCAAGCGAGACAAGGCGATTCTCCTGCTCGGGTTCGCGGGCGCCTTGCGCCGGTCGGAAATCTGCGGCCTGACGGTCGATGATCTCATTTGGAGCGAAAAGGGCCTTGTCCTCCGAATCCGCGGGGCCAAGGGGGACCGGGAAAATGCCGGCCAACGGGTCGCCGTGCCTCGGGGCCGAAGCGGCGACGTGTGCCCCGTCGCGGCCGTGCGGGAATGGCTCGCGGCGGCCAGCATCGACAAGGGGCCGGTGTTCCGGCCGCTGGTGTTTGACGATGAAGTGGAGAATGGCCCGCTGGCGCCCCAGATGGTCGGCGCGCTGGTGAAGAAGGCCGGGAAAGCAATCGGCCTCGATCCGAAGGCGCTGGGCGGTCACAGCCTGCGCCGTGGCATGGCGACGGAGGCGGCCCGGCGCCAGGTGCCGTTGGTGCGGCTTCGCCAGCACCTTCGGCACAAGTCGGTTGCAGCGACGATGCCCTACATCGAGGACGAAGAGGCTTTCGCCAACAATCCCGCCGCCGATCTGCTGTAGGGCCGTCACTGCATATTCTCGATCAGGAAGCGCGTAGGTCTATTCCGTGGTCGTCGGCAAACGATGGCGTCATCCTCCACCCCGCCCAAGCTGTCGGAGACGCGCCAAAGGCTGTAGCCCTCCCACTTCATGGGGTCGGCCCTCTCGCCCAGGATGTTGATTGCTGCGCTCACTTCCCCTGCTCCTTGTCTTTCAGCGCGGCGGCGCACAGTTCGGCGGCCAACTCGCGCACCTTGGCTTTCGCCTCGGGATTGTCGGGCACCCATACGGGGATTTTCGTTTCCCCACGGTCACGCCGTTTCTTCTCAGCGGCCGCGACCTTCTCGGCATTCGTCTTGACCATCAGACTTCGTAACCGTTGATGCCGGCGAACTCCCCATCATCTTCATTGAACGGGCCGGATAGGCTGACGTACTGCGCGAGGGCCAGGCCGAAGGCGGTAAGTGTGCCATGCACCGTCGGACCCTGCTTGACCACCGGCGGGTCGTAATCGCACCTCCCTTCGGCGCTCAATAGAACATCGCGGGCATCAGCCGGATTATCGGGGCGTTCCTGGCCCATGTGGTCGAGGGCCACCAGAAACACCGCATCGGGAATATTGGTCATTTTCAGCATGGTTGCCTCCATCCGTCTTGATGCCACCATTATACGGTTAGTTCCTAACTATGGCAATCGAAAAAGTTAGTCGCTAACCATTTTTCTTCTCGTCTGATGAGCGACCATCGGAAGCGCCGCCCCATGGTGCCTGCCGGCGTCAAGAGGCTTCGCGGGGAACCGGCTGCACAAGCCCAAAGGGCGCTTTTGGGTAGTGTCTCAGTTTGAAATTTGACGCCCCTTGACGGGGGGTGGCGATGCCGCCCCACCTCCTATATGCTTAGCGAAAAGCATGGGAGGGTTTGATGGGATTCACACATAAATATGCGAGCGGCTATCGCGTTGGCCAACTTCATGAGCGGGACGGCACCATAAAAAGTGTTCTAACTGTAACCGCATCCATCGAACTCGATCCAGCGTCGCCGTCCTATGACGAGCGAAAGTGTGGCGAACTACAGCGCGCCGCTGTCGAGTACAGTAAGGCGCGCGGCAAGACGTTATGCTTTGATGTTATTCAGTTTGAGCAAGGGCATATCAATGCCTAAAGGCCCCAAGGGACAGAAACGCCCCGCCGACGTGATCGGCGCCGCCATCATGGTGGCGAAGATCGCCACGGGCGAGATCGAAGAACCCACCGAGCCTGACGACGGCAAGGACCCCGCCGCCAAGGCGTTGGGGAAGAAAGGTGGTCGCGCTCGGGCTGAGAAACTCACGCCCGAGCAACGGAAGGAGATCGCCAGGAAGGCGGCGGCGAAGCGGTGGGGGAAATAGCCGCTAGGGCAAAATATCCGCGACTGCTTGGACGATTGGGGCCACCTCCGACTCGGGAACTCCCTTAGCCCATTCCGCGCACATTGCCTGCCACAATGTATCCCCCCCGCACATCAATTGGCTGGCGGCGAACCCGACCCAATCATGGTGATCGCTTAACGTCATTGCACGCGTGCAGGCGTCATCGACAAGTGAAAGATCGCGCTGAATTCGCGTCCAGAGGTTGCCCCACCGTTTGGACTTCAACGACTTGAACACGACTTGTTCCGGTGCGTCTCCGCCAGGCAGAAGAACGCACCCTTCCCCCTCGGCGCTGTCTCCGTCAATGAACACTCGCGACGGCCTGGGGAAACGACCATTTGCAGACATTTGGCCCAAGGCATACCCGACTGTAACTGTCCCAAAAGGGATGATCGCACAGCGCGTGAACAATTCTTTGCCATGGAAGGCAAGAATCTCTGCCAGCATTACCTTTGCCGCTTGATCTTCAACGTACAAATCACACTCAGGATGAACGTCGTCATCCATTTTGGTAAGCGCAAAATCAGGACTAATTCCTGGGATGATTCTCTTTATCCCATCACTCTCAAGAATATACATTCTGGCCTCAGGCGGAAGCTCCTCAAGTATATACGGAGAGTGCGTTGTGATAATAATCTGCATTTCTCGCTGACGACATTGTTCTGCCAAATCCCGTATAAGGCGCCTCTGCGCCCTTGGGTGAAGCGACGATTCAATCTCGTCAATGAGGACTAAGCCATACTTAGGCAAATCCGCTTGCAATAGCTCTGTAACCATCGTCTCGCCGGAACCTTGATGAAATCCAGAATATTCCTTATTCTTCCGGCTGATAACGGGGACATCGCGGCCATCGTCAATGTCAGAAACGGCCATCTTTGCCCCATCATAAGTTCGGCCCATAACAGATGACAGTCTTTTTAGCTGTTGCTCGTCAAATTTTGTGAACGATTTTTCAATGTGTTTTGTCTTCGCTATTCTTGCATAGCCCACTCTGGCGCCAACCGGCTGTATTCGGTTTAGGTCAATGTACTCGACCTGCCGATTTGGGCGCTCCCCATGCCCCAGCCAACGCGTCGTCGGTTTGCGGATCGATCCAGACTCGTGAGAGCCTCCCTGTGAATACCCGTATTCGATGGAGACGCCTCTGATTTCATCCCAGGCGGTGTCTGGGAAAAATTCGGATGGAAACCAAGTCCGCTCCTCATCTCCCTGCGCCTGATATACGCACGCTGCCGCTTGCAGCAGCGTGCTCTTGCCGGACCCGTTTTCTCCGGCAATGGCAATGATTGGGAACGGTAGCGTCAAGCGTTGGCCTTCCCACCCCCGGATTCCCCTAACCTCGATCCACTCCAGCCTTTTGGGCCAACCCGTGTTCCCCGCCCATTTCTTGGCGAGCCTTCTAACTTCGTCATTTATCGCCATCGTCGCCCCCGGAGGTCTGTAGCGCGAGAATCTCCTCGCTCTGATGCATCGCGCGGAGCATACAGCACGGCGAATAATTTGCACATATGAAAAATAATGTGCTATTTCGCTCGCTCTGAAGGCGCGTCGGCGCGCCCCCATCCTCGCTCACGGAGGGTCTTGCCGCTACCAAGCTTCAATCTGACATATGTTCGCTTGACGCTAGGCATAAAAGTTCATATCATCAGGACATGAACAAGCTGCCCCTCGCCAAGCGCGTCCAAATCCTCTCCATGCTCTGCGAGGGATCGTCCATGCGGTCGATCTCCCGCGTGGTGGACGTGAGCATCAACACCGTGGCGAAGCTGTTGGAGGACGCCGGAGAGGCGTGCGGCGCCGCCCATGACGAGCTGGTCCGCAACGTCCGCGCCAGCCGTATCCAGTGCGATGAAATCTGGTCCTTCTGCTACGCCAAGGAGCGGACGGCGAAGGAAATGGATGATCGGCCCGAGGGCGCTGGCGACGTGTGGACCTGGACGGCCCTGGATGCCGATACCAAGCTGATCGTCTCCTACTATGTCGGGGATCGGAGCGGCCAGGCCGCCATTGCCCTGATGGACGACCTTCGCGCGCGCCTCGATAACCGCGTCCAACTGACGACGGACGGCCACAAGGCTTACGTCGAGGCCGTAGAGGGTGCGTTCGGGGGCGATGTCGATTACGCCATGCTGGTGAAGCTGTACGGCGAGAGCGCCGACCGGGGCGAACAGCGCCGCTATAGCCCGGCCGAATGCACCGGCACCCGCAAGCTGCGGGTCGAAGGCAACCCCAACCTGGCAGACGTGTCCACCAGCTATGTCGAGCGCGCCAACCTTACCATGCGGATGTCGATGCGCCGGTTCACCCGCCTGACCAACGCCTTTTCCAAGAAGCTAGAGAACCACTGCCACGCGCTGGCGCTTTATTTCATGTTCTACAACTTCGTCCGCATCCATAAGACGCTGAAAGTCACGCCTGCGATGGCGGCAGGCGTCACGGATCGGCTGTGGAACATGGATGATATTGTCGCGCTGATCGACGCGCGGGCGGAAGCGCCGAAGCGTCCCGCCGCCTATCGGAAGCGGGGTGCCGCTGAGGCCGAAATTTCAAACTGAGACACCACCCGCCGTCGGCTCGGGATGACAGCGAAAAATGCATAATGAGAACCGCTGGCCGGAGAGCGTTTTACGTCGTTACGATCCGTTACCAATTTTCCCGTCGAGGGCACCCGGTGGAAGGTATAGTTTCGGCATGGAGACCAAGCCTCACATCCTGGTGGTCGACGACGACCGTGAAATTCGCGATCTGTTGGCGCGATTCCTGGTGAAGCACGGCCTGCGCGTCACCACCGCGCGCGATGGTGTGGAAATGGGCAAGGCGCTGGAGGGCTGGGCCGTCGATCTTGTGGTCCTGGATCTGATGATGCCGGGCGAGGACGGCCTTTCGCTGACACGGCGGCTGCGTGGCCAGGGGGTCGGAGTGCCGATCATCATGCTCACGGCCATGGGCGAGGAGACGGACCGCATCGTCGGTCTTGAAATGGGTGCCGATGACTATCTTGCCAAACCGTTCAATCCGCGCGAATTGCTGGCTCGCATCAAGGCCGTGCTGCGCCGTGTCCAGACCCTCGGAACGGCGCCGCCCAGCCCGTCCGACGGCAGTCGGCTGCACTTCGCCGGGTGGGAGTTGGACTTCGCGACCCGCGAACTGATATCCCCGGAGGGGGTCATGGTCAGCCTGTCCGCCGGCGAGTTCGATCTCTTGCAGGCGTTCGTCGAGCATCCCCGAAGGGTGTTGTCGCGTGACCAGCTTCTGGATTTCTCCCGCGGACGTGCCGCCGTGCCGTTCGACCGCTCCATCGACATCCAGGTCAGCCGGCTGCGGCGCAAGCTCGCGGACGACCCCAAGGAACCGCAACTGATCAAGACCGTGCGGGGAGGAGGCTATCTGTTTACGGCCGAGGTGGAGCGCCGGTGAAACTGCCCAAGCCTGTCCGCAGTCTTCTGCCCGATACCGTTCTCGGCCATACCGCCCTGGTGCTGGTGGCCGCTCTGGTGCTGTCGCTGGGTGCCGCCCTGGCGGTGTTCGCCGTTCAGCGCCGCGAGGCGCTGATGGCCCTGGGTGTCCACGACGGAGCCGAGCGGGTCGCCGCGCTCGCCCGCCTGCTGGAGCAGATGCCGGCCGACCGTCGCCAGCCGATGCTGCGCAGCATGGACACGCCCGGATTCCGCGCCGGCCTGGGCACCGAGCCGCTGGTGATCGAAGACCTCGGCGAGGGTATGGCCGCGGCCATGGCGGAGCATTTGCGCGGGGACATCAGCGGGCACGAGGTGCGTGTCTCGTCCCTGCCGCCGGGGCGCGGCCCAAGCAGTCACCACGGCTTCGGGCGCGACGCGATTTCCCATGTCGATACCGGCTTCGGGCCAGCCTTGCGCATCTCGGTGCGTCTGGCCGACGGGATGTGGCTCAACGTCTTCGCGCCGCTGGATGTTCCCGGTACGCTGTGGCGGGCGAAATTCCTGATACCGGTGATGCTGTCGCTGTTGATCGTCACCGCCGTGGCGCTGTGGGCGGTGGGCCGCGCGGCGCGGCCCTTCGCCACGTTCGCCGCCGCCGCGGAGCGGCTTGGCATCGACGTGGCGGCACCGCGTCTGGCCGAAACCGGCCCGCGCGAAGTACGCCGGGCCGCCCATGCGTTCAACGTCATGCAGGAGCGCATCCGCCGCTTCGTCGAGGACCGCACGCGAATGCTGGCGGCCATTTCCCACGATTTGCGCACCCCCATCACCCGGCTGAAGCTGCGGGCGGAATTCGTCGAGGACGAAGACGAGAGGGCGCGGATGCTGGCCGATCTCGATGAAATGGAGCGGATGATCGCCGCCACATTGGCGTTCGCCCGTGACGACGCCGCGTGCGAGGAGCATCGGGCCATCGACGTGGCCGCTCTGGCCCAGGGGCTGGTGGACGACATGGTCGCCGCGGGGGCCGATGCGGCTTACGAGGGGCCGGATCACCTGGTGATGGCCGCCCGTCCGATGGCGTTGAAGCGGGCGATCGCCAACCTTCTGGAGAATGCCGTAAAATACGGCCGCCGCGCGCGCATGCGCCTGGATGAGGCCGGGGCCGAGGCGGTGATGGTCATCGACGACGACGGTCCCGGCATTCCCGAGGCCGATCGCGAACGGGTGTTTTCGCCGTTCGTTCGGCTCGAACGGTCGCGCTCGCGGGATACCGGCGGGACCGGGCTGGGGCTTTCGGTCGCCCGCGCCTCCATCCGCGCCCATGGCGGCGAAATCGTGTTGGCCAACCGCCCCGAAGGCGGCCTCCGGGTGCGGGTTCTTCTCCCCAGGGCGTAGCGGCCCCTCTTCCTGGCATCCACCGATAGACGTTTCCGATCCTTCCGTCCGCTCCGCTTCGCCGTCTGCATCCGCATCGGCTTATGTCTTCTCGCCTAGTCTCTCCGGTCCAATCCAACGGAGGGGCGGGGCGATGATCATCAAAGGGTCCGAGCTGCCGGAGGGTGGCCGAATTGAGGCGGACGTCGCCATCGTCGGCGGTGGACCGGCGGGGATAACCCTTGCCCTCGAACTCGCGGATTCCGGCCTGCAAGTGCTGCTGATGGAAGGGGGAGGGGGACGGACATCCCCTCGGGCGGACAGTTTCACGGGCGAGGTGGCCGACGGCACGCGCCATCCGCCGCTGACGCTCTACCGCCATCGGGGCTTGGGGGGGGCGTCGGCATTGTGGGGCGGGCGTTGCGTGCCGTTCGCCCCGGTTGATTTCGAGGTTCGTCCCCACATTCCCTGGAGCGGTTGGCCCATCGGCGCAACGGAGTTCGCCCCGTGGTATGCGCGCGCCGGAGCCTGGTGCGAATCCGGACCTTCCCGCTTCCGTGTCGCGGAAGCGCTGGGTCCCGACGCGCCCCCCGCCGTGACCGGTCTGACGGACCCCGACATCGAATCGGATGGTCTGGAACGCTTTTCGCGCCCGACGCACTTCGGCCGGCGCTACCGGCGCATGCTGGCCGCCGCGCCGCGCCTGCGGGTGGTGGTGGGAGCCATGTGCGTCGGGGTGGATACGATGGCCTCGGGGCGCGCGGTCGAGGCGCTCCGCTTCGCCGTGCGGCCGGGACATCTCTTCACCGTGCGGGCGCGGGCGTATGTGCTGGCGGCCGGCGGGCTGGAGACGACCCGTCTCCTGCTGGCGTCCGGTATCGGCGGGGAGTGGGTGGGGCGGTTCTACATGTGCCACCTGGAAGGAAAAGCCGCGTGGGCGCGCTTCCGTCCGGGCACATCGGTGATTTTCGCCTACGAGCGCGATGGAGGGGGCGTCTACCTGCGCCGTCATTTCGCGCTGTCGCCCGACGCGCAGCGCAGGCTGCGGACCACCAACGTCATCCTTCGCATCGAGCCGCCGGCCATCGCCGATCCGTCTCATGTCAATCCGGTCCTCTCGGCGCTGTGGCTTTCGCGCACCTTCCTCAAACCCGAATACGCACGCAAGCTGGCGAGCTTCGGGTACCGCGGCGCCTTGCCGGTGGGGGCGTCCGCGCTCGTCCTCCGTCACCTCGCCAACGTCACCGGCAATCTGCCGGAACTGGCGCGGTTCTCGGCGGACTGGCTGCTGCGCCACACTCTTGCCCGTCGCAAGTTGCCCTATGTGGCGACGGCCGCGACGAATGGCGCTTTCAGCCTCGATTACAACGCCGAGCAGGTGCCAAACCCGGAAAGCCGCGTCACGCTCACCGACAAACGGGATGTGTTCGGGGTGCCGCGGCTGCACGTCAATTGGCAGGTCACGCCGCAGGACACCGAAAGCATCGTCGCGGCCCACCGGGCGCTGGCCTCGGCGCTGGCGCGGTCGGGGACGGGGCGGCTGGAATTCGACGAGGACGCCATCCGCGGCGGTTACAACGCCATCGGCGGCCACCATATCGGCACGGCGCGGATGGCGGACGATCCTTCGGCCGGGGTGGTCGACCGCGACTGCCGCGTGTTCACCGTCGAAAATCTATGGCTGGCCGGAAGCGCGGTGTTCCCCACCTCCAGCCATGCCAACCCGACCCTCACCATCGTCGCCCTCGCCGCCAGGCTGGCGGCGCATCTCGCGGCGCAACTGGGCGGGCATGGCCAGACGGGACGCGCCGACACCCTGCCCCAGGCGGCGGAATGATGACAATCCGATCATCCAAGCACTGGCCCGCGCGCGCGATGGCTGATAGCTTAAGGTGTGGCATGGGGCATTGGACGAAGGACTCGGATGGCCGGGAGGCGTATCGGTGCGGCGGCGATAATGGCCTGGGCGCTCGGAATGCCCCCGGCGCCTGCCGCTACCTTGCGCGAAGCGGTGCTGGCCCCCGCGGGAACCGTCAGCGGTGAGCAGGTCGATCTTACCGTCGAACAGGCGTTCTATCCCAACCTGCCGGCCAAGCGCAGCTGCCGGCTGGAAATCTACGCGGTCAACCGCACGGGCCGGCACGTCGGCCTGCATGCTCTGATCAGCACCCGCGACGGCAACAGCCGCGAGGTTGACAGTTGGCTGGTCCCCACCGGCGAGATGAGCCCGGGTGCCGAGGTGAAGCGCGTGTACTCATGCGACAAGGCCGCCAGCATCGAAATAATGCGCACCACACCCTTTGGCTGGCCGAAGACCTGCAATGTCGATGGTACCGACGTGTCACCCTGCCCGATCGCGCTCCATGTGACGTCCAGCCTGGCCTTTTCGGACAGTAAATGACGGAGCGGCCGGTCAGCGATTGGCCGCGCCAACTTCACGCAGATACCGGGCATAGGCCCGGTCGGCAGTCTGTATGTGCTGGGAAACCCAGTTGGTCAGCAGAGCGACGACCTCATCGCTGGGTACGGAATTGGTTTCCACATTGAGCCGCTGCGCGAGCGCCGATATTTGCTCAATCAACGCCGAATGCTCGCTCTTGTGTTGCGCGTATTCGGGGTAGCCATTCTCGAGCATGCTCATTTCTTCTCTCTCGAAGTGAGCGCATGTAAGATTGACCAAATCGACGAACGCTTCGTTGATGGCGACGGCCTCCGCGCCGGAAGACGAGACCGCGACCAGTGCGTTGAGTGAATCCAGCATTGCCTTGTGGTCGTCGTCCATGAATTTGACATTCAAAATCAAATTCCCCTGTGACGTCTCCATTGTCATGCCCGTTTTCCCCGATTTTTCGCGTATACGGCGAAATTTTACCAAGCGCAGCGACGATAGCGCGCTCCGCGCACGCCCGCAAATCATGTGTGGAAAATTGCGCGTCGAAATGGCTTTTTTTGGGGCAGACGGTTTCCCATGGTGGCTGGGGCGTTACCACCGCCGGTCCCCGTTGCATTGCAATGGGGGCGCGCCAAGCTAGCTTAGCGTCGAAAGGAAAGATTCCGATGCCGGCCCCCCATATCGCCATCGCGCGCCTCGCCGCCGAAGGAAGCGACCTGCTGTTCCAATGCATGGATTGCGGCGCAAGTGTTCTTGCTCCCATCGAAAAGGTGCTTCGACGTTTCGGCCAAGGCGCCACCCTGGCCGATGTGCAGGCTCCGGCGGTTTGCAAGCATTGCGGCAGTATCGACGTGGAGATCCGCCCTCTTCCGCGGGTTGCCGCCTGACGCCCATCCTTTCCGAAAGCGAGCCAAATCTGTCCGCCATGTCCTCAACGCCGAGATAAGGGGACGGAAGAGGCTATCCGCACGCGACCTTGACCATAGTCAATGTCCATCCCGACCCGGCAGGTCCCAAATGGTTGCGCAAACCCAACCGCTTGGGGGACAAGTTCATGACGTTCCGCGCGTATTCGGCGATCTTCGCCGTGTTCTTTGGATTGGTCGGTTCGCCGGCTTTGGCCGCCGATGCCGGTCAGGGCGATACCCAAAAAGTAGCCAGCATCTCCCGCGACCCCACCGATCTGCCGCCGCCAATCGGCGATCGCGCTCCCACCCGCGTCCGTGTCGATTTGGAAGCCATGGAGCGCGTGGGACGGCTGGACGACAACGCGACATACGATTTCTGGACCTTCAACGGCAAGGTGCCGGGACCATTCCTGCGGGTGCGCCAAGGCGACACGGTCGAGCTGCACCTGAAGAACGCCAAGGACAGCGTCATGACGCACTCGATCGACCTGCACGCGGTTACCGGCCCGGGCGGTGGCGCCGTCTTCACACAAGTCGATCCGGGCGGCGAAAAAGCCTTCGTCTTCAAGGCGCTGGTTCCCGGTCTTTACGTCTACCATTGTGCCACGCCGATGGTGGCCAACCACATTTCCAACGGCATGTACGGCTTGATCCTGGTCGAGCCGCCCGGCGGTCTGCCGAAAGTGGATCGGGAATTCTACGTCATGCAGGGCGAACTCTACACCAATGCCGGATTCGGCGCGCAAGGCTTGCAGGAGTTCGACGCCGACAAGCTGATGGACGAAAGACCGGACTATTTCGTTCTCAACGGTGCCGTCGGGGCGCTCACCAAGGAGCACCCCCTGCGTGCCAAGGTGGGCGAGAGCGTGCGCATTTTCTTCGGGGTCGGCGGGCCGAACTTCACCTCTTCGTTCCACGTCATCGGCCAGATCATGGATAAGGTCTACCAGCAAGGCAGCCTGACCTCGCCGCCCTTGACCGGGGTGCAGACCGTGTCGGTGCCGCCCGGCAGCGCCGCCATGGTCGAACTGACCGCGCGCGTGCCCGGGAAATTCCTGCTGGTCGATCATGCCATCGCGCGCGTGGAACGCGGGCTGGTGGGGATCCTCGACGTATCCGGTCCGCCGCAGCCCGAAATCATCCACGGCATGGCGAAACAATAGTGGAAAAAACCCAACGTTTGCGCCCGGCGCGAACGTTGGACTTTTTCCCCCAGTTCAATGTGGTGGCGTGTTCGGGCCCGTCCTCCCTTCGCCGGAGGGCGGGTTCGATTTTATTACCGAGTGCACAGCTCGGTAATGTGAGCCCTGCTTGACCGCGGTCAAATCGCTCCAGCGACTCTCTCCCTAATATCAAGCCGAGTATTTCAGTCGGAATACGATCCGCGGACAGCCGCGGGGGGGTGGGCAACCATGCCCTCGTCGAGGAGAAGCCATGTCAGAAACGCTAACAAAAGCCGCTGCGCGAAATATTTTCTACGGGGGCACCGTCTTTTTTTTCGTGGTCTTCGGGGTGCTGGTCGCCGACAGCGTCACCGACGCCATTGCCATCGCCAAGGTCAACCCGATCACCCCATCGGTGGCGGCGGGGAAGCGGATATGGGAACGCCATGCCTGCTTCGATTGCCACACCCTGTTCGGGGAGGGCGCCCGTTTCGCTCCGGAATTGGGCAATGTGTGGCTGCGTTATGGCGGCGACAAGGACCCCGACGGGGCCCGCGAATCCCTGAAGCAATGGATCAAGAATCAGCCGACTCGGGTCGAAGGGCGTCATCAGATGCCGCACTTCGACCTGACCGAGCAGCAGTTGGACCAGATTGTGGACTATCTGCGCTGGACGAGCCGGGTCAACACCCAAAACTGGCCGCCGCACATTTCCGGCTGACGAAGGGGACGAGAAATGAAGTATGAATCCCAAGGCGTGGCCAAGCTGTATTTCTTTGGCGCGCTCACCCTGTTCTCGGCGCAGCTCGTGTTCGGCCTGCTCGGCGCCATTCTTTATGTCGCGCCCACGTCGCTGCCGGATTTCCTGCCGTTCAGCGTCGTTCGCATGATCCACACCAACGCGCTGGTGGTGTGGCTGCTGATGGGCTTCTTCGGCGCCACCTATTACCTGATCCCCGAGGAGGCCGAGACCGAACTCCATTCCCCAGGCCTCGCCAAGCTCCAGTTCTGGCTGTTCTTCGGGGCGGCGGGCGCGGCGGTCGTGGGCTACCTGTTCGGCTATTACGACGGCCGCAGCTATCTGGAACAGCCGCTGTACATCAAGATCGGCATCGTCGTGGTCGCCCTGATGTTCCTCTACAACGTCAGTATGACGGTGCTCAAAGGCCGCAAGACGGTGATCAGCAACATCCTGTTGCTCGGTCTGTGGGGGATCGCCGTATTCTTCCTGTTCGCCTTCTATGTCCCGTCCAACACGGTCCTCGACAAGATGTTCTGGTGGTGGGTCGTCCATCTGTGGGTCGAAGGCGTGTGGGAGTTGGTGCTGGCCTCGATCCTGGCCTTCCTGATGATCAAGCTGACCGGGGTCGATCGCGAAGTCGTCGAGAAGTGGCTGTACGTCATCGTCAGCCTGACCCTGTTCACCGGCATCCTCGGCACCGGCCATCATTATTACTGGATCGGGACGCCCGCTTATTGGCAATGGATCGGCTCGATCTTCTCGGCCCTGGAGGTCGTTCCCTTCTTCGCCATCGTGATCTTCGCCTTCAGCATGGTCTACAAGGGGGGAAGGCGCCATCCCAACAAAGCGGCGCTGCTGTGGTCGCTGGGCTGTTCCGTCACCGCCTTCTTCGGCGCGGGGGTCTGGGGGTTCCTGCATACGCTGGCGCCCGTCAACTACTACACCCACGGCACCCAGATCACGGCGGCCCACGGGCACCTCGCCTTCTATGGCGCCTACGCCATGATCAACTTGGCGATGTTCACCTACGCCATGCCGCAATTGCTGAACCGCGCGCCTTATAACCAGACGCTCAACATGATCAGCTTCTGGATCATCACCGGCGGGGTGGCGTTCATGACCGCCGCGCTCACCCTGGCCGGTGTGGTGCAGGTCCATCTCCAGCGGGTGATGGGCATGGCCTACATGGATGTCCAGGCGCAGTTGGGCATGTTCTACTGGCTGCGCCTCGGCGGCGGACTCGCCGTCATCCTCGGCCTGGTGCTCTACCTGGTGTCGCTGCTGGCGCCTGGGAAGGCCTCAGCCCCCGCATCGGCCTCTTACGTCCCGGCCGAATAGGGGGCCTCGGGCGGCGCGATCCCCCGTCGCGCCGCCCATTTTTTTCGGAGAAAGCGATGTTCGATGCCCCCCACAGGGCGGCTGCGGAAACGTGCGCGCCGTTCTACGTCCCCACCGGCAACGAATGCACCCTGTTCGAGCTGGCTTGGCGCAACCGCCTGCCCCTGCTGCTGAAAGGTCCCACCGGTTGCGGCAAGACCCGGTTCGTCGCCCACATGGCGGCGAGATTGGGCCGGCCTCTGTTCACGGTGGCTTGCCACGACGACCTCACCGCCGCCGACCTCACCGGCCGTTACCTGCTGAAGGGCGGGGATACCGTGTGGACGGACGGACCCCTGACCCGGGCCGTGCGCGAGGGCGGTATCTGCTATCTCGACGAGGTGGTGGAGGCGCGCAAGGATGTCGCCGTCGTCCTCCACCCCCTCACCGACGACCGCCGCCTGCTGCCGCTCGACCGCACCGGGGAAATGCTGGAGGCGCCGGAGGGCTTCATGCTGGTGGTGTCCTACAATCCCGGCTACCAGAACATCCTGAAGCAGCTAAAGCCATCGACGCGGCAGCGTTTCATCGCTCTCGATTTCGATTTCCCCGCCCCGGCGGTCGAGACGCGGATAGTCGCCGAGGAAAGCGGCCTTCCCGAAGCGGCCGTGCGCCCCCTGATCGCCCTGGCCGGCCGGCTGCGGGCGCTCAAGGGCCAGGATTTGGAGGAAGGCGTGTCCACCCGCCTGCTGGTCTATTGCGCCACCTTGGTCCGTGCGGGAATGGATCTGGACCAGGCTGTGCGCGTGGCGCTGCTGGGGCCGCTCACCGACGATCCCGAGGTCGAGGCGGGCTTGGTAGAGATCGTGCGCGCGGTCTTCGGCTGAGGGGATCGCCATGCTCGAATGGCTGGAACTGGAAGAGCGGGTCGGCAGCCTGTGGCACCGCATGGTGGGCGAGGCGGCCAGCTATCCCCGCCACCCCGAGGCGGCGGTGGCGCTGGACTCGGTTCGCGGGCGTCTTTCGGTGGTCTTTCGCGGCCTTGGCGGCGATGGCGGCGTCGAGATCGCCGCTGCTTCGGCGCGGAGTTCGGGGCATCGGCTGTCCCTGCGCCAGCGTATCGGCATGGAGGCCGAGCGCGTCCTCGTCGCCCGCCGGGACGACGCCACCCTGTCCCTTCCGCCGGTGATCGACCTGTTCCCCGCCGCCGAGTTGAATCGCGACCTTTATGTATGGCTGGCGGCGTTCTTCACCGTCCTGGACCCGGCCCCCGAGCGGCCCGCCGGCCTGGCCGCCGACCTCGATCGCCTGGCACGGGCCATCCGCGCCACGGCAACGGTGCTGGACTGCTTTCCAGGCCTGCGCCCGCGGTACCACGCTCTCGCCACCGCCACGCTCGCCGTCCGGCCCTACCGTCGCCTCGTTGGAACCGAGCTTCGGGTGGAGCAGGCGGTAGCGGCCCTGCTGGGCGGTCCCGCACTGGCGCCCGCCCATCCCTTCGCCTGCGTGGCCGATGGCTTCCTGCCCACGATTTTGCCGGATGCACCCCGCTACAAGCCGTTCCTGCCGGTGCCCCTGTGGGGCGAGGCCGTGGCCCGCGCCCCCGGCGATGGCGTGCCGACGGACGAGGACGACGCAACGGGCGGGAAGGGCGCGGCCGAGGACGGCGATGACAATTCCCGGCGGCGCGCCACCCGCCGCCGACAGGACCAGGCTGACCGCAAGGACCCGCTGATCCTCAACCGCTTCGAAAAGATCCTGGCCTTTGCCGACATGGTCAACGTCAACCGCGCGGCGGACGACACCGACGAGGACGAGGCGCGCAAGGCGGCCGGGGACATGGAGGAGATCGTCCTGTCCCGGCACGGCCGCAAGGCGGCGACGCGGCTGAAATTCGACCTCGACCTGCCGCCCGGCGCGGTGGACCCGGCGCGGATCACCGGCACCCATCTGTATCCGGAATGGGATTGGCGGCGCGGCGATTATCTTCGCGACCATTGTTCCGTGCTCACGGCGACCGCTGCCGAGGAGGGCGAGGATTGGACACCCGACGACGCCACAAGGCGGCGCATCCGCACTGTGCGCCGCCAGTTCGAGGCGCTGCGCACCCGGCCCCGGCTGCTGCGCGCGCAGGCCGAGGGCGACGACCTCGATACCGAGGCCCTGGTGCGCGACCGCACCGATTTCGCGGCCGGCGGCGCCGGTTCCGGGCGGGTCTATCTTGAGCGGCGCAAGGTCGAGCGCGATCTGTCGGTGGCGGTGCTGGTCGACGCGTCGCTCTCCACCGACGCCTGGGTGGAGAACCGCCGCGTTCTGGACGTGGAGAAGGAGGCGCTCAGCGTATTCGCCTCGGGCCTGGCCGCTTGCGGCGACGAGTTCGCGGTGCTGTCCTTCACCTCGCGCCGGCGCGACTGGGTGCGGGTGGAGACGGTGAAGGACTTCGCCGAGCCGTTCGGCCCCGCCGTCCTGCGCCGAATCGCCGCTTTGCGTCCCGGCTATTACACCCGCATCGGCACAGCCTTGCGCCATGCCGCCGCCTGTCTGGAGGCGCGGCCCCACCGCTACAAGCTGCTGCTGCTGCTGACCGACGGCAAGCCCAACGACGTGGACCATTACGAAGGCCGCCACGGCATCGAGGACACCCGCCGCGCCGTGCTGGAGGCGCGGGCCAAGGGACTGGGGGTGTTCGCGGTGACCATCGACCGCCACGCCCAAGGCTATTTTCCCCATCTGTTCGGGCGCGGCGCCTTCGCCATCGTCGATCGCTTGGACCGGCTGTCGTCCGCCCTGCCGCGGATCTACCGGCACATCACCCAGGCATGAACGCCATGGACACCTCATCCGCCGAACCGCAATGGGGCGTGCTGTCGGCGCTGCCCGGCAACCCCATCATGTGGGTGCTGATCATCAGCGAGATGCTGGTGTTCGGCGCCTTTTTCCTTGGCTTCGCGGCGGCGCGGATGCGCGATCCCGCCACGTTCCAGGCGGGACAGGCCAGCCTCGACGTCATCGCCGGGGGGCTCAACACCCTGATCTTGGTGACCAGCGGCTATTGCGTGGCCCGCGCCGTCCGCGCCCGCGCGCTGGGCCAGGGCATCCACCGCTGGCTGGCGGCCGGCATGGCGCTGGGCGTGGCGTTCCTGGCGGTCAAAGGCCACGAATACGGCCGCGAGTTCGCCGCTGGCCATAACATCGACAGCGACACCTTCTTCACCCTGTTCTTCCTGATCACCGGCTTCCACGCCCTCCACGTGGTCATGGGCCTGTGCGTGCTGGCCATCGTCGCCTGGCGCGATTCGCTGGAGAACCTGGAGACCGGCGCCGCCTTCTGGCACATGGTCGATCTGGTGTGGCTGATCCTGTTTCCCCTGGTGTACCTGCTGCGATGAGCCAGCACGTCCACCCCGAAGATGCCGCCTGGGGCCGGCGCCTGTTCCGGGCATGGCTGGTGTTGGTGGCGCTCACAATTCTTTCGGTGACAGCCGCCCTGCTCGGCCACGACGACACCCGCCTGTCCCTGGCCGCGGTGCTGGTGACCCTGGCGGCCTCGTTCCTCAAGGCTCGGCAGGTGCTCGACCACTTTCTCGATCTGCGCCGCGCCGGCAGCGGCTGGCAGGCGTTCTTCACCGCCCTGCTGGTGCTGATCCTGGGCGGCTGCCTGGGGTGCTACGTCTGGGCGATGTAGGGGGCGGTCGGCTGGTCGTCCCCGCCAAGGCCGTTGTACTGTGTTTCATTGGTAAAATTCACGACGGCCGCACCTGTCACGTCCATTAAGCTGTGACGGCGGTAAAGTGTCGGATGGATACGGAAGGACTTGATCAAGTCCAGGCGTGACGAGTTCCCGCAATATGCCATCCTTGAAGGCATGCTCTGCCGCCGAGCGCATCGCTCTGCCGGCATCGGAATCGTCTCTAGTTCGGCAGCCCGAATATTCCATTTGCTTATACCATCGGTCGAGCACATCCTTACATGGCGTAAGGTTTTCCGAGGCGACCGGATGGATGAGCCCCACCCGACCTTATTCACCCTGCTGCCCGCCCTGGTCCTGCTGGTCTTCAGCCTGTTGTGGACGGGTGCGCTGGTGCTGTGGCCGGAGAACGGCACGGCGGTGGCGGCGATCTTCCCGCCGGCGCAGGCGGGCGAGGGGGCGCTGGCCGGCGTGGTGGCCGCGGGGGCCGAAGCGGTCCAGGGATTCGGGGCATGGAGCACGGTGGTGGTCGCGCGCTCGGCCGATCCCGCCTTCGTCGCCAACCTTTACCGGCAGGGGGCCCTGGTCGTGGTCAAGGCGGCCGCCGTGGACGAATGCAGCCGATAGGAGGCGTCGATGAACGAGTTGAGCGTGATGCGGGCGGCGGTTCAGCGGTTCATGATCCTCTATCTTTGGCTGCACGTGCCGCTGGTGGCCGTGGTCGGGCTGTCCTTGTCCGGCGGCTGGGTAATACCGACGGTGGGCGCCCTGGTCCTGGCCGGCGCCGCCACGGCGACCGCCCGTCTCGACGGGGGCGGGCCATCCAGCCGGTATACCATCGCCGTGGCCCTGATGGGCCTGGTCGCCCTGCTGGTTTACCAATTCGACGGCCATCCGTGGCAGATCGACCTGCACATGTACTTCTTCGCCGCGCTGGCCATGCTGACCGCCTATTGCGACTGGCCGGTGCTGGTGGTCGCCGCCGCCACGGTGGCGCTGCATCATCTGCTGCTCAATTTCGTCTATCCGGCGGCGGTGTTTCCCGGCGGAGCCTCGTTTACGCGCGTCGTCCTCCATGCGGCGATCGTGGTGATCGAGACCGGCGTGCTGGTGTGGCTGTCGCTGCGCTTGGCACGCTCATTCGGCCGCTCGCAGGCGGCGCTTGACGACGCCACCCAGGCCCACCGCGACGCCGAGCGGGCCGCCGGGGAACGCGACCGCGTCACCCGCGAGACCGCCGAGCGGCGCAAGGCCGACATGCAGACCCTGGCCGAGCGCTTCCAGCGTGACCTCGGCCAAGTCATCGATGCGGTGTCCAGCGCGGCGGAATCCGCGCGTCAGGCCGCGCAAAGCCTGGACGGGATGGTCGAGGAGGTCAGCGGCAAGGCGTCCGCCGCCGCGAGCAGCGCCGAGGAGGTCACCAGCAGCGTCGAGACCGTCGCCGCCGCTGCCGAGGAATTGTCGGCCTCGGTGCGCGAGATCAACCGCAGCATCAGCGAATCGAGCGCGATGGCCAAGGGCGCCGTCGACGAGGTCGAGCGCACCAACAGCACGGTGGAGAGTCTTGCCGCCGCCGCCCACCGCATCGGCGACGTCGTCAGCCTGATCCAGGACATCGCCAGCCAGACCAACCTGCTGGCTCTGAATGCCACCATCGAGGCGGCCCGCGCCGGCGAGGCCGGTAAGGGTTTCGCGGTGGTCGCCAACGAGGTCAAGCACTTGGCCAACCAGACCGCGAAGGCCACCGAAGACATCTCCTCCCAGATCGCCGGCATCCAGTCGGTCACGGCCGGCGCGGTCACCGCCATCCGCGCCATCGGTGGCACCATCGGCCGGATCGAACAAGCCATTGGCGCCGTCGCCAATTCGGCCGGCGCCCAGGCCGCGGCCATCGACGAGATCGCCAATAGCGCCCAGAAGGTCGCCGGCCTCACCGAAGCGGTCGGCCACAACATCGGCGGCGTTTCGGACATCGCCCACGGCCTGGAGCAGCTTTCCGAACAGCGGGTCGCCGAGGCCACGGGCCTTGCCGACCAGTCCCGCCAGTTGCAGCATCAGGTCGACGAGTTCGTCGCGCAGGTGCGGGCGGGGTAAGGGGGCGGCCACACTCTCCCCGCCTGTCGGCGGGTTCGCGAATTTGACCGCAAGCATTGGAGTGCGGCGGACGCATCGAGCGCTACACTGGGGTCATGAATAAGGATCGTCATGAGCGCACGAGGATGACCGCCATGCCCGACGAACGGAGGCCGGCCGAAAATCCGACCGAGCAGGACCCGAGGTGGCGGGCCGTCGTCGCCCGCGATTCCGCCTTCGACGACGCGTTCGTCTATTCGGTCGCGACGACTGGGGTTTACTGCCGGCCGTCCTGCGCCGCCCGCCGGGCCAAGCCGGAAAACGTCCAATTCCACGAGACCCGGGCCGACGCCGAGCGCGCCGGATTCCGTCCCTGCAAGCGGTGCCGGCCGGACCTGCCCGCGCTGGCGGAGCGCCATGCGGCGAAAGTGGTGGCGGTCTGCCGGCTCATCGAGGCAGCCGAGGAATCTCCCGGCCTCGATGAATTAGCCCGTGCGGCGGGGTTGAGCACCTACCATTTCCACCGGCTGTTCAAGTCCGTGACCGGAGTTACGCCCAAGGCCTACGCCCAGGCCCATCGCATCAGGCGGGTCCGCGAGGAACTCTCTCGTCAGGGTGCCACGGTCACCGATGCGATCTACGGTGCCGGCTTCACCTCCAGCGGCAGGTTCTATGCGGTATCGGATCAGGTGCTGGGCATGACGCCCACGGAATATCGCGCCGGCGGTGCCGATACCGATATCCATTTCGCCATCGGCGAATGCTCCCTTGGGTCCATCCTGGTGGCGAGGACGGGACGAGGTGTGTGCGCGATCCTGATGGGGGACGACGCGGATGCCCTCGCCCGCGATCTCCAGGACCGTTTTCCGAATGCGCGGCTGATCGGTGGCGATGCCGGGTTCGAGGACATGGTCGCGAAGGTCGTCGGTTACGTGGAGATGCCCTCGCGGGGCCTGGACCTTCCGCTCGACATCCGCGGAACCGTGTTCCAGCAGCGCGTCTGGCGGGCGTTGCGCGACATCCCGCCGGGGTCGACGGCGACCTATGCCGACGTCGCCAGAACCATCGGCTCGCCCAAATCGGTCCGCGCGGTGGCCGGCGCCTGTGCCGCGAATACGATCGCCATCGCCATCCCCTGCCATCGCGTCGTCCGCACCGACGGTACGCTGTCGGGCTACCGCTGGGGCGTCGAGCGCAAGCGCACCCTGCTGAAACGGGAAGGCGCGCTATGACGCTGGCGTGCGTGATCGCCTTGCCGGCCGACTTCCGCGCGGCGGACATTCTCGCCTTCCACAAACGCGATCCCTTGATGGTGGCCGAGCGGGTCGGCACGGACACTCTGCAAAAGGGGATTTCATGGGAGGGACGGGCGGCGTGCCTCGGCATCGCGTTCCAGGCTGGACATGCCCATGCCGAGTTGGCGGTCGATGGCCCGTCGGCGGATGGTGGGCGGGGCCGGCTGGAGCGCATGGTGCGGCGCATGCTGGGCCTGACGCAGCCGATCGAAGACTTCGAGCGCCGATACCGCACCCATCCGCTCCTGGGACCGCTGATCGCCCGACGGCCCGGGTTGCGGGTGCCGCTCGCGCCGACCCCGTTCGAGGCCCTGACCTGGGCCATCGCCGGACAGCAGATCAGTGTCCGCGCCGCCGTTTCCTTGCGTCGAAACCTGATCGAAGCCGCCGGCCTGAGGCATTCCGGCGGGCTGCTCTGCTATCCGGATGCCGGCGGGGTCGCCCGGCTGACCGAGGCGGAATTGCGCCGGGCGGGGTTTTCGCAGGCGAAGGCGCGGTCGCTGATCGTGGCCGCCGGCAAGGTTGTGGAGGGCGCACTGCCCCTGGATGCGTGGGCGGGAACGCTGCCGGTGGACGATATCCGCGAGCGGCTGTCGCGGGTCCGCGGCATCGGCCCCTGGACCGTCGATTACACGCTGCTGCGCGGTTTCGGCTGGCTGGACGGATCGCTGCACGGCGACGCCGCATTCCGCCGTGAGTTGCAGTTGCTGCTCGGGATCCCGGACAGGATCGCCGAGAACGACGCGAAACGCTGGCTGGCCGAATTCTCGCCGTGGCGCGCGTTGGTCACCGCGCATCTCTGGGCGATGCGGTCGGCGGTCGCATACTGAGAGTTTGTGAAAGAATGCCCGTTCCGCTCGATTCCGACGGAAAAACGCCGATGTTTTCAATGGGCGTTCTTTCACAAGTTCGATTGATTTACAAACTTTGACGGGCGGCGGTAGTGTCTCAGTTTGAAATCCGGCCCCACCCGCTCGTGCTTGAGCGGTGTGGCATAGCCGTGGTGCATCGACTATCTTCTACACCATGAGCACGAAGCACCCCAAGCGCCCGCGCGACCCGAACCAGCTTGCCACGCTTATCGTCGATATCGCTACGGGCGAGGCCGAAGACCAAGCGCCACCCACCCCCGAGGAAGAGGGGAAGAACCCTCATGCCGTCGCCTTGGGGCGGCTAGGTGGACAGAAGGGCGGAAAGGCCCGCGCCGAGGCGTTGACGCCAGAGCAGCGGGCCGAGATCGCAAAACGCGCCGCCGCCAAGAGGTGGGAAACGCGCTAGCGATCTGTCTCTTCAAGGTCCAGCAGCATTGTCTGGTCATATCTACACGCAACCCGGTTGAGCTTGTGCATGAAATCAGACCAATTGTCTGATATCTTCATCATGCCAACAACCATGCCAAGATGTTTAAGAAGTTCTTGGCGCCCATATCCGGGGTTCAGGTGTTGGAATAACTTTGTTCCTTTTCTCTCACGTTTTGCCTCTTCCTTAAGAGCGGTGAGCACTCCTGGAGCAAGGCGGCTATACACCACGTCGTTGGTCAGGTGGCCGAAATAACTTGGACGGTAATTCGTCTTCTCCGGCGGATATGGCAGGCCACGAAGTCGGAACATATTTTCGTAATAGTCGTTGTCAAATGTCTTCACCCACGGCTGGAGTTCCTTCGCGACATATGCTTCAAGAATCTTCGCCAGGGCATCTCTTGCGCGGTCTCTCTGATAGCCTGTCGCCTCATCCACCAGCGCCACAATGCCGACGCGGGCAAATCCCCGAATGAGAACGTCCGCCTGCTGCGCGTAGCGCATATCATGTTCTGTTCTTATCTCCCCATTATCGCGGGCGGTTAATATCGCCTCGCATATTTCTTGGAGAACGGTGGCCTCAAACCCGTCACTAGGTTCATCGCGACCTTTTGGGGACTTGCCGATGAACTTGATCGGGTTTTCGATGGCCACAAGCAACTCACTGTTATTGCTTGATTTTATGAGCTTATTGGCCGAAATTCTGGCCACACCTTGGCCACGGCCTTTCATGCCGATGGCGCCCGTGAGACCGCGTCCAGATAGCACTCTGCGCCCATCATCCAGCACAAAGCATCGGATTTCACTTCCCCCGATCTGCAGTACACCGGAGTGAGTCGCCTTGGGCATCTGGGCGCGGGCCTTTTTCGCCTCAACCCCCATGCGAGATATCTCCTTCCGCCGCTCTGCCGTAAGCGCATTTGCGCGAGCGTCGCCCCCGCGAGATTTCCCAGCTGATCGCTCAACCATCTCAACCTCCTTCAAATGGCCGCCGAAGCAAGTTATAACTTGCATTATAGGGAGAAACAAGTAGGATATTGAAAGTGAACGTTATGCATGAGCGCGGAAATGAACAAGCTCCCTCACGCCAAGCGCATCCAAATCCTGAACCTCCTGTGTGAGGGATCGTCGCTCCGCGCCATCTCGCGGGTGGTGGATGTAAGCATCAACACCGTGACAAAGATGCTGGTGGATGCCGGTGCCGCGTGCGCCGCCTACCACGATGAGCACGTTCGGGACGTAAAGGCCCGTCGGGTCCAGTGCGACGAGATTTGGTCCTTCACCCACTGCAAGCAGAAGAACGTGAAGGATGCGAAGGCCGCTCCCGAAGCCGCTGGGGACACCTGGACGTGGACGGCGCTGGATGCCGACACCAAGCTGATGATCAGCTACCTCGTTGGCGGCCGGGACAGCGAATACGCATGGGCGCTGATAGACGATCTGCGGTCACGGCTGGCTACTCGCGTCCAACTGACCACGGACGGGCACAAGGCCTATCTGAATGCCGTGGAAGACGCCTTCGGGGATGAGGTGGACTACGCCATGCTGGTGAAGCTGTACGGTGAAGCTGCCGACGCGACCCGGCGTTACAGCCCGGCCCAATGCATCGGAGCCAAGAAAGAGGCCATCACCGGCAACCCGGACAAGGCGCACGTCTCCACCAGCTACGTGGAGCGTTCAAACCTCACCATGCGGATGCACATGCGCCGGTTCACCCGCCTGACCAACGCCTTTTCCAAGAAGGTCGAGAACCACGCCCACGCCGTGGCGCTGCACGTCATGTTCTACAACTTCGTCCGCATCCATAAGACGCTCAAGGTCACGCCCGCGATGGCGGCAGGCGTCACGGATCGGCTGTGGAACATGGATGATATTGTCGCGCTGATCGACGCGCGGGCGGAAGCGCCGAAGCGTCCCGCCGCCTATCGGAAGCGGGGTGCCGCTGAGGCCGAAATTTCAAACTGAGACACCACCTTTTCCTTGACGGAATCGATATCATTTCATAAGGTCAGGCGTAGATCGGGGTAGCCTCCCGACGATCAATCGGAAAGCTGCCCGCAGATCTGCATCAATTCTATTTCATGTGCCACCTCCTGGCATCGGATTTACGAGCCGACCGGGTGTGTGGTTCTCCCGCTGATCAAGCGGGACTCATAGAAGCCGTTGATGTCTCCTTCGTGGGGTCGGCATCAGCGGCTTCGGTGTTTCTGGCGCTCGGATCGGCCCCATCAATCAGGGTCCATCCTGCGCGCCCGTGCGGCTTAAACTCGCCCTTAGCCTGCGAGAGCATGGCGCTGAGCGAATTGGCAGGGCTATTCCCGGCAGGGACCAGCCCCTTTTCCATCAGCAAATTGAGCAACATGATGGTGGGGGTGGGAACTGTCTTGCCCCGCAGAATTTCGATAACGGCGGCCTTTAGCTGCGCCCGCTCCGGAGATGTGCGCCGACCGATGCCTCTGGCAGTCGTGCCGAAATCCTCTTCTTGCGCAGGGGGGGGGGCGACCGTCGCGGCCGGAGGCTGCACGCCCATATACAGGTCCCTGACACGCTGAAGTTCGCGCAACTTAATGAAGCGAGGGTCGGCCTCTAGCGCGGCTTGGAGGTCAGAGATCTCCGCCTCCAGTGCGGAAAAGAAGTTGCTTGCCATAGCTCGCTCACCGTCTTGGATGAGCGGACAATGCCACACTCACACGGAACTCGTCCAGCAGATTCGTGCGTGCCGTGACAGAATTCTACTTCTTGCCGCTGCGAGACCACCGCACCTTGGCGGCTCGCTTGGCAATTTCAGACATCCGCTCATGTGTGAGTTTGTCTGCCCGAGCCTTGCCGCCCTTCTTCCCCAGCGCCTTCGCGGCTGGGTCCTTGCCGTCGTCGGCTTCAGTGGCGTCAGTTTCCGTGATCTCGCCCGTAGCGATCTTCGCCACCATGATGGCGGCGCCAATCACGTCAGCGGGGCGCTTCTGTCCTTTGGGGCCTTTAGGCATAGAGCCTCCTTGTGCTTTCCGCTAAGCATATAGGAGACGCGGTCCTGACGCACCACCCCGTCAAGAGCCGTCAGATTTCAAACTGACGCACTACCCGGGCGGCACCTGCCACCGGCCGCACGTAACCGTCGGTAAGGGTTTCCCGCGCGGCGCCCCGGGGTTACCGTGGCGTGCGGGCGGATCGGCCGGAGGACGGGATGAAGACCGAGACCATCGAATACAGCCACGGCGGAATCGCCCTTGAGGGGTATGCCGCGCATGGCGGCGCCGGCCAGGGCAGGCGGCCCGGAATCCTGGTGCTGCCGGCGTGGCACGGCATCGACGCCTATGCCCGGAAGCGTGCCGAAATGATCGCCGAGCTGGGCTATGTGGCCTTCGTCGCCGATATCTACGGCAAGGGTGTGCGGCCCAAGGAACGCGCCGAGGCGGCCCGGGAAGCCGGCAAATACCGGGCGGACCGCCCGCTGCTGCGGGCCCGGGCTGCGGCCGGGCTGGACGCCTTGCGCACGCTTCCGGGCGTCGATGCGGCGCGGCTGGCGGCCATCGGCTATTGCTTCGGCGGCCAGGGCGCCCTTGAGCTGGTTCGCAGCGGCGCCGACCTCCTGGGGGTGGTCAGCTTTCACGGCGCCCTCGACACGCCCACGCCCGAGGACGCCCGGACCATCCGGGCCCGCGTCCTGGTCCTGCACGGCGCCGACGATCCCCATGTGCCCACCGACGCCGTCCAGGCGTTCCAACGCGAAATGCGCGAGGGCGGGGTGGACTGGCAGATGGTCCTTTATGGCGGCGCCGTCCACAGCTTCACCGACTGGAATGCCGGCGACGACAATGCCAAAGGGGCGGCTTATAATGCGAAGGCCGACAGCCGTTCGTGGGTGGCGATGCGGGATTTTTTCGACGAGATGTTTTCGCCATAGGGTGTGATCGGGGTGTTCGCCGCGGCCCGTGGCGCATTTCCGTTGTGAATCCGCCCCCTCGGCGGCGGGCGGGCAGAATGCGCTTGGCTTGGCCGCCACCGCACCGTATGTTCGCTCGGTTCGATCGCTGGAGGCATGTTCGTCTCTTGAGAGAGACGTTGCCATAACATCCGGGTGGTCCCGAAATGGGCCGCTCCTGCGTGGACACTTCTTCCTCTTTTTGACTCCTCCCGCCAAGGGCCGTGCGATCGATGGCGCGCCCAGAACAACGCATTTCGTCCATGAGAGAGAGGAAGAGACTTTGTCCTTCGCCGATATCGACCTGCATCCCTTGATTCAGAAAGCTCTCGCGGCTGAGGGTTATGCCGACCCAACGCCTGTTCAGGTGGCCACCATTCCGCCGGCCGTGGCGGGGCGGGATGTCCTGGCTACGGCGCATACCGGCACAGGAAAGACCGCCGCGTTCCTGCTGCCGTCGCTGAACCGCCTCGCCGGGGGGCGGGTTCCCCGTCCGGCGGGGCTGCCGCGAATCCTGGTCCTCGCCCCGACCCGCGAGTTGGCGCGCCAGGTGTTGCTGGCCGCGCGCAAGCTCGGAAAATTCCTGAACCTGAACACCGTCGAACTGGTCGGGGGCATGCCGTACCGCGACCAGTTGCGGCTGCTGTCCCGCCCGGTCGACGTGGTGGTGGCTACACCCGGCCGCTTGCGTGACCACCTACAGCGCGGGCGGCTGGATCTGGGCGGGGTCGAGGTGCTGATCCTGGACGAGGCCGACCGTATGCTCGACCTGGGATTTCTCGAGGACGTGGAGGCCATCGCGGCCGCGTGCGGCACGGCGCGGCAGACCCTGCTGTTCACGGCCACATGGGACCAGCGGATGGCCAAGATCGCGGAGCGGCTGCTGTCCGACCCGGTTCGCGTCGCCATCGAGCATGGCGAAAGCCCGGCGCGCATCGACCAGCGCGTCCACCATGCCGACGATCTGGCCCACAAACGCCGTTTGCTCCACCATTTCGCCGCGTCCGCCGACGTTGCCAAGGCCATCGTGTTCACCGCCACCAAGCGGGACGCCGACACGCTGGCGCAGGGCCTCGTCCAGGCGGGCCATGCCGCCGCCGCCTTGCATGGCGACATGACCCAGGGCGAGCGGAACCGGACTCTGGATAAGCTTCGCGCAGGCACGGTCCGGATGCTGGTGGCCACGGATGTGGCGGCGCGCGGGATCGACGTGCGGGATGTGACCCATGTGATCAATTTCGATCTGCCCCGCGCGCCCGAGGACTATGTCCACCGCATCGGCCGCACCGGTCGCGCCGGTGCCCAGGGCATCGCCATTTCCTTCGTGGGGCCCGCCGACCGCGGCGTGCTGCCCCGTATTCAGCACTACACCAAGGCGGCCATCGACGTGCATGTGGTGCCCGGGCTGGAACCGCGCCGGCCCGTCGCCGCCGCGGACCGGGCCGTCCGGCGCTTCGGCAAGGAACGGCCGAAACCGTCGAACCCGTCAGGCAAGGCGGCCCGGCCCGGGCAACGCGCCGACGTGGCGCGGCAGGGGCGCGGGGCCGCCAAGCCCTTGGGCGGCAAGCCGGCGGCGGCCGGTGCGGGACGGAAATAGAGGAAGACGCTCATGGCTCGAAAGAAAACCAAGGCAGACACGGAATTCGTCCTGTTCGACGTGGTCTACGAGGATGGCTCCCGCCGCTCCAACCGGCGGGTGCCGAGCGCCGAACTGGGCGGCCTGGACGGCGATGCGCCGGCACGGGCGATAATCGAGGCGCAGGACCGCGAGCTTGGGGACATTTCCGGTCAGCCGCGGCCGCGGATCAAGTCGATCAGTCGGTCGCCAACCCGTTGACCGCGGCGGTCAACGGGGTGCGCGGCAACCAATCGCTCACTCCGTTACCACCATCGCCACCTGTTTGCAGGCCAAGTTGACGGCGATGATGCGGGTGCGCACGGCATAGGCGGCGGCGAATTCGCGAAAGGCCCGGTATTCGTCGTCGCGCCAGCTGCGGTTGCCGATGAATTCGTCGAACACCAGCACCGTACCCGGCCCGATGCGCCCGGCCAGGGCCGTCAGCACCGTGCGGGTCGAGGAATAGATGTCGCAGTCGATGTTGGCGAAGCGCACAGGCGCGGGATGCGCGGCGAGGAAGGCCGGCAGCGTGTCCTCGAACCAGCCGCGGTGCAGCCGGATTCCGTCCGCCGCCGCCGGCATCTCGCAGCCGGTGCTCAAGACCCCGCGGGGGGCGCCGTTCCACGCTTCGGGCAGTCCCTCGAAGGAATCGAAGCCGTGCACGTCCTGGCCGGCGACGGCGGCGATCGCCGCCAGCGAGGTGCCGCGCCGCACGCCGAACTCCAGCACCAGCCCCGGCCGGCGGGCCTCGGCCACCGCCCAGCGCAGCAGTTCCGGCGCCACCCCGAACAGGCGCCAGCCGGGAGCGAGGTCGGGCAGCAGGGCGGCGGCGGATTCCACCATGTGGGCGTGCTTGCGCCTAAAGTCGCGCGGCTGGCGGCCCGCCAGGACGTCGTAGGCGGCGAGCATGGCCAGGTACTTGCCGTTGGCCTTGGGACAGGCGGCGGCACGCTCCAGCCTTCGCTCGGACTCGGCCGGGCCCAGAAGGTCGAGCGCCGGCGCGTGGCTGGCGTACCAGGCGGCGGCCAGATCGGGGGCGCGGGCGAGCAGCGTGTCCCAGGTGGCGATGCTGCCGGCGGCATCGCCGAGGGCGGCTTGGCTCAGCGCCGTCTCGTAGAGCATCTGGTCGCTCGGCGCGGAATCGGTTTGGGCGATCCGCAGCACATCGCCGTAGCGGGCGTCCCGGCGATAAGTCGCGGCCAGCGCGTCGCCCAACCCCGGCAGGCCCGGCGCCTCCGCCGCCAGCCGCTCGAACACCCGCACGGCGGCGCCGGGGTCGGCGGCGAGCAGGTGGGCGCGGCCCAGCAGCATCTGGATGGACGCGTCGCCGGGTGCCTGCGCCGCCGCCCGGCGCAGGTGGTCCCGCGCCGCCGTCGCATGCTTGCAGCCAAGATGGGCGGCGCCCAGCAGCGCGTCGCGGCCGGGGACATCGTCGGGCAGCCGCGCCAGCAGCCGCAGCGCGGCATCGAACCGGCCGGCGACCACCGCGCGCTCCGCCGCGGTCAAGGAATCCGGTTCCACCAAGGGGGGCCATCGTGCGGATCGTCGAACGCGCACGCTAGCGCAACCCGGCACGCGGCGAAAGGCTTACGGCGAGAGAATTTCCCCAGAAATGGAAAGCCCACGAAAGGCGTTACCTTTGAGGGTTTCCTTCAATAGGCGTCGAAGTCGTTATTCGCCTGAGCGGCATGCCGCATGCGCCTCTCGGAAAAATTTATGATCCACGAGGCGATATCGGACTTTCTCCTTGGCAGGGGCAGTCGGCGCAGCATGGAGCGATAGCTGTAGAATTGGCGATACATTTTCTGGACTGCGGCCTCCAGGTCCTCCGGTGAGCCATACAGCGGACGCATATGGCAGAACTGACCCGGCCAGCGATCGATGATGTCTTCGTTGAGGAGACGGCCGTCGGCCTTCATTTGATCGTAGAGGGGGGTGCCCTTGGTCGGAGTCAATATGTTGAAATAGGCGGCTGGAACTTTGTTCGATTCCAGAAACTGGATGGTTGAGTCGTAGACATCCGGCGAATCGCTGTCCCATCCAAATATGAAATTGAGAGAGTAGCTAATCCCACGCTTATTCATGTTGCGCATCATATCAGCGTATCGATGTGCATTGTTTTGCAGTTTCTTCATATTTTTTAGTGAATCGGCAGTTATACTTTCAATGCCGATATTCACGTGCAGTACTCCGGCGCGAACAGCCAAATCGAGAAACTCTTCGTCGAGACTAAGATGCGACGACCACAACGTCGACCATCGGACCTTAAGAGGAATCAGTGCTTCGAGAAGCTCCATGGCGCGGGCTTTCTTCCCGCCGAAGTTGCTTTCTCCAAAGAAAAAATTGCGTCCTCCACTACGCCTGATCTCCTCCGCCATTTCCTCGGCGGGGCGCCAGCGGTAGCTCCCGCCCAAATAAAGCCGTTCGGAACAGAAGTTGCAAATGAACGGGCAGCCGCGCGAGCTTTGCACGGCGAAGGTGCGAAACGGCCCGAAGCGCTTCAGGTCGAGGAGGTCGTACCGGGGCGCCGGCAATCCGGAGAGATCCCGCAGGGGCTCCGCCCGGTAGACTCGAGACAGCCGTCCGGCGGCCGCATCCTCCAGAAGTCGTCCCCAGATGGGCTCGGCCTCGCCAATCGCGATGGCGTCGCAATGGTCCAGGGCCTCTTCGGCATAAAAAAACACATGCGGCCCGCCCATGACCACCGGCACACCGCGCTTCCGGAAGCGCGCGGCGATGTCGTAAGCCCGCAGGGAATGCAGCGTCCACGCGGTGATCGCCACCAAATCCACGGGCGCATCGAAATCGATATCGTCCAGTTGTTCGTCGACCAGGGAAACCCGCCACCCGGCCGGTGTGAGGGCGGCCAGATAGGGCAATGTCAGCGGGACGAGCGCGCGGCGCCTGGTCTTGAACACAGCCTGGCATTCGGGTGAACGGTAATGAGACGGTTGGATGATGAGCAGGTGTGATGGCATGGCTTGCGATTTTTCATACGAAACGTGAGTCGGTGCCTGGGGCGCGTGACGAAAGAAAAGCGTATTTAAAAATAAATAGTTGTAGACATTGCAAAATGTGCCAGCTCATCTCATATAGATGAAAGTGATGATGCGATCATTTCGGCGCTATAATTCACGGGATATTGTTCCAACGAGGATCAGAAATATGCGACTGCACGGACGCGGAATCATGAATCTCGACAACGGAGATCACGGATCTGGTCATCATACCTTTCTGTCGTCACGCTGACCGCCATGAGCGACTACATAGGTCATGTCGTCGATTTTGAGGTTGGAGCAAACGGCTACGTCATAGAACTTTTTGATCGGCGAGGGATCTTCAGGATTATTCCGTGGTGTGCCCGGCGCACTCCGGGTCACGAATTGGTTCCGCGAACGCCGGAACGAAGCCGGCCTACGCCGCGACGCTACCCATGGGCTGAGAATGGCGGGGGCGACTATCGCCGCTGGCAACGGTGCGACCGAGGATCGGGTGATGGCGATCTATGGATGGAGAGCCCGAAGCAAGGGGCGTTTTAGAGCTGGAAAGTGAACCGGAAACGCTTGGCCGATCCGGCCAAGCACCTGCTCGCGCCGGACCGGAACGCGGCCGACAATGTCCCACTTTCGTCCCCAGCTTTGGCCGATGGGACAAAGTCTGGGGAAAAGCGAAGGGCTTTCAGCGGACTGGGAAGGAGAATGGTGCCCAGGGGCGGAATCGAACCACCGACACTGCGATTTTCAGTCGCAATTTTAGCCCAGATAGGGGGCTGCACTGACATATAATGCATTGATAATCAATGATATTGGTTGCTGTTGGTTGCCATCGTTTGCACTCCAACTGTCCCGATACTGTCCCGAAGCGGCGGCAATCACAGTGTCGCACCGGGCCGCTCGGTCCCTGCTTTCGGTCCCCGCTCTCGGTCTTGACCGGCGCTCAATCGCGTGGCAGTGTAAAAATACAAGGGTGTCACCCCCGTGGGGTGAATTGGGGCCGCTAGTGGCCCCCGTCGAGGTCGCCGGCGCCGTCGCGGACCCGTGCTAGAGATCAGCAGCCGCTACGTAGCAATGCGGCACAGCGAAAAGGCTGTGCCGTGCCCGATTCTCCTCCCCCCAAGCCCACGCGCAAGCGCGCCGTTGAGCGTCTGCCGGTCGCCGATCGGCGGTGGCTTACCCGCGCGGAAGTGGCCGCTGCTTATCCGATCGGCTATTGGACGCTCGCGCGGATTGACCGGGCCCTCCTGCCGTTCGGCATGTCTGGGAAAGAGGCGGTTTACGACAGGCAGGACGTCGAGAAGTACCTCGAGCGGCTGAAGAAGGCCGCTCCAGCTTCAGCGGAGCCGCTTGTTGTCGCGTCGGCTCCGCGCCGCGCTGGCCGTCCCAAAAAGGCTGCCGTCGCGCCCTCGGTGCGCGGACGCGGCGGGCGGCCCCGGAAGCCTGGCCTGGATCGGGCCGAGCAGGGCGGGCAGGGGGAAGCGACATGAGCCCCCGGCCGAAAACGCCGTCATCGCCAACTTTCAGCGTCGCCGACGGGCTGCACATCCGATCGGAGGATCTGCGGTGGGCACATCTCCTCTCGTGGTACGTCCTTAGCGGCGATGCCGCGCGCCTCGGACACCACGCGAACACCATGCTCCTGGTGCTGTCCGTGGTGGCTGATTTGCACAGCGGCCGGGTCGAGAACTACCCGATCAGTCAGCTCGCGCGCCTCGCCGGGATGACAAAGGAGACGGCCATTGCCGTGCTGCGGGCGCTTCAGGCCGCCGGTTGGGCGGAGCGGGTCGATGGGGGCGGCGAGCGCCGGCGGGCCGTCTGGCGAGTGCGGCATGTCGCACCGCTCCGAGACGCCGACGGGCAGGTCGCCGGAAGCGCGTCCTGGGGGTATGCACCCCAGGACGAAAGAGAGATGCATAAGGCACTTGCCGCCGGCCAGCCGAGCCCAGCTGTCACTGTCCACCTGCATCAGCATGTGACTCATGTGCACCAGCACGTGGCTGACGGTGGGGTGGGGATAGTCGTCGCCGGCGGCGGCGGCCCGACCGCTGATCCGGACATCATCGGGCGGGTTGTCCGCTGGCTGGCGACTGCCTCCGTGGGTGACCGCCTGCGGTGGCACCGCGTCGCGGTTGGGCGCGGCGCCCCACGGTGCCCCGGCGACACCCGTGCCGACCGTGGCGACCTCCTTGCTGGGTGGGTAGGGTGGGTTGCCGACGACCTGGCGCGGGAGCAATCCCTTTGATCGCCGCGCCCTGGCAGCGCTCGTACCGCTGGTCGGCGCAGCCGACCAGCGCGATAGACTGGTCGGCCGCGCCGACCAGTTGCTGGTCAATCTGGTGCGTCACACCGACCAGTCTGGTCGGTGCAGCCGACCACCACGCGCGCGCGTATTTTAAGAATCACAGATTCCCTAAGACGCCCCTCCACTCATCCATCCCCTATCCCGAGCACCCCGCGCTGGCAGGCACCGCCTGCTCGGCAAGGGTGCCTTTACCGCCGAGGTGCCCATGATGATCATGCATGACATCGCCCTGGCAGTGCTCTGGCTCTACCTGCATTTCCAACTCGCCACTGCGATCGCCGCAGCGCTCTTTGTGCTGCTTGTTTCGGTCATCATCAGCCTGCCGAAAATCGACAACCCAGCCACTGCGGCCCGAATGGCCCTGCGGCTGTCGGCAGGGGCGTGCCTAGCTATCACCCCCGGCGCATATTTCTGGCTGCCGTCCGTGATTGCATGGCTTTGGCAAGATGGATTGTTGCGCGGCCACTTCGCACCTATTGAACCGCCCATAGTGGCTGGCGGTGCGGGCATCCTGGTGGCCTTGGGCCTCTACTGGTATGCCTTTCGTCCCGCCATAGCAAAGTTTGATGCCATCAAGCAAAAGCTCGCGCTGCGCACGACCACGGCGCGCGCGACTAGGACGGACATCCGCACCGTCGCGGACAGCCTCCCGGCGCCGAAAAGCACCTATGACCCGACGAAGTACTTCCGCGACGGGCAAGTATTCCTCGGCCTCGACCGTCGCGGAAAGCCGGTGTGTATCCCGTATGCGGTGTTCGCGCGTTGCCACATCCAACTTGTCGGAACGACGGGCGCCGGCAAGGGCGTCGCCGCTGGGCTGTGCTGTGGTCAGGCACTGAAAGCTGGCGAGGCGGTGGTAGTGCTCGACCCCAAGGATGATGAATGGGCACCCAGCTTGCTTGGAAGCCAAGCTGAACTGCTCGGCAAGCCCTTCCTGTTAATCGATCTCCGCAAAGAAGTCCCACAGATCAATATACTGGCTGGCGCTACGGCGGAGCAGGTCGAAGAACTCCTTGTTGCGGGGTTCTCACTTTCCGACAAAGGCTCTGGCGCCGATTTCTACAGAATGGGGGATAGACGCGCGGCGCGAGTGCTGTCCCGCCAGGTCATCGTCTCTGACCGCGCGAACCCCGCTACGCTGGCGGACTTGGCCGAGGCTGCCACCGCCGATCCGGCCATGGCCGAATCAGCCGCCGGCCTGATTGGCCGCCTTGAAGAGTCGGCGGCCGGTGGAACTGTCTGTGCCGGCCCGCACGCCCCAGACCTCGCGGACATCATCGCCCAGGGCGGTTGCGTGTACGTCATCGGTAGCATGCGCCACGGTCGAATCCTCGCTTTGCAAAGGATGCTTTTGGTTCGCCTTTGTCAAATCGTGGAGAGCCGTGACCGGGTGAAAGGAAAGCCTCGGCAGGTTTTAATCTTCCTTGATGAGCTAAAGGCACACATCAGCCGCCCCGCGCTAGAAATGCTCGGGGCCATCCGCGACAAGGGCGCTCACCTTATCCTTGCTCACCAAAGCCTTGGCGACCTGCGCGACTGCCCCGCAGACCTTAACCCCGATGCGGTGCAAGACGCGGTCATTGAAAACTGCAAAATCCGCATCGCTTACAAAATCCAAAACGCCGATACGGCGGAATGGCTGGCGAGGACGACAGGAAAAATCCTTGTTGATGATGAATCGCGAAATTTTACCACTAGCAAAACTGGCGCCTTGGTTGAGACATCGACGGGTGACCGCAGCATCCGGCAAGCCGAGCGTGATCGCATAGACAGCAACCATTTCCTGGCGTTGCCGGAAAAGATCGCAGCAGTATTTGCGCCGGGGCTGATCGACTTTTCCTATATCTGCCCCATTCCCACCGAAAAACGCGCTCTTGCGCCCGGCCTTGCCGGTGCGGCGGCGCCGGCCGACGCCGAGCCGGACGAGGACGAGGGCGCCGCTTGGGCGGATGCCCTGGCCGCCGAAATCGCCGGCCCGGGCCAGCGGCGCAGCCAGGAGGCCGACGATGCCCCTGATCTCTGACGCGGCCACCCGCACGGCGCGTGCGGCGTCGAAGCGTGCCGCCGTCCTGCGTTACCTTGCTAGCGAGGTTTGGTCGACCGCCGATCTCATCGGCCGGGCGGCGGGCATTGGCTGCCGTCGGGTCAGTAACCGCCTTTTGTCGACCCTCGCGCGCGAAGGTTCCGTGCGGCGTGCGCCCGCGCCCGACCTGTCCGCCCTGACCATTTGGGGCATTACGCCCCATGGCCGCGCCGTGGTGGCCGGCATGGACGCCGGCATCGACCCAGCGGGCCCGGTCTTCGAGCCGGGCCGAGTGGCCCTGTCGGCCATCCCTCATCGCCTGATGATTCAAAGGCTACGCGCGGCGGGCGAGGCCGCCGGCTGGACCGGCTGGACGCCCGGCGACCGGCTCGCCCGCGACCTCGCGACCCGGCCGGATGCCATCGGTACCCGCCCGGACGGCGTGCGGCTGGCCATCGAGGCCGAGCGAACTGTCAAAACCCCGCAGCGCTACCGCGCGATTGTTGCCGGGCACCTGAAAGCCATCACCGCCGGCAGCTATGCCGGCGTCTACGTCGTTGCGCCGCCGTCGCTCGTGTCCGGCCTTGCCCGAATTTTTGCCGCCGTCCGCCTACCCGGCGGCGGCGCCCTGACCGCCGCCGAGCGCAAGCGTTTTCGCGTCGTTGCGGAAACCGATTTCCCCCCGAAGAAAAAGGACGAATAGCCATGCAATCCGAAGCTGAACGCCGTTTTCACGCCTTGGCTGAGCGGAATCGCGGCGCTATCCGCGCCGTCGCCATCGGCGCGGGCATCGCCGCCGCCGCCGTTTTCGGCTGGCGGGCCGCGACCGCGCCGGCCACGCCACCCGGCCCGCCGTTCCCTGGTCTCGATGCCTCCGCGCCGCCGGCTCCCCCGGTACCCGTGCCGCCTCCGGCCCCCGTTCCCCAGCTCGTGCCGGCGCCGCCGCCGGCCCCGGTTCCTCCGCCCCCGCCGCCCGCCCCGCCGGCCCACTGAAAGGGAGAATAGCCATGCGTCGCCTTCATTACCCCAACTGCCCCCAGGGTTGGCTTTCGCCGGCCTGGTCACTTCTGCCTGCCGCCGTCGCCGCCAGCGGCATGGCAACCTTCGCAACTTGGGTTTGGGTGCCGGCCGCCGACGCCAGCCAGGTGGCGCGCTTTTTCGGTTGGGCGCTGGTGGCCACGTTCACCACCATGGCCGGCGTAGTCGGCTACGCAATCGGCCGAGGGCAAAAAGTCGCGGCCGGGCGATACCGCCCCGCCGTCGCCACCATTCGCGAGGATTGGCGTGCATGGCGGGCATCTCCGAAGCCGGCCGGCGCCGTCGCGGAGATCGGCGAGTGAACCGCGCGTTTCGCATCGCCGCCCTTGCCGTCGCCATCCTGGCGGCGGTGATGGCTGGCACGGCCAGCGCCCAGGCGCTGACGCCGGCGCAGAGCGTGTCCGCCGCGCAAGCGGCATACAACGCCAGTCCGACCCCCCAAAATCTCCAAGCCCTGGCCGCCGCGCAGGCCGCGCAAAATCAGGCTTCGACCGCCTCAACCCAAAACCAAGCCGCCTCGACGACCGCCGCCGCCGCGCTGGAAATCGCGAACACGGCACAAAACGCGGACCAATTTCTTGCAATTCTTCAGTCCGCGAAGTCCTGCCATGTGTGCGTGGTGTTGGACGATCTTTCGACGCAGGGCGAGACGTACTCCGCGAAAATGTCCGGCCAAATCGCCGCCGCCGCCATCACGACGTGGCACGCGTTGTTGATTGCGGCGATCATGTTTACGTTTTTGAAATATCTGGTGTTCGGCAAATTCGAGTACATGAAGGTACTTATAAGCGGTGCCGGGGCCATTATCGTAACGGCCGTGTTGACCAAGAGCACGGGAGGGCAATCGGGCCTCTTTTGGCACGCGCTCTATGAGCCGTCTCGGAATTTCCTGACCGGGCTGGCAACCGCCATGGCCAACGGCATTGCGGGCAATTCTGGGCCGGTGAACGGGGCAACGACGCCCTTCGGCCAACTCTTCGGAACGGCCGAAAACACATTCATGTCTATCTGCGCCGTTGCGCTGAAGGTGGCTTCGCTTCCGGGAACGGGCGGGGTGCTCGAATGGCGGCGGATCGTGAATGTGCTTCTCGCCCTCGGCTTGATGTTTCCCTATCTGCTGGCGTTGGTGGCGGTGGCCGCCCACATCGCCGAAGCGATCTTCTTTTTCCTGTTGTTGACATCGGTCGGGCCGCTGTTCGCCATCACCGCGTATTTCGGTCCAACGCGATACATCACCGTGGCCGCAGTGAAGAAATACTTCGCAGCCGGGTTCACCCTCGTTTTCTCTGCCGTGTTGCTCGGCTTCAGCATTTTCGTCGCAGCGAAGTATTTTCCCACGCTAACGACCGATCAAATCTCCACGCCGGGCGTCCTGATATTTAGGTTTTCATTCTGGGAACTTTGGCTGATTGGCTGGCTCTCCGTCATGGGGCAGCACCAGGCCAAGGCCCTCGCAAACGAATTGCTGGGCGCTGCCGGCGGCGGTGGCGGCGGCCTCGCGGCCGTGGCCGCTGGCTTTGCCGCCGCCGCTGGCATGGGCGGCGCCAAATTCGTGGGTGGAAAACTGGCGGGGGCCGGAAAACTCGCAGGCGCCGGCGGAAAACTTGCCGCGCTCAAGGGGGCCAAAACCACCGCCGATTGGATCAATGGCTACAGAAATCGTCGCGTCAGAGGAGTTTGACCATGAACAATCGTCTCGCTGGCGGCGTCGCCGCCCTCGCATTGCTTGCGGGCATTTCGACGGCCAACGCCCAGTGCGTGGTGGTTGACCCGAGCAACGTCGCACAGACGGCCGCCGCCGCGACCCAGACGGCCACGACGGCGAGCACCATGGCCCAAATGGCCAGCACCACCAGCACCATCTCCGATGCGGTCGGCAGTGCCGGCGTTGGCCAGGTGGACTCGATCTTTTCCGCCGTCAGTTCCGGCGATATCGCCGGGAGCCTCAATGCCGCCGCCGGCGACATTTCCAGCGGCGCCAGCTCGCTCGCGAGCGGGGCCAACTCCCTGGCCGGTCAGGCCGCGAGTGGATTAAACGGCCTCGCCAGCGACGTGAATTCCGGCATGCAGGGCGTCGAAAATTCCATCGGCAACGCCCTCGGCAGCATTGGTCTCGGCTCCGGCTCAGGCTTCGGCCAGTTGGCCGCTTCGGCCGGCAACATCGCCAAGGCCGGAAATAACCTTCTCGGGGCGACCACGGGCGCCATCGGCACCGTGTCCAATATTCCGGGCAACGCTCTTGGCACGGTGCTTTCGTCCGCCAACAACGTGGCGAATTCGCCAATCAATGCCGCCAACAATGCCATTGCTGGTGCCGGCAACGCCGCCGGAAATGGCAGCATCGGCCAAGCGGCCGGTGCCGTGGGCGGAGCTATCAACTTGGCCAACAACGCCGGCAACCTCGGGAACACCCTCGGCTTCGCGCAGGGCAATATCACCCGGCTGGCCGGCACCAGCGCGCCCAGCGTCACCTCCACCCTGCAACTGCCGTTCGGCATGGGGGCATCCGGCGGCCACGTTTCGCTTACCGGCTTGTCCTCGATGCTCTCCGCCTATGCCCCGGCGGCCACGGCCACGACGATGGCCAGTATCACCGCGCCCGGCCTGCCGGCGGCCCCGGCCGCAAATTTCGCGACCGTCGCCAATGCCCAAACCTGGGTTGCGGGCACTCTGTACGTGCCCGTGCAGCAGGCCGGCACGCCCCCCGCAGCGGCCACGCTTCAAACGATCGACAGCCGGCGAGACGTTGCCTTGGCCCAGGCCGCCACGAGCGGCTACGCCCTGGCCCTGACCACCCGCACCAATGCCGCCGACGACGACAAGCGCGCCCAGGCTATGATGCAGGCCGGAAACAACGCCAAGGATCTTCGCGGCCAGCTTGCCGCCCTCCAGGTCGGCTTGACCGTGTTGCAGGGCGAACTTGCAACCGTCCGGGCGTTGAGAACCGCCCAGCTTGCCATCGAATCGGCGAGAGCCATTCACGACACTCCCGTTGCACCTGTTGTCGCTTCGGCTGGAGGCACGCCATGACCGCCCGGCGGATCGTCGGCATCGGCGCCGCCGCCGTGACGGCGTTCGCCGTCGCCGCCGTGGTCGCTGGCCACCACTACCAGCCGGCGACGCCGGCTGTGCGGCTGGTGCCGATCATCGCCCCGGCCCCCGACTTGCCGAAGCCCGGCCATTGGAAGCCGGCCAGCGCGCCGCCCGCTATTCCTCTGCCGAAGGGTGACACCTTGCCCAGCATCAGCCTGGACGCCCGGCTTCACCAGGCCGTGGCGACCAAGGCCCCGGCGGCGCCATCCGCCGCCACCCTCGGCCATTGCGTTTCGAACACCTGGCGCGAGCGGGTCCGCGACGTGGCGAGCTTGCTCGCCATCCCGTCCGCCAAGGCCGATGACCCGTGTATTTGCCCGGCGGCCACCTCGGATCTGTCGGGGTTGGCACAGGCGGTTAAAGTCGTCGGCGGAATCACCAGCGTCGTTTCGTTTGCGTCGAAAGCCTCGGGCCTCCTTGGTGGCACCCACGGCGCCCTCGGCGACGCGGGCGCCGGGCAGGCGGGTACGCCGGCCGTCATGCTCGATGTGCCCCCGCCGGACTTGAGCACCGTGACGGCGATTCCGGGCATGCCGGTTCCGGAGCGGAACTGGTCTACCCAGGACACGGCGGCGGCGTGGATCGGCCAGACCTTCGCGACGGCCAATACCAGCGGCGCGGCCCTGGAATCGGCCGAGAAGCGCCGGCAGGCGGCGCTAATCGCCGCCGCTCAGTACGGCTATGGCCTTGCTTCGCAGCAGCAAGCCGATTTGCCGAACGCGGACGCCGAAATCGCCGCGACCGCGAACCTTGGCAATGCCGGCACCGCCATTGGACAGGCCGGCGCCCTGGGCACCACGGCCGCGACATTGGCGGCCGACGCGCAGCATTGGGCGGCCGAGGAAGAGGCCGCGCTGGAAATCGAAGCGACCGAGGCCCAGGCCTCGGAAAAGCCGCAGATCATCGGGGGAGGCACCCAATGAAACGGCGCCTTGCTATCCTGGCGGCGGTGGCCGTCCTGGCCCCCGCCGTCGCCGAGGCCTGCCCGACCGGCTGTTGCTTCTACGCGATTGCCGACCCGATTCGGATCGGCCAGACGGCGCAGCTCGTCAGCGCGGTGACGACCGCCACCCAGCTTTACAGCCTTGGCAACACCATCTTTGGCCACGTCAACGACAGCATGGGCGGAAAAGGCGCCATCTCCTCCGGGCCGCCCACGGCCTCCCTTGAGGACGCGGCCGTGGACGTGTCGCCGATCAGCGCAATCGGCGCGGCGCCGACGCCCAATTTGACCACCCAGGCGTCGGCCGAGGGGTGGGTGGCTTCGGTCCTGTTTTCGCCCGACGGCTCGGGCCGTAACCTCGGCTTGGTCGCGTCGCGCCGCTCCGAAACCGTGATCCTCGCCGGGCAACATGGACTCGCGGCGGCCGAGGCCAGCCGCGTTGCGTTGCCCGACGCCGCCGCCGAGGCCCAGGCCGCGTTGGTGCAGGGCGACCAGGCCGCCAACGTCCGCGAGCAGGTGGCCGCGCTGATGAAGACGGTGGACCTCGTGCGGGCGGAACTCTTGAGCCTTCAACGCGTCGAGGCCGCGATCACCGAATTGCGCGCGGCCAAGGCCCTGCGGGTCGATGCCTCCCCGCTGGCCTCGATCCTCCCGCAGTTGTCTCAGCCGGCGCCGGCCTCGACGCCCGCCGCCCCGCCGGCCGCCCCGCCCGGCAACGCTCCGTTGCCACAGCGGGCCGCCATCACGCCCGAGCCGCTTGCCCGGCTCGCCGTCGCGTACAGCAGGAAAGGAAAACGCGCATGACCAGCACAACAGGATTGCGATCGCTCGCCATTCTTGACGCCACGCCGCCGACGGATCAGCCCGCGTACCGCGCGGCCTACGCGGCGGCGGTCGAGGACTTGGCCGCTTTGCCGCTCGATGCAGTCGTGCGGCTGCTCGCCAGCCGCGACATGCCCACTGTCGCGGACATCATCGCCGCCGTCGCGGCGCGTTAAAAGGGAAGGGGAGATCAAATGAACCGGCATCAAATCACCACCGTTACCGCCGCCGTCCGTTTTCGCCTGGATAAGGGCGGCATGATCTTGAACCATGAGGAAATAAGCCGTCGCCTGGGTGTCGATATCTCCACCGGCGATTGCGCTTGGAGTCATCGCGGGGGCGGATGGTATCGGCTGGACGCCGATCTTTCCGATCCGCTCCGACCGTGGCCGGCGCAGCAATAGCCATGACGTAGGCCGGGCGATGCCCGGCCTATTCGTACATGGCCGCCGCTCTGCCGGGCCACCCTCTCTCGTTCGGTCCTTCGCTTCGGTCATTCCATTCGGTCCGCCTGGATGACCGAACGCGGGGACCGATGGTCGAGACCGACCATCGCTCCCCAGGGGAGCCCTCCGCCGGACGACGCATGCGTCGCCCTCTGTCGTCTCCCCTCAGCCAAGGATGCACCGCGCAATGCGCGGTTTCCTTGGCTTTCACCTGCCCACTGCGTGGGGGGAGAACACCCCTTCGACGGCGACGTATACGTCGCCGCTTCGGGATTTCTCCCCCGGCTATCGCCGGCTCCCCCTGGCGCGTCGGGTGGAACCCGACTAACCCCCTTCGGTGGGCCTCCGCCAACTGCTCCCGCATGTGAGATCGCTTCGCTCCTCACATACGATCGCAGGGCGTCGGACGCGGCCCCCCCAGGCCTATTTTCGGCACCGCTCCGCTGGCCGAAAATCGGTCTGGGGACCCCCTTGGGCCGCTTCCCCCCGAACGGGGTTAGTCGGGTTCCACCCGACGCGCTGGGCTCTGCCCCCCACCGCTTCGCTGGTGTTCCCCCGGCCCACGGCGCCGCTCCCCTACACGCCCGTTCCACGGGCGCGCAGGGTCCCCTTTGGCGGCGCCGTCGCTGGGCCGGGTGAGACACCCGCTTGCGGCGGCTCCCCCCGCCCGCTTGGCCGTCCTCGCCCACGCCGCCACGGCGGCGCGGCCTTGGCCGTCCTCACGGGGGCTGCGCCCCGGCATTCGCCAGGGACGCGCCCGGGCACGACCCCGCTCCCCCACGCGTTCGCTCCGCGATCGCGCGTGGCCCCCTTTGGCGGGGCCGTTGCGTGCCCGGTCGCCATGTCCCTGCCGAAAGCCGGCACCCTGGGGCTTCGCCCCCGCCGCCGGGCCGCCATGGCGGCCCGGCGGCGGCACCCCTCTTAGGGCTCCGCCCTCAGCGCGGCAGCAAGCCCCTTCCGCCCAGCTTCCGCGCCCTGCGGGCTTGTGCAGCCGGGTCCCCGCGAAGGGGCTTGCCGCCTTGCACCCCCGCTCTTCGCCAGAGGGGCAGGGGTGCAGGGCGTGGCCTGCACCCCAAGGGGACAGGCAAAAGCAAAGGGTGGGTTGCGGGTGGGTTGTGCTGCCTACCCCGTCCATTTTTGGCCATTTCGACCATCTACCGCCTTGTTTGGGGCGTCTACCGCCCCTTGGCGGTCGTCTACCAGGGGATCGGCGGTCATCTACCTGCCGTTTTGGGGCTATCTACCTTGAAATGGGCGAAATCTGCGGGTAGTTCTACCGAGAAATAGCTTTGATAGTCTTCGAAGATATTTTTGAAAAGAACTCCTTATTTTCTCTGGTGTCCTCGTTTTTGATACGAAAACGTTACGCTTTGATCCGTGTATTTCCGTCGCAAAAGCATCGCAAAAACGAGGACGGCGCGGTGGCCCTCGGATTTTGCAGCCTTCGTAACAAGTAGAGAGTCGGCTTTCCCCCGATGGTAGATGTGCTACTATCCATGGTTGACGCTATCGGATAGCCACGCGGGAAGGGGACGACATGAAATTCGCCAGTGTTTTTGCCATCGGAATGGTTGTTGCGCTGGTGGTGATGGGCAGTGCGGCTGAAGCGCAGCAGGCGAAGAATAGCATGCCAAAAACAATTGATTTTATCCCAATTCCGCAAGGGCGAATTATTACCTATCTAAACGACGGCTACGAATTTAAATCGGGAGGTATCTCTAATGGCAGAATAGTTACATGGCTTGTTAAGGGAAGAAAACTTGTTCTGTGTGCGGATAAGGCAGGGAATGTGCAAGGTATGGGTGTTTTTGTGCCGGATGGGTGCTTTGAAATGGTGGAAAAGTAATATATATGATTCATTAAGTATGGTTTAACAATAGTAATGTGCGTAGTGATGGAGGAAGGTTATGCGTCTGATTCTTGCTCTTATTGTCCCGTGGCTTCAATTTTTCACCATTGGACGCCCCATCGCCGGCATCGTGTGTCTGATTTTGCAGATCACACTGATTGGCTGGATTCCGGCCACGATCTGGTCGGTCTATGCGCTGTCGCAATACAAGACCGACAAGAAGATCCAGAAGGCGCTCAAGGCTGAGGCGACCGAGGCCGCTGGAGCGTAGCCAAGTGGCGTTACCGTAACGCGGCATACGTCGCGTTACGGTAACGGGCCGTCTAAGGTCGCTCAGATGGTGAGTTTGGAAATCTTCATAGCGCGGAGAGAATGTTATGCCTAACAGCAATATCCGAATCGCCGGTATATTGGAGAAGCTAAAAGAAGAAATAAGGGAAAGGCGAAAAAATGGCGACTTTGACGGCGATGTCATCATAGAGGATATTGGCGGCGGAACAATAACTATTGAGTGTAGTGATGTTGGAACTGCGCTGCAAATAAAGCTAACATATGCATGAACCGTAGGGTGGCGAGACATTAAATGCTCATTGGTGCCTGCAGAGCAACGCCATGAGCACGTATTTGCAGCGAGTTATTTATGGGGGATATGATGGGTAGCATGATTCCTGCGTGGCAGGTCCGACTCGCTGTTGTCGGGACCTTGGTGTGGCTCCTGATTTTGTCTGGGGCAGACGCTATCCGCCGCCTAAGCATGGACTGGTTTCACAATCTCGCCGCTGGTTACACAGTTGGTTTTATAACGGCGTTCGCTGGGTTTGTGCTGTGGGATATGATTAAAGGTAACAAATATGACTATATAGACCAAGATCCTGCCTGGAGGTGGCTATCTTACTTTTCTCTCGGGATTATATTCGTCTTTGGGTTCCTGGGTGTTATCGCAAACATTCATGGTAGACCGGTATATGATGTTGGTGTCTTGATGGCTGGCATTGTGGTAAACCAGGGATTACTTCCCGCAATCAAGGCGGCGGCCGCCTAACCGGCCTTTTTCAATGGCACGACGTTTCCGGCCCCGGCCGTCGTTGGCCGCTGTTTAGCGGGTGATGCCGTCAAGGTCGGTGCCGGTAATGTCGCCAGCTTCTTCGCCAGGTCGCGCGCCCGCAGGTGGGTGTAGCGTTTCAGCATCGACAGCGTCTTGTGACCGGTGATGGAGGCTACCTCCATTACGTCAAGGCCGCGCTCGAACAGCCGCGAGGTGGCCTCGTGGCGCAGGTCGTGGAAATGGAAGTCCACCAACCCAGCATTTTCCGCAGCACGTTGGAAGGTGTGGACAAAGCCGCTGTCCCCGATCGGGAAGAGTGGCCCTCGTCTCGCCCTTCTCTTGATCTTCCGCCTGTCGTTGGCCTGGACGGTCAATACCACAGCGACCCGTTGGGCAGGCTTGATCCGATTGCGGCACTTGGCCTGCCGAGTCCGGTGGACGGCGAGAAGAGCCCTGCGCGCCGCCGGCGATAACGGCACCGAGCGGCTGTCGCCATTCTTGGTGTCGGGGAGGTGTGCTGTCCCATGGGACAAATCGATATGCTCCCACCGCAGCCCAAGGATTTCCCCGCGGCGCATACCAGTTTCAAGGGCCAGCCGGACAATGGGCTCCAGCCACCGGCTCTTACTGGCCTTGCAAGCGGCCAGGAGCCGATCTTCCTCCGTTAGCCCGTTATCATCCCGCTGGCGATCAAGGCGGCGATCGCGGCCGCGCGGCAGCTTCGGCTTGCGGGCTTGCCGCACGGGGTTGGCCAGAGGCATACCCCAATCCGACGCGGCGACCGTGTAGAGGTGGGACAGAAGGGCAAGCTCGATGCGGATGGTGTTTGCAGAAGCTCCCTCGACAGCCCTTGCATCGCGATATCCGGCGATATCCGCGCCTTGGATGGTCGCAATGCTGTATTCGGCCAGCCGAAGCTTCTTCAACCGCTCGATCAGGCACCCCTCACCGTAGGCGCTCTTCTTATGGGGAGTGACCTCGCGCTTGTACCTGTCCAGCGCATCGGCCAGGGTGGTGCGCTCCGCTTCACGCCGGTCTGTGAATGTCCTGGCCGTCATCGCCTGGAGGGTATCCAGCGCGAATCGCTCAGCATCGGCGAACCGGTCGAACTGCCTGCTGACGGTGGGGAAGCCCTGCTTCCGAATTTTGACCTGGTAGCCCATGAGCCGGCCGTCTTCGGCTCTGCGCTCAAAGATGGGAAGTTGTCCGCGCGCCATAGCGCATCCCCACTGCGATTTAACTGTCCCGAAAACTGTCGCCTGTGGTGGCGCAGCCGTCAAGGGGGAGCGCCAGGGAAAGCGCGGGCGCCAGCCAACTGTCCCGCCAGTGTCCCGAAAACGTGATCGTAGAGCTATTCCAGAAATGGAAAGCCCCCGAAACCGTTGGGTTTCAGGGGCTTAGAGTGGTGCCCAGGGGCGGAATCGAACCACCGACACTGCGATTTTCAGTCGCATGCTCTACCAACTGAGCTACCTGGGCACAGCCGCTCGCGGCGAAGAGGTTGCGCTTATAATCGGTTTTGTTCCGCCTGACAAGCGCGTTTCGCCGCGGGTTCGGCGCGTTTACTCCTCGTCGCCCCGGTCCGGGCGCTCGGGCGTTTCCGGGGTTTCGACGCGGTAGACCTCGCCCAGCCAGCGGTGGAGGTCCACGTCGGCGCAGCGGGCCGAGCAGAACGGGCGGTATTCGGGCTGGGCGGGCTTGCCGCAGATGGGGCAGGGCTTGGGTTTGATTTCGGGTTCGGTCATCGGCCGGCCTCCTCGACCATCACGTCCTCGCGGGCTCGTCCGGGCTCACTCCGCACCGCCAGCGGCAGGCCCAGGCGGGCCTCGGCTTCGGCCACGGCCCCGGGCAGCCGGGCCAGCGCCGCCGCCACCTCAGGGGCCACCACCAGCGCCAGCGGGCGGCCGGGGCGGTGGGCGGCCTCGGCCAGCACCCGGCGCAGAGCGGCGAAGGCGGCGGCCTTGGGTGAGGGGCGGGTGTCGCGTTCGGTCAGCAGATCGGCCAGGGAGGGCCCGCGCCGCTCGCGGGTCAGTTCCACCAGCCCCAGGGGGGTCACCCCGAACACGTGGGTGGGGGTGGGGTCGGCGGACAGCGCGCGCCTGAGGGCGCCCACCAGCTTGAACAGCGCGCCCTTGCCGCCGCCCGAGATGAAATCGACCACGATCTGTCCGCCGACCGCGCGCAGGCGCAACTGGCGGGCGATGGCGTCCACCGCCTCGCGGTTGGCGTCGGCGGGGCGGCCGGCGCCGGAATCCACGTCCACGGCGGTCAGCGCGGCGGTGGGTTCGATGGCCACCCGGCCGCCACCCGGCAGGGCCACGAGCGGGGCCAGAGCCTCGGCCAGATCGTCCTCGATGCCGGCGGCCTCGAACAGCGCGCCGTCGCGGTGATGCTCGACCAGCGTGCCGAACCGCTTGCGCGCGGCGGCGAACAGGGCGGCATCGTCGATGCGGACCCGCTCGACCTGGGGATTGTCGGCCAGGACGCGGATCAGCGGGTCGGGACGCCACACCAACGCCGGCACCTTGGCCCCGTGGCGCCGTTCTTCAATCTCCTCCCAATCGGCGCGCAGGGCATCCAGCTCGGCGCGCAGTTCGGCCTCGGTGCGGGTGGCGGCGGCGGTGCGCAGCACCACGCCCTCGTCGGGTTCGACCAGACGCGCGGCCAGGGCCAGCAGGCGGTCGCGGTCGTCGGGCAGCAGCCGGCGCGAGGCGGACAGCCCGGGGCGGAGCGGGGAATAGGCCAGCCAGCGCCCGGCCAGGGACACGTCGGCGGTGAGCAGCGCACCCTTGGCGGCCCAGGCGTCGGCGCGCACCTGCACCAGCAGGGCCTGGCCCTGGCTGCGCCCGGCGGCGCCGGGCAGGAAGCCCGGACGTTCCAGGCCGATATCGACGAAGGCGGCGTCGATGTGGGGCGCCACCTCCACCACCCGGCCGAGGAAGATCGCGCCGGCCACCAGATCGGCGCGGGCGATGGCGCATTCCACCAGACGCCCGCCTTCGACCAGCACCAGCCGCGATTCGCCCGGACCCCAGGAATACAGGAGCTCGTCAGCCCCGCCCATCGATGCCTATTCCGTGCAATAGGGCCCCCGTTTCGAACAGCGGCAGGCCGACCACGTTGGAATACGAGCCGCTCAGGCTGCGCACGAACAGGGCGGCCCGGCCCTGGATGGCGTAGCCGCCGGCTTTCCCATGCCATTCCTGGGATGCCAGATAGTCCTCGATGTCGCCCTTATCCAGTCGCTTGAAGGTTACCACCGTCGTGACCACGCGCGTCAGCGCGCGGCCCTCGGGGGTCAGCAGGCACACGCCGCCGTGGACGCGGTGGCGCCGGCCCGACAACAGCGCCAGGCAACGCCGCGCCGTGCGTTCGTCCTCGGCCTTGGGCAGGATGCGGCGTCCGCAGGCGACCACGGTGTCGGCGGCGAGGATGAGCTTGCCCGGGTGCCGCGGGGCGACGGCGCGCGCCTTGGCTTCGGCCAGGCGGCAGGCATGGGGGGCGGGCAGTTCGCCTTTGGCCGGGGTCTCGTCGGCCTCGGCCGGGTCGATGGCGCCGGGCACCAGGCCGATCTGCCGGAGCAGGTCGACGCGCCGCGGCGAGGCCGAGGCCAGGACCAGTTTTTCGATGGGGAGGATGGCGTTCACCTTATTTGAAGCGGAAGGTGATGCGGCCCTTGGTGAGGTCGTAGGGAGTCATCTCCACGTTCACCTTGTCGCCGGCGAGAACCCGGATGCGGTTCTTGCGCATCTTGCCGGACGTGTGGGCCAGGATCTCGTGCTCATTGTCCAACGTTACCCGGAACATCGCGTTTGGCAGAAGTTCGATCACGACGCCCGGGAATTCGATCAGGTCCTCTTTCGCCATCGCTACTCCATTGGCGGGTTAATCTGCGCGCGAAATAAGTGAAGGTTACGGTATGGCCGGTCAAGGAGTTTCCATGTCGTCCGCCGGCCGTCACTCCCTGGCCATCCGGGGTGGCGGGAAGCGGTGGCTGATGCGTTCCATCAGTTCGTCGCGGACGGCGCGGTAGGCGTCCAGGCGAATCTCCCGGCTGCCCTCCACCAGCGACGGGTCGAAGGTCGGCCAGAACTCCACCACGCAGGAATTGGTACGGGTCAGCTCCACCGCCTTGTGCTGCGCCTCGGGGCTCAGCGAGACCACCACGTCGAAGCTGTCGTCCTCCAGTTCCTCGAAGACCTTGGGGTGGTGGCGGGTCACGTCGATGCCGATCTCCTCCATCACCGCGACCACGAAGGGGTCGATCTCGCCCCGGCGCACGCCGACGGAATCCACGTAGATCCGGGTGCCGTGCAGGCGCTTGAAGATGCCTTCGGCCATGGGCGAGCGGATCGCGTTGAGCGTGCAGCAGAAGAGAACGGCGGACGGCTGTTCCCACACCTTGGTTCACCCGCGTATGTGAAGGACGCAGATCAGGGTGAACAAGCGGCGCGCGGTATCGAAATCGATGTCGATCTTGCCGGACAGGCGCGCCTTCAGCATCTCGGAGCCCTCGTTGTGGAGGCCGCGGCGGCCCATGTCGATGGCCTCGATGTGGGACGGCGCCGACTTGCGGATGGCGTTGTAATAGCTTTCGCAGACCAGGAAGTAGTCCTTGACGATGGACTGGAACTGCCGCAGCGGCAGCGCCACCTGCGACAGGGGCTCGCCGCCTTCGCTGCGGATGTCGAACAGCAGCCGGTTCTCTTCCGCCGACAGGTGCAGGTTGTAAGGGCCGGTGACGTCGCCGGCCGGGGCGAAGTAGTTCTCTTCCAGCAGGTCGTAGATGGCGATCGCCCGCTCGTGCTCGACCTCGGGCCGGCGGCGCACCATCGTCTTCTCGTCCAGTTGGACGTGAACGATGCGCTGCCGGTGGGGCACGTCAGCCTCTCCCGATATTCAGCCGGATCGCCACCGACAGGGCGTGGGCGCCCAAGCCCTCGGCCTCGGCCAGGGTGACCGCCGCCGGGCCGACCGCGCGCAGCCCGTCGACGCCGCAGCCCAGCAGGGTGGTGCGCTTCATGAAATCGAGCACGCCGAGGCCCGACGAGAACCGCGCCGAGCGGGCGGTGGGGAGCACATGGTTGGGTCCGCCCACGTAATCGCCGATGGCCTCGGGCGTGTGGCGGCCCAGGAAGATGGCGCCGGCGTTGCGGACCTTGGCGGCCATGGAATCGGGCTCGGCCACGGCCAGTTCCAGGTGCTCGGGCGCCACCCGGTCGATCAGCGGAAGGGCATCGTCCAAATGGGGGACGACGATGACGGCGCCGAACTTGTCCCAGCTTTCGCGGGCGATGGCCGCGCGCGGCAGGGTCTTGAGGTGCGACTCGACGGCCTCGGTCACCCGGCGGCCGAAGGCGGGATCGTCGGTGATGAGGATCGACTGGGCGGCGGTGTCGTGCTCGGCCTGGCTCAGCAGGTCGGCGGCGATCCAGGCCGGATCGTTGCCCCCGTCGGCGACCACCAGGATTTCCGAGGGGCCGGCGATCATGTCGATGCCGACCGCGCCGAACACCTGCCGCTTGGCGGCGGCCACATAGGCGTTGCCGGGGCCGACGATCTTGTCCACCGGGCGGATGGTTTCGGTGCCGTAGGCCAGGGCGGCCACCGCCTGGGCGCCGCCGATGCGATAGATGTCGTCGATGCCGGCCAGCCGGGCGGCGGCCAGCACCAGCGGGTTGAGCCGCCCGTCGGGGGCGGGGACCACCATCACCAGCCGCCCGACCCCGGCGACCCTGGCCGGAATGGCGTTCATCAGCACCGACGAGGGATAGGCGGCGGTGCCTCCGGGCACGTACAGGCCGGCGGCCTCGACCGCGTTCCAGCGGTAGCCCAGGCGAATTCCGGCGACGTCGGTATAAAAATAGTCCTGGGGAATCTGGCGCCTGTGGAAGTCGCGGATGCGTTCGGCCGCCAGCTCCAGGGCGAACAGGGTTTCCCGCTCGCAGGACGAGGCGGCGGCGGCGATCTCGTCGGCGCCGATGCGCAAGGTGGACGGCGTCAGCGCCAGGCGGTCGAAGCGGTGGGTGTAATCGATCACCGCCCGGTCGCCGCGCGCGCGGACGTCGGCGACGATGGCGGCGACGGCGGCGTTCACGTCCGCGTCGTTCTCGCGCTTCATGTCGATGAGAGCGGCGAAGGCGCGCTCGAAATCGGGGGAAGCGGCGTTCAGTTCAAGCGGCATCGCGGGCCTCGCAGACGGTACGGAAACGCTCGACCCAGCCGGTCATCTCCTGGCTGCGGGTCTTGAGTGCGGCGCGGTTGACGATCAGGCGGCTGGTCACCTCGGCCAGGATCTCGACCTCTTTCAGGCCGTTGGCGACCAGCGTCGTCCCCGTCGAGACCAGATCGACGATGCGGCTGGCCAGGCCCAGCGAGGGGGCCAGTTCCATGGCGCCGTTCAGCTTGACGCATTCGGCCTGCACGCCGCGGGCGGCGAAGTGCTTGCGGGTGACCTCGGGATATTTGGTGGCGATCCGCACATGGCTCCAGCGCCGGGGATCGTCCTCCTGGGCCATGTTCTCGGGCTCGGCCACCGACAGGCGGCAGCGGCCGATGCCCAAATCCAGCGGCGCGTAGATCTCGGGGTAGTCGAATTCCATCAGCACGTCGTTGCCGCAGATGCCCAGATGCGCGGCGCCGAAGGCCACGAAGGTGGCGACGTCGAAGGACCGCACCCGGATGATGTCGATGTGGGGATGGTTGGTGGCGAAGCGAAGCAGCCGGCTCTTGGGGTCGTCGAAGGCGGGCTCGGGCAGGATGCCGGCGGCGCGCACCAGGGGCATGGCCTCGTCCAGGATGCGCCCCTTGGGCAGGGCGATGACCAGCGTTTCGTCGGTCGGAGAGGGGGGCGATGCGGGGGTCGGCACGGGAACGGCTCCGGGGGAAAGCGCCATGTCAGCGGGTCACAGCTTGGGCAGGGTGACGCCGCGCTGGCCCTGGTACTTGCCCGAGCGGTCGCGGTACGAGGTTTCGCACGCGCTGTCGGCCTTGAGGAAGATGAACTGGCAGGCGCCCTCGTTGGCGTAGATCTTGGCCGGCAGCGGGGTGGTGTTGGAGAATTCCAGGGTGACGTGGCCTTCCCATTCGGGCTCCAGCGGCGTCACGTTGACGATGATGCCGCAGCGGGCGTAGGTGGATTTTCCCAGGCAGATCACCAGCGTGTCGCGGGGGATGCGGAAATACTCCACCGTGCGGGCCAGCGCGAAGCTGTTGGGCGGGATCACGCAGATCTCGGTCTCGCGGTCGACGAAGCTCTGGTGCGAGAAGTCCTTGGGGTCCACCACCGCCGAATCCACGTTGGTGAAGATCTTGAACTCGCGCGAGACCCGCGCGTCGTAGCCGTAGGAGGACAGGCCGTAGGAGATTACGCCCTCCCGTTGCAGCTTCTCGGTGAACGGCTCGATCATGCCGTTCTCGATCGCCATCTTGCGGATCCAGGTATCGGGCAGGACGGACATGGCTAGGCTCCCCAGGGTTTGGGGGTCCTTGTACCGTGCGGGGCGCGCGGGCGCAACTGCCGGGCGGGCCCTCTACGTCTCGCGCGGGGAGTCCTTGCCGCCGTCGTCGGCTTCGCTGCGGGCGCGGGTCTGCTGCTTGCGGCGGGCCAGATTGGCGCGCAGGGCCTCAGCCTGGCGGCGGCGGCGCTCCTCGGCCTCGCCGGCGGCCTTTTCCGTAAGGTTGGGGCGGCGGTCATCCTGGGTCATGGCCGGCCATTTTGCGCAGTTCGTCCGGCCCGTCAACCACCGCGACAAGGCGCTTGCGTCCCCGCCGAGCCTGTGGCATAAAGCGCGCCTCTTCCCGGCCGGGCCCCCGGCCGCAGGCGTGCTGCCGTAGCTCAGTCGGTAGAGCATACCCTTGGTAAGGGTAAGGTCGGTGGTTCGATTCCACTCGGCAGCACCATTTTCTCTCCGCAGAAAACTGCCATTTTTCGAAGGTTGCGGCCATCCGGCGTGGTGTGCCGTGTGGGTGCTTTTTGGTCACAGCAACCACATAGCAACCAAGTGCGGGAAAGTCGGCGCGCGAAGGGTTGCGCGTGGCATCGCCAACGATCCCTCTTCGGCGGGGATGCTCGTCCATGTGGGTGCCGCGCCCGGGACGGGGGCTTTGCCTGGGTCACGAAGGAGAAGCAGCGGTTCTCATTATGCATTTTTCGCTGTCATCCCGAGCCGACGGCGAGGGATCTTTCCGGCACTTTCGCGTGAAAGATCCCTCAGTCGCTCCGCTCCCTCGGGATGACAACATGCCCTGATGCCGCATAATGAGAACCGCTGAAGGAGAAGGGATCTCCTACTATCGATAGCGGAGCTATGGTACAGATCATTCGGACCACGGATGGCCGCCTCTCGCTACGTCGCCCCTTCAAGTAGTGCGAGACATTTTGTGTAGGGAGAAGTGGCTCTCCCTGCCCGCATTGTGCTACGGCACCCTCATGCAGCTTTCACCTTTTTCGGCCGCCCGCCCTTCCTACCGTTCTCCCGCGAACTGCGCTTCTTCGCATCCGACGAGCTCGCACCGCCCTTCCGCCCCAGGGTGGAAGCCATCAGGTGCGGAGAGATGAACGACGTCACCAGGCCGTGCACGTTGACGTGGATGTCGCGCGCGTCCAGCAGCAGGCCGGTGCCGACCGGCGACACCTCCAGCCGTGCCATCTCCTCGGGCGGAACCTCGGCGAACTGGCTGACAGCCCGGCGCTCGAACACCAGGCCCCAGCCGTCAACCATGCTCAATTCCACGGTGTCGCGCGCCGCGTCATAGCGCACGCTTGCGGCCCGGAACTCGGTCGCCATGCGCTGGCGGCCAAGCTCGACGGCCCGTGCCAAGTCCTCGTCACCGACCCGGTTTTCGCTCATCGCTCCACCACTCCATCGCCCGCATTCATTGCAGTTGTCGCCCCGTCCGACAGGGCGAGAACCAGCGCGTTGCTGCCGGGATCGTACCGTCCGCCCAGAACCTGTTTCGCCCCGCCGCGCTTCCTTTTCAGCACGGTGACGACGCCCACCGCCGAGACCAGCACCCACTTGTTGACGAGGCAGGTGTCGCCGTAAACCTGCCACCAGCCCCGCCGACACAGAGCCAAATGCTGCTCGACTTCGTCCAGCAACTGGCCGAGGGTGCGACCAGCAGGCACGTTCGCGGCGGGCATCACCTCCATCAGCGTCACGCCATTATCGACGAAGGAAATCTCGACCTTGGCCTCCCACCGATCCGCCTTGTTGAAGGCATGGACATGCGGCGGGCAGTGATCCTCGGTCTGGATATCGACCCTGGCATTGGCGCCGGCTGACTGAAACAGCTTCATGGAACATATAACCTAGTCGCTTAGGTTTTCAAGTGGCGCGGGGCTGCTTCCGAGCACCCAAGGGTCATAGCGCGAAGGGTCCGGGTGAGGAAGAGGGCGTCATCGATGGGCAATTTTCATCCGGCGGACGGGTCCGATGAGTAAGGCAAGATGAAAAGTATGGCTCCATCGAGGTAACCTGGGCAAAAGTCCGGGCGGTCAGGGGCGGCAGCGAGTGGCGACGAGTTCGGGGAGGCGGGGCACGGGCTGGCTGACGGAGGCGCCGAGGCGGGAGCCGAGGTAGTCCCAGAAGGATATTCCGAGCTTGCGGCAGGTTTTGGCGAGGCCGAGGAA
>JAJZVW010000008.1 GCA_021847015.1 Pseudomonadota bacterium | reverse complement strand
CATCCCGCCGATACTTCGGCCGGGTGATTTCAGTCCACACCATCTTGCGGCCTCGTCTTGATTTCGCAACCAGACAGAACCACAAGTGACTGAAATCACTCAATTTAATTTTCGGTCAGCCTCTCAGCCGGCACGATGGCGCAGAACTCGGCCCAATCCGCCATCAACCGGGCGCGCTTTTCGAACAGATCACCCCGCCTGTACGCGGCTTCCACCTTGTCGCTGACGACGTGGGCCAGGGCCATCTCCGCCACTTCGGCAGGGTAAGCGGTCCGTTCAGCGCACCAATCGCGGAACGTCGAACGGAATCCGTGGGCCGTAAGATCATCGCGCTCCATGCGTCCCAGCAGCTTGAGCATCGCCATGTTGGACAGCGGCTTGAGCGCTCGCCCACCGGGGAAGACGTAATCGCCCTCCTTGATCGTCTGCATGGTCTCCAGGACGGCCACAGCAGCCTCGGATAGCGGAACCCGGTGTTCCCGGCCGGCTTTCATTCGCTCGGCCGGAACGGTCCACACCTTCTTTGCCAGGTCGATCTCCGACCAACGGGCGCCGATCACTTCGCCAGTCCTGGCCGCGGTCAGAATGGCAAACTCAAGGGCGCGCGCGCTCGTGCCATCCTGGGCGCGCAGCAGCACCATGAATGCACCCATTTGATCGTAGGGAAGGGCGGGATGATGCTCGACGCGCTGGACCTTGGAACGTGCCGGCAGGAGCTTGTCGAGGTGCCCACGCCAGCGAGCGGGGTTTTCCCCCGTGCGGTAGACGCGGGCCGTCGCCCAATCCAATACCGCCTCGATGCGGCCCCGCAGCCGGGAAGCGGTCTCCGTCTTCTTGGCCCAGATCGGCTCGAGCACCTTCATCACCAGCCCGGTATCCACCGCAGCCACCGGTAGGCCGCCGAAAACGGGATAGGCGTAGGTGTCCAGCGTGCTCGTCCACTGTGCGGCGTGCTTGGTGTTGCGCCAGCCGGCCTTGTGCGCGTCCACATAGGCTTCAGCGCACTGGCGGAAGGTCATCGCCCTTGCCGCCTCGATCTTGGCAGCCAGCTTCACCTTGTCGCGCTCCATCTTGGGGTCGGCGCCGTCAATCCGATGCTTCCGGCACTCGGCTGCTCTGGCGCGGGCGTCGGCCAGCGACACGGTATGGACGGGCCCCAGCCCCATATCCCTGCGCTTCCCATCGACGCGGTAGCGATACACCCAGGATTTGGCGCCCTTCGGGCCTATGCGCAGATAGAGGCCAAGCCCATCCGGGTACATGCCCGGCGCGGTCTTCTTGGCGACCTCGACAGCTGACAACCGCTTTTCCTGGCGAGCCATGGCACCCCCTTCGCGAACGGGACGCGAACAGCGCTCCACCCGCCGTCCCATCCTTTTCCCGTGAATTATAGCGACGGCATGCGAACGGATGCAAAGCCAATGTGGCAGAAACGGTTAGCCGCCAGCATCGTCCGCGAATGACGGCGAAGGACGGCGAGTTGGGCGGAAGCGGACGCCCCCTCCGCCATCTCCAGCCAAAGGGCGCTGGGATCAGACCTTCTCCTGCCGCTTCGCGTTGCCCCCCCTTTCGCCATGGATTGGGCGGCGGCATCCGCCGTCGTAGCGGCGTAAGGCGGGAATCCCTCCAGCCTAATGCCGTGATTCCATGCCCCTGAGAAAATAAGGGCCATGGACGTATCGCCCCATGTGCGCCGCAGCGCCGCGGTGGGTCGCTTGCTGGATCCGTCAATTGGAACCGTCGGCCAGGAAGCGGCAGACATGCTCGAAGACGGGCCGGGCGCGGCCTCTCACCCGCCGTCCTCGGCCAGCGTTTCCAGGCGGCCGGGGTGCAGCAGGACGATGCGCTGGCGGCTGCCGGCCAATATGCCCGAGTGCTCCCACGCCGCCAGGATGCGGCTCACGGTGTGCAGGGTGGCGCCGGTTGTTTCGGCAAGATCCTGGCGGGTGACGGGGAATCCGATCTCGACGCCTTCGCCGGTCGGGCGGGCGGATTGCCGCGCGAGGCGCAGCAATGCGCGCGCCACGCGCCGCTCCACCCGTTCGGTCGCCACCTCGCGCAGCCTGTCCTGCGCCTCGCGCAAGCGGGCGCCCAGCAATTCCAGGGCATTCAGGGCAAGAACGGGATGAGCCGCAAGCGCGCTCCGCATCGACGCCGCGTCCCAGGTCAGCGCCACGCTGTCCACCATGGCTTCGGCCGAGCCGGGATAGACCGAAGCGCCCAGCACCTGGGCCCAGCCGAACATTTCCCCAGGGGCCACGAAGCGGGTCACCACCTGGTTTCCGTCGGTGCTGGTCTGGACCAGCTTGATCCGGCCGGCGACCAGCAGGCGGCAATGCAGTGCGTCGTCGCATTCGTTAAAGAATGTTGACCCTCGCACTGCGGCTTCCTGCCGCGCCTTAGCCAACAGGGCCGTCAGGTCGCAGCCATTGAGGCCGCGAAACAGCAAGACCCGCCTGAGATCGAAACCGCCCCGATTATCCAAGTGAAATACTCTGTTATTTGCGTTGGCGCAAAGACGGGAGGAGCGCCATCCTCCATTGTGGCCTCCAGCTTACCTCGAAAGGAGTTGCCCATGGCAAGCAAGACGGAAAGCTTCCGCACCCATCATTCCGATGTCCGCGGACTGGCGGCACGCATCGAAGGGCTGCTGGACACCGCAGCCATCAGGGCCGATGCCGGGCCGGCGGCGACGGTGGTGCGGGAATTGTTCGGGAAGTTCGGCGTCCACCTGGCCATCGAGGACGCCACGCTCTACCCTCGCATGATCGCCCACCAGGACCTCCACCTGCGCCAGGCTGCCGAGCGGTTCCAACGCGAGATGGGGGATTTGAGCGCCCGCTTCGACGAGTACCGCCGACGCTGGCCCGGCCCCAACGCCATTTCCTGCGACCCCGCGGGGTTCGTGAAGGAAACGCGCGAGATGCTGTCGTCGCTGTTGCGGCGGATCGCGCGCGAGGACAGGGAACTCTACGATCTTTACGACCGGGCGAGCTGATCGTGCTTGATGGCAACGACATCTCGGGCGGCAACGCCTAGCTGGCCGACGACCCTGGAACGGGCGCTGGCCGAGAAAAGGCTGGTCCTCCATCACCAGCCGAAATTCGACCTGTTCCGCCAGCGCATCACCGGAGTGGAAGCTCTGGTGCGCTGGCCCCGTCCCGGCCTCGGCGATGTGGCGCCCGCGACCTTCATCCCCGTGTCCGTTTTGCCGCTGGTCACGGTAGCCGGACGGCGGTTCTCGCCGGCGATGAAATGCTTCGTCGATCTTGGCCGCCGCTATGACTGGGGCCACGGCATGGGTGCCGTCTGACGCCAACGGCCGGGCGGACGTCACACGTGCTTGAAGCGGTCGTAGACGTCGATCACCCTCGGTATCGCCCGGAAGAACGCATCGACGACGTCGGGATCGAAATGGCTGCCCGCGTCCTTGCGGATGGCACCGAGGGCGTCGTCCAAGCTCCAGGCATCTTTGTAGGGGCGCTTCGACGTCAGGGCGTCGAACACGTCGGCGACGGCGACGATCCTGGCGGACAGGGGAATGGCGGCGCCGGCTCGACCATAGGGATAGCCGCTTCCATCCCACTTCTCGTGATGGCTTTCTGCGATTTCGATGCCGATCCGGAAGACGCTGCGGCCCAATTCGTTCATCCGCTGCTCGCAGAGCTTCAGCACCTCGGCCCCGATCCGCGGATGCAGGTTCATCTCGCGGCGCTCGTCGTCATCCAAGCGCCCGGGCTTCAACAGGACGCGGTCGGGAATGCCCACCTTGCCGATATCGTGCATGGGGGCGAAACGGTGAAGGGACCGCACATAGTCCCGGTCGATGATGCTCCGATAGGGCTCGCGGAGGCTCAATTCCTCGGCGATGACCATGGAGTAGAGGCTCATCCGGACGAGATGGTCGCCGGTTTCGGGATCGCGGCTTTCGGCCAGTTTGGCCAGCCCCTGAACGGCCGCGACCACCAGACCGTCCATGACCAGGGTGCGGGACAGCACCGTATCCACCTGGGCGCCGACGATTCCCAGGAACTGCCGGTGTTCGGCCGAATAGGCACCGGATTTCCGGGACATGACGGCCAGAATGGCACCGCCCTCGCGGACGCTGGCCAAGGGAAGCAGCAGGGCGCTCGTCAACCCGCGCTGGCGAAGCGCATCGACGAGGGCGCCGGGGCCGGCTCCATCGACCTCGACGACGTGGGATCGTTGCTCCGACACCACTTCGGCCAGGATCGGATCCGCTATTTCCGGCCAATCCGCCACCGCCGCACCGTTGACGCTCTCGACCACGTAACGCTTGCCCTCGGGCGTTCCCACCAGCAGCGCCAACCCGTCGACCGGCACGAAGCGCCGGAATTCGTCGACGACGAACGCCATGGTTTCCGCGAGAGTGGAGCCGCGCCCGATATGGTCGATCAGTTCGAACATGCCGTGCAGACGCACGGAGAGATCGTTGAAGGCACGGGTCATCCGGCTGAACTCCAGGGTCCCCGCCTCCTCGACCTGGAATCCCAGATCGCCCGCCGCCACGCGGGCGAAGCCCGCGACCGTGCGTTCCAGGGGGCGAAGAACACTTTGCCGCATCAGGACCAGAATGATGGCGGTCACGCCGACCGCACCGGCCAACATGCCGACGATCAACGCGCGGATGAGCCGGAGCTTGCCCTCCATCATCGACTGGAACGCGCGTGCCAACTCTTCGGTGGACGCGACCAGCGCCGGGCCGTTGGCGACCATGTAGCCCGCCATCGCCAGCGTGTGCGGGTGCGCCGGATCGGTCCCTTTTGCCGCCTCCAGACCCAACTGGTAGCGCCGCCAGAAGGCCACCGATACGTCCAATTGATTCCGTGAGCGCCGATCCCAGTTACAGCGCAAAGGCGCGTCGCGACCGATCAGGTCGGCTGGCAGTTCGCGGTCAGCCAACGCCTGGATGATGCGCTGATACAAGACTGCGGTATCGGCGGTCTGCCGCTCGAACTCCATGAAGCTCTCGTCGATCGTGCCTGTCCGCAGGACATCGGCCCCCAGGAATTGTTCAGCCTGCTGATGGAGCGTCGAGGCAAGCACCCGCATCTGGCCCGCCAGATTCAGGATCTGATAGTCGTGCTTGCGCAGGTTCAGCTCATAAAGGATGAAGGCGGTAACACCGGCCAGGAACACGCAGAGGATCGCCAGCGGCCCCGCCAGCCAGCCCCGCACGGATATGAGCCCGGGGTGCTTCGGGTATGCGTGAACGGGCATGGCCGTCATCGGTGTGCCATTCCGGGCAGTTCCATCGTGCGGCGGACCAGGCGCCGCGAGGCCAAGCTATCGCCCTTGCGGAAGCCCATTCAAGCATTGCGTCTTCCGTTTTTTCCCGACTTGCGCCGACCTCCCGCCCGAAGCCGAGATTTTTTGCGGTCTTTCGCGTTTTTCTACGCTTGCCTGCACGTCTCGTCCTATGTCGGCCTCGACCAGTTCTTCGACTGGCGGGCGCTGTGGAAGGACGTTCTGAAGCGCCGCTACATAACGGTCGGAATGCTGGCGCTGGCCCCGCTTGTGCCGCTGGCCGCGACATCGACCGGCGCCATGGTCCGCCGCCTTGGCGGGCGGCGCTGGCGCGCCCTGCACCGGACCGTCTATTTGATCGCGCCGCTGGCGGTGCTGCACTTCTGGATGATGATCAAGGCCGACCATAGCCGGCCGCTGCTCTACGGTGCCGTCACCGCCATTCTCCTGGGCTACCGGGCGGCAACCGTGACGCTGGCACGCCCTGTCCCGCCGTCCCTTTCCGAAAGCTCCCCGACCGCACTCATTGGGAAGGATCGGAAAGGAGGCGCCGTCCGATGGCGATAATCCTGACGACCAAGCCGTACTGACATTCGAGCCCGTCTAACCATCTCGTGATGAGGTTCGAAACCACGGGCGCACGCGTCCTTTCCGCCCTCATGAAAAAGGAGGAAACGATGGCATCACCGAAGATGACCGGTTTGGCCCTCGCCCTGTTCGCCGTGACGTTCGTCACCCCTGCGGCCTTTGCCGCGACATCCACGGAGTGCGACGGCAATTGCAGGGCGCGCCTGGATCGGCTCGACCGCGCCATAACGAATCTGCCGGCGCCGCAGAAGCCTGGCGGAGGCGTCTTTCGTGGCCCGGACGGAATCATGCTTACCGGCGGGCAGGTGACCTTCATGCGCGATCAGGTGGCCGCCGCTGCGCGCGATTGCCGGGACGGCAAGGAATCCCAAGCCGATATGCGCATGGCCACGGTGCACGCGCTCTTGTGACCCTGCCGCCGGGCGGCACCGCACAGGATCCGTCCATTCGCCGGCCCGGCCGGGGCTTGAGCTTCGAGCGACATCCCGGCCGCAGGTGTCCGAACGGGGATGGTGCCGCCGTCGCGGTTGAGGCACCATAGGCGCATCGCCGTTCGCCACTTGGAGGTACATATGGCCGCCGTCACGTTCCCCGCCGGCTTCCTTTGGGGCGCATCCACCTCATCCTACCAGATCGAAGGGGCGCTGGATGCCGACGGCCGGGGGCCTTGCGTGTGGGACACGTTCGCGGCGGCCGACAAGATCCAGGACGGCAGCAGCGCCGCCACCGCCTGCGACCACTACCACCGCTGGCCCGAGGACATCGCCCTGATGAAACAGGCGGGCTTCAACGCCTACCGTTTCTCCATCGCCTGGCCGCGCGTCATCCCCGCCGGCAGCGGCGCCGTCAACGCCAAGGGGCTGGATTTCTACGACCGTCTGGTGGACGGCTTGCTGGACGCCGGCATCCGGCCCATGGCCTGCCTGTACCATTGGGATCTGCCGCAGCCGCTGGAAGACGGGGGCGGCTGGCAAGGTCGCGAGGTCATCGGGCCTTTCGCCGAGTACGCCCGCGTCGTCACCCGCCGCTTGGCCGACCGGGTCAAGGACTGGATGATGCTGAACGAACCCAACGTCGTCGCCATCTTCGGCTACGGCGTCGGCGAGCACGCCCCCGGCCACACGCTGGGCGAACAGGGCATCCTGAAGGCGCTGCACCATCAGAACCTGGCCCAGGGCGCCGCCCTTCGCGCCATCGCCGCCGAGCATTCCGGCCTGACGCTCGGCACGGTCATCAACCTTCAGCCCTGCCGGGCGGAAAGCGGCCGCCCGGAGGACATCGCCGCCGCCGCCCGCTGGGACGCGGTATGGAACCGGGTGCCGCTGGATGGCCTGCTGCGCGGCCGGATTCCGCCGCTCCTGGCCGAGGCCATGAAAGACATCGTCAAACCCGGCGACGAGGAAGCCATCCGCTATCCCATCGACCTCCTGGGCATCAACTACTACTCGCGCATGACCATGAAGCACGAGGCCGGCCACCCCTTCGACGTCTGGTGGGGCGACGCCCATTGCGACCGCTACACCTTCATGGGCTGGCCGGTGCAGCCGGACGGCCTTTACGACCTGCTGGCCGAATTCAAGCGCGACTACGGCAACCCGGCGGTCTTCATCGCCGAGAACGGCGCCGCCTATGACGACACGGTCGACGCCGACGGCCAAATCCGCGACGCCGAGCGGGTGCGCTTCTTAAAGGATCATCTGGAAGCCGTCGCCCGCGCCATCGCCGACGGTTGCAACGTCAAGGGCTACCTGTGCTGGAGCCTGCTCGACAACTTCGAATGGGCCTTCGGCCTGTCCAAGCGGTTCGGGATCGTGCGCGTCGATTACGACACCCTGAAACGCACGCCCAAGGACAGCTACCGCTTCCTCAGCCAGGTGGCCAAGACCGGGCGGCTGTAGTCACGGCGAACGCGGCGCTCGCGTCACGCTCTTTTCGTCGTCATCCCGAGCGTAGCCGAGGGATCTTCCGCGCGTTTTCGCGTGAAGGATCCACTCGCTTGCGCTCGGTCGGGATGACATAACCAGCGAGGGCCTTACTGAGAATTGTTGGAGAGCGGACCAGCGGTTCTCATTATGCATTTTTCGCTGTCATCCCGAGCCGACGGCGAGGGATCTTTCCGGCACTTTCGCGTGAAAGATCCCTCAGTCGCTCCGCTCCCTCGGGATGACAACATGCCCTGATGCCGCATAATGAGAACCGCTGAGAGCGGACCGCGAGCGTTCCCATCGGATGCGGCGATGGACTATGATCGGCCCACACGCCATGAGTCTCCCTAGCGCCATCCTCATCGCCGGCCCCACGGCCTCGGGCAAATCGGGGCTCGCTCTCGCCGCGGCAAAGGAATTCGGCGGAACGGTCATCAACGCCGATTCCATGCAGGTCTACTCGGCGATGCGGGTTCTTACCGCTCGCCCGAGCCCCGAAGACGAGGCCGCCGCACCCCACCGGCTGTACGGCATTCTGCCACCCTCCGACATCTGCTCGGCGGCACGCTGGCGCGATATGGCCGCGGCGGCCATGGAGGAAAGCTGGCAGGCGGGCCGCGTCCCCATCGTCGTCGGCGGCACCGGCCTTTACCTGCGGGCGCTGGCGGAAGGCTTGTCGCCGGTCCCCGACATCCCCGCCGGGGTGCGGGATCGTGCCCGTGCGTTGCTGTCGGAAATGGGCAACCGGGACTTCCATGCGCTGTTGGCCCGGCGCGACCCCGTGATGGCGGCGCGGCTCGACCCCGGCAACAGCCAGCGCCTCGCCCGTGCCTGGGAGGTGATCGAGGCCACCGGCCGCTCCCTGGCCGATTGGCAAGCCCTCCCCCCGCAAGGGGCGGTGGCGGCACGGTGGCTCGCCTTTACACTGCTGCCTCCGCGCGATGCGCTGTACGCGGTCTGCGACGGCCGTTTCCGGCGGATGGTGGAAACGGGCGCACTGGAGGAGGTGCGGGCGATGATGGCGCTGGATCTGGAAAGCGACCGACCGGCCATGAAAGCCCTGGGCCTGGCGGAGTTGACGGCGCATCTGCGCGGGGAACTGCCGCTTGCCGAGGCCATGGACCGCGCGGCGCAGGCCACCCGCAACTACGCCAAACGGCAGATGACGTGGTTCCGCCATCAGATGCGCGACGCCCACGCCGTCTCGGAACACGCTCCCGACCGGCTGCCGGCACACACCTTTCCGCCGATCGAGCGCTTCCTGTCACACAACCGCTGAACGAGCGAACAGGTTCCCCACTTCGCCTCCGCGCCATCGGCGAATCCGCGGACAGGGCCCGGCCCGCGGCGCCGGCCCCGACGGCCCCAGCATCAAATGCCAAATGCGCACCCAGATACGGGCAATTTTTGCAAAGTCTATCTCAGCTAAACTTTCCAATAATTCGTCGGTTCCTGTTGACCGCCCCGCGATCCGGGGGTAGGTTGTCGGCTCGCGTCGCCGGGCGGTGCGCGCACGCTTGCGTGCGCCTGCCGGATGGGCGCTTCTATGGTAGGAAAAGGTGCGGAGATGGCACAGCAGGATAGTTTGACCGGCGCTGAAATCCTCTTGAAGGCCCTGGCCGACCAGGGCGTAGAGGTTATTTTCGGCTATCCGGGCGGCGCCGTACTGCCCATCTACGACGAATTGTTCAAGCAGAACCGTCTCCGCCACATCCTGGTCCGGCACGAGCAGGCCGCCGTCCATGCGGCCGAAGGCTACGCGCGCTCGACCGGCAAGGTCGGCTGCGTGCTGGTGACCTCGGGCCCCGGCGCCACCAACACGGTCACGGGGCTGACCGACGCCCTCATGGATTCCATTCCCCTGGTCTGCATCACCGGCCAGGTGCCGACCCATCTGATCGGCAACGACGCCTTCCAGGAAGCGGACATCACCGGCATCACCCGGCCATGCACCAAGCACAATTACTTGGTCAAGGACCCCAATCAGCTGTCCCGCGTCATCCATGAGGCGTTCCACGTCGCCCGCTCGGGCCGTCCCGGTCCGGTGGTGGTCGACCTGCCCAAGGACGTCGTCCAGGCCCGCGGCGAATACCAGCCGTTGGCCAAGGTGACGCCGAAATACCGGCCGCAGGTGAAAGGCGACACCGCGTCCATCGAGAAGGCCGTCGAGATCATCGCCCAGGCCAAGCGGCCGATGTTCTATTGCGGCGGCGGCATCGTCAATTCCGGCCCGGCCGCCTGCCAGCTCCTGACCCAGCTCGTGCGCACGACCGGCTACCCGATCACGCTGACCCTGATGGGTTTGGGGGCTTTCCCCGCCTCCGACCCGCTGTTCCTGGGCATGCTGGGAATGCACGGCACCTACGAGGCCAACCTCGCCATGCACGATTGCGACGTCATGGTGAACATCGGCGCCCGCTTCGACGACCGGGTGACCGGGCGCGTCAACGCGTTCTCACCCGATTCCTACAAGATCCACATCGACATCGACCCCAGCTCCATCAACAAGAACGTGGTGGCGGACCTTTCGATCGTCGGGGATGCCGCCCATATCCTCGAAGAGATGATCGCCATCTGGAGGGCGAAGCAGTACCGCGCCGACGAGCGCGCGCTGAGGGCCTGGTGGCAGCGGATCGACACGTGGCGTTCGCGCAACTGCCTGCACTATGAGAACTCGACCCGGATCATCAAGCCGCAATTCGCCATCCAGCGGCTGTACGAGCTGACCAAGGACCGCAATCCCTACATCTGCACGGAAGTGGGCCAGCACCAGATGTGGTCCGCCCAGCATTTCCGCTTCGAGCGGCCCAACCACTGGATGACGTCCGGCGGGCTGGGCACCATGGGCTACGGTCTGCCGGCCGCCATGGGCGTGCAGGTCGCCCATCCCGAGGCGCTGGTGATCGACATCGCCGGCGAATCCTCGATCCAGATGAACATCCAGGAAATGGCCACTCTGTGCCAGTTCCACCTGCCGGTCAAAGTGTTCATCCTCAACAACCAGTACATGGGCATGGTGCGCCAGTGGCAGGAACTGATCCACGGCGGCCGCTATTCGCAAAGCCACATGGACGCGCATCCCGATTTCGTCAAACTGGCCGACGCCTTCGGCGCCGTGGGGCTGCGGGCGGAAAAACCCGGAGAGCTGGACGACGTCATCACGGAGATGATCGCGGTGGACCGGCCGGTGATCGCCGACATCCGCACCGACGCCTCCGAGAACTGTTTCCCGATGATCATGCCCGGCATGGCACACAACGAAATGGTGCTGGGGCCGGAGGACCGGTGCATGGAGAAGCCGGGATCGGAAGATGACGGCATGGTGCTCGTCTGAGCGGCAACGAGAACAGGGGAACGAGACCGTGACCAAGGTCGCCGAAGAGACAAACCGCCACACCATCTCCGTCCTGGTCGACAACGAGGCCGGCGTGCTCGCCCGCGTCATCGGCCTGTTTTCGGGACGGGGCTACAACATTGAAAGCCTGACCGTCGCCGAGGTGAACCCGCACGAAAACCTTTCGCGCATCACCATCGTCACCTCGGGCACCCGCCTGATCATCGAGCAGATCAAGAACCAGCTTCGCCGGCTGGTGCCGGTGCACCGGGTCCGCGACCTCACCCTGGAAGGCCCTCACGTCAGCCGCGAACTGGCGTTGGTGAAAGTGGCGGGCACCGGCGAGAAGCGGGTCGAGGCGCTGCGCATCGCCGACGTGTTCCGGGCCCGCACCGTGGACACCACCAACGAATCCTTCGTGTTCGAGGTGGTCGGCTCCACCGACAAGGTCTGCGCCTTCATCAAGCTGATGGAGTCCTTGGGCCTGGTCGAGGTTTCGCGCACCGGCGTCGTCGCCATTGCGCGAGGGACCAATCCGCTTTAATCAGGGACCCCGAATTGCTTGAGCGCGGGGGAGGCAACCCCGCCCGTCGAAAGGAATGGAAATGCGCGTCTATTACGATCGGGATGCCGACGTCAATCTGATCAAGGGCAAGAAGGTCGCCATCGTCGGCTACGGCAGTCAGGGGCACGCCCATGCGCTCAACTTGCGCGATTCGGGCGTCAAGGACGTGGCGGTCGCCCTGCGCCCCGGCTCGCCCACCGTCAAGAAGGCGGAAGGCGAGGGACTGAAGGTGCTGTCGCCGGCCGAAGCCGCCAAGTGGGCCGACGTGGTGATGATGCTCACCCCCGATGAGCTCCAGGCCGACATCTACAAGGCCGAACTGGCGCCGAACCTCAAGCAGGGCGCCGCCCTGGTGTTCGCCCATGGCCTCAACATCCACTTCAACCTGATCGAGCCGCGCGCCGACCTCGACGTGTTCATGGTCGCCCCCAAGGGCCCCGGCCACACCGTCCGCGGCGAATACCTGAAGGGCGGCGGCGTGCCGTGCCTGGTCGCGGTGGCCCAGGACGCCACCGGCAACGCCTTGCAGATCGCCCTGTCCTACGCGTCGGCCATCGGCGGCGGCCGTTCGGGCATCATCGAGACCACCTTCCGCGAGGAATGCGAGACCGACCTGTTCGGCGAGCAGGTGGTCCTGTGCGGCGGCCTGACCAAGCTCATCCAGTACGGCTTCGAGACCCTGGTCGAGGCGGGCTACGCCCCCGAGATGGCCTACTTCGAATGCCTGCACGAGGTGAAGCTGATCGTCGACCTCATCTACGAGGGCGGCATCGCCAACATGCGTTATTCGGTGTCCAACACGGCCGAATACGGCGACTACGTCACCGGGCCGCGCATCGTCACCGAGGAGACCAAGGCCGAGATGAAGCGTGTTCTGGACGATATCCAATCGGGGCGCTTCGTCCGCGACTGGATGCTGGAATGCAAGGCCGGCCAGCCCAGCTTCAAGGCGACGCGGCGGCGCGAAGCCGAACACCAGATCGAGGACGTGGGTGGCAAGCTCCGCGCCATGATGCCGTGGATCGCCAAGAACAAGCTGGTGGACAAGACGAAGAACTGAGTCCCGGTCACGGGACGTCTGGATTTGGCATTCCCCGGCGCGCGCACCGGGCAGGTCCCACTTGGCCCATGCGCGCGCCGCTCTTTTTCGGCCTCCCCCCTGTCTCAACACCGGTAACCACCCTATTTCCTCAGCATGAGGAGCGGGAATGCGGCCGACAACGACAGCCGGAGGCTGGAACGCCATTTCGCCCGATGGGAGCGCCGCCTTCCCCCATCGGCGGCACGGGGATTCCGCCGGCTGAGACACCCCGAGGCCAAGCGGGCGCGCGTTGCCCTCGGCTCGCTGTTGGTGGCCGGAGGCCTGCTGGGCATCCTGCCCGTCCTGGGGTTCTGGATGCTGCCGCTGGGGCTGATTCTGCTGGCGCAGGATTTTCCGCCGCTCAAACGGCTGGTCTTCCATCTGCACCGACGGCGACTGGAACACAGAAGGCGAAAGCGCCGCTCCGCCGCCGGCTGACGTCAATCGGGGTTGGGTAACGGCGTGGCCCCGGTCCGGGCCGGCAGCAGAGGGTACTCCACCTTGGGCATTTCGCCGGTGAGAGTGCCCAGGAAGGCGGCGATGGCGTCGGTTTCGGCGTCCGTCAGCGACTGGCCCAATTGCGCCGTGCCCATGATCGCCACCGCCTGTTTGAGGCTCCAGACCTTGCCCGAGTGGAAATAGGGCGCCGTCAGGGCGATATTGCGCAGAGGCCCCGCCCGGAACACGTATTCGTCGCTGACGGTCTTGGTCACCGCGAAACGCCCCTTGTCGTCGCGCGGCAGGATTTCCGCGCCGGGCCGCTCCACCACGCCGAAGGGATAATATGCCTGGCCGCCGACGTTGATGCCGTTGTGGCAAGCGGAACAGCCCTTGTCCATGAACAGCCGCAATCCCTCCTTCTCCTTTGCGTCGAGGGCGTTGGCATCGCCCTCCAGGAATTTGTCGAAGCGCGCCCCGGGCGTGACCAGGGTCGCTTCGAACGCCTCGATGGCCTTCGCCACGTTGTCGAACGTCACCGGCGCCTGATCCGCCGGGAACGCCCTGCGGAAAAGATCGACATAGGCGGGCATCGACCCCACCGTCTTTTCGACGTGGCTGGGCGTCGCATTCATTTCCACGCTGGCCTGCAAAGGCCCCTTGGCCTGCGCTTTCAGGTCCTCGGCCCGGCCGTCCCAGAACTGGGCGATGTTGTAGACGGCGTTGAACACGGTCGGCGCGTTGCGCGGCCCCTTCTGCCAGCGGTGACCGATGGATGTCTCAAGCCCATCCACCCCGCCCATTCCAACATTGTGGCAGGTGTTGCAGGACAACAGGCCGCTCACCGAGAGGCGGGGGTCGAAGAACAGCATTCTGCCCAGTTCGACCTTTTCGGGGGTGATGGGGTTGTCCTTCAGCGGCGGTACCGTGGTGGGGATGGGCTTGAAGGCCTGCTGGGCGCGTGCCAGCAAATCCTGCGCCTCGGCCGAGCGTCCGCGCCCGGCCACAGCCACGGCGAGGATGAGGAGGGCGATGTGGCTCACGGATGCGCGCATCCTATCCTTCCCTTGCTTCGACGACGGATTGCAGGGGGAGATATCGCGATGTCCGCGTCCCGCGCCATCCTCGCCCGAGGTCAAATCGGCCCAGCGGCGACGAGCTATCTCCATTTTCGTGAGCGCCACCCGATAATCTTTGCGCTAGAAAGAGGGAGGGGAATGAACGAAGGCCTATTGGCCCATTGACAAGGATGTTTAAGTCGGCCTTCCTAATATCGGCGGGTGGGCAGCCATGCCGGTTTCGGTGGCCGTTTACACCCATAGAGCCAGGCGGACATGATCGATATCGACGGGAGCAAGGAGTGGGGGGCGATTACGGCGCGGATCGACCGCCCGCTGTCATCCGCCCCCGGCGCTGCCATCGCTCCGCTCCTCCGCGTGTCTGCGGTTCCCCCGGCGTCGTCGGCGGCGGACACCTGATGGTGGACGGCACATTGGAACCAATGGACGCCCCGGAGCGCGCATCACATTTGATGGGACACCCGACCCGCGCAACGGAAGGGTCGGACGCATGAGCGGCGGAATGGACCACGACCGGGTCATCATCTTCGACACCACCCTCCGCGACGGCGAACAATCGCCCGGCGCGTCGATGAACCTCGACGAAAAGGTCAGGATCGCGCTGGTGTTGGAGGAAATGGGCGTCGACGTCATCGAGGCCGGGTTTCCCTTCGCTTCGAAGGGCGACTTCGAGGCCGTTCAGGCGGTCGCCGAGGCGGTGCGGAATTCGGCCGTGTGCGGCCTGGCCCGCGCCACCCGGGGCGACATCGAACGCTGCGCCGAGGCCATTCGGCCGGCGGCGCGGGGACGCATCCACACCTTCATCTCCACCTCGCCGCTCCACATGAAGTACAAACTTCAGATGGAACCGGACAAGGTGCTGGAACGGGTGACGGAATCGGTGACTCTCGCCCGCACCCTCACCGACGACGTCGAGTGGTCGGCCGAGGACGGCTCCCGAACCGAGCCCGACTTCCTGTGCCGTTGCGTCGAGGCGGCCATCGCGGCCGGCGCCCGCACCGTCAACATTCCGGACACCGTCGGCTATGCGCTGCCGGACGAATACGCGGCGCTGATCCGCCATCTTCTCGACCGCGTCCCCAACATCGACCGGGCGATCATCTCGGTCCACTGCCACAACGATCTCGGCCTTGCGGTCGCCAATTCCCTGGCGGCCGTAAAGGCGGGGGCGCGACAGGTGGAATGCACCGTCAACGGCCTGGGTGAGCGGGCCGGAAACGCGGCCATGGAGGAAATCGTCATGGCGCTGCGCACGCGCCACGACCTCCTGCCGTTCACCGCCGGCATCCGCACCGAACACATCACGCGTGCGTCGCGGCTGGTCTCGGCCATCACCGGCTTCCCGGTGCAACCCAACAAGGCGATCGTCGGCAAGAACGCCTTCGCCCACGAATCGGGGATTCACCAGGACGGCGTGCTCAAGCACGCCCAGACCTATGAAATCATGACCCCCGAATCCGTCGGCCTCCACCGCTCCAGCCTGGTGATGGGAAAGCATTCCGGGCGTGCCGCCTTCCGGGCGAAGCTCAAGGAACTGGGTTACGAGCTGGACGAAGCGGCCGTGGACAGCGCCTTCATCCGTTTCAAGGATCTGGCGGACCGCAAAAAGGACATATTCGACGAAGATATCCTGGCCCTGGTCGACGACGCGGTCCTGCGCGGACAGACCCGCATCAGGCTGGCCTCGCTCGAAATTCTATGCGGCACCATGCACAATCCGCCCGAGGCGACGCTGGAACTGGATATCGATGGGGAGGTGAAATCCTGCAAGGCGAGCGGAGATGGCCCGGTGGACGCCACGTTCAACGCCATCAAGGCGCTGTTCCCCCACGAGGCGCGGCTGCAACTGTTCCAGGTTCACGCCGTGACCCAGGGGACCGACGCGCAGGCCGAGGTGACGGTGCGTCTGGAGGAGGACGGCAAGACCGTCCAGGGCCAGGGCGCCGATACGGATACGCTGGTGGCCGCGGCGCGCGCCTATCTGAATGCCTTGAACAAACTTTTGGTGAAACGGCAAAAAACCGCTCCGGCGGCGCTCTCGGCCTGATATAAGACCGGGCGCCCACAAGGGACACTGACGAAGCCGGAGTGGATTCCCGGCCCGTCGATCGGCAACGCTGAATGTTGAGTGAGGGCTTATGTTTCCTAAACTGACGGGGTTGTTTTCCGCGGATATGGCGATCGATCTTGGGACCGCCAATACATTGGTCTACGTCAAAGGCCGCGGAATCGTTCTTAACGAGCCGTCAGTCGTTGCCATCGCCGAGGAAAAGGGAAAGAAGAAGGTCCTGGCGGTCGGCGACGAGGCCAAGATGATGCTGGGCCGCACGCCGGGCTACATCCAGGCCATCCGGCCGCTCCGGGATGGCGTGATCGCCGACTTCGAGGTGGCGGAGGAGATGATCAAACACTTCATCCGCAAGGTCCACAACCGGCGGAGCTTCGCAAGCCCCCTCATCATCGTCTGCGTGCCCTCCGGCTCCACCGCTGTCGAACGCCGCGCGATCCAGGAATCGGCCGAGAGCGCCGGTGCCCGCCGCGTGTTCCTGATCGAGGAGCCGATGGCCGCGGCCATCGGCGCCGGCTTGCCGGTGACCGAACCCACGGGGTCGATGGTGGTGGACATCGGCGGCGGCACCACCGAGGTGGCCGTTCTGTCCCTTGGCGGCATCGTCTATTCCCGCAGCGTCCGCGTCGGCGGCGACAAGATGGACGAGGCGATCATCGCCTACATCCGCCGCAACCATAACCTGCTGATCGGGGAAGGTTCGGCCGAGCGGATCAAGAAGGAGATCGGTTCCGCATGCCCCCCCGAGGATGGTGAAGGCCGGACCATGGAGATCAAGGGCCGCGACCTGATGAACGGCGTGCCCAAGGAACTCATCGTCAGCGAGCGGCAGATCGCCGAATCCCTGGCCGAGCCGGTCGGAGCCATCATCGAGGCCGTCAAGGTGGCCCTCGAGCACACCGCCCCCGAACTGGCCGCCGACATCGTGGACAAGGGCATCGTGCTCACCGGTGGCGGCGCGCTCCTGTCCAATCTCGATTACGTGTTGCGTCACGCCACCGGCCTGCCGGTCTCGATCGCCGACGATCCGTTGTCGTGCGTGGCACTGGGAACCGGCCGGGCGTTGGAGGAGATGCCCAAGCTGAAGAACGTCTTGACCAGCATGTACTAGTCGTTAAGACCGGGACGGACTTAGGCTGCTTCCGGCAAGGCCGCCGCTGCGGGCGGCCGTTCCCAAGGGTGAGGGAGCGATGCGGGTAAAGCAATCGGGAACGCTCGGCCGGCTGGCCGCTCTGAGGCTGCTGGCCCAGCGCTTCACGTTCCTCTCCCTGGTGGCGGCGGCCGTCCTGCTGATGCTCCTGGGCAAAGCCGACGTGCTTCTGATCGAGCGCACGCGCGCTCTGGTCATCGATGCGGTGACGCCCGTTCTGGACGTCATGTCCCGCCCCGCCGGCGCCATCGCCCAGGTGGTTTCCCAAGTGCGCGAGCTCGCCTCGCTCAGGGCGGAGAACGCCCGTCTCCGCGCCGAAAACGAGCGCCTGATGCACTGGCAAACCGTAGCCCGGCACCTCGAAGATGAAAACGATGTGCTGCACCAGCAGCTGAACTTCGTTCCCGACCCGGATCCCGCGTTCATAACCGCGCGCGTCGTCGGCGACACCGATTCGGGATTCGGCCAGTCCCTTCTGCTCAACGCCGGGTCCCGCGACGGCGTGCGCAAGGGGCAGGCCGTGCTGTCCGGCGAAACCCTGGTCGGTTACGTCGCCGAGGTCGGGGATCGGTCCTCCCGCCTCCTGCTGCTGACCGACATCAACGCGCGCCTGCCGGTGATGGTGGAATCCACCCATACCCGCGCCATATTGGCCGGCGACAACCGCGACCGCCCGAAGTTGAGCTACGTCGCCGGCAACCCCAACATCCAGGTCGGCGACCGGGTCGTCACCTCGTCGTCGGGCGCCGCCTTCCCGCCCGGTCTTCCGGTCGGCGTGATTGCGTCCGCCGCCGACGGCACCATATGGGTGGAGCCGTTCGTCCATCGTTATGAGCTGGAATACGTCGCGATCGTCGATTACGGCCTGGGCGGCATTCTCCCCTTCACGGAAAAGCCGCCTCCCCGCCGTCACGGAGGGGCCGAGAATTGAAGCCGTCGCCCTGGGTCCGGATGGATGCCTGGGTCCGCCATTTCATTCCGTTCGGCGTCACCCTGATCCTCCTTTTCGCGGCCGCGCTTCCGACACATCTGCCAGGCATCGGCGGCATCGCGCCGATGCTGCCGATGATGGGCGTCTATTACTGGGCGATCTACCGGCCTGACTTGCTGCCCGCCTGGTCGGCATTCCTGATCGGCCTCCTTTACGACGTCCTCTCGGGCACGCCGATGGGAGTCTACGCCCTGGTGCTGCTGCTGGTTCAGGGCGTGGCGGCGTCGCGGCGGCGCTTTTTCCTCGCCAAGACCTTCATGGTGGCATGGTGGGCATTCTCGCTGCTGGCCGCAGGCGCCGTGGTGCTGGCGTGGCTGCTGATGGCCGTGCTGAACGGCGCCCCTTCCGACCCCCGCCCGCTGCTGTCCAGTTACCTGGCCACCATCGGCCTTTTCCCACTGTTCACCTGGACGCTGGCGCGCACCCAGATGGCCCTGCTGAAAGACGTCTAGGAAGCGGCTGATGTACCACGATTACGACCGCGCCAAACTCTTCACCCGCCGGGCGTTCATGCTTGCCGGCGGGCAAGCCACGCTGGTGGGAGCGCTGGCGGCCCGGATGTACTACCTCCAGGTCGTCGAGGCCAACAAATACGCGCTGGAAGCCGAGGGCAACCGCATCAGCATGCAGTTGTTGGCGCCGCCCCGCGGACTCATCCTCGACCGCAACGGCGTCGCCATGGCGATCAACCAGCACAATTACCGTGTGCTGGCGGTCCCCGAGCAGACGCCCTCCATCGACTACACCCTGGACCAGCTGTCCCGGATCATTCCCCTCTCCGACGGCGACCGCGCCCGCATCCACAAGGACGCGCGACGCCACCGGTCGTTCGTGCCGATCACCGTGCGGGAGAATCTGTCCTGGGAGGAGGTGGCGCGGGTCGAGGTCAACATCCCCGACCTGCCGGGTGTGGTCATCGATGTCGGCCAAAGCCGGTTCTATCCCCTCGAACAATTGGGGGCGCACATCCTCGGTTACGTTTCCGCGCCGTCGGAGGCGGACCTCGGCAACGACGCCGATCCCCTGCTCGAACTTCCCGGCTTCCGCATCGGCAAATCGGGCGTGGAGAAAATCTACGACCCGGCGCTAAGGGGCAAGGGCGGTAAGAGCGAACTGGAGGTCAACGCGGTCGGGCGCGTCATCCGGGAATTGAAGCGCGAAGAGGGCCAGCCGGGCATCAACCTTACACTGACCCTCGACCTTAAACTGCAAGAATTCGCCGCACAGCGCCTGGGAGACCAGAGCGCCGCCGCGGTGGTGATGGACATCCACACCGGCGACGTCATCGTCATGGCGTCGACTCCCTCTTTCGACCCCAACACCTTCAACCGCGGCCTGTCCTCGACGGAATGGAGCGAGCTGATCAACAACCCCTATGCCCCGCTGACCAACAAGCCGATCGCCGCCCAGTATCCCCCTGGCTCGACCTTCAAGCCGATGGTGGCGCTGGCGGCGCTGGAAAGCAATTCGGTCACCCCCGACCAGCGAGTGTTCTGTCCAGGCTATGTTCAGTTGGGAAATTTCGTCTTCCACTGCTGGAAGCACGGCGGCCACGGCTCGCTGGATCTGGTGGGCGCCATCAAGAATTCCTGCGACGTCTATTTTTACGAAATCGCTCGGAGAGTCGGCATCGACCGCATCCACGACATGGCTGTGCGCTTCGGACTGGGATCGGCCACCAGCATCGACCTTCCCGGCGAACGGCCCGGCCTCATACCCGACCGGGAGTGGAAACGAACGGCGATGGGGCAGCCCTGGCACCCCGGCGAGACGCTGGTCAACGGTATCGGCCAAGGCTATGTCCTGGCCACCCCCCTGCAGCTCGCCACCATGGCGGCGCGGATCGCCAATGACGGCTACGGTGTGGTTCCGCATGTCGCCCGCGACGCCATTGTCGGTACCGAAGCCCATCGACGGCCTCCGCCGAACTGGCCATCGCTGGAGGTATCGCACGCCTCGCTCGCCGTGGTGCGCCAGGGCATGTTCGCCGTTTGCAACGAGCCAGGGGGCACCGCCTATCGCGAGCGCATCACCGAGGATGGCATGTGGATGGCGGGAAAGACAGGTACCGCCCAGGTGCGGCACATCACCGCGCGCGAGCGCGAAGCAGACAAGAAGAATGAGGAAATCCCCTGGAAGGAGCGCGACCACGCCCTGTTCGTCGCCTTCGCCCCCGTGCAGACGCCGCGCTTCAGCATTGCCGTGGTGGTCGAGCACGGCGGCCACGGGGGATCGGCGGCCGGTCCCATCGCCCACGACATCATGCTCGAGGTCCAGAAGCGCATGCTCGGCATCATCCCGACCATGGAGCCAGGATGATGCTGCCTCTGGCGCCCCGGCAGCCATCGCACTTCAACCGCACCGAAATGACATGGCGCGACAAGATCTGGCAGATCAACTGGAGCCTGATCGCGCTGATCACCGCGGTGTGCGGGGTGGGTTTCCTCACTCTGTATTCGGCGGCCCAGGGCTCGCTCGAACCCTGGGCGCTCAAGCAGATGCTCCGCTTCCTCCTCGGCATGGGCATCCTGTTCCTGGTCGCCATGGTCGATATCCGCTTTTGGATGCGCCACGCCTACACCCTTTATCTGGTCGCCATGGTCCTGCTGGTGGCCGTGCAGATACGCGGTACGGTCGGCATGGGCGCGCAGCGGTGGATCGACCTCGGCTTCATCCAGTTGCAGCCGTCCGAGATCATGAAGATCGCGTTGATCCTGTCGCTGGCGCGCTATTTCCATGGGGCGAGCCTGCAGGAGATCGGCCGGCCCCTGTTCCTGTTGCCCCCGCTGATCATGGTGCTGGCGCCCACCGGGCTGGTGCTGAAGCAACCCGACCTGGGCACGGCGCTGATGTTGGTGATGTCGTCAGGCGCTATTTTCTTCATCGCCGGCGTGCGCCTTTGGAAGTTCGGCATGCTGATCGCCAGCGCGCTGGCGGTGCTGCCGGTGGCCTGGAGTTTTCTCCACGACTACCAGCGCAAGCGCCTGATCGTCTTCCTCGACCCCGATTCGGACCCGTTGGGTGCGGGCTACCATATCACCCAGTCGAAGATCGCCCTGGGCTCGGGGGGAATTTTCGGCAAGGGGTACATGATGGGCACCCAGAGTCGGCTCAACTTCCTGCCCGAGAAGCAGACCGACTTCATCTTCACCATGTTCGCCGAGGAATGGGGCATGGTGGGCGGGCTGTTCCTTTTGGCCCTGTACGTGCTGCTGGTGGCCAACGGCTACGCCATCGCGCTACGCTGCCGCAGCCAGTTCGGCCGGCTGGTGGCGCTCGGCGTCACCACCACCTTCTTCCTCTATTTCTTCATCAACACCGCGATGGTCATGGGATTGGTTCCGGTCGTGGGCGTGCCGCTGCCGTTGATCTCCTACGGCGGCACGGCGATGCTGTCGCTCCTGTTCGGCTTCGGGCTGGTCATGAGCGCCTACATCCACCGCGATGTCCAGATCGGCCGGCGCGGCTCCCATGAGGACTGAACGCCGGTGCAAAAACGATGCAGGCCTCTCTCCCGGCTGGGGGAGGAGGCCTCCACGGGGACCGCGAGGAAGGACGCGGCTCTCCTTCGGACGCATCGTTTCCGACTGCGTTCCACGCTTCCTTCCCTTTCGGGACACCGAACTGGGAAGGAAACTTGGGGAACCGGCTCTCCTCGCGATCCTGACTGTCATATGGTCCTGACGATGGCCTGGAAAAGACGCCGTGCCAAAGCGCGGAGCCCCCGCCCGATCGTTGGGGCGTCACACGTCGCGCTCGGGATCGATGTCGTGGGCGCGGCGGCCGTAACGATCGGTAAAAGAGGCGCCGTTAGGCAATTCGACATGCCAGCGATGGTGCGTGGCTTCGTGCAGGAAGCGCTGCTGGATGTCGATGCAATGGCCCCAGTAGGTCAGCATGTGCTGACCGATAGCGAACCAGCTCTCCAGCATAGCGGCCTGCATTCTCGCGCTTGCCGTGATTGGATCGATCATGCCGCAGCCTCCCGCTTCCGCCGCCATGTCAACAGATGAGGCGTCGCCGCGGGAGATCAACGATGCGGCTCCGGACGTCGTGACGGCCGCCTCCGAACGACACCCTATGCCCCCGTCATCCCCCGCGCTACGCGATCTGCCCATCGGCGTCTTCGATTCCGGCGTCGGGGGACTGACCGTCGCTGCGGCGCTGCGCCGCCGGCTTCCACGGGAACGCCTGGTCTATCTGGGCGATATCGCCCGGCTGCCCTATGGCTCCAAATCGCCGGAGACCGTCCTGCGGTATGCGCTCCAGGCGGGAGCGCACTTGGCCGGCCGGGGCATAAAGATGCTGGTGGTGGCCTGCAACACCGCCTCGGCGCACGCCCTTGGCGCTTTGACCCGCGCCCATGCGCCCCTGCCGGTGCTGGGAGTGGTAGAGGCCGGCGCGACGGCGGCGGCCGAGGCATCGTCGTCGGGTGGCATCGTGGTCATCGCCACCGAGGGCACGTGCCGTTCCGGAGCCTTTCCCCGCGCGATCGCCGCCCGCCGTCCAGATGCGCGCGTATCGCAAACGCCCTGCCCTCTTTTCGTCGCCTTCGCCGAGGAAGGCATGATCCAAGGCCCCATCGCCGAGGCCCTGGTTCGCCATTACCTCGGCGATGCGCTCACGCCGGCCTCGGGCAACGACACCCTTCTCCTCGGATGCACCCACTTCCCCCTGTTGGTCCCCGCGCTGCGCGCGGTGCTGGGCGATTCCCCCCGCCTGGTCAATTGCGGCGAAGCGGTGGCTGCCGAGGCGGCCGCCACGCTGGCTGCCATGGACCTGGAAGCCCCGGCCGATTTCCGGGGCGGCATATCCCTCGTCACCACCGACGCCCCTGCCCGCTTTGCCCGGCTCGCCGCCCGCCTGTTGCCGGAATTGGGGGACCACGCCGATGCCGAACTGATCGACCTCTGAGCGGTTTTCACCATCCTGTCACTTGCCCCGGGCCTCGCCGCCGCTTACCGAAGGCCGGTTGGTTCAAGGATCGGAATTCATGCGCATCGCCATCGTGACGGACGCTTGGCACCCGCAACGCAACGGCGTTGTCCGGGTGATCGCGACGCTGGCCGAGCGCGTGCGGGCGTTCGGCCATGTCGCGGCGGTGATCGAGCCCGGTGCCTTTCCTACCCTACCTTGCCCCGGCTATGCCGAGATCCCGCTCTCCCTGTTCCCGGGACGGCGGCTGGACCGGATTCTCGAGGATTTCGGGCCCGAGGCGGTACATATCGCCACCGAAGGCCCGCTGGGCTGGGCGGCACGGGCTTGGTGCCGCCGGCGCGGGCATCCTTTCACCACCGCCTACCACACCAAGTTTCCCCATTATATCCGTGCCCGCACCGGCATACCGCTTGCCTGGGGCTATGCGGCGATCCGCCGCTTCCATGCGCCCTCGTCCGCCGTGCTGTGCCCGTCGGCCTCGGTTTACCGCGAGTTGCGGGAATGGGGCTTCACCAATGCGGCGCCGTGGTCCCATGGCGTCGACATCGACACCTTCCGCCCCCAAGCCAAAGACTTCGTCGATGTCCCACGCCCGCTGTTCCTGTATGTCGGCCGCGTCGCGGTCGAGAAGAACCTGCCCGCATTCCTCGCTCTCGATCTGCCCGGCACGAAGATGGTGGTGGGCGATGGGCCGGCGCGGTCCGCCCTGATGCGGCGCTTCCCCAAAACCGACTGGCGCATCGCCGACGGCGATGCGGAATTGTCCCGCTATTTCGCCGCCGCCGACGCGTTCGTCTTCCCCAGCCGCACCGACACGTTCGGGCTGGTCATGCTGGAGGCGCTCGCCTCCGGCGTGCCGGTGGCGGCATTCCCGGTGCCGGGCCCGTTGGACGTGGTGGGGGATGCGCCGGTCGGCGTACTCGACGAGGACCTTGGGGCGGCGGCGCTGAAGTCCCTCGATATTCCGGCGAGCCTGTGCCGGGAGTATGCCTGCCGGTTCTCGTGGCAAACGGTCGTCCATGAGTTCCTCGCCCGGCTTCGGCCGTTCGGCCGTGCCTCCGCGCGTCCGGCATGACGGAAGATGGGCCGGTGACCCGCGGAGCGCCTTAAGAAAATCCCTTACCTCGGATGCCCGGATTGAGACCGGGAGGGGCCTTTGCCGACAATCGCGCGACGGCAGCGGTTACTCCTGCACGAGAGGACGTCCGAGCGATGAGGATCGCTGTGATAGGTACGCGCGGGGCCAATCCGGCTCACGACGGGATACAACGGGCTCTCGAAGAAGTGTGTTCCCGGCTGGCTCGGCGCGGTCACGTCATCGACATCTTCTCGGTGCGAAACGGCCGCGCCATCGGCAACATCGACGGCGCGCGGGTGATCCGCCTGCCCACCGTGCCGATAGGAACGGGCGTTTCGCTCCCGCACACCCTCCTGTCGTCTCTGGTCGGCAGCATCCGTGGCTACGACATCATCAATTTCTGGGCGGCCGAAAGCAGCGGATTGTTCACCCTGGCGGCCAAGCTCGGCCTCCATCGCACGGTGGTGAGCGTCCATGGTCTGGACGGCGCCCCGGTTCGCGGCCTTTCCCTCCTATCCCCGGACGCCGTCGCCGCCCGCTTCGCCGACGCCATCACCGTGGTCTCCAGGCGGCTGGAACGGCATTTCCGCGACACCTATGGCCGCGAGACCTTTTATATACCCAATGGCTTTTCCCCGCCGGCACGGCCGGATGCGGATCGGCTGGCCCAATTGGGCTTGCTCCCCGGCGAATATGTTCTCGTCGCCGACCGCCTCGTTCCCGGCTCGGGCGTGCATGACGCCATTGCCGCCGCCACCGCGAGCGATGGCCCTCTCCCGCTGGTGATCGCCGAAACGGGGGACGGCGATGCGGAATATCGCGAAAAGGTCCGCAACCTCGCCGTCCCTGACAGGATCGTCTTCCTCGGCCAGGTCTCAAGCGAGCACCTGGACGCGCTGATGACGCATGCCTACCTGTGTCTCTTGCCGTCCGTGGTCGACGAGCCTCCGGCGATGCTGCCGCGGGCTCTCGCCCATGGCCGCGCGGTCCTGGTCAGCGACCAGCCGGAGCATCTCGACATGGTGGGCCTCGACGCCTTCACCTTCACCAGCGGCGACGTCGGCGACCTCAAACGGGTCCTCGTCTGGCTGCTGAACGATCCCCAGGTGGTTGCGCAGATGGAGCGCCGGGCGGCTGCGGCGGCTACGTCCCGCTATTGCTGGGACCGCATCGCCGAAGCCTACGAACTGGTTTTCACATCGGTCCTCTGAGAGTCTGTGAAGGAACACCCGTTCCGCTCGATTCCGACGGAAAAACGCCAATGTTTTCAATGGGCGTTCTGTCACAAGTTCGATTGATGTACAAACTCTGAGCAGGTCGCCCGCATGAGCGCCATCGCCGGCATTCTCACTCTTGACAAAGGGCAGGTGGAGGCCGAAACGGCGGAGCGGATGGCGGCGGCCATGGCGTGGCGTGGCCCGGACGACGACGGGAGCTACCGCTCCCCCGATGGACGGGTGGCCCTGGCGGCACGCCGCCTCGCCGCGATCGACGGTTCCGCCGAGGCGGGGCTGCCGCTCGCCAACGAAACCCATGATGTCTGGCTCGTGCTGGACGGAGAGGTGCTCAATCACCGCGCCTTGCGGCATTCTCTGGAACTGCTTGGCCATCGCTTCCGCTCCGGCTCCGACACCGAGGTGGCCCTGCACGCCTATGAACAATGGGATCTGGCGTTCCTCAACCATCTGCACGGCGCGTTCGCCTTGGCGCTGTGGGACGACCGGCGCGACCGTCTGGTGCTGGCGCGCGACCGCCTGGGCCGGAAGCCGCTTTATCTTGCCGAACACCGCGGCCGCCTCGGATTTGCCTCGTCGATTCGGCCGCTCCTCGATGAGTTGGGCCTGCCGCGCCAGCTCGACCCCGTGGGGCTGGTCCAGCACCTCTCCCTCGGCTGGGTGCCGGCGCCGCGAACCCTGGTAGCCGGGATCGCGAAGCTGGGGCCGGGCGAAATGCTGGTGGCGGAGCGCAAGCTGTCCCCCTTCCGCGGGAATTGGGGCAGCGCGCTCCCGGAAGAGCGCCGTGCCTCGGCCATCCGCGCGCTTTCCCTGGAACGCCAGACCGACGATCTCAGGACTCTTCTGGAGTGCAGTGTCGCCGACCGGATGATGGGGGACGGCGGAGTCGGCGCTCGCCTCGATCCCTCGCCCGCAAGCGGGATGATCGCCGCGATCATGTCGCGTTTGGCGGGCCGGCGCGCCGTGGCCCTGGCCGTCCTCGCCGCCGAGGATCGCGACGGCGCCGCCGCGCGCAATGCGCGGGCGCTGGCCGAAGCCGCGCATTGCGACCTCGCGGAGGTCGCCGTGAGCGGCGGCGAGGCGGCGGAGGCGGCGCCGCTGCTGGCGGCACGTCTCGCCGAGCCGGCGAGCGACCCCGGAGGATTGCTGACCTGGCTGGCCGCCGTCGCGGCCGCGCGCGAAGGGATGACCGCCCTGCTGGTCGCCGATGGTGCCGACGAAATCCTGCTCGGCCACCCCGCGTATGATCGCATGCGGCGGTCGGTCTGGCTGGGGCGCCCGGCCTGCTGGCTTCCCGGCCCTCTTCGCCGCCTGTTCCGGGACGCCCCCCCGCCCGCCAGCATCCTCGCCTATTTCGCGCCCTTGCCCGAGGCCCGATGGCGGAGCCTGCTGGGGCCGGCCGCGGCGGATCGCTTGCCCTCTCCGCCCGCCCTGACATCCCCCGGCTTGCCGCGCTGGCTGGCCAACGATCCCCTGGCCGCCGCGGGCTGGGCGGACCTTGCTTGGCGGGGTTCCGAATCATTGTGCCCCATCAACGATTCGGCCGCCCTCGCCCATGGCGTCCAGTGCCAGTTGCCGTTCCTGGACGAGACCGTCGTCAGTTACGCCTTCGCCATCCCCGGACATGTGCGGGCGCCGTCGGCGCCGCGCAGGCTCCTGCTGCGGCGTTTGGCCGGCAATATGCTGGCCCCGGCCTTGGCCAACCTGCCGTCGGCGGACGGGGCTCTGCCGATGGACGAATGGATTGCCCACCCTCTGGGTGCCGTTCTCGAACGGGCTATCGGCCGGTACGGAGTATTCCGCAGCGGCGTGCTTTCGGGAAACGGCGCGCACGCCCTCCTCCGCGAACATCGCCGCGCCGGTGGTCATGCAACGGCGCTGTGGGCGTTGCTGATCCTCGCGGAATGGTGCGAAGCGCTGGGACTGGAGCACCTCGCGGGCTCGCCCCCGGCCAGGACCGAATTGGCCCATTCGCGCTCATAGTCAAAGGCGCCTGTAAAGCGCAGCCGGCACGGCGAACCTGCGCTTGTTCAGCACCACTCCAAGCAGATTGGCGCCGCATGCCTGCAATGCGTCGCGTGCCGCCTCCGCCACCGCCTGGCGGGTACGCTCGGCCTCGACCAGCAGAATCACACCGTCCACTGTCGGCGCGAGCCCTAGGCACACCGGCGACGCGAGCACCGGCGGGGCATCGAGGATCACCAAATCGGCGGCCCTCAGCAACAATTGCCAATACGAAGCCAGCAGCCCCGGGTTGAGCGCGCGAAGGTCGCCGTTGCCGCCCGGCAACGGGCCGAACGCGACGGGCCCATGGTCGCCGCCGGAGGGGTTGGGCCGGCTGTTGAGGACCACCACGCCACCCCCCATGATCCTGCCCGCCAGGCGGGCGAGACGTAGGGCTATGCCGGAGTCGGCCTCCCCGTCCGCGCAGGCGGCGATCAGCACCACCTTGCGCCTGCGGCCGGGCAGACGGGATTCCACCGCCTGCCAAAGCCGCAGCACCGGAAGGTCGGACGCATCCGCCGCCCCGGGCAACCCCGGCGGCTCGGCCGGCAGCCTCCCCGTGGCCGGCACAAGGGCGCGGGCGTTTTGGATCGCCGCATAGAAACGGCTCATGGCACGCCTCGCGGCAAAGTCTTCGGGCTGGGCCGGCCGGGGAGCGCGGGGAACGCGATCACCTGGCCGACTTGGATGCGGTCGACGTCGATGATCTCGGGGTTGTGCGCCTTCACCCAGTCGAGGTGCTCCTTGTCCGCCTTGCCGTAAATTTCCGCCGTCAACCCGGCGAGCGTATCGCCGGGCGCGGCGATGCGGACCACGTCCAACCCGTCCTCCGCCGGAACCGGCGTTGCGCTGAAGGCCGGAATCAGCGGAGGCTCCGGTGGGGTGGCGGCCGGCGCAGCCGGGGCCGGAGCCGGGGCGGCCACCTCCATCGACCGGGCCAGGCCGGGCTTTTGCGGTGACGGCGGGGTGAGCGGGAGAGGGGCCGCCGGTGCCGTCGGCAGCGGTTGCGGTTGCGCGTGCGCCGCCGGAACCTCGGTCGCCGGCCCGGATGTTTGCCGAGGTGCGGCCGAAGGCGCCGAAGCCTGCGGTGACGGCTCCTTGGGAGCGATGGGGTGGGCCCTGGTCGCTGCGGACGCGGGCGCGACCTGTTCGTCCGCCGCGGGCATGCTGGCCGCGAATGGATGGATTGCGGGCTGATGCACGACCATCACCGTGGCCGCCACCGCACCCGCCGCCACGACGCCCCCCAAGGCCGCCGCGGCACGCCATGGCACGCGCGAGACCAGATCGGCACGCAAGCCCGACCCGCGCAGGCTGTCGGCCCGCAGATCGCGCAGGACCTCTCGGATGATCGCCGTGCTCACCGGCCGCGCCTTGCGTCCGAACGCCGTCATCAGCGCGGTATCGCACAGGACGTTGATCCGCCGCGGTATCCCTTGGGCGCGCCGCGCGATCAGGCGAATCGCCCCCTCGGTGAAGGCGGGCTTGTCGTCGAGGGCGACGCATTTGAGGCGATGGCGGATATAGGCCGTCGACTCGGCCGAGGACAACGGCCCCAGCCGGGTACGGATGGCGATGCGCGATTCCAATTGCCGGAGTTGGCGTTCGGCCAGCAGATGTTCCAACTCGGGCTGGCCGACCAGGACGATCTGGACCAGTTTTTCCGTCGATGTCTCCAGATTGGAGAGCATGCGAAGGGATTCCAGCGTCCCGATCGGCATGTTCTGGGCCTCGTCGATCAACAACACCAGGGTCTCGTGCCTGGCGTGGCGCTCGACCAGGCTCGCCCGCATCGTCTCCACCATCCCGGCGATGTCCTCGGCTGGACACTCCAGACCGATCTCCTTGAAGATGTGCCGAAGCAACGCCACGAAGGAAACGTTGGGATTGAACACGTAGACGAAGCGAAGCCCCGGCTCGTCGGCGCTGTCGAGATAGGAGCGCAGAATAGTCGTCTTGCCGACTCCGACTTCGCCGGTTATGCACACGAACCCTTTTCTCTTGGCGATGCCGTAGATGATCGACGCCAGCGCCTCCTTGTGCTGATCGGTCAGGTAGAGGAAGCCGGGATCCGGCGTGATACGGAACGGTTCGGCCGAGAAGCGGAAGAATTCCTGATACATGGCTCAGCCCTCGCGTGGAATGGAGGTGAGGACGGGCAGGCCGAGACGGCCTTCGATGTCGGCCGGTGTCGCGAACCGGGTGGAAAGGCGTTGGGCGAGGGCGGCGACCGCCAAGGCTGCGGCGATCCCCCCCGCAAACGAGAGCCCCCATATCACCGGCGGCCGCGGCCCCACCGGCCGCGCGCCGGCCTGAGGCGCTTCAATGACCGCTATGCCCGTGACAGGGGTACGGCCGGAAGTGCCGGCGCGGGACGCGGCGAGCTTGGCGTCGACGTCGGCCACCGATTGCTGCAGAAGCGCGAGGTCCTTTTCGTTGGCCGCAAAACTGCTCAGACGCCGGTCGATCTCGTCAATCTGGCCAGTGATCGCCTTGGCCTTGGCGCCGGCCGACGCCAATTCCGATTCCGACTGGAGACGTTCTCGTTGCAGCGTCTGATAAATTGGGTTGGCGCCATTCTCGACCCGCGATTCCACGGGGGCGTCGTAGTGGGCGATCATCCGCTCGATCTGTTCCTTTTCCTCCCTGACCGACTGCACGAACGGACTTGAAGGGAGGTATTTCCCGAGCAGCTCCTGCTCCTTGGTTTGAACTTCGAACAGCTTGGAACGGGCTTCCTCCAGCACATGCGAGCGCTCGCTCTCGCTGTCGAGCTGGATGGTGGCGGGCGTTTCCGCCAGTTGACGGCGCAACGTCGCAAGCTTATCGGTAAGCGCCGCCACCGCCGCTTCCGCGGTCGTCTCCTGCCCTTCAAGATCCGACCGATGCGCCAGCAACGCGCCGCGCTCGGCCTTGAGATCGAAGACGCCTGCGGTACTGCGATAGGTTGCCAGCTTGCCGTGAGCGGCAGCCGCCTGTTCTTCGAGGGCGTGGCGGCTGGTATCGCCGGTAGCGGAAAAGACTTCGTCGTTGCGTGTTCGCGCCCGTTCGATCAGGACGGAAAGCGCCTCGGCGGCAGCGCGCCCGTCGCGGGCATCGAGGGAAAGGGTGACCAGGCCGGGACCGGCGGAAACGACCTCAAGGCTGCGGGCGAACGCTTCCGCCCGGTCCCGCGGAGCCTGCCCGGGAAAAAGGTGGGAACCGAGGCGGGCAACCGCCGCGTTCTGGACATCGCCGCTCCGCAGCAGGGCGATGGCGGCCTCCGACGCCTGGTCCCCGCGCCCCTCGACCATGAGCGTGGCCCGAGCCCGGTAGACAGGCGGGTGGGTCGCCACCCAGGCCCCACCGCACCCCAAAGCGGCGGCGACGACCGTCAGCATCTTGGCCTTGTGCCGGAACACGGCTTGGACCATGGCGCGCGCGCTCATCTCGCGTTTCCTCCCTGCGCATCAATAGGCATTGGTGCCCTTCACGCAGGCGAACGGCGTCCGGGCGAGGATGATGAGGTCGAGCGACAGGCTCCAGTGATCGATGTACCAGAGATCGTGGACCACCCGCTTGCGCATGGCCTCGACGGTCGCGGTCTCGCCGCGGAAGCCGTTGACCTGCGCCCATCCGGTAATCCCGGGCTTCATGCGGTGGCGGCAGCGGTAATCGTCCACCACCTTCTCGTAAAGGTGGTGATGGGACATCGCGTGCGGCCGCGGACCGACCAGCGACATCGTGCCGCCGATCACGTTGAGCAATTGTGGCAGCTCGTCCAGGCTGGTGCGGCGGATGAAGCGCCCGACCCTGGTCACCCGGGGGTCATTGCGCGAGGCCTGCTTGACGTCCGCCTCCTCGGTCCGGACAGCCATGCTGCGGAACTTGAAGCAGGTGAACGGCTGGTTGTCGTAGCCGTAGCGCTTCTGGCGGAAAAGAACGGGACCGGGCGAGTCCAGCTTGATGGCCATCGCCACCACGGCCATCACCGGCAATGCCAGCAGCAGCAGCAGGGTGCCGAGGATGCGGTCCTCCACCGCCTTGACGAGGGCGGCCGCCTCGGCAAGCGGCTTGGTCCGCAAGGTCACCATCGGCACACCGGCCATGACGCTGGTGCCGGCAGCGACAAACAGTTCGGCGTCCTCCGGGAACAGATGAACGTCGACAGCCAGGGGCTTGAGCTTTTGCAGGCACGCCGTAAGGCGTTGGGGGTCGGACCAGGGAATCGCGACGACGATGCCGTCCACCATCTCCTGGCGCACCACGCTCTCGGCGTCCTCCAGCGCGGAGATGAAGCCGCCCAGCGTGGGGCGCTGCGGTGCGTCGCGGTCGAGCAGCACGCCCACGGGGAACGCCCAACGCTGTTCCGCGCCGGCGATAGTGGCCAGAACGTCCAGGGCGCGGTCGCGGTCGCCCACCACCAGCACCCGCCGGGCCTTCCGGCTGGAACGGGCCAGAACGGCCGAGGCTTGTCCCCAAATCCCTTGGGACACCGCCAGCAGCGCCACGGTCATGCCGCTCCAGGCCACAGGGATCGGCGAGACCTCGCCCGTCATCAACGGCAGCAGGGAGCCGCCGACGGCGACCGCGACCCCTGCGAGAATGGCGGAGCCGGCCGCCGACCGCCGACAGCGGGCGGAAGCGTCGTCAAGAAGGAGCCCGGCCGCCGCCAGCACATGGACCGTCAGCAAGGCGGTCGCCAGGATGACGAGGGGGTCCACATGCGGGGCACCCGCCACGGGGGCCAGGATGCCGGCGATGGCCACACCCAAGCCGTCGGCGATCCGCCCGGCCATCGCCATGCTCCGCCCCAGCATCGGCAAATTCGGCGCGGGCGGCGAAAGTTTCCCCGCTGGCCGGGTATGCCCCAGAATCTCGGCCCAGGTCGGATGGCGTCGCGTCCGATCGAAATCGATGTACCGCATCGGCTTCCCCATGACGAGGACGCTGTCCCAAGCACTGACGAACGTGATGGGTGATTCCGACCGACATATGCCCCCGCACTTGCCTGTCGCGTAGGCCTTCATCGGGATGCGCACCCAACGGCGGGGCGCGCTGCGAAACAGGGGTAGACCGCTCCCCTGGACAGCGGCGAGCCGGCTAATTGATCTTTAGAGGTGTCATGGCCAAACTGACGCTCCCCTCACCCACGCCCATGCGAGGACCATCGTGAGCCGCCGTTTCTCCGCCGCAATCGCCGCCCTGTTCCTGTTCCCCTCGGCACCCGTCATGGCCAAGTCGGCATGCAATACGCCGGCCGAAATCGGAAGCATGCAGTACCGGCAATTGCAGATCGAGCTGATGGTCGCCACGCTCAAATGCGGCGGTGGCGCCTACGATTACCGCGGGCATTACGCCGACTACCTGCGCAAGGCCGGTCCGGGATTGGCGCGAAACGCCAAGGAACTGCGCGCGATGTTCGTGCGCCAAGGCAAGGGCGGCGCCTATCTGGACCGCTACCTGACCGGCATGTCCAACGACATGCAGATACGCAGCCAGACAGCCGGGGATTACTGTGAAAGGGAGCACGCGGTCATGGAGCGCATCGCCGCCCTGTCCTCCGCCCAGCTTCCCGGCTATGCGGCGGAAACCGTCGGCACCCCCTATGGCGCGCAAGCGTGTGCGGCGCGGCGCCAAGGAGCCTCATCCTCCAGGAAGGCCGTGAAAAAAGCCGCCCGCAGGGCTACGGTGGAAAACTGAGAATGATGCCGCTCCCACGCAGGAGAACGAGGTGAATCCGGAAGACACGAAGGATCTGGTCCGCAAGACCTATGGAGCCATCGCCGCCCGCGACGGCGGGGGCTGCTCCCCCGCTTCAACCTGCTGCGCCCGGCAATCCCCACCCTCGGCCGGCGACATGTCGCGGCGGATGGGGTATTCCGCCGACGATCTCTCCCAGGCTCCCGAAGGGTCCAATCTTGGGCTGGGTTGCGGAAATCCCCAAGCCCTGGCCGCGTTGCGGCCCGGCGAGGTGGTGGTGGATCTCGGCAGCGGCGCGGGTTTCGATTGCTTTCTGGCGGCGCGCCAGGTCGGTCCCGCCGGACGCGTGATCGGCGTGGACATGACCCACGAGATGCTGGCAAAGGCGCGCGAGAACGCCCGCCGCGTCGGCGCGGCAAACGTCGAATTCCGCCTGGGCGAGATCGAGCACCTCCCCATCGCCGACAACACTGCCGACGTCGTCATCTCGAATTGCGTCATCAACCTTTCGCCGGACAAGCCACAGGTCTTCCGCGAGGCCTTCCGGGTCCTGAAACCGGGCGGGCGGCTGGCCGTCTCCGACGTGATCCGCTTCGCCCCCATGCCTCCCGCCCTGGCCGAGGATGCCGGGTTGCTCTGCGGCTGCGTCGCCGGAGCGGCGACGAAGACCGATATCGAGCACTGGCTGGCGACGGCCGGGTTCCAACACGTGCGCGTCGAGGCCAAGCCGGAAAGCCGTGACCTCATCGGCGACTGGGCGCCCGGCCGGGGCGTCGAGGATTACGTCGTCTCCGCCCTGATCGAGGCCCGCAAGCCGCAAGCATGAAAAAACCCCTCCGCGTGAGCGGAGGGGTTTTTCTGCGGCCGCCTTCCGGTGACCATTATTGGAGGACGATCTCCACACGGCGGTTCTGGGGCTCGCGCACGCCGTCCTTGGTCGGGACCAGCGGGTCGCTCTCGCCCTTGCCCACCATCGTGATTTCGGCGGCCGGCACGCCTTGGCGGACCAAGGCCGCCTTGACCGCTTCGGCACGACGCAGCGACAGGGCCATGTTGTACTTCGCGGTGCCGGAAAGGTCGGTGTAGCCGGTCACGTTGATGCGGGCGATGCCACCCTTCTTGGCCGCGCCGGCAGCCTGAGCGATGATGCCGTCGGCCTGCGGGGTGATGTCAGACTTGTCGAAGTCGAAGAACACCAGATAGTTCTTCTGCGGCATCGGCGCGGGCTTGGCCGGAACCGGAGGAGGAACCGGCGCAGGGGGCGGCGGCGGGGCCGGAGCTTCTTCGGCGACCGGCGTGGGCGCCGGAGCCGGCTGGCCGAACTTATAGGTCAGACCGACCAGGATCGAATGGTTCTGGTATGGGACCTTGCCGGTGACGCCGCCGATTCCGGTGACGCTGTTGTCCAGGGTCGCGAAGTACCGATACTCGGCCTTCAGCATCAGATTCTGAGCGATGTCGTAGCCGAGACCGGCGATCGCCTGATACGCGAAGTTCCAGTTGGTGCCGGAATACTGCCATGCGCCGTTGCTGGAAATATCGTTCATCGAGACCTCGGCGGCGCCGATGCCGGCGCCGAGGAACGGGTGCCAGGTGCTGGTCGGCATGAAATCGTAGATGGCGTTGGTCATCATGCTGAAGGTGCCGACGTCGCCGCTGCCGCTCATACCGCCCACGCGCGAAGCGTCGTTGCTTCGGTAGCCGGCCTCGAACTCGACCTTGGGAGCGCCGAAGCTGTAGCCGACCGCACCCAGGCCGACGACCTTCCAGTCGTAACCGGTCTTGCTGTTCGGCCCCACCTGAGCCGAATAGGGCTGGACGTAGTTGGCGCCCACATCGCCGCTGACGTACCATTGGGCGTGCGCCAGACTCGGCAAGCCGGCCACCAGCATGCCAGCGGTGAAAAGCACTTTTGCGGTGCGCATGGAAATCGCCTTTCGCGGTCAAATCGGTTTTGCGCGTTGCGCAAGACCTTCTACCGCGCCGCGCGGCCTACCGCAACTGATGAGCTGACTACTCCCAAAGGTCGAGCCGATGCGTTGCAAAGAAGCAACGGGCGGGCCCGCCTCATCCTATGTGGCGGGCGAATCCCCAACCGCGTCCGAGGCGACCCGCTCGGCCTGCTCCCGCAGGCGGCGGAATGCACGCACGCTCACCGGGATCATCGCCAGATAGAGCCCCCCCAGCGAGGCCATCGTCAGCCACGGCTCGCTGACCATGAAAGCGGCGAGAAGGCCGACCAGCAGCAGCATCGGCAGGACCCAGCGGTGCGGAATGCGAACCCGCTTGGCCGAAAACGTTGGGACCTTGCTGATCATCAGGAACGAGATGCCGAGAAGGAACACCGCCACCACCACTGGGCGGCTGATGAAGCCGGGCCCGGTCTCGAAGCTGATGATCATCGGCAGCAGCACCAGACCCGCCGCCGCCGGCGCGGGTACGCCGGTGAAGAAATTGTAGGCGTAGGGAGGCAGGTCCGGCTGCCCCAGCATGGTGTTGAACCGGGCCAGCCGGAGCGCGCAGCACACCGCGAAAAGAAGCACCAGCGCCCAGCCCAGCCCCCCGGCTGACTGCATGGTCCAGAAATAAAGCAGCATCGCCGGGGCCACGCCGAAGCTGACGAAATCCGACAGGGAGTCCAGCTCGGCGCCGAACTTCGACGTGCCTTGGAGCATTCGCGCCACCCGCCCATCCAGGCCATCGAGGACGGCCGCCAGCATGATCGCCACGACCGCCTGCTCCCATTTGGCATGCAGGCCGAAACGGATCGAGGTCAGGCCGGCGCACAGTGCCAACAGGGTCAGGATGTTGGGGATCAACTGGTTGATCGACAGCCCGGCGATACGGGGGGGGCGGCTGGAGCGGCGGCGGAACATCAGCGTATTTCTCCGTCGCGGGACGGCTCCGAGCCGGCGAGGTCGGCCAGCACGGTCTCTCCGGCGACGGTGCGCTGTCCGCACGCCACCAGAGGCGCCACATGGTCGGGCAGGTAAACGTCGACGCGGCTGCCGAATCGGATGAGGCCATAGCGTTGGCCCGCCCTCACCTCCTGCCCCTCAAGAAGCTCGCACTTGATGCGCCGGGCGACGAGGCCGGCGATCTGCACATAGGCGATCTCCCGCCCGTCGGGCATGACCATTCTCACCCCGAGCCGTTCGTTGTCCTCGCTGGCCTTGTCGAGCGAGGCGTTGAAGAACTTGCCGGGCTTATAGGCGACCCGGGTCACCCGCCCATCGACGGGAACGCGGTTGATGTGAACGTCGAAGACGCTCATGAACACCGATACGCGCGTCTTCGGCTCGGACCCCATTCCCAGTTCGGCCGGCGGCACCGCGGGACCAACCATGCAGACGGTTCCGTCGGCGGGGCTGATCACCAAACCGGAACGGACCGGCGTGACACGGTCGGGGTCGCGGAAGAAGGTGGCGCACCACAGCGTCAGTACCGCCCCCGCCCATCCCAGCGGGCCCCACAATTGGCCCACCAGCACCGATGCCAGCGCGAACAGCGCGATGAACGGCCATCCCTCGCGGTGAATGGGCACCCAAAGATACCGCGCCATCGAAATCCCTTGAGCCTTCACCGGTTGCCCTCCCATCGCGAAAAAAGCATTTTACCCCTCCTGGCCGGCCACGTTAATACCTCAGCCGTTCGCTGTTTTAACCCAATGCGGGCCATGGTAACGTTGGCGACGCTCAACCCATCCTAATGCGCATGTCCGAACCCAAGGTTCTGATTATCGGCGGCCAGTCTTTGCCCATCGACCTCGGCTCGTTCGTCGAGGCGGAAGGCAATGCGCTCGGCCTGTCGCTCGCTCCCGTGCAATTCGACTTCAACTACCGGGACATCCGGTTCGCCTGCCGCTGCGAGAGCCATGGGGAAAGCGCCCCGCTGAAACTCGTCGGCGACGTCGGGCCGATGCCGTTCTCGGCCGAGTCGGCCGGCGCCCGGTCGGCCCTGCGAACCATTGTCGATGCCGCCAACGAGGCCCTCGGTCCGACCTTCAAGGTGGCGCAGGGGCGCCTGCTGATCGGCACCGAGCGGGAACTGAGCCCACCAATCACCGCGACCGCCCTGATCGGCGCGATCGCCTCCTTCCTGTTGCCGGCCAGCCCTTATCTGACCCTCATCGCCGAGGTGGTCCGCCCCCCTCTTCAACCGGCCAAGCCGGGGGAAAGCGCGTTGCGCCGCGAATGGCGTACCGGCCCTACTGGACGGACAAGGTGAAGACCTGGCCGGGATAAAGAAGGTCGGGGTCGCGCAATTCCAGACGGCTGGGCTGGTAGACCACCACGTAACGGCTGGCGCCCCCATAGATCGGCTTGGCCACACGCCAGAAATGGCCTTCTCGGCTGGCCTCGAACCCGCCGCCGGAACCGGCCAAGTCGTCCGCGGCCGGCCATGGCTGCTCGACGCGGACCAGGACCTTGCCCTTGGCATCCACCAAGTCCGAGCGCAACAGGTGGTTTCCCTGCCGCGGCGCGCGCACCGCCAGACGCCAATCGCCATCGCCGTCGGCGCGGGCGCGGCCGATGAAACGATTGTCGAGATATAGGTGGACGGTCTTGCCGGGGTCGGCCCGGCCACTGATGAACAGGCGGCCGTCCTGGTCGCGATCCGCCAGCATCACGCCGAGAGCGGGCGGGGCGGATTCGCCGGAACCGTCCGCGGCCTCGGGCGGCGGCCCTTGGAGGACGCGGCCGATATGGCCGAGAGCCATCCGGAAGGCGAGTACCGGCCCCCGCCCCTGTTCGGGCAGCATCACGATCACCGAGTCCCCCTCCGTGACACCGCCACCGGAAAGGTTCGCCCGGACCGACACCTCGCGGACGCCCGGCGCGAACGGAAGCTCGGGCACGAACACCCACTCGCCGCGCTCGTCGGCGGTGACCTCGCCGGCCGGCCTGTCGGCGTCGAAGATGCTGAGATGCGCGTTCGGCGATGCCCGACCGGCGATCATGGCGTCACCGTGCCGTCCCACGCGGACGACGTCGATGGACGGGAGAGTCTCGGTGCCCGGCATGGGAATCGCGGGGAGCGTCCCGACCGCCGCCAGGGGCGGCGGCTCGGCCGGCTCGTCGCGGTCGAGGGAAAACCCCAGCACAAGGGCGGCGACGGTTACAGCGAAGCCGATGACGGCGATAAGGGAGAGGCGAAGCACGGGGGCCGCCGAAAGTATCCGATTCCGGCGTAACCTAGCGCCCTTCGCCACTCGGAGCAACCCGCCCCCGGGAGGGCCAGCGGTTCTCATTATGCGGCATCAGGGCATGTTGTCATCCCGAGGGAGCGGAGCGACTGAGGGATCTTTCACGCGAAAGTGCCGGAAAGATCCCTCGCCGTCGGCTCGGGATGACAGCGAAAAATGCATAATGAGAACCGCTGCGGGAGGGCGCGGCCGGGGCGCATCCACCAGCGGGCGAATGGCCCAACGGCGGCCATCCCACCACCAACGGACACCGGCCCTGCCCAGGCCTTGGCGGCGTGACCATATCTGGCTGCGGCGCCGCCCGGTCCCGCAGGGGCCCGCGCGGCGCGACGCATCAGCGGAGACCCCAATGTCGAAGACGAGGCTGCCCAAACTCAAATCGCTTTGCGTATTCTGCGGCTCGGCGGCGGGAAGCGATCCCCGCTGGCGCGAGGCCGCCGTCCGCCTGGGACACGTTATGGCCGGCGAGGACGTGCAACTCGTTTACGGCGGCGGGCATCTCGGCCTGATGGGAGCCCTCGCCGAGGCGGTGATGGGCAACGGCGGCCGCGTCGTCGGCATCATTCCCGAACACCTCACCCGGGTGGAGAAGGCCTTCACCGAGATCACCGAACTGCACATCGTCGATTCCATGCACACCCGCAAACGCCGCATGTTCGACCTTGCGGATGCCTTCGCGGTGCTGCCGGGCGGCATGGGCACCATGGACGAAACCTTCGAAATGCTGACCTGGAAGCAGTTGCGGCTTCACCACAAGCCGATCATCGTCATCAATCAGGACGGCTACTGGACCCCGTGGCTCCAGCTTGCCAGCGCCATCATCGCCAATGGTTTCGCGCACGCGGAGACGGCCCGCCTGTACACCGTCGTCGACGATGTCGGCGAGGTGCTGCCCACCGCGCGGTCGGAAATGATCCATGCGGCCGGCGGCGAACCCAAGCTGTTCTAGCCCGGATGTCTCACAGGGACACCGGTTCGGGGATTCCCGGCTAACGGCAATTCCCCGCCCATTTCCCCCACGAAGGTGTAGCAATCCTCGCTTGCGTTCCCCGAACGTGATGATATCGTGACCCGCCGGCGGGTCGGTATGGTGGGTTCGAAATTCACCCGACTTGGTGAATTTCGAACCCACCATACCATTCAACAAAATCAATGGATTGTGCGCCGGCGCATTCAAAAGGTCGTGCATCTTTTGAACGCGCCGGTGCACTAGCAGGCTGTTGAAAAAGCATTTTTCACCCCTCGCTTTTTCGTCACCCCCGCGAAAGCGGGGGTCAATGTTGGGCCGAAAGAGCAGGCTTATCCGCTATATCTTGTTTTCGCGGAGGCATGGACCCCCGCTTTCGCGGGGGTGACGGTTGAAAAGACCGACTTTTTCAACAGCCTGCTAGTGGTCCGATCCCGACAAAAGGTTCAAAGGCTTGAACCTTTTGTCCGGTGAACCGGCCCACAAAATCAATGAATTGTGCGCCGACGCATTCGGAAGATCGGTGCACCTTCCGAATGTGTCGGTGCACTAGGGCCGGGCTCGACCCGGCGAACAGTAGGAATCCATCGCTTCTTGGGGATACACGTCGATGAAGAAAATCAAGGTCGTCAATCCTATCGTCGAGCTGGATGGCGACGAGATGACGCGCATCATCTGGCGCTTCATCAAAGACAAACTGATCCTCCCCTACCTGGACATCGATCTGAAATACTACGATCTGGGCATCGAGAACCGGGACGCGACGGAGGACAAGGTCACCGTCGAGGCGGCGGAAGCCATCAAGGCCCACGGCGTCGGCGTCAAATGCGCCACGATCACCCCCGACGAAGCGCGGGTAAAGGAATTCGGCCTCAAGAAGATGTGGAAATCCCCCAACGGGACCATCCGCAACATTCTCGACGGAACCGTTTTCCGTGAACCAATCATCTGCCGCAACGTTCCCCGGCTGGTGCCGGGCTGGACCCAGCCCATCGTCATCGGCCGCCATGCCTATGGCGACCAATACCGCGCGACCGACTTCAAGGTGCCCGGCCCCGGCAAGCTGACCATCCGCTGGGCCCCGGCCGACGGCGGAACGCCGATCGAACACGAGGTCTTCGACTTCCCCGGTTCCGGCGTGGCCATGGGCATGTACAACCTGGATGACTCCATCCGCGGCTTCGCCCGGGCCTGCTTGAACTACGGTCTGCTGAAGGGCTGGCCGGTCTACCTGTCCACCAAGAACACGATCCTCAAGGCTTATGACGGCCGCTTCAAGGACCTGTTCCAGGAAATCTACGATTCCGACTTCAAGGCCCGCTTCGACGCCAAGGGCATCGGCTACGAGCACCGGCTGATCGACGACATGGTCGCGAGCGCGCTCAAATGGTCTGGCGCGTTCGTCTGGGCCTGCAAGAACTACGACGGCGACGTCCAATCCGACACCGTGGCCCAGGGCTTCGGCTCGCTGGGGCTGATGACGTCGGTGCTGATGAGCCCGGACGGTGGCACGGTGGAAGCCGAGGCCGCCCACGGCACGGTGACCCGCCACTACCGCGAGCACCAAAAGGGCAAGGAGACCTCCACCAACCCGATCGCCTCCATCTTCGCCTGGACCCGCGGCCTTTACTACCGCGCCCAGTTCGACGCCACGCCCGACGTGGCGCGCTTCGCCGAGGCCTTGGAAAGCGTGTGCGTCGAGACGGTGGAATCGGGTCACATGACCAAGGATCTTGCCATCCTGATCGGCCCCGACCAGCCGTGGCTGACCACGCGCCAGTTCCTCGACAAGCTGGACGAGAACCTGCGGACGAAGATGACGCGGGGCTGAGTGCTACCGAAGAGAGACCGCCGGAAACGCTCCCGGCGGTCTGTCATTGCCCACGGATGAAGTAAATCAGATCCAGTGCCGGCGGCGGCACCGCCGTCTGCGACAGCATCGCGTGAACCTGTCCCCGGTGATGGGTCTGATGGTTGAACAGGTGGGTGAGTGCCCAGACGAGCGGCGCGCGGGCCGGGTCTCCCGCCATGGAGCGGTATTCCAGCGGCCGATCGAGATCGCCGGAAAGGCCGCCCATCAGGGTCACGATGTGCTCGTCGAACGCCGCGCGGGCCGCGCGCAGTTCGGCGAAATCCTCGTAAAGAATCTGGTCGAGCGCGGTAATGCCGTAATCCGCATTCTCGATCCGGCCGACCCACGCCCGGTCGCCCACCAGGATATGGTTGAGCGTGGCGTGGATCGACCCGAAAAAGCTGGGCCGGCCCCGCTTGATCTCCCCGTCTCCGGCGGCGGCGCAGGCCTGGTAGAGACGCTCGTTGGCCCACCGGTTATAGCGGGCCAGAGTCGCGAAATGGGCGGCGTCCATGAAAGCTCCGAAGTATTTCGGCTCAGAACCGGATGCCGAAGCCAGCCCCCAAATGAACGCCCGACAGGCTGGATTCGTCCGGCGCCGCGGTACGGGTGGCTGCCGCGAAGCCGTTGAGGGAAAGATTCGGGGTAACCGGATGGCTCCACGACAGGGCCAGCGCCATGCTGGACTGGAAAGGCTCGATCCCTTGCAATCCAAGGTCGGTTGCGTCCGGATTGAACACCGACGAGCGCATCCAGCCGTACCCCATCTTCAGCGAGGCCGTCCCCTGGTAGCCAAGAACAGAGCCGGTATAAGCGGCGGCAAGGTCGGCCATCGAGCCGATGGCCGTGTTATGGAGTGATGACGACAGCAGGTAGTCGTCGACCGCGTAGGCGACATATCCGCCGAGGGCCAGCTTCTCTCCATCGTGTGGGCCGGAGACCGCACCGAAACTCAGCCCCTGAGAGGCCCCGTACATCGGCGTGTGATCCTGGGCCAAGCCGAGGTCCACCCCCCCCAACACCAGACGCGGCCCGTCGGCGGTGGGCAAGGCCTGCACCGTCGCGCCGCCCCCGGCGAACGCCGGCGACGACGCCAGGAAGCAGATGGCAAGAAGTAACGATGGACGGAACATGATGACAGCACAGCCAAACCTTGTCATCAGAGATATAGACCCCACCATCGAAAGATCAAAGCCCTACCTCCACGCATTCCCGCTGGCCGTGCGAATCTGTTGCATTACCGCAACAGATACCCGGAGATCATTCCCGCAAGGCGGGAATATTCCGGTAAAGATCGAGCGCCTCGGGATTGGCCAGCGCCTCGCGGTTCTTGACCGTGCGGCCGTGGATCACGTCGCGGACGGCCAATTCCACGATCTTTCCCGATTTGGTGCGGGGAATGTCCGGGACCTGGACGATTTTGGCCGGCACATGGCGCGCGGTGGTGTTGTCGCGGATGCTTTTCTTGATCTTCTCGACGAGGGCGTCATCCAACGCGATGCCCGGCCGCAACCGGACGAACAGGACGATGCGGACATCGCCGCCGAAATCCTGACCGATCACCAGGCTTTCCAGAACATCGTCGAAACGTTCCACCTGACGGTAAATCTCGGCCGTACCGATCCGGACGCCGCCCGGATTCAGGGTGGCGTCGGAGCGGCCGTGAACGACGATGCCGTCGGGGGCGGTCAACTCGACCCAGTCCCCATGGCACCAGATGCCGGGAAACCGCTCGAAGTAGGCTTTCCGGTATTTCTCGCCATCGGGGTCGTTCCAGAACCCCACCGGCATCGAGGGGAACGCGCGGGTGCAGACCAGTTCCCCCTTCTGGCCCCTCACCGGCCTGCCGTCGTCGCCGAAGACCTCGACGGCCATCCCCAGTCCCCGGCATTGGATTTCCCCCCGCCAGACCGGCCCGATGGGATTGCCCAGCATGAAGCAGGAAACGATGTCGGTGCCCCCCGAGACGGAAGCCAACTGCACGTCCTTCTTGACCTTGGCGTAAACGTAGTCGAACCCCTCGGGGGCCAGCGGGGACCCGGTCGAAGCGATCACCCGCACGCTCGACAGGTTGTGGCTGTCCTTCGGTGCCAGCCCCGTTTTCGCAATCGAATCGATCCACTTGGCCGAGGTGCCGAACAGGGTCATTCCTTCGGCATCGGCCAAGTCGAACAGGATTTTCCCGTTCCGCACCGACGGATTGCCGTCGTAAAGCAGCAGCGCCGCCTCGGAGGCGAGGGCCGACACCAGCCAGTTCCACATCATCCAGCCGCAGGTGGTGAAGTAGAAAACGCGGTCTCCCGGCTTGACGTCGCAATGGAGCCGATGCTCCTTGAGGTGCTGAAGAAGCGTGCCGCCCGCCGAATGGACGATGCATTTGGGAATGCCTGTCGTGCCGGACGAGAACATGATGTAGAGGGGCTGGGCAAAGGGCAGGCGCACGTACTCCACCGGCCCGGCCGTGAACGGGGCGATGAAATCCGCCAGATGAACCGCGCGGGATATCGCGGCGATGTCGGCGCGCTCGCGCGTGTAGGGAACGACGACGACCCGCTCGACGCTCGGTATCCCGGCGACGATGTCCGCCAGTTTCCCGACCGAATCGTAGGTTTTGCCCGAATAGTAATAGCCGTCGGCCGCCACCAGAACCTTGGGCGCGATCTGGCCGAAGCGGTCGAGCACGCCCTGGACGCCGAAATCCGGTGACGCCGAGGACCACACCGCACCCAGGGACGCGGCCGCCAGCATGAACGCCACCGTCTCGGGCATGTTCGGCAGATAGCCGGCCACCCGGTCGCCGACGCCGATTCCGGCCGCCCGCAACGCCTGCTGGAGGCGGCTGACCAGGGCGTGCAAGGCGTCGTGGGACAGCCGGCGCTCCACCTTGTCCTCGCCCCAGAAGACGATGGCGTCGCCCTGCCCCGACTGCCTCAGAAGGTTCTCGGCGAAGTTCAGGCGCGCCTCGGGAAACCAGCGCGCGCCCGGCATGCGGTCGGGATCATCGACCACCACCCCGCCCGGGCCGTCGCCAATGACCTCGGCGAACTCCCACATCGCCCGCCAAAAGGATTGCGGGGCGGCCACCGACCACCGCCACAGCCCCGCATAATCGGCGACGGCAGCGCCAAAGCCGTCGTTCACGGCGCGGATGAACGCCGTCATGTTGGCGCCGGCCACACGGTCCGGGCCCGGCCGCCACAAAGGTTCGGAAACGGGGAATGTCACGGGAACGCCTCATCTGTCAATTCAGCCACGATCACTTGGAAACCCCTTCCCCATCCATGTTCGGCGAGAGAGGGAACAACGTCATTCGGTTTCACAGCCATTCGGTCGCCCGTATCTCGCCCACCCGCCGGCCGGCGACGTTGAGAAGCGGCGGAGCCACCCGGGCGGCGAGCCGGTCCAGATCCTCGCGGGCCAGCAGGCCGAGGCGGCGAAGCACCGCCAGGATCGCCACTTCGGCGGCGCGGCCGGCGCCGTCGTCGATCTTCACAGCCACGCCCCAGCCCCGCTCGGGCACGATGGCGACATAAACCCCTTCGGCCCCGCCCTTGAGCGCGATCCGGGGAATGGCCCGCATGAATTCGGTGCAGAGCCGGCCCCTCCCCGCCACCAGATGAGGGTGAGAGAGCATGGCGGCGACGATCTCGCGCGCCGCCGCGCGCCGGGATGCGGGAAAGCCGCCGGGCGCGGCCATACGCGCCATGGCCGCTGCCAGGCCGGCAAGCGGCAACGCGAACACCGGAATGCCGCACCCGTCGATCCCGCACGGCGCGGCGGTCACGGGTACGCAGCCGCTCATCGCGCCGATCGCGCCGGCGACGAGATTCTGCACCGGATGGTCGCGCCGGATGTAGCCGCGCGTGGGAACCCGCAAATGACGGGCGACGGTAAGGAACCCGGCATGCTTGCCCGAGCAGTTGTTGTGAAGCGGGGACGGCGGCGAATCCGACGCCGCCAGCGCGCGGGAGGCGGCCGGATCGGACGGCGCATGACCGCCGCATTCCAGCGCCTCGGCGCCGAGGCCGATATGCCGCAGCCACCCGGCGACACGGTCGGTGTGAATGGCCGAACCCGCATGGGAAGCCGCCGCCAGGGCGAGTTCCTCCGTGCCCAGGCCATAGGCCCCCCACGCACCCGTTTCGACCAGCGCAAGCGCCTGAACGGGCTTCAGGGCCGAACGGGGATAGACCGGGCGCGCGGTGTCCCCCCAGGCGGCCACCAAGCGGCCGGCCGCGTCGGCGACGGCGACGGCGCCGCGGTGAAAACTTTCGACCACGTCCCCGCGGCGGACCTCGACAAGGACAGGATTGGGGGAAGGCAGGTTCATCGCGACTCCCGGAAGGATTCGGCAAGGTGTTGACAGCGGCTCGCCGGAAGAGTTTTAACCCGACAGCACCGGCCTTGGCCTCCCATCGATGGGGTTAGCGACCATGCACTCTCTACGAACCACCCTGCTGGCCTCCCTGCTGCTGGCGGCGGCCACGGCGACCGCCGGAGCGGCGGACACCAAGAGCCTGGGCGATTTCGGCGCATGGCGCGCCTATTCCTATACGGAGAAGGACGGCAAGGTCTGTTACGCCACCGCTGCCGCCGACAGCACGACGGGAGGCGCCAAGGGACGGCGCCCGACCTATCTCGCGGTCACCAACCGGCCCAAGAGCCACAACGAGGTGAGCCTGATCGGCGCCTACGATTTCAAGCCGGATTCCGATGCCGAAATCCAGGTCGGCGCCCAGAAATACGCCTTCTTCACCAAAGGCGATTCGGCCTGGACCAAGCAGGTGGGCGCGGACAAGTCGGTGATCGCCGCGATGGTGAAGGGGCGCGACGTCGTCGTGCATGCCACCCCGGCCAAAGGCAAGCCCGTGACCGACACCATCCCCTTGAACGGCTTCACCAAGGCCCTAGCGGCGATCGACAAGGCCTGCGGCGGGAAGCGCTGATCCTGGCCGCGGACCGGCGCCGGGAGGAAGTCGTTGCTCCCGCCGCCCGTTCGCCTATATCTCTGCCCTATGGACGAGCGCAAAAATCTCATCGGCCTGGACCGTGACGAATTGGCCGCGGAAATGGCGGCCATCGGCGAGAAGCCGTTCCGCGCCAAACAGGTGTGGCATTGGGTCTACAACCGCGGCGAAACCGATTTCGCCCGCATGACCTCGATCTCCAAGGTCATGCAGGCCCGCCTGGCCGAACGCTACGTGGTCCGCCGCCCCCAGGTCGCCAGGGAAATGCTGTCCTCGGACGGCACCCGCAAGTGGCTGTTCGCCTTCGACGACGGCAACGAGGCCGAGACGGTCTATATTCCCGACGTCGACGAGGATCGCGGCGCCGTCTGCCTGTCCAGCCAGGTCGGCTGCACGCTCACCTGCCGCTTCTGCCACACCGGCACCCAATTGCTGGTGCGTAACCTGACGGCCGCCGAGGTCGTCGGCCAGTTCATGGCGGCGCGCGACACCTACGGCGAATGGCCGACCCCCGACGACGGCGGCCGGCAGCTCTCCAACATCGTCGTGATGGGGATGGGCGAACCGCTCTACAATTTCGACAATATCGCCGCCGCGCTGAAAATCCTCATGGACGGCGACGGTATCGGGATCTCCAAGCGGCGCATCACGCTCTCCACCTCGGGCGTGGTGCCGATGATGAGGCGTTGCGGCGAGGAACTCGGAATCAATCTGGCGGTGTCGCTTCACGCGGTGACGGATGAAGTCCGCGACCGCATCATGCCCATCAACAAGAAATACCCGCTGGCCGAGCTGATGCGGGCCTGCCGGGACTATCCCGGCGCCTCCAACGCCCGGCGCATCACCTTCGAGTACATCATGCTGAAGGGCGTGAACGATTCGGCCGCCGACGCCCGCGCGCTCCTGAAGCTGATCAAGGGCCTGCCGGCCAAGTTCAACCTGATTCCGTTCAACCCGTGGCCGGGCTCGGACTTCGAATGCTCGGACATGGCCGACATCAAGCGGTTCTCCGACATCCTCCAGGATGCCGGCTATTCCGCCCCCATCCGGCTGCCGCGCGGCCGGGACATCCTGGCCGCCTGCGGGCAATTGCGCTCGGACAGCAAGCGCGAACGCTGCACGCGCCTCAAGGCCCGTCTCGAAGCCGGCATACCGGACGAGCGCCACCCGGTCCCGGCCGGATAGCCTCTTCCGGACGTCTTCCCCGCCCCGGCGGCACCGCCATATGCGGGGAATGATCCTTACGACCACACTGTCCGGCAACCTGATCGCGGCCATCGTCCTGGTCGTCCCCCTGTGGCGGGTCTTCGGCCGCGCCGGGCTGAACCCGGCCTTGTCGGTGTTGATCTTCCTTCCTTTGATCGGATTCCTGGTCGTGCTGTTCCTGCTGGCGCTGATGCGCTGGCCGACGACGGAGGGCACGCCGTGATCGTCGAGGAATGGCAATGGCACACCGCGGTCCTGTCGCCGCTGGCCTATTGGTTCCTGATGGTGGCGGGATTGGCGCTGCTGATCGTCGCGGCCGCGCTCAACGCCATAATCCTGCGCAAGGCGGGACATAGCGGCTGGTGGGCCGTGCTGGTCCTGTTCCCCCTTCTCTATTTCATCGGCGTGTGGATCTTCGCCTGGAGCCGCTGGCCCCGTGCCGAGACATCGCCACCGATTCCCGGCCAGCCGACGACGGCGGCGTAGAGCGGGCTTTTGCGCGCCCCACCCTTCGCCTATACTCCCGCCCTTCGATTTTCCTCAATACCAAGGGCGATGCCATGAAGGGCGACGTGAAGAAGGTGGTGCTGGCCTATTCGGGCGGCCTCGATACCTCGATCATCCTGCGCTGGTTGCAAGACCAGTACGATTGCGAGGTGGTGACCTTCACCGCCGATCTGGGCCAGGGCGAGGAGCTGGAGCCCGCCCGCCAGAAGGCCATCGCCATGGGGATCAAGCCCGAGAACATCTTCATCGACGATCTGCGCGAAGAGTTCGTGCGCGATTTCGTCTTCCCCATGTTCCGCGCCAACGCGCTGTATGAGGGCACGTACCTGCTCGGCACCTCCATCGCCCGGCCGCTGATCGCCAAGCGCCAGATCGAGATCGCCAACACGGTCGGCGCCGACGCGGTGTGCCACGGCGCCACCGGCAAGGGCAACGACCAGGTCCGCTTCGAGATGGGCTATTACGCGCTCAAGCCCGAGATCAAGGTGGTCGCCCCCTGGCGCCTTTGGGACCTGAACAGCCGCACCAAGCTGCTCGACTACGCCGAGAAGCACCAGATTCCCATCGCCAAGGACAAGCGGGGCGAGGCGCCCTATTCCATGGACGCCAACATGCTGCACATCTCCTACGAGGGCAAGGCGCTGGAGGACCCCTGGGTCGAGCCCGACGACGAGATGTTCCGCCTCACCGTCTCGCCGGAGAAGGCCCCGGACACGCCGGAATATGTGGAGATCGAGTTCGAGAAGGGCGACGCGGTGGCGGTCAACGGCGAGCGCCTGTCGCCGGCCAAGCTGCTGACCAAGCTCAACGAGATCGGCGGGCGCAACGGCATCGGGCGCATCGATCTGGTGGAAAACCGCTTCGTCGGCATGAAAAGCCGTGGCGTGTACGAAACTCCCGGCGGCACCATCCTTTACTGGGCGCATCGGGCCATCGAGAGCATCACGCTCGACCGCGGCGCCGGCCACCTGAAGGACGAACTCGCGCCGCGCTACGCCGAACTGGTTTACAACGGCTTTTGGTTCTCGCCCGAGCGCCAGGCCCTCCAAGCCCTGGTGGACGAGACCCAGACCCACGTGGAAGGCACGGTCCGCCTGAAACTCTACAAGGGCAACATCATCACCGCCGGCCGCAAGAGCCCGAAATCCCTCTACCGCCTCGACTTCGTGACGTTCGAGGAGGATTCGGTCTACGACCAGCGCGACGCCCAGGGCTTCATCAAGCTGAACGCGCTCAGGATGCGTCTGGCGAAGTGGGCGCGGGGCTGATTGCCTCCCGCCCAAGAAAAGCCCCGGTGTTGTGCCGGGGCTTTTCTCTTTTCGAGGGGAGGGAAAGACGCGTCAGGCTTCGTCCTCGATGCGCTCCATGTCCTCGTCGCTGAAGCCGAAATGGTGGCCGATCTCGTGGATGAGGACATGCTTGACCAGCCCGCTCAAATCCTCGCCGGTTTCGCACCAGTAATCGAGAATGGGCCGGCGATAGAGCAGGATCATGTCGACCGCGGGCTGCGTCTCCGAGAAGATTTTTCCCGGCAGCGCCACGCCCTTGTAGAGGCCGAGGAGATCGAAGGGGCTCTCCAGCTCCATGTCGCGTTCGGTGTCCTCGTCGGGAAACTCCTCGACGCGAATGACCACGTCGGCGGCATGCCGCCTCAACTCGTCGGGAATTTCGGCAAAGGCCGTCTGGGCGATGATTTCCAAATCCGCCAGCGTCGGCGGCGTGGAGTGGTGGGGGATCAGTCTGCTCATCGCCGCACCTTATACCGGCTTGATCGCACCGTGAAGGGAGCCCATTAGAATCCCGGTCAGCCAACCTTGCCGCGGAGCGAACCGCCCATGAAGCCAACCTTGAGGGGCGCCGACCGGGCCTCCGCCCTGCTGGGTCTGCCGGGCTGGACCGATTGCCCGGACCGGGACGCCATCACCAAGACCTTCCGTTTCCGGAATTTCGCCGAGGCCTTTTCCTTCATGACCCATGTGGCCCTGGCGGCCGAGCGGATGAACCACCATCCCGATTGGAGCAACGCCTATGACCGGGTGATGATCACGCTCTCCAGCCACGATGCCGGTGGTGTGACCTTGCGCGACACACGGCTGGCCCAGGCGATCGAGGAAGCCGCCGCGCGCACGGGGAGCATCCCTGCGCCCTGACGTCCCCGAAGGCGCATTCGGCGGCAGCGGACGGGTGGCCGTTCGGCTCGGCGTTTACAGCGCGAGCGGGAAGTGGAATCATGCGCCCCCGTCCCCAGCGGTCCGCTCCGGACGCTTGGGAACCAAGCGTCCGGAGCGGACCGCCAGCTTATTGAACCGTGGCGGGAATGTGACGGATGGCGAGGGAACCATCCGCCACATTCTCACCACCCGGCACTGGAAAACGCCCTCCCATGAAGATCGCCGCCGTTACCGCCGTCCTTCTCGCCTTCGCCACCGCGGGAACGGCCCTGGCGCAGGGACCGGCGAAACCGGCGCCGACAGCGGCCCAGCCGCCCGGCCGCAGCAAGGTCGAACGCAAGCCGTCGCTGGCCGATCTCGCCGCCAAGGGCGACGCGGGCGCCCAATACCAGCTCGGCCTGGCCGCCGAAGCGGCGAAAGGCAAGAACGCCACGAAGGTTCGCGCGCACGCCCTGGGCTGGTTCGTCCTCGCCGGCGGCAACGGCGACGTCCGGGGCGCGCTTCGGGCCGCGCAAATCTACGAGCAGCGGGGCGACGTCGCCAATATGGCCCGATGGCTGTACCGGGCCGGCGAATTGGGGGATGCCGCCGCACGTGACCGCTTCCTAGGGCTTTTCCTTGCCGGCAAGATAAAAGGAATCGGCGGCCCCGCCGGCAGCTCGTGGCTGGCGACCCGGGCGGCCACCGGCGACGGCGCGGCCCAGATCGCCCTCGGCGATCTCTACGAGCGTGGGCGAGGGGTGCCGGTGGATCTGTCGCGGGCGCAGCTCTGGTTCCTGGAAGCGGCTCTGGACGGCAACATCGAAGGGATGTTCCGGCTGGGGCGGTTGCAGATCGCCCTTCCCGCGGTATGGCGGACCCCCACCAAGGAAACCGGCAAGGACGGAAAGTGGCAAGGCCCGGCGACCTATCCGTTGCGCCCCGGCGCCCGCGACAAGGACACCAAGGAACCGGACTTGGGCCGGTCGGCCGTCGCGGCGGCGGCCGATGTCGATCCCGACGCGGTGCTTTTTTTCCGCCCCGGCATGGTCGAGGGCGAACACTGGCTGACGATGGCCGCGCGCCGCGGGTACGTGGACGCCCAGTACGTGCTGGGCAAGGCCTATGTCACCGGGAAAGACCTGCCCATCGACATGCCGGTCGGCGTCTCATGGTTGCAGGCGGCGGCGCGCAACGATCACGTCGCGGCACTGAAGTTGTTGGGCGACCTTGCCGCATCGGGCCAGGGCTTCGCCGGAAAGGACCCCGTGCGCGCATGGGCGAACTACGACGTCGCCGCCCGTCTGGGCGACAGGACCGCCGCGGACGACCGCGACCGCGTCGCCCGGGCTATGAACGCGCGGCAGATCGCCCGTGCGCGGCAGATCGCCCAGGAATGGCCCAGCCAGCGCGGCATGTAGCCGCAATCCTCACCCGGCCGGGCGGCCCCGGGGGGCGAAGCCGTCTTGGCCCCTCACGTCCCGTTCGTATTCCAGACACCAGCGAACGTTGGGGAAGGCCAGTTCCGACCACGGGACGTCCTCCCAGGCGAACAGGCCGACATCCAGGCTTTCCGGTCCCGGCGCGCAATCGCCGGAAAGCATTCGCGCCCGATAGACGAGATGGACCTGGCCGATTTCGGAAAGCGAATAGACCGCCAGCAATCCGTCGATCTCGGCCCGCGCCCGCGCCTCTTCCCACACTTCCCTGAGGGCGCCCTGCTCGGCGGTCTCATGAAGCTCCATATACCCCATCGGCATGGTCCAGTAGCCCAGGCGGGGCTCGATGGCACGGCGGCAGAGCAGATAGCGGTCCTGCCAGGTGCAGACCGCACCGACGATGATCTTGGGGTTTTCGTAGAAAACGAAGCCACAGCTTCCGCAGACCAGGCGTTCGCGGTCGTCGCCTTCGGGAATCATGCGGATGGTCGGTCCAGCGGGCGGCATCACGGCAGTTTGGCCGAGCCCCGTCGCCGATACAAGCCCGTGCCGATCCGGTCCGCCTAAACCAGAAGATCCACGTAGGTGCCGCGGGGCGCCAAGCGGTCGAGCTGATCGAGGGGGAAATCGGCGGGCAGAACCCGCACGCCGCGCGGTCCCAAGCCGGCCGGGCGCTTCCCCGTCCCCCGCCGTGGCGCCACCTGGCCATCGCCCGGCACAGTGCCGCCGACGCCAAGGGCCTTCGCCACAAGCGCCGCGCCACCCGACGTAGACGGGCCGACCTGGTTTGGGGAATCCGCCATAAGCCTTATCTCCTGCCCGAACGGTAGCACGACGGGGTCCCGGAGTCATGGGGTGGACGACGCGTCACCCTCATTGGACAAATTCTAATTCCTATTGACCTAAGGAGCGAACCATGTCTCAATAATCCCCAGTTTTCGAGTCCGATATTAGGAGGATACGGCTCATGCCCGAGATCGTTGTTGGCGATCGCACTATCGCCGTGAGTGAGGCCGGCTGGCTGGAAGATACGCGCGAATGGGACGAGGAGATCGCCCGCGCCATCGCCGAGCGCGAGAAGGTCCAGATGACCCCCGAGCATTGGGACGTCGTCCGCGAAGCGCGCTCCTACTACGAGGAATACGGCACGTCCGCGGAACCCCGTATCTTCATGAAGATCATGAAGGAAAAGTATGGCAACGACCGCAGCAGCCAGCAGTACATTTACAGCCTTTTCCCTTATGGCCTGATCAAGCAGGGGAACAAGATCGCCGGCCTGCCGCGCCCGAAGGGGTGCAGTTGAGCAGGATAAGCGCGCGATGACCGGAGCCGGCCCGGTGGAACTGTCCCCCGGCCGGCACCGTTATCCCTTCCATACCCGGTCGGAGGAAGGGGACCATGTCCTTCGTTGGCGCCATCGTCATCGGCTTTTTTGCGGGGATCGCCGCCAAGCTGCTGATGCCCGGGCGCGACCCCGGGGGCTTCATCGTCACCATCCTTCTCGGAATGGGCGGAGCGGTGCTCGCGACCTGGATCGGCCACACCCTTGGCTTCTATCAGGCGGACCAGTCGGCCGGTCTGGTCGGCGCCATCGTCGGTGCCGTCGTCATCCTGCTCATCTATCGTCTGGCGTGGGGGCGCCGGCGTGCCTAGCCTGGATTTCTTACATGGGCGCCGATTTGACGGAGACGAATTTGGCCACACGGCAGGCAGCCGGCGCCACGGCCCTTGCCAAGGCGGCCAGCCTTGCCCGCGGGCCGTGGCTTGGCACTCCGTCTCCCCAAAACGCGATCAAATCGGTGCCCATGTGAGAAATCCAGGCTAGAATGGTCTCTCCCAGCGTCTCACCGGAAGGGGTAAGGGGATGGACCGCCAGGCCCATTGGCAGAACGTCTACGCAACGAAGCGGGACGACGAGGTAAGCTGGTTTCAGACCCGTCCCGACACGTCGCTCGACCTCCTCCTGCGCGCCCGGCCCGGCGCCGGCACGCCCGTCATAGACGTGGGCGGCGGCGCGTCGCGGCTGATCGATCATCTCCTCGATCTTGGCTATAGCGACCTGACCGTCCTGGACATCGCCGAGGCGGCCCTCGCCACGGCCCGCGCCCGCATCGGCGAGGCGGCGGCCAGGGTCGCGTGGGTCGCCGCCGACGTCACCGCATGGTCGCCGCCTCGCGCCTTCGGCCTTTGGCATGACCGCGCCGTGTTCCATTTTCTGGTCGATGAATCCGACCGCCGCGCCTATGCCGCGACGATGGCCTCCGCGGTCACCGCCGGCGGCCAGGCGATCATAGGCACCTTCGCCCTCGATGGTCCCGAGCGTTGCAGCAACCTGCCGATCCGCCGTTACGACGCTGCCGGACTGGCCGCGGAATTCGCGCCGCACTTCCGGCCCGTGGAAGACTTGGCCGCCGACCACGTCACCCCCGCCGGCAAGACCCAAAAATTCCAGTTCTGCCGGCTGCTCAGGGTGTGACCATGGCCGCCCCCATCAAGCTGCGCCTGCAACTTTGCGCGCCGGCCGCCTTCGGCCCCGGCAAGGCCGATCTGCTGGAGGCGATCGAGCGGCACGGCTCGATTTCCGGTGCCGCCCGGTCCCTGGAGATGTCGTATCGCCGCGCATGGCTGCTGGTGGACGAGACCAACCGCGCCTTCCGCAGCCCGCTGGTGGATGCCTCGTTCGGCGGCTCGGGCGGCGGTGGCGCGCGCCTGACGGATCTCGGCCGCCAGGTGGTGGCGACCTACCGCGAGATGCAGGCTAAGGCGGCGGTAATCCTGGCCCCGGAAATGGCCGAGATCGCCGAATTGCTGGCGCCTTGCGACGACGGCGGCGGCGGGGAACGCGGATGCCATCCCGACCCCCGCAAGCACCAGGACTAGCTCCGAGCCGATCTCACCACACGCCGGCCGGATTGAAATTGAAATCGTCTTCTTCCTGCTGGTCGGTATCCGGTTTCCTTGGCTTGCGCTTGACGACCACCGGCTTGGGTGGGTCCGGAGGCGGGCAGACGCGCGTGCGCTGCTTCTCCCGCAAGGCCCAGTCGGCGTCGCGCTTGGTGTCGTAGACGGCGATCTCGTCCCAGTGGTTGCCGAAGATCGGCAAGGTGGTGATCACCTCGCATTTGCCGGTCTTCTTCCAGCGGACCAAATGGTATTCGAGCGCCGAAGCGGGCTTGGCCGCAACCAAGGGAACCACCGCCACGGCGGCCGCAATAAGACGGCGAAGGCAGGCGCGCGATGCCATGGGCTCCTCCATCTGTCATAGCCGGAAAGCTGTGCTTGAAGACGGGCGGCGGCAATGCCTGCAAAAGGCGATGCGCGTCCACCTGGAGAGATGCGCCGTACTGGCGCGAACGGCTGGACTTTGTCATCTTTTGATGCGGGGAAGGTCTAAGGGGCGGATTGGGATGCACGTCGGCAGGGGATTCTGGGCTCGGGCGAGCGCATGGGGGCGGCTCTCGGCGGCGGGGGCAGCGATCGGCGGTCTGGCCCTGGCGGCATGTGCGGCATTCGACGACGGCAAACGCGACATCCCGCGACAACCCCTGCCGGCCGCGTTCAAGGACGCGGACGCCGCCCAGGCCTCGGCGGCGGGTGGGGCGGCCGGCAAGGCCCCGCTGGAAATGCCGAAGCCCGGCAGCGCATGGTGGAAGGACTTCCACAACGACGAAATCGACAGGCTGGTGGCGGCGGCGCTGGTCAACAACCACGACCTCAAGGTGGCGGTCGCCCGCATCGCCCAGGCCGAGGCGCAAGCCGGCATGGCGAACGCCGCCCAGTACCCCAACCTCGCCCTTCAAGGCCAATACACCGAGCAGGCGCCCGCCGGCGGCATCGCCACCGTTCAGCCGGGAACCCCTTACGAGAACCAGCGCCTGCCGCAAATCGGACTGCAAACCAGCTACGAGCTGGACCTGTGGGGCAAGAACGCCTACGCGGCCCAATCCGCCCTGGCGCTTGCCCAGGCCAGCGTCCATTACCGCGAAGCGGTGGCGCTGACGCTGACCTCCGACGTGGTCAAGACCTACATCGATTATCTGGCCGAGACCGACCGGCTGGCGGTGGCGCGACGGAACCTGGACGATGCGCGGAAGGCCCTGGCGGCGGTGCGCACCAAGATGGACCGCGGCGACGCCACCATCATCGACGTCCAGCAGCAGGAAACCGCGGTCGCCAACGCCGAGGCGGCCGTTCCCCTGCATCGGCTGAACCGGGAGAGGGCCTTCAACAAGCTGGCCGCATTGCTGGGGACCACGCCCAGCGAACTGTCCCTGAGCGGCCATTCCCTCGCCGACGTCAAGCAGCCCGCCGTCGCGCCCGGCATCCCCTCGGAACTGATCTGCCGCCGCCCCGACATCCGCCGGGCGGAAGCCAGGCTCGTGGCCGCCGACGCCGACATCAAGGTGGCCCGCGCCAAGATGTATCCGGACCTGAGTTTCTCGCTCCAGGGCGGATACGGCGGGCCGGCCTTCACCAACCTGATCGTCCCGACCAACGTCTTCTACATCATCCTCGGTTCGCTCACCCAAACCATCTTCGACGCCGGCAAGGTCGAGGACGAAATCCGCTTCAACAAAGCGCGCCGCGAGGAAATGGTGGAATCCTATCGCAAGGCCATCCTCGACGCGGTTCACGATGTCGAAGACGCCTTGGCCGAGCTGCGCTCGACCGGCGAACGCCACACCGCCCTGGCGAACGCCGCCAGCCACGCCCGGCAGGCTTACGCCGTCAGCACGACTTCCTTCGACAGCGGCAACACCGACTACATCACCTTGCTGGACACCGAACGCTCGCTGTTCACCGCCGAGGACGCCGAAACGGGAATCCGCGCCGAACGGCTGAAAGCCTCGGTGGACCTGTTCAAGGCCCTGGGCGGGGGGATCGAGCCTCCCCGCTGCTGATCGCCGCGCGGCCGAGGGGCGGGCCGGCATCCGAGGGCCATAAATCCTCCTCCCTCTTATCCCCGTCCGGGTGCCGACCCATCTCTCTTTCCGGGATGGACCCGGGAGGAGCGGATGATCGGTGCGGACGGAGGGGGGAACGGCGGCGTCATCGTCATGGCCAGCCCGGAATGGTACGAGGTCAGCTACACGATCAACCCTTGGATGAGGCCGGACGAATGGGGCCGGGACAGGGACGGCGCGCGGCAGCGGGCGCAGGCGCAATGGGATGCGCTGGCCGACCGGCTGCGCCGCGCGGGGATGACGGTGGAGGTGGTACCCGCCGCCCCGGGCCTGCCCGATCTGGTGTTCCCGGCCAATTCCGCCGTCGTCCTCGACCGCCGGGCGCTGCTGGCCCGCTTCCGGCGCCCTGAGCGCCGCGGCGAGGAGGCCTGTTTCCTTCGCTTTTTCGAAGACTTGCGCCGCCGCGGCCTCATCGACCATGTCCAGCGGATGCCCGACGGGATCTTCCAGGAGGGAGCCGGCGACTGCCTGTGGGATTCGTCGCGCGGACTGTTCTGGGGAGCGCACGGCCCCCGCTCCGCGCCGGAGTCGCTGGACCATATCGCCGGCTTCTTCGACGCCCCGGTCGTCGGCCTGGAACTGATCACCGACCGCTTCTACCACCTCGACACCTGCTTCTCCGTGCTGTCGGGCGGCGAGATCGTCTATTTTCCCCCGGCGCTGTCCAGGGAATCCCGGGAAGCGGTGGCGGAGCGCGTGCCGCCGGAACAGCGGATCGTCGCCACCGAGGACGAGGCCCACGCCTTCAGCCTCAACGCCATATGCCTCGGACACGACCTCATCATGACCCCGCCGCCGCCGCGCCTGCGCGCCATGCTGGAGGAACGCGGCTACCGCTGCATCGGCATCGACCTGTCCAGTTTCGTGCTGTCGGGCGGCGCGTCGTTCTGCATGACGCTGCGCCTGGACCACACCGGCGGACGGCTGACGGCCGATGCCGGGGGACCCTCCGCCGAGAGGATCGGCTCATGACCGGAACCGATACGCCCGCCGCGCCCTCCTTCTTCGTCGATCTCGAAGACCGGCTGGGGGCGCATAACTACAAGCCTCTGGACGTGGTGCTGTCGCGCGGCGAAGGAATCTGGGTCTGGGACACCGAGGGCCGGCGCTACCTGGATTGCCTGTCGGCCTATTCGGCCGTCAACCAGGGCCACTGCCACCCCCGCATCCGCGATGCGCTGATCCGCCAGGCGCACCGGCTCGCCTTGACGTCACGAGCCTTCCACAACGACCAGCTGGCATTGTTCTACGAGGAGGTCTGCGCCCTGACGCGCTCCCACAAGATCCTGCCCATGAACAGCGGCGCCGAGGCGGTGGAAAGCGCGATCAAGGCGGTGCGCAAATGGGGCTACGAGGTCAAGGGCGTGCCCGAGGACCGGGCCGAGATCATCGTCTGCGCCAACAATTTCCACGGACGAACCATCACCATCGTCGGCTTCAGCACCGACCCCGCCGCCCGCATCGGCTTCGGCCCGTTCACCCCCGGCTTCACGATCATCCCGTTCGGCGACGCCGCCGCCCTGGAGGCCGCCATAACCCCCGACACCGTCGCCTTCCTGGTGGAGCCGATCCAGGGCGAGGCCGGCGTGATCGTCCCGCCCGACGGCTACCTGCGACAGGTGCGCGATATCTGTACCCGCCACCGCGTCATGCTGATCCTCGACGAGATCCAGACGGGTCTGGGACGCACGGGGAAGCTGCTGGCGGAAGAGCACGAAGGAATCGAGGCGGACCTCACCCTGATCGGCAAGGCGCTGTCGGGCGGCTTCTACCCCATCTCGGCGGTCCTCTCGAACACCGAGGTCCTGGGCGTGCTGAAACCCGGCGAGCACGGCAGCACGTTCGGCGGCAACCCCTTGGCCTGTGCCGTGGCGCGGGAAGCGCTGAGGGTGCTGATCGACGAGGGCATGATCGACAACGCGGAGCGCATGGGCGATTATTTCCTTGCCCGCCTGCGCGCCCTTTCCCTTGCCGGGATTCGCGAGGTGCGCGGACGCGGCCTGATGATCGCGGTGGAATTCCACCCCGAGATCGGCGGGGCCCGCCAGTTCTGCGAGGCGCTGAAAAACAACGGCATCCTGTGCAAGGAAACCCACACGCACACCATCCGCTTCGCCCCGCCCCTGATCATCCGCCGGGACGACATCGACTGGGCGATGGAACGGATAGAACGGGCGTTCTCCCCGGCGTGCCGATCCGCCTGACCGGCGGCCAGCGGGCCGCCGTCGCTGACGCGCGGCCGTTTCGCGTTACCCTGCCGGGCTTTTCCCGGCCATCCCCGGCACGCCCCCCCAACGTCAATCGCAGCCAGCGCATCGCCTGACTCGGCCTCCCGCCACGGTTTCGGTACCGTGCGAAGGACGGCTGTGAATGCGGGGAATGCGAAACACTGTGTTACCAAATTCCATGAAAGCCGTCATACCTGGGAAAAATGGCCGTTATAGCCTTCGGCCGTGAACGGACGGGTGGGATTGCGGCCTTGCATGGACGAGCACCAGCGGAATGCCATCACGATGATCGGTGACCAGACCAAACCGGACAGCCGCACCCTTCTATCGGGGACCATGCCGCCGGAAGCGCCCCGACGCGCGCGCCGGTCCCGGGCGTGGATCGCCGTTGGCCTGATCTTTCTCGCCGGCCTCGGCTGGCTGGCGCTTCGTCCCCACGGCCCGCAGCCCGGGCACGGCGGACGGCCGGGCGCCAATGCGCCGGTGGCGGTCGGAGCCGCGACCGCGCAAAAGGGCGACATTCCCATCACCCTGGACGGCCTGGGCACGGTGACGCCGATCGCCACCATCCTGGTGCGTACCCAGATAGCCGGCCAGTTGCAGAAGATCGCCTTTCGCGAAGGCCAAGTCGTGCAGGCCGGCGATTTCCTGGCCCAGATCGACCCGCGCCCCTATCAGGCCCAGCTTGAGCAGTACCAGGGGCAGTTGATCCGGGATAAGGCATTGCTGGCCGAGGGCGAACTCAACCTTTCCCGCTACCGGACCCTGGTGGCGCAGAAATCCATCGCCGTCCAGCAATTGGACACCCAGCAATCCCTGGTGGACCAGTATCGCGGCGCCATCGCCATGGACATGGCGCAAATCGATTCCGCCCGGGTGAACCTGATCTATTGCCACATCGTCGCCCCCGTGACCGGCCGGGTCGGCCTGCGCCAGGTGGACGAGGGCAATTACGTCCAGACCAGCGACCCCAACGGCATCGTCGTCATCACGCAGATGCAGCCGATCACCGTCATCTTCACACTGCCCGAAGACAATGTGCCGGCGGTGATGCGCCGGCTCCACGCCGGGGCGACGCTGGAGGTGGACGCCTGGGATCGCGACATGACCACCAAGCTCGCCACCGGCAAGCTGCTCACCGTGGACAACCAGATCGACACCACCACGGGCACGGTCAAGCTGCGTGCCGAATTCCCCAACGATGACGAGACCCTGTTCCCCAACCAGTTCGTCAACGCCCGCCTCGTGGTGGACGTGCTGAAGGATGCGACCGTCATTCCCACGGCCGCGATCCAACGCGGTGCGCCCGGCACGTTCGTCTATCTGGTCACGCCGGGCGGCACCGTGACGGTGCGCCCGGTCACGCTGGGCCCGACCTCGGGCGAGAGGGTGGCGGTCACGGCCGGCCTGGCGCCCGGCGACCGCGTGGTGGTGGATGGCGCCGACAAGCTGCGCGAGGGGGCCAAGGTGACGCTGCCCGGCTCCCCGGCGCACGCCCCGCGATGAGCCCGTCACGCCCGTTCATCCTGCGGCCGGTCGCCACCTCGCTGCTGATGGTGGCGATCCTGCTGGTGGGCATCGTCGCCTTCCGCTTCCTTCCCCTGTCGGCGCTGCCCGAGGTGGATTACCCCACCATCCAGGTGCAGACGTTCTACCCGGGCGCCAGTCCCGAGGTGATGACATCCTCGGTGACGGCGCCACTGGAACGCCAATTCGGCGAGATGCCGGGCCTGAGCCAGATGTCGTCGAGCAGTTCCGCCGGCGCCTCGGTGATCACCTTGCAATTCGGCCTGGAGATCAGCCTGGACGTGGCCGAACAGGAGGTCCAGGCCGCCATCAACGCCGCCACCAACCTCCTGCCCGGAGACCTTCCCGCGCCGCCCATCTACGCGAAGGTCAATCCCGCCGACGCGCCCATCCTGACGCTGGCCTTGACGTCGAGAACCCTGCCGCTGACCCAGGTGGAAGATTTCGCCGACACCCGCCTGGCCCAGAAGATTTCGCAGATGCCGGGCGTGGGACTGGTCAGCATCAGCGGCGGCCAGCGGCCGGCCATCCGCATTCGCGCCAACGCGCTGACCCTGGCCGGCTACGGTCTCAACATCGACGACCTCAGGACCACCATCGCCAACGCCAACGTCAACATCCCCAAGGGGAATTTCGACGGCCCGATGCGGTCCTACACCATCAACGCCAACGACCAGATCCATAACCCCCGGGATTACGGCGCCATCGTGGTCGCCTACCGCAACGGCAACCCGGTGCGCCTGTCGGATGTCGCCACCGTCGACAACGGGGCCGAGAACGCCAAGCTGGCGGCATGGATGAATCGGGTTCCGGCCGTCATCGTCAATATCCAGCGGCAGCCCGGCGCCAACGTCATCCAGGTCGTGGACGCCATCAAGGCGCTGCTCCCCGAACTGAAGGAGGCGCTGCCGGCCGCCGTCGATCTCGCGGTCCTGACCGACCGTACCGACACCATCCGCGCCTCGGTGCGTGACGTGGAGTTCGAGCTTGGCCTCGCGGTGGCGCTGGTGGTGATGGTGATCTTCGTTTTCCTGCGCAACATTCCGGCCACCGTCATCCCCAGTCTGTCCGTGCCGCTGTCCCTGGTGGGGACGTTCGCGGTGATGTACCTGGCCGGCTACAGCATCAACAACCTGTCGCTGATGGCGCTGACCATCGCTACCGGTTTCGTGGTGGACGACGCCATCGTCATGATCGAGAACGTCGCCCGCTACATCGAGCAAGGTGAAAAGCCGCTCCAGGCGGCGCTGAAGGGGGCCGAACAGATCGGCTTCACCATCATCTCGCTGACCATCTCCCTGATCGCGGTGCTGATCCCCCTGCTGTTCATGGGCGACGTGGTGGGCCGGCTGTTCCGGGAATTCGCGGTCACCCTGGCGGTGACGATCCTGATCTCGGCCGTGGTTTCCCTGACGCTGGTACCCATGCTGTGCGCCAAGTTGCTGCGCCACCGCCCCCCCGCCCAGGAACGGCGGCTGAGCCGGTGGGCACAGGAGCGCTTCGACGCCCTGATCGCCGTTTACGACCGCCAGCTCACGCGGGTTCTCGACAACCAGACGCCCACTCTGATCGTGGCCGCCGCCACCCTGGTCTTGACCGCCTTCCTTTACGTCGTCATCCCCAAGGGGTTCTTCCCGGTGCAGGACACCAACCTGATCCAGGGGATTTCCGAGGCGCCGCAATCCATTTCCTACGCCGCCATGGCCGAGCGCCAGCAGGCGCTGGCGGCGGCGGTGCTGCGCGACCCCGACGTCGAGAGCCTGTCCTCGTTCATCGGCGTCGACGGCACCAACAGCACCCTCAATTCCGGCCGGCTGCTGATCAACCTCAAGCCCCGCGACCAGCGCAAGGACGGCGTCACGGCCATCATCCGCCGCCTCCAGCGCGAGACCGCCGACGTCGCCAGCATCAGCCTGTCCATGCAGCCGGTGCAGGACATCACCATCGACGCCACCGTCAGCCGCAACCAGTACCGGTTCGTCCTTGAGAACGCCGATCCCGATCTCTTGGGACGCTGGGCACCGAAACTGGTGGAGCGGCTGCGAGGCTTGCCGGAACTGGCGAACGTCACCAGCAACGCCCAGGACAAGGGCCTGTCCGTTTACATCAGGATCGACCGCGATACCGCCGGCCGGTTCGGCATCACCCCCGCGACGGTGGACAACGCCCTCTACGACGCCTTCGGCCAGCGCATCATCTCGACCATCTTCACCCAGTCCAACCAGTACCGGGTGATCCTTGAGGCCGAGCCGTCGCTCATGAACACCCTGAAATCGCTGGACTCCCTCTACCTGCCATCGTCCTTGGGCGGCCAGGTGCCGCTTTCGGCGATGACCACCATCAGCGAGCGGACGGCGCCGCTACAGATCAACCACCTGGGCCAATTTCCGGCCACCACCATCTCTTTCGACGTCGCCCCCGGTTCGTCCCTCGGCGCGGCGGTGGACGCGATCACCCAGGCCGAACATGACATCGGGCTGCCGGCCAGCTTCATGACCGCCTTCCAGGGCGCGGCGCAAGCGTTCCGAGCGTCATTGACCAACGAGCTTTTGCTGATTCTGGCGGCCGTCGTCACGGTTTACATCGTGCTCGGCGTCCTCTACGAAAGCTACATCCACCCCATCACCATTCTGTCCACCCTGCCCTCGGCGGGGATCGGCGCGCTGTTGGCGCTGATGGCGGCGGGCAGCGACCTGGGCGTGATCGGCATCATCGGCATCATCCTCCTGATCGGCATCGTCAAGAAGAACGCCATCATGATGATCGACTTCGCCCTCGACGCCGAACGGGAGGAAGGCAAATCCCCCCGCGATGCGATCCATCAGGCCTGCCTCTTGCGTTTCCGCCCCATCCTGATGACCACCATGGCGGCGCTGCTCGGCGCCCTGCCCCTGATGCTGGGAGGGGGCACCGGCTCGGAACTGCGCCATCCGCTGGGTCTCACCATCGTTGGCGGCCTGATCGTCAGCCAGTTGCTGACGCTGTTCACCACGCCGGTGATCTACCTGGCTTTCGACCGCCTGGCGCGCCGCTTCGCCCCGCGCCCCGCCACAGACGAGGATGAGCCGGCTCCCGAGGGTGGCGCGCCATGAATCTGCCGGGGCTGTTCATCGCGCGGCCGGTCGCCACCACCTTGCTGACGCTGGGGGTCGCCCTGGCGGGCGTGGTGGCGTTCTTCCGGCTGCCGGTGGCGCCCCTGCCGCAGGTCGATTTCCCGACCATCATGGTGCAGGCGACCTTGCCCGGCGCCAGCCCCGAGACCGTGGCCACCAGCGTCGCCACGCCATTGGAGCGCCATCTCGGCCAGATCGCCGACGTCACTGAGATGACCTCGTCCAGTTCCCTCGGCTCGACGCGGATCATCCTGCAATTCGGGCTGGACCGCGATATCGACGGTGCCGCGCGTGACGTTCAGGCGGCCATCAACGCCGCACGGGCGGACCTGCCCTCCAACCTGAGGAGCAACCCAACCTACCGCAAGGTCAATCCGGCCGATGCCCCGATCCTGGTGCTGGCGCTGACCTCGAAGACCCTCACGCCGGGGCAGATGTACGATTCCGCCGCAACGGTGCTTCAGCAAAGATTGTCGCAGGTGGAAGGAATCGGCCAAGTCACCCTCGGCGGCAGTTCCCTGCCCGCGGTCCGGGTCGAGGTCAACCCAGACGCGCTGTTCAAGTACGGAGTCGGGCTTGAGGACGTGCGCGCGGCGCTCGCCTCGGCCAACGCCAACAGCCCGAAGGGCGCCATCGAGATCGGGAACCGCCACTACCAGATCTACACCAACGATCAGGCCCGCCATGCCGACCAATACCGCGACCTGGTGATCGCCTACCGCAACGGCGCGGCGGTTCGTCTGCGCGACGTCGCCGAGACCGCCGATTCCGTCGAGGACCTGCGCAACCAGGGCCTGGCCAGCGGAATGCCGTCGGTGGTGGTGATCTTCTACCGTCAGCCCGGCGCCAACATCATCGACACGGTCGACCGGGTCATGGCGGAGCTTCCGGCCCTGCGGGCGTCCATTCCCAGCGACATCGACATGAAGGTGGTGATGGATCGCACGCCCACCATCCGCGCGTCCCTGCACGACGTGGAGCTCACGCTGGCGATCTCGGTCTGCCTGGTGATTCTGGTGGTGTTCGTGTTCCTGCGCGACGTGCGCGCCACCCTGATCCCCAGCGTGGCCGTGCCGGTGTCGCTGATCGGCACCTTCGGCGCCATGTACCTGTTCGGCTACAGCCTGGACAACCTGTCGCTGATGGCGCTCACCATCGCCACCGGCTTCGTGGTGGACGACGCCATCGTCGTGCTCGAAAACGTGACCCGCCATCTGGAGGGCGGCATGTCGCGCCGGCAGGCCGCCCTGCAAGGCGCCCGCGAGGTGGCCTTCACCGTCCTGTCCATGAGCCTGTCGCTGGTGGCCGTGTTCACGCCCATCCTGTTGATGGGGGGAATCATCGGCCGGCTGTTCCGGGAATTCGCCGTCACCCTGTCGGTGGCGATCCTGATCTCGCTGGCGGTGTCGCTGACCACCACGCCGATGATGTGCGCGCGCCTGCTGCGCCACCGTCCCGACCATGAACGCTCGCGTCTGTTTCACCTGAGCGAGCGGATCTTCCGGTCCATGCTGGCCGCGTACGACCGCAGCCTGGGAGCGGCGCTGCGGCACCCGGTCCTGACCCTGGCGATCCTGCTGGCCACCGTCGTCCTCAACGTCCACCTGTTCAGAATCATCCCCAAGGGCTTCTTTCCCCAGCAGGATACCGGCCGCATCGTCGGCAGCATCATCGCCGATCAGAGCATCTCGTTTCAGCTCATGCGCCAGAAACTGGTCCAGTTCGTCACCATCGTCAAAGCCGACCCGGCGGTGGCCAGCGTGGTGGGCTTCACCGGCGGAAGCCAGACCAATTCGGGCTTCATGTTCATCGCGCTGAAGCCGAAGTCGCAACGCAGCCATTCCGCGGACGAGATCATCGGCCGCCTGCGCCACCAGTTCGGACGTGTGGCGGGGGCATCCCTGTACCTCCAGTCCGTGCAGGACATCCGCATGGGTGGCCGGCCGAGCGCCTCCCAATACCAGTACACCCTGCAGGCCGACCGGCTGTCGGACTTGCAGACCTGGGCGCCGAAGCTGACCGAAGCTTTGCAGCACGGCCCTTTGCTGGCCGATGTGAACAGCGACCAGCAGGACAAGGGGCTGGAAACCTATCTCACCATCGACCGCGCCACGGCGGCGCGCCTCCATCTGGTCACCAGCCAGATCGACAACAACCTCTACGATGCGTTCGGCCAGAGGCAGGTTTCGGTTATCTACAACCCCCTCAACCAGTACCATGTGATTCTGGAGGTCGCTCCCAAATACTGGCAGAGCCCGGAGACGCTCAAGACGTTCTACGTCAGCACCGCCGGCGGTGCGGTCCACGGCACCCAGGCGACCAACGCGGTGGCCGGCACGGTGTCGGCGCCCCAGGGAAAGACCAGTGCGGCGGCCAACGCCGCCGCCGTCGCCGCCGACACCGCCCGCAACCTCCAGACCAACGGTCTGGCCGCCACCGGCCGCGGCATCGCTTCGACCGGCGCGCCGGTCAGCACGTCGCCGGAAACCATGGCGCCCCTCATCGCCTTCACCAGCCACCAGCACGGCACAACGCCCCTTGGCGTCAACCACCAGGGTCATTTCGCCGCCTCGACCATTTCCTTCAACCTGCCGCCGGGCCGGACCTTGAGCGAAGCGGTGGCGGTGATCCGCGAGACCACGGACCGGATCGGGGTCCCCCAATCCGTCCATGGCAGCTTCCAGGGCACCGCCAAAGCCTTCCAGCAATCCCTGAGGAACGAACCGCTGTTGATCCTGGCCGCGCTGGGCGCCGTCTACATCGTGCTGGGAATTCTTTACGAAAGCTACGTTCACCCCATCACAATTCTTTCGACCCTGCCTTCGGCGGGTATCGGCGCGGTGTTGGCCTTGATGGCCTTCAACACCGAATTCACCATCATCGCCCTGATCGGCGTCATCCTGCTGATCGGCATCGTCAAGAAGAACGCCATCATGATGATCGATTTCGCCCTCGATGCCGAGCGATCGCGCGGCCTCGAACCGAGGGAAGCCATCCACCAGGCTTGCCTGTTGCGTTTCCGCCCCATCATGATGACGACCATGGTCGCCCTGCTGGGGGCGCTGCCCCTGGCCCTCGGCACCGGCGACGGCGCCGAGCTGCGCCGCCCGCTGGGCATTTCCATCGTCGGCGGGCTGATCGGCAGCCAGATCTTGACCCTTTACACCACGCCGGTGGTCTATCTCACTCTGGACCGGCTGCGCTTGTGGGTGAAGGGACGGAGACGGCCCCCGGAGGAGCCGGGCATCGTCGCATGAAGGGGATCGGAAAACTGCGGATGACGAGGAAAGCCGCCAGCATGGCCGCCGCCATGGCGGGTGTGGCGCTGATGGCGGCCTGCTCGGTCGGCCCGGACTATGAGCGCCCGCCGGTGACCGTGCCGGCCGCGTACAAGGAGGCCACGGCGCAAGGCGGCTGGAAACCGGGCGTGCCCCAAGACGACATCGACCGGGGAGCGTGGTGGTCGATCTTCAACGATCCCCTCCTCGACTCGCTCGAGAGGAAGATCGACGTCTCCAACCAGAACCTCAAAGCGGCGGCGGCGGCGTACCAGCAGGCCCGCGCGGTGGTCAACGCCGCGCGGGCCGGCTACTTCCCCACCCTCGGCGGCAGCGGTTCCGTCCTGCGCAGCCAAAGCGGAATTGGGTCTTTCTCGACCGGCAGCGCGCCCCTGGTCAGCCCGCCCGCCCAAACCACCTTCGACGTTTCCGGCGATGCGATCTGGGAACTGGATGTCTGGGGCCGAATCCGGCGCATCGTCGAAAGCGAGGTCGCCAACGCCCAGGCCAGCGCCGCCGATTTGGCCTCGGCCCGGCTATCGTTGCAGGCGACGCTTGCCGCGGATTACTTCAGCCTCCGCATCCAGGACGAATTGCGGCGGCTGCTCGACTCCACGGTCGTGGCTTACACCCAGGCCCTCGAAATCACGCAGAACCAGGTCGTTTCCGGGGTGGCGCCGCCCTCCGACGTGGAGCAGGCCAAGACGCAGCTCGAGACCACGCGCTCTCAGGCCATCGCCGTGGGAATTTTCCGGGCGCAACTGGAACACGCCATCGCCGTCCTGATCGGCGCGCCGCCGGCCGAATTCTCAATCGAACCGGTCAAGCTGTCCGCGACCGTGCCCGGCATTCCGCCGGCCGTACCCTCGACCCTGCTGGAGCGCCGCCCCGACATCGCCGCCGCCGAACGGCGCATGGCCTCGGCCAACGCCCAGATCGGCGTGGCCATCGCCGCCTACTACCCCACGCTGTCCCTGTCGGCCGCGTTGAGCTATGCCGGTCCCTCGCTGGGCAACCTGTTCCAGACCGCGAACCGGGTGTGGTCGGTCGGCCCCCAACTGGCGGAAACCCTTTTCGACGGCGGCCTGCGCAACGCGCAGGTGGAAGAAGCGCGCGCGGCTTACGACCAGGAGGTCGCCCTTTACCGCCAGACCGTCCTGACCGGCTTCCAGCAGGTCGAAGATCAGCTTGCCGGCTTGCGCATCCTCGCCCAGCAGGCCGAGGTCGAAGCGGCTGCGGTCGAGGCCGCGCAACGCGCGGAAAGCATGATCCTCAATCAGTACGAAGCCGGCACGGTCGCTTATACCAGCGTCATCACCGCCCAGACGGCGGCACTGGCCAACGAGCAAACCGCCATCACCGTGCTGGGCAGCCGGTTGACCTCGACGGTGGGCCTGATCCAGGCTCTGGGCGGCGGATGGGACGCGGCCAGCCTGCCAACAGCCGGATCCATCGGCTGGAAAGTGTTCCCCTGATGGATCTGATCGCCAGCCTCGCCTCGGTCATCGCCCCGGTCGTTCTGATCTCGCTGTTCGGCTATGCCTGGGCCAGACGGGGCTACGCCTTCGACCACGCCTTCGTCACCCGGCTGATCACCGTCATTGGCGCCCCCTGCCTGGTGTTCTCCACCCTGACGCGCATGCGGTTCCCGGCCGCCGACCTGGCGGCGATGGGCGGGGCGACGCTGGCCAGCCTCATCCTGTTCGCCGCGGTCGGCATCGCGGCGTTGCGGTTGGCGCGCCTGCCCATACGGGTGTACCTGCCGTCGCTGATGTTCCCCAACAACGGCAATATGGGCCTGCCGGTCTGCCTGTTCGCCTTCGGCGAAAAGGGATTGGGCTTCGCCATGATCTATTTCGCGATCGCCTCGGTCGGCCAGTTCACCCTGGGGCCGGCCATCGCCATGGGCCGTTTCCGCCCATCCCTGCTGCTGAAGGTGCCGTTCCTTTACGCGGTCTTGCTGGCTCTGGCGGTACGCCGGTCGGGATGGGCCGTGCCGGCCTGGGCGGACAACACCGTCACGCTTCTGGCGGGCTTCACCATTCCGCTCATGCTCCTGGCCTTGGGCGCCGCCCTGGCGGACATGAAAGTCTCCGGTATCCGCCGCGCCCTGCCCCTGTCGGCGGGGCGGATCGTCCTGGGGCTTGCGGGCGGGTGGGCGGTGGCCGGGCTGTTCGGACTGACCGGGGCGGCACGGGGCGCGCTGGTGATCCAGAGCGGCATGCCGGTGGCGGTGTTCAACTATCTTTTCGCCCGGCTCTACGGAAACCAGCCGGAAGAGGTGGCAAGCACCGTCCTGCTCTCCACACTCCTCTCCTACCTTACCCTGCCCGTGGTGGTCGCCGCCCTATTGTGACCATCGGCGCCCATACGGGCCGGGAACCCGAGGGGCGGTTGGGCTGTCCATCCGGCATGACGGAACGCACATCCCGGGACTGGCTGTGGGCTTACGCCTGCGAGATCATCATCCAGGCGGAATCCTTGCGCGGAAGCTTTCTCCGCCCGCTGCCGCGAAAGGCGGGCGAGCCCGCATGGCAGGCGCCCGCCGACGTCTTCGAGACGGACACCGAACTGGTGGTGATCGTCGCCCTGCCCGGCGTCCCGCCGGACAGCGTCGATATCGGGTTGGATGACGGCCAGCTTTCGGTGCGCGGGGAACGGCGCCTTCCCCTGACGGAGGGAACCCTCTTGCGCCAGGTAGAGATTCCCCACGGCCGGTTCGAGCGCCGCCTGACTTTGCCTCCCGGCCGCTACCGGCTCGCGGAGCGGACGATGGCGGACGGCTGCCTGCGGCTTTCGTTCCACAAGCTGGGCTAGGAGCGCCACCGTGGCCGACAACGACGCCCCGTCACCCTCGGCAACCCATACGGCTCCGCCCGCGGCAGACGACATTCCGATCGTGCCGGTGCGCGGCACCGTGCTTTTCCCCGGCGTCGCCGTGCCGCTCACCATCGGCCGCGCCCGGTCGCTCGCCGCCGTCCAGGAGGCCCTGCGCCGGGGTTCGTCCGTGGGAATCGTGCTGCAGCGGGATGAGCAGGTCGACGACCCCACCCTGCTCGACCTTCACCGCATCGGCACCCTTGGCGAAGTGGTGCGCTTCATCACCGCCGGGGACGGGACCCATCAGCTTGTGTGCCACGGCGAACAGCGCTTCCGCATCGACAGGGCGCTGCGCGACCACCCCTATCTGGAGGCGCGGGTGCAACGAATCCCCGAGCCCGGCACCACCAATCCCGAGATCGAGGGCCGCGCCCGCCATCTGCGCCAATTGGCTGTCGAGGCCCTGGAACTCATCCCCCAGGCGCCCAGCCATCTGATGGACCTGGCCCGCGGCATCGAACCGGCCTCGCTGCTGGCGGACCTGGTGGCCAGCTATATCGACATTCCCGCGGTGGAAAAGCAGGAGCTGCTGGAAACCATCGACATCGAGCGGCGCCTGGACAAGGTCCTGGCCGCGCTCGGGCATCAGCTCGAAGTCCTGCGGGTCACCCGGCGCGTCAGCGAACGCACGCGCGAAGCCATCGACGAGCGCCAGCGCCGCCACATCCTGGAGGAGCATCTGCGCGCCATCCAGCAGGAATTGGGCCAGGGCGAGGAGGGCGGGGAGGACATCCGCGCCCTGGACGAGGCCATCGCCACCAGCGGAATGCCCCCCGAACCGGAGCAGCAGGCCCGCCGCGAGCTTGGCCGCCTGCGCCGGATGCCGGAGGCCTCCGCCGAATACGGCATGGTGCGCAACTACGTGGAATGGCTGACGGAATTGCCCTGGGCCAAGGAGAGCGACCCCGCCATCGACCTGCAAAAAGCCCGCGCCGTCCTGGAGGCCGACCATTTCGGCCTGGACAAGATCAAGCGCCGGATTTTGGAATTCCTGGCCGTGCGCAAGCTGGCGCCCGAAGGAAAATCCCCGATCCTGTGCTTCGTCGGGCCGCCGGGCGTGGGCAAGACCTCGCTGGGACAAAGCATCGCACGGGCCACGGGGCGCAATTTCGTCCGCATCAGCCTGGGCGGTGTCCATGACGAGGCGGAAATCCGCGGGCATCGGCGCACCTATATCGGAGCCCTGCCGGGGAACATCATCCAGGCGCTCCGCAAGGCCGGGACGCGCAACCCGGTGTTCATGCTGGACGAAGTCGACAAGATGGGCGCCGGCATCCACGGCGATCCGGCCGCCGCCATGCTGGAGGTGCTGGACCCCGAACAGAATTCGTCCTTCCGCGACAATTACCTGGGCGTGCCGTTCGACCTGTCGCGGGTGATCTTCATCACCACCGCCAACGTGCTGGAGAACATCCCCGGCCCCTTGCGCGACCGTATGGAGGTGATCGAACTGGCGGGTTACACCGAGGACGAGAAGGTGGCAATCGCCGAACGCTACCTGGTCGCCCGCCAGCGCATTGCCAACGGCGTCCCCGAGGATACCGTGCGACTGGACCAACCGATCCTGCGCGCCCTGATCCGGGACTACACCCGCGAGGCCGGGGTGCGCAACCTAGAGCGCACCATTGGCGCCGTCATGCGCCACGCCGCCGTTCGGATCGCCGATGGCGAGGCCATGCCCATCGCCATCGGTCCCGGCGACCTGCACGACATCCTGGGTCCGGCGCGCTTCGAAAACGAAACCGCCATGCGCACGGCGGTCCCGGGCGTGGCCACCGGCCTGGCCTGGACCCCGGCGGGGGGCGACATCCTGTTCATCGAGGCCGCCCGCGTGCCCGGCGGCGGCAAGCTGATCCTGACCGGGCAATTGGGCGAGGTGATGAAGGAAAGCGCGCAAGCCGCGCTCAGTCTGGTGAAGGCGCGGGCGGTGGCGCTGGGGGTTGACCCGGCCTTGTTCGAATCCAGCGACATCCACATCCACGTCCCCGCCGGGGCAATCCCCAAGGACGGCCCCAGCGCCGGGACGGCCATCTTCACCGCCCTCGTTTCGCTTCTGACCAACCGCACCGTCCGCAACGACACGGCCATGACCGGGGAGATCAGCCTGCGCGGACTTGTCCTGCCGGTGGGCGGCATCAAGGAGAAGGTGACGGCGGCGGCCCGCGCCGGGCTTGTCCGCGTGCTTCTGCCGGCCCGTAACGCCAAGGACCTCGACGACGTCCCCGCCGCCGCCCGCGCCGCGGTCGCCATCGACTTCATGGAGACCGTGGACGACGCCATCGCCAAAGCCCTCAGCCCGTAATGGGGGGGTGCGGACGCCGCGCCGGGGAGAGCGTAAAACATCCGCCGTCGGCGGCGTTCCGAACGCAGGTCTGTTCAGTTCCCTGCCGATTTTGCGTCCGTCATTGTCATCCCGAGCGACGCAAGGGATCCTTCAGGTACCGGCGGCTCCGCCGCCAGACGTGATCTCTGGCGCGGGGCCCGCCACGCGTGAACGATCCCTCCGCTCGCTGACGCTCGGTCGGGATGCCATCGGCGGGTGAAAACGAGCGCTGAACAGCCCTGGTTCCGAACGGAAATCAGTCGCGGAAGTTCACGAGCTGGAGCGGCAAATCCACATCCAGTTTCTTGACGAGGGCGATGGCCTCTTGCAAATCGTCGCGCTTCTTGCCGCTGACCCGCAGTTCATCACCCTGGATGGCGACCTGCACCTTGATCTTGCTGTCCTTGATTTCTTTGACCAGGACCTTGGCGACGTCCTTGTCGATACCCTGCTTGACTATGACCTCCTGGCGCAAAGTGTCGCCCGAAGCCTTCTGCACGGCCTGGAAATCCAATGCCTTGGGATCGACCTTGCGGCGGGTGAAGTAGACCTTCAGGAGTTCGTGCATCTGATCCAGCTTGGTCTGGTCGTCGGCCACCACCGTGATGGTCTGGTCCTTGCGCTCGACCGAGCACTGGCTGCCCTTGAAATCGAAACGCTGGCCGATCTCGCGCGCGATTCCGGCGAGCGCGTTGTCCACTTCGGCCATATCGGTCTTGGAAACGATATCGAAGGAAGGCATGGCGGCACCCCTGGCTGTTGTCGAGGTGACAATTAGCCAAGCCGAGAGCGAATGGCTAGCCCCGCCAAGGTCACATCTTGGCCCGGTTGGGGGGTTTGGGAGCGGTATCCAGCGGTTTGGCGCGGGTCGGCCCCTTGTGCTGCACGCCGCCGGTCAGCAGGATCGTCTCGTTCAGCCTCTGGAACGCCTTGCGCCATTCCTCGTCCGCCCCCAGCGTGCAGGCCTTGGCGAAATAGCGCCGCGCCTCCGCCACCTTCGCCCCCCTGTCCTTCATGTTCTCCTCGGCCGCCAGGCGCGCCGCCTGATGCATCAGCCTGTCCGCGGCGCGCATATTGGCGTTGCATTGCAGTTCGCGGGCCTTCTTGAAGGCCTTCTGCTTGAAGTCGAACGGAAGGAGCGTGTCGCCTCCGCAGCGGTCCTTGACCTGCTGGGCCAGCCTCTCGCTTTCCTCGGGCGAGGCGTCCGCCATCGCGTGGATGAGGTCGCGGATGACCTTCTTCGATTGCTCGATCGCCGCCGCGCGCTGCGGGTCCTCGCTTGGGGTGTGTTTGCCGAAGCCGAACATTTGCGCATCCTCCCCCCTTGCGGGATCGGAAACGATGATCTCGCCGCCGATACGCACAAATTAACATAGATGAACAATCGCATCAAGAACGACACGAATCGCTTAGTCGCCGCCCCATTTTGTTCGGAAAAACCAGGATCGAAATGCTCCGCCTGATCTGCAAACCTCGAGAAAAGGCGGCAGGCATGGCCAGTTTAGCCGCCCTTTCCAGCGCGGGCCGGCCAATCAGTTCTGGCGCCCTTTAGGAGCGAGCAGGACAATTCCTGCGGCTGGCGCTCCCGCATCCATCGATGGGACGAGACCTTTTCGACCCCAAATCGCCGGCACCTTCCACAATCGTCATACCTGCTTAGCAGATCGTATATTTAAAATCGCTGCACTGATCCCAATTTGCAGTCATGGTCCGTGCGCCTGGACCTGAAGAGGGAGAGACGACGATGTCTAAGAAGATGCCTGAGACGCCAATGCTGGACCAGCTCGAGAGCGGTCCCTGGCCGAGCTTTGTTACGGGTCTGAAGCGGCTCGCCACCGCCGAGGGCAAGCCATATGCCGATATCATGAAGAGCCTGCTGGGCCAGTTGGAGCACAGCTACGAAACGCGCAAGGGCTATTGGAAGGGCGGCACGGTCGGCGTGTTCGGCTATGGTGCCGGCGTCATTCCCCGCTTCTCCGAGGTGGCGGAGCGGTTCCCCGAATCATCCGAGTTCCACACCCTTCGCATCATGCCGGCGCCGGGGTTCTTCTACGACACCAAGACCCTGCGCAATCTCTGCGACATCTGGGAGGAGCACGGCTCCGGCCTGATCGCGCTGCACGGCCAGTCGGGTGACATCATGTTCCAGGGCTGCCGCAGCGACCAAGTCCAGGCCGCGTGGGACAAAATCAACGCACTGGGCTTCGACATGGGCGGCGCCGGCGCCGGCGTCCGCACGTCGGCGGCCTGCGTCGGTCCGGCGCGCTGCGAGCAGTCCTGCTTCGACACGCTGCGGGCGATGAAGACGGTGATCGACGACTTCACCGACGATATCCACCGGCCCAGCCTGCCCTACAAGCTGAAGTTCAAGTTCTCGGGCTGCGCCAACGACTGCGCCAACGCGACCCAGAGGTCGGACATCGCCATCATCGGCACCTGGCGGGACGACATGCAGGTCAACCAGGATGAGGTGAGGGCCAAGGTCGCCCAGCTCGGCCGCAAGGAATTCATCAACCAAGTCGTCCGCATGTGCCCGAGCCAGGCGTTGTCGCTGAACGACGACGATACGCTCGACGTGGACAACAAGTCCTGCGTGCGCTGCATGCACTGCATCAACGTCTGCACCAAGGCGCTCAAGCCGGGTAAGGACCGCGGCATTACCATCCTGGTGGGCGGCAAGCGCACGCTGAAGATCGGCGACCTGATGGGCACCGTCCTCGTGCCGTTCATGAAGCTGGAAACGGACGAGGATTTCGAGAAGTTGCTCGACCTCGCTCACCGCATGCTCGACTTCTTCGCTGAGAACGCCTTGGAGCATGAGCGGACGGGCGAGATGATCGAACGCATCGGCTTGATCAACTACCTCGAAGGGCTCGATCTGCCGCTCGACGTCAACATGATCACCCGCCCCCGGACCAATCCCTACGTCCGCACCGACGGCTGGGACGAGGAAGTGCAGAAATGGAACGAGCGCAAGGTCGGAGCGGCTGAGTGAGGCGGCTCCCGTCCAAAGGATCGCTTCGGTAAACCGGCGGCCGATTGCGGCGACGGCCCAATCTATGAGCGGGGGCGCAAAGCCCTCCGGCACCTAAAAAAGAAAAGCCCCTGAAAAGCTCGCCTTTTCAGGGGCTTGGACTTGATGGGCGTACGAAGGACCCGAACGGATCGAGGGCTGGCGGGAAGGCAGCCGCGAGCGCGCCTTTTTCCGCGGCTTACTGGGGCTCGCCGGCCGGCGGAGGGACGACCGGGCACACGCGAAAGCACCTTTGGCACCAAAGCACCTGCCCGTCGTCGTCGCTCAACAGCCGATACTCGACGCTCCCGCACGCGGGGCAGGACGTCGCGGTCCCGGCGACATCGCGGCGAAGCTCGGCGACGGACCATTTCTTGTCATCCGACAGGCGGACCAGCCAGCCCAACCCGGCAAGGACGGACAGAGCTTCGCGGATGGGCTTGCGTGACATGCGGTAACGTTCGGCCAAGGATGCTTGGCCGAGGCGCGTACGTGGCGGAAATGTCCCTGAAATTATGTCAGCCATGATCCGCCTGAGCGCCAGCTCGGTCAACTTGGCCATCGTTTCTGCACTAACGCGGCGGCCGTCCGGCCTGGGACCGATGGTGCTCGGCGCACCGGCTTATCCGGGGGGGCGAAAACCATTGTCGGACCGCAATGGCCAGCAATCGGATCACATTGCCGCGCAAATCCGCCATGAAACTGCGATGTATCGTCTGCCATTAGCCATTTCCACGCCCATCCCTAGGCGCCAACACACAGGGCGCCACACATGGCGCCTAACGCTATCCGCTCGTCGTCGGGGGCGGCGATGACCGTGGTCATCGCAAATTTTCACACCCCCCCATTTCCACTGTAGGCAAATCTTTCCTGATTGGGATGGCACATATTTGTGACTATGTGATAGCAATTTTTATCACCTGGTGGAAGTGAGGTTAGCGCTCGGGCGCATCGGAGGCGACCGCGACGGCACCGCCCGTAAGCCCTTTGGCGCACCCACCCGCCCGTGCGGTTTGCGGCGCCGCCGCCGACCGCTACCATCGCCTCCGCAACATCAGGGGAAAATCGCCATGAGCATCGGGGAATTGAACGCACGCTTCGCCATCGCCGGCCGCGTGACCATCACCGCGGGCAAGGGCGGCTTGCCTCTGGTCGAGGTGGATACGGGCACTGCACGCGCCACCATCTGCACCTATGCCGGCCAAGTGCTGTCGCACCGGCCCGCCGGACAAGCCGAGGACATTTTCTTCCTCAGCGGCAAGGCGTACTGGGCGGACGGCAAAGCCATCAAGGGCGGCATGCCGGTATGCTGGCCGTGGTTCGGCCCCGATCCCGAAGGCAAGGGCCGCCCCGGCCACGGTTTCGTCCGCAACCGTCCCTGGGACCTGCGCGGCACCGAAACCCTCGCGGACGGCCGAGTCCGCGTCCGTCTCGGCCTGACCGACAGCGACGAGACCCGCGCCATCTGGCCGCACGCCTTCGACCTGGAACTGGCCGTCACCATCGGCGACGCTCTCCAAACCGCCCTGGTCACCCGCAACACCGGGGACAAGGCGTTCCCGCTCACCCAGGGCCTGCACACCTATTTCCGCGTCGGCGATATCGCCCGCGTGCGGGTGGAGGGGCTGGAGGGCCTGTCCTACATCGACAAGATGGACGGCGGCGCCACCAAGACCCAGCAGGGTGCGGTGACCCTCGCCGGCGAGACCGACCGCGTCTACACCGGTGTGCGGGGGGACCTGGCCATCGTCGATCCGGCCCTGTCCCGCCGCATCCGCATTAGCGCCCAGGGCAGCGCCAGCGCGGTGGTATGGAACCCATGGGCCGATACCGCCCGCGCCATGGCCGACCTGGACGATGACGATTACAAGACCCTGCTCTGCGTCGAGACCACCAACGCCGGCCCCGATGCCGTCACGGTCGCTCCCGGGGCCGAACATCGCTTGGTCGCCACCTATACGGTCGGCCGGGATTAGCGTGGCCAAAGCGGTTGCGGCGGGGAGCCTTGCCCGCGGGCCGCGGCTTGGCACTCCGCCTCCCCGAAACGCGATCGAATCGGTGCCCATGTGAGAAATCCGGGCTGGTGGTCCGGTCCCGACAAAAGGTTCATGAGCGCGAACCTTTTGTCGGGTGAATCGGCCCACAAAATCAATGAATTGTGCACCGACACATTCGGAGGGCCGGTGCACCTTCCGAATGTGTCGGTGCATTAGGACTTCTTCACGAATTCCGATTTCAAATTCATTGCGCCGATGCCGTCGATCTTGCAGGCGATGTTGTGGCCGTCGGTCGCGTCCACCAGGCGGATATTCTTCACCTTGGTGCCGCCTTTGACGACCAGGGACGATCCCTTGACTTTAAGATCCTTGATGACGGTCACGGTGTCGCCGTCGGCGAGCACGTTGCCGTTGGCATCCTTGACCATGCCCTCCGCATCCGAACTCTCCGCTCCGGAATCGGCCTCGGCGCCGCTCCATTCATGGGCGCATTCCGGGCAAATCCACAGGCTGCCATCCGGATACACGTGTCCGGAGCCGCACTTGGGGCATTTCAAATCACCGTCCATCATCGACCTCGTTGTTTGGTTGGGGTGAACCTAAAACACGGGCCGATGGAAACTCAAGCAACCGCCACGATCCCGGCTTGGAAGCCGACCGGGTAGCAGACGCCGCAGTTTTGGCATTGCTACCAGCGGTTCTCATTATGCGGCATCAGGGCATGGTGTCATCCCGAGGGAGCGGAGCGACAGAGGGATCCTTCACGCGAAAGTGCCGGAAAGATCCCTCGCCATCGGCTCGGGATGACAGCGAAAAATGCATAATGAGAACCGCTGCATTGCTACGGCCATAATTGACACCGCCATGCTTTTTCGTATGATTTTAAATCACCACCTGGGTTGGCGATGCTCGTGATTTGCCAAAAAATCTCGCAAGTCCTGGTGCAGACTCTACCCCGGGGAACAACGTGTGAATGGAATGGCCGAAAAGAACCTCCCTTACATCGAGCCCACCATCCGGACCATTGCCGGCACATTGGTAACCGCCAGCGGCGTTGTTCTCTATTACGATTACAGTCTGATTGCCTTTGTGACTCTGTTCTTTGTCAGCCTGAATCTCGCGCAGTCCGGCTTGACACGGTTCTGCCTCATGGAGCTCCTCCTCAGGAAAATGGGCTTCCGTAGCGAGCTGGACGAAATTCGCGACCTCAATCAGGCCATGGCGGCAACCGAGGCTGAAGCGGCCAGCAACCTCGAAACCCTCAACATGGTGAACGAGGTCGTCGTTGGGGTCTCATCCGATCTGACGCTCCACCGTGCGTCGAAGCCGATCGAGGTTCTGCTCGGTACCGGAGCGGAAACGGTTGTCGGCATGCCGATCACGGACGTTGTCCACGATGTTGACCGACCGCTGGTGCGTGCGGCGCTTTCCAAACTTTTCACGGCCCCGGCGGATTCCGCCACGGTGCGGTTTCGCCTTGCCCCTAAAGGGCCGAACGATCTCTGGGTCGAGGGCAAGTTCGTTCGACGCGCGCCGAGCGGAGGAGGCTCGGTGGAAATCCGAGGCGTTCTGCGCGACATCACGGAGTCCCATCTCCAGGAACAGCGAATCGTGCACATGGCGCTGCACGACGCTCTGACCGGCTTGCCCAACCGGGTCCTTCTGGAAGACAGGATGCAACAGGCACTCAACGAGTCGGAACGGGAAGGCGTCAAGTGCGCGGTGATTTTCGTCGATCTCGACAATTTTAAGCAGGTGAACGACGTTTACGGCCACAAGGCCGGCGATCAATTGCTGGTCGAGGTTACCCAGGCGTTGACTGCTAACTTGCGCAAGTGCGACACGCTAGCCCGCTGGGGCGGCGACGAATTTGTCATCCTCTTGCCCAAGATCGGCGGACTGGAGGATTTGAAGCGGAAGGCCGACCGGCTGGCCGCAGCGGTGAGGGCACATCTCGAAGAGAAGAATGCCGATTACGATGTGACCCTAAGCCTGGGCGGTGCCCTGTACCCCGATGACGCGAGGACCGCCGAAAACCTCCTGATCCAGGCGGACAAGGCATTGTTCTTCGCCAAGTCCCAGGGTCGAAATAACGCCCAGATGTTCGCCGAGATGTCGAGCAACGACCTCGGCTACCGGGACGTCGACTTCACGGCCGATTTCGCGGCGGCCGTGAAGAACGATCTCATTCAGGTTCATTATCAGCCGATCGTCGACGCCCATACGCATTTGCCGGTCGGCATGGAGGCCCTGGCGCGGTGGCAGGACCCCCAATACGGTTGGGTCAGTCCGGCCACCTTCATCCCGATGGCGGAAACATTGGGAGTGATCGAAAGGCTGGGGCAATCGGTATTGGAGCAAGCGCTGCGGCAGTTTTCCAGTTGTGAAAAAGATTTGGCGCGCAACATGTTCCTGTCGATCAACGTCTCCAATCGCCAACTGGTCTCGAACACATTCGTCCCCGACTTGATGCGGTCCATCGAGCGGCATTCCGTGAACCCACAGAGCATTAAATTGGAGATGACCGAAAGCGTCGCCCTTCTGGGCATCGAGCGTGCACGCGAACTTCTGATTCAGCTCTCGGAAGCGGGCTTCATGCTGTCCCTGGACGATTTCGGCACGGGCTATTCGTCCCTATCCTACCTGCACGACCTGCCTGTCCACGAAATCAAGATCGACGCCTCGTTCGTACGCCGTGTCCATACCGAAGCCGGCCGGGTCTTGCTGCGCACCATCACAGATCTGGGGCACGCGATGAAGATGAATGTCGTCGCCGAAGGGGTGGAAACAAAGGAATGCGCCGACGTCCTGACCGACATGGGTGTCGACATGCTCCAAGGCTATTACTTCAAGCGCCCCGGCCCCAAGGAGGAGTGCCTCGCCTATGTCGCGTCATGCCGGGGAAGTCTCGAGACGCAGATTTGATCATCACAGCGGCGGCCGATCCGCCGATCGCGTGGAAAGCGTGCAACACGCCGCTCGAGAACGGCGTGGACTACTGGCTCGAGAACTGGTGAGTTCATGGCAACCGGATGGCTCTGCCAAGCCTTGCGGCTGCTTCGTCGATTCTGTCGGCCGGCGTTGCCGCGAAGCCGAGGATGAAGCCCGCCTGCGCACGCCGTTCGCACGCGTAATGCGCGGACAACGGGGGCGTCTGAAGGCCTTCGCGGCTGACCCGCTCCCAAATCTCGACATCGTCGGGCTTGGTACCGCCGTTTCCATGCAGCTTGGCCGTCAGGTGCAGGCCCGCTTCCGGGCTTTTCCCCCAGTCGAGCACGTCTCCGCAATGCCGTTCCAGCGCGTGAATCAGACGATCGCGCCGTTCAGCGTAGAGCACGCGCATCCGGCGCAGGTGCGCCGCGAAATGGCCTTCACCGATGAAGTCGGCCAAGACCGCCTGCGTCGATATGGGCGAATGGCGGTCAATGAGGCCGCGTGCCGTACCGAAGGCCTCGGCCAGCCCCGTCGGCGCGACGAGGAAGCCCAGCCTCAACCCCGGTGCCAGAACCTTGGCGAAGGAACCGATATAGATGACGCGCCGCGCCGCCGCGGCCCGGCCGAGTGCCCGCAACGGACGAAGGGGATGGCCCGCATAGCGGTAGTCGCCGTCGCAATCGTCTTCGAGAATCCACCCGTCGGCCCGTTCGGCCCAATCCAGCAGGGAGAGACGGCGTGACAGGCTCATCGGCACGCCCAGCGGATAGTGATGGGACGGCGTGACCAAGGCCAGCCGGGCCCGTGGCGCCATCGCCTCTCCCGCCGTCACATCCAACCCATCGGGATCGACCGGGACGGGAACGACGCACCCGCCCGCGGCCTCAAGGGCGCTTCGCCCCGCGACATAGGCCGGGTCCTCGACCATGACCTCGTCGCCAGGATCGATCAGAAGACGGGCAGCCAAGTCGATGGCGTTCTGTGCACCCGCCGTGATGACGATGTCGTCCGCCGTGCAGGCGATCGCGCGCGTCGCACCGAGATGATCGGCAATGGCTTCTCGCAAGGGCCTGAACCCTGACGGCCCGCCATAGCCCAGCAGGTCCACGCCCGGTCTGCCTTTCCAGAAGCGGGTGGAAAGCCGCGCCCAGAGATCGTGCGGGAACCGGTCCAGCGCCGGGATGCCGGGCGCAAGCAATCCCGCACTGCGCCGGACGGGCGTGATCGGCAGCGAGGCGAGACGTAGCCCACGGGCCGACAAACGAGGTGTCCAGTTACCGCCCGCAGGGCCGGCCGGCGCCGTTCTCCCAGCCGGCAATGGCAGCAGCAGATCTTCGGGAAGCACATCCGGCACATAGAGCCCCGATCCGATCCGGCCGGTGACATAGCCTTCGGCCATCAGCTTCTCGTAGGCGAGGACGGCGGTCTGCCGGGAGACCTCCAACTCGGCCGCCAGCGACCGCGTCGAAGGAAGCCGCATCCCAGGGCGGACATGCCCCGCCAGGACCGCCTTGCGGATATGCTCCGCGATCTGATCCTGGCGCGACGTCGCGCTCGCGGGATCAATCGCGAACACGCTCCAGAGCGGTGGTGTGCTCCGTTTGGCCATTGAACTGGACCCATAATAAATCGACAACCGGCTATAGGGTATCAGTCCGATTCTGGGTAGGAAAGGGGCAGCGCCCTTAGCTCCCGGATGCCAGCCACCATGCCCTTGACCACCCCGTCGAACGCTCGGCCCGTCCTCGCCATGGCCGCCCTGTTGACGGGCGTGTTCCTTCCGCCGCTCGACTATTTCATCGTCAATCTCGCGCTGCCATCCATCCAGACGGGGCTGAAGACCACGGCGGCGCAGGTGCAACTTATCATTTCCGCCTACGCCCTGGCCTATGCGGTGGTGCTGATCACCGGGGGACGGCTCGGCGACCTTTACGGCCGCAAGCGCATTTTCATGCTGGGGATGGCGGGGTTCATCCTGTCGTCGGCGCTGTGCGGCTGGGCGATGAACGGCACCGCGCTGATCGTAGGCCGCACCGTTCAGGGCGTCACCGCCGCGCTGATCACGCCGCAGGTCCTGGCGACGATCCGGACCGTTTTTCCCGCCAAGGCTCAAAGCCGGCTGATGGGGGCGTATGGATTTGTCTTTGGGCTCTCCTCCATCGTCGGTCAAATCGGCGGCGGGGCACTGATCGACCTACATCCACTGGGGCTAGGCTGGCGGGCCGTGTTCCTGGTCAATCTGCCGGTCGGCCTTCTGGCGCTTGTCGGTGCCTGGCGTTTCGTACCGGAAAACCGGCCGGCGCAGGGTGCGTACATCGATCTGGCGGGCATGCTCGTGCTCACGATGAGCTTGATGCTGCTTATCGAGCCTATCATTTCCGGCCGGGAACTGGGCTGGCCGGCCTGGACGATCCTGTGTCTGATCGCCTCGCTTCCTAGCTTCGCCATGCTGTTGTGGGTAGAGCGGCGTGTGAGGCGGAACGGGCAGGCCCCTCTGGTGGACTTGCTTCTCCTGCGCCGGCCGGTGGTGGCGGGCGGGCTGCTGATCGCGTTCTTTTTCTATAGCATCAGCGTCTTCTTCCTGACCTACGGCATTTTCCTCCAGCGGGGCCTTGGATGGTCGCCGTTCCAATCGGGATTGGGGATCGCGCCCTATGGACTCGGCTATGTCGTCGGGCCGCTGGGAACGCCCTGGCTGGCTCGGCGGGTTGGCGACCGCCTGCTGCCGCTGGGGCTCGGCCTGATGGCAGGGGCCTTCGCGCTGGTGACGTGGCGGCTGGGCGGCGTGCCGGCTCCGGATGCGGTAATGGTGGCCGGCCTGTTCGCTGCCGGCATCGGCCAAGGGATGACGCTGCCGTCGCTGCAACGGATCGTGCTGGCCGATGTCGCCCCCCATCAAGCCGGCCTGGTGGCAGGAACGATGGTGGCGGTGTTGTATCTCGGCGCCGCATTCTCGGCGGCGGGCATCGGTGGCGTCTTTTTCACTGTCCTGGGGCACGGCCGGTCGGCCCGCGCCTATACGCACGCCCTTCAAATGGCTCTGGCACCGATGGTCGGAGCCCTGCTGGTCGGCCTCGTTCTCAGCTTGTGGCTTCTGGCGCGCCAATCCGGGTTTGGCCCCGGTTGGATCGGGCGATCAGTTCCCCGGCATTGCCCCGGCAGCTCCGAGTGACGGGCCTCGACCAAGCGAAGGCGCACGACGCGCGCTGGTTTAAACTGCGTCTTGCCATGGGCTATGCGGGGATAGCCCAGGGCGCGCTGAAGGAGTTGGGCACCGGCAAGGTCATGCCGCTGGTGCGCGACTGGCAGCGCTCGGCCTTCCACATGCTGGGCATGCTCGACATGGGCTCGGCGCTGCCCACCTGGATCGGGGCCTACCACAAGGGGATGGCCGAAGGTATGGGCGCCGACAAGGTGGTTCGCAACGCCCACGGTGGTGGCCGGATCATGGACATGGCCGAGGTGATGCGCGGCAACGAGTTTTGGAAGGCCACCACCATGTTCATGGCCTTCTGGAACCATTTCCTCAATCGGCAGATCGACTTGGGCCGTCGGCTGGGCAAGGTGGCGAAGGGTGAGGCCACCGGCGCCGACCTTGCCGCCATCGTGCAGAGCGCCCGCCTCGCCCACTCGGGGGGCAATCCCTAGCAAGGCGCGTTGATCGGCGCCAGGTGCCGACCCGTCCGGGAGGAAGGGAGCGTTGTTGCCCTCTCCCTCCGCCGGATCGCCGCCTACAGTGGAACAGTCCGGAAGGTTGAACTTCATTCCTCCCATCCATCGGCGCATGGCAAGCCTCTGCCGGGCACAGGAGGCGGGCTGTCAAGGGCGGCCATCAGGCCGCCGCCGAAGGCGGGCGTCAGCCCCTTGACAGCCGGCTCCGGCCCGGCTCTCCTGCTGCCAGGCACCGATGAAACCGGCTGCTTCGGCAGCGGTACACATCCCCAGCGCTCCCGTCAGATCCTTCGCGATCGTAGTAGAGGGGGCGACCGACGGGATGGAGCCAAAATGGCACCATCCCGGACGCCTTGGCTTCATAAAAAATGATGTACAGACAAGGACTTAACGGCACCTTGGTGCCATTGCTTTATCTTGCCTTACAACCATCGCCGGACCTGATCCCCACCCCATCTACGCGCATCTGCGATGGCCGGCAGCCGACCGAGCCATGCGGCAGACGCATGGCTGGCCATGAATTCGGTGCTTACTGGACACTTATCGAAGAAAAAGGGGTTAGACCGTCTCCGGTCTAACCCCTTCATTTCCCACCTGAAACTTGGTGGGCGCACAAGGACTCGAACCTTGGGCCCGCTGATTAAGAGTCAGCTGCTCTACCAACTGAGCTATGCGCCCGTCGCGTCGGGGTTGGAACCCGCCGAAGAGGCCGGCTTTATAGTTCGTTCCGGCGGGGTGCGCAAGGGAAAAATCCGGGGGAAAAATCGTGCGGCGCCGAAGCCTTGCCTGGCCCCCGGCCTCGGTTACACTGGCAGCCGCACCTGTCCGCAAGGGACGGCTCGCGCCATGGGGGGAGAAGAATGAGCGACATCACCAAGTACCTGCTGCCCGAAGAGATGCTGCCCAAGGCTTGGTACAACCTGGCCGCCGACCTGCCGGTGCCGTTGGCGCCGCCGCTGCATCCCGGGACGGGCCAACCCATCGGACCCGACGACCTCGCGCCCATCTTCCCCATGGCGGTGATCCTCCAGGAGGTGTCCACCGAACGCTGGATCGACATCCCCGAGCCGGTGCGCGAAGTCTACCGGCTGTGGCGCCCTTCGCCCTTGGTGCGGGCGCGGCGGCTGGAAAAGGCCCTGGACACCCCTGCCCGCATCTACTTCAAGTACGAGGGCGTCTCGCCCGCCGGCAGCCACAAGCCCAACACCGCGGTGCCCCAGGCCTTCTACAACAAGCACGAGGGCGTCAAGCGCCTGTCCACCGAGACCGGCGCCGGCCAATGGGGCAGCTCGCTCGCCTTCGCCGGGTCGCTGTTCGGGCTGGAGGTGGAGGTCTTCATGGTGAAGATCTCCTACGAACAGAAACCGTATCGCCGCGCCCTGATGGAGACCTATGGCGCCAAATGCATCCCCAGCCCCTCGCCGCTCACCGCGTCGGGCCGCGCCATCCTGGAGCGGGACCCCGAGAGCAACGGTTCGCTCGGGATCGCCATCTCCGAGGCCGTGGAGATCGCCGCCGGCCGGGACGACACCAAATACGCGCTGGGTAGCGTGCTGAACCACGTCTGCCTGCATCAGACCGTCATCGGCGAGGAAGCCATCCGCCAGATGGAGATGGCCGGGGACAGCCCCGACGTGGTCATCGCCTGCACCGGCGGCGGCTCCAACTTCGCGGGCCTCGCCTTCCCTTACCTCCGCGAAAAGCTGAAGGGCGCCGCCTTGCGCGTCGTCGCGGTCGAGCCCGCCTCGTGCCCGAGCCTGACCCGCGGCACCTACGCCTACGATTTCGGCGATACGGGACATCTGACGCCGTTGGTACGGATGCACACCCTGGGGTCGACCTTCATGCCGCCCGGCTCCCACGCCGGCGGGCTGCGCTATCACGGCATGGCGCCCATTGTCAGCCACGTCAAGGAACTGGGCCTGATCGAAGCTCGCGCCTACCACCAGACCGAATGTTTCGCCGCCGCCGTCACCTTCGCCCGCAACGAGGGCATCGTGCCGGCGCCGGAATCCTCGCACGCGGTCAAGGCGGCCGTCGACGAGGCGCTGGTGGCCAAGGCCGAAGGCAAGCCGCGCACGATCCTGTTCAACCTGTCGGGCCACGGCCATTTCGACATGCAGGCCTACACCGACTACTTCGCCGGCAAGCTGACGGACCTGGCCTACGACGAAGGGGAACTGGCCCGCGCGCTCCATGGCCTGCCAACGGTCGGCTGATGCCCGAGAGGGCGGCAAATCTACTTGCCGCCCAACCCCTTCAGCAGGTTCTGGAGCATTTGCTGGGGGGATTGCTGCTGCGGCTGGGCTTGGCCGGGCTGCTGCTGTTGCTGCTGCGGGGCGCCGGTCACGCCGCCCAGCAGGTCCTGCAACGAGCCGCCCTTCCCCTTGAGCGCCTTGCCCAGACCGCGTTCCACCAGATAGCGTTGCAACTCGTTGATGTCGATGATCTTGCGGGGATTGTCCAGGGGCCCCTCGAAGCGCAGGCCCAAGGGCGGCGCGGTGCTGTCGGCCAAGCGGAAGGCGATGCGGGAATTGATCGTCCAGCGGGGCAGATCCACCGCCGCCTCCGCCGTCGCCGCCCCGCCCTGGGCGTTCAGTTTGGTGTCGCGCGTGGTGACCACGCCGTTCTGGGCCTGGGCGGTGCCGGTGAGGGATGAAAAGCCGGTCGTGCCTCCCGACAGGGCCGTTTGCGCGAGAACCAGCAGGTTGCCGATGTTCTGGATATGCTGGAGCTGCTGATTCACCGCCGGCAGATCGAACCCGCTGACGACGCCGTCCTTGACGGAAAACCGCCCGTCGCCGCCCAGGTGCGACGCCATCTCGGCCGATGACCGGCCGGTGGCGCTGAAACGGGCATCGGTATCCATCGTCCCCTGGGTGAGCTGGATGCTTCCCGAACCCAGCTTGGCCTGGCTGAGATTGGCGCCGGCGATGGACAGGCTGCCGGACAGCTGCGGCAGGGCACCGCCGGCAAGCCGCAACGCCAGGGACATATCCCCTCCCAACAGCTTGCCCGTCAGCTTGTCGAGCTGGATCGCGCCGTTGTCGATGACGACATGGGCCTGAGGATTGTCCATCCTCCAGCCTTTCCAGGTCACCGCGTCGGCGCGGACGTCGGCGCGCATGTCCATGGTTTGCAGCAAGGAAAGATCCAGCGGCTCGGTCGACCAGGGCGCATTGTCGGCCGTGCTCTTCGCCGCCGCCGGAACGATCGCCGGATGAGGACGCGACCCGCCCCGCCGCTCCGGCACCGCCGCCGCGCCGGTCCGCTCGGCCGACAGGAACGGATCGAGGGTGATGGCGTTGCCGGCCAGGGTGGCGGTGACCGCCGGGCGGGCGCCGCCCAGGGCGAGCGCCGCCGAGCCGGTGACATGCGCCTCGCCGGCGCGGATGTCGATGCCGGAAACCTGAGCGCCTTTGGCGTCGCCGTCGAGTTTCGCCGCCGCGGTGAAAGGCCCGATCCGGCCCTGCGGCCGGTAGGTCGGCAAAAGGAAATGCAATGCCTGCGCGGTGCTGGGGGCGCTGGCCGCCAAGGCCATCTGATAGCGGGGCGCCGTCCGCACGTCGCCGATGGTGCCCTGCGCGCTGGCCTCGAAGCCGTCGGAAAGCGCGCGCAGCTTGGCCGTCAGAGTATCCAATCCACCCGACAGGGTGCCGTCGGCGGTCACCGCGCCAAGGCGGTCGAGGAAATCCGAACGGGTACCGCTGAGCACGCCCAGAAGGCGGCCGGGCCGCGGACTGTCCATTTCGAAGACCACGCCGTCCAGTTGCGGGATTCCCTGGCCGAGGCCCCGCACCGTGCCGGACAGGCTTGCCTGCGTTCCCGCCACGACCGCTTCGGCATCCCGCACGCCGAGGTTCCCCCCGTTCAACCTGCCTTCCAGCTTGACCGCATCCGCCGGGATGCCCCGGACCGTCAAATGCCGGACGGAGACATCCGCGGACACGTCCAGATCGACGGGAACGCCCGTCGCGGCGGGCTTTGCCGGAACGGCCGCGGCAGGGACGGGATTTTCCCGTCCGCCCCGCGCCGCGGCATTCCCCGCCCCCGCATTCGGCCCGCCGGGCAGGTAGGAATCCAGATTCAGGGTGTCGACGGCGGCGGCTAAGGCGTAGGACGGCCGGGGCGCACCCAGGCGCGCGGACACTTGGCCGGTCGCGTGGACGTCGTCGACGGTCAGATCGATATCCCGCAGCGTCGCTTGCGCGGGATCCCCGGTCACCCCGGCGGCGGCCGTGAACCGGCGCAGCCGATCGCCGGGAACGGCGGAGATATCCATACCCAGCCATGCCAGCAGCGTCCGGAGATCGCTGGACGAGGTCTCCAGATGCCCATCGAAGGCTGGCCGGCCCTGGCGCGGCGCAAGCGTACCCTCTCCGGTCAGGGTGGTGTCTCCGGGCAGCAGAGCCGTCAGATGGGTGAGCGCCAGCGCACCCTTGTCGAGGGTGCCGTCGATGCGGGTCTGGCGGATCACCTTGCCCCGCCAGGATGCCGCGTCAACCGCCAGCGCCGCGGTAACGGACAGGCCGGCGGGCAGGCTGAACCCCTCGTCCGGGCCGGCAGCGGGAGCGGAGGGGGAGCCGGAGGCGTTTGCCGCCGGGCTGGCGGGCGCGGCCGCGGACGACGCCCCCTGGCCGAGCCATTCGTCCACGTCGAGGCTGGGCACGGTCAACGACACGTCCACTCGGGGGGTTCCGCTGAGTTCGGCGGTGATGTTGCCGGTCGCGCGGGTGTGGCCGACGGTGATGGCCAGTTCCTTGAGAGAGGCGTCCTCGCCGCTTGCCGCCAGCGTGCCTGCGGCGGTGACCGCCCCGGGCAGCGGCAGGGCGGCCGGCCCGCCCAATACCGCCGACAACCGCGCGGGATCGGCAACCTCGACGTTCAGATGGCCGCTGACCATCCGGCCGGCGGTCAGGGAACTCAGCATGCCGCCAAGCGTCAGCTTGGTGTCCGCCGACGGCAGATCGACCTTCAGCAGCAGCGGCGCCGCGCCGTTATTCACCTCAAGCGCGCCGAGCGAGGCATCGACATTCACCGGAATGCCGCGAATGCGCCCGGAAACCTTGGCGGCGAAAGGACCGGAGATGGTCTTCATCGCCACCCGGGCATTCAGGGCATCGACCGTCAACGGCGCCCCCTCGCCCGACTGCCAGGTGACGACCCCATCCGTCACCGTCAGCGCGTGGATATCCACGACGCGCTTGGGCCCGGCCGCGGACGGCCCCGCCCCGGTCGCCGCGCCGTCCGGCGTCCCCGGAGACGTGAACCGCCAATTGGCGCGCCCGTCGGGCAGCCGCTGGAGATGGATGACCGGCCGGTCGAGCGCCAGGGATGTGATAACGACGTTTCCGCCCAGCAGCGGCATCAGCCGCACGCTCAAGGACAGTGCCTTGACCGACGCCATGGTGTCCGGCTGCGCTCCCGGGAGGTTGGCGAGGGACACATCGTGGGCGGTGATGGCGGGAGACGGCAGCAGGCGGATGCGAAGGGGACCGGCGATGGCGACTTTGCGGCCAAGCGCGTCTTCAAGGCGCGCCGAAAGCTCGCCCTTGTAGCTGTCCCAATCGATCAGGGCCGGCACCACCACCAGCAGCAGGAGCAGCACGGCCACAACCATCGCGCCGGCCGAGACGAGAACCTTCCTGGTGATGCGCATCGCCCGCCCTTTACCCCACACCTCTTTCGAGCGCTCAGTGTAGAATCAGGAAGGCCGGTCGGCAAATGCCCAACGCTCCCTCTGATGGCAGAGTTTCAGCCTGTCCCGAATATTCCGTGCAGGCAGAGCATCCAAAGACCGAGCAGAAGCCCGCCCAGTCGCACGAAGCGGCCGTTCCAGTCCCGGGCGATGGTCTGCATCGGCACCCCCGAAAGGCGAGACACGCTGAGGATCGCGGCCCCCACCGGGGTGGTGCAGGCCGACAGCGCCCAGGCACCCATCAAACCGCTCGCCAGGACCAGCGAATCGGGGCCAGGACGCCCGGGGTCGGCGAAGGCCCCGCCCAACAGCGACACCGTCAGGATCTGCGGCACGCCGAAACGGGCCAAGCCCATCACCGACCACGCCAGCAGGATCGCCAGCACGACCGGCGGCACCCCCAGCATGGCCAGCCGGCCCGCCGCAAGTTCGGGGGCGATGAGGGCCGACGCCACCGAGCCCAGGAACATCGCCCCGCCGAGCAGCGCGATTTCATTGCGAAAGCCCGGAAGGCTGACCCTCAGCCGGCGGGCCAGCAACTCGCCGGCCGCCGCCACCGCACCCGCCACCCCCTGCCGGCGGTGCTGGACCGCCAGCCAAACCAGCGCCGCCGCCGGCACCGCCAAAACGGTGCTCGTAACCACAGGCACGCCCAGAACCACGGCGACCGCCACCGCGGCCGCCACCACCGCGCCGATCAGCAGGCCAAGCCGGACCAGCGGCCCCCATCCGCCCGCCGGAGCGCACGACCGTGGCGGCGCACGGTCGAAGGCGACGCGATCGAGGTGCCACCCCAGCACCATCAGCAGGAACGCGAGGACGATCTGCTGGGGCAGCAGACGTTCCCACGGCACGTCGTGGACCACGCTTTGGGTGACGGCGAAGGATACCGACAGGGGCGACCACACCGTCATCACCGCGAACCCGCGCAAGAGAGCCGTCATCATCCTTTGCTGGCGAATGGCGACGATGCGCAGGTCCCCCCCGGCGGCCTCGGCGGAATTGGCGCCCATCACCATGGTGCCCAGCAAAGGCAGCACGCCGAAATTCAGCACCACCGAAATCAACTGGCTGCCCAAGGTGAGGACAAGATAGCGCCGGCCGGGGGGCTGGTTGACCATCAGGATGCCGCAGTCCCGCACCAGCCGCGAACTCTCGGCGGCCTCGCGCAGGAACCCCACCGCCGCGAACAGCCCCGCCAGGGACGCCGCCTCGCCCAGGCCGTGAATCACGGTTCGGGCGGGATGCGGCAACACCGCGACCGCCGCCGCCGCGACGGCCAGGGCGATCCCCAACACCGTGCGGCCGAAAAGCCCCACCTTGGGCGCCTCCACCCCCAGGTAGACGAGCAGGGCCGCCGAGGCGAAGACCTCGCCGCCGGACCACCCGGTCATCGCGCCGATGCCGATGCCGGCGATCACGCCCAGCAGCGCCGATGACGACAGGGCGGCGAACCGGCCGCCAAGCACGGCAGTCCGCATCACGCCCCGGAATCGAGCAAGCGCGCCTTCGGCGCCGAAAGAACGCTCGCCGGCCGGGGCTGATCGCCCTTCAGCGCCGGGCCGTTGATCATGGCGAACCCGTTCTCCAGGGCGAACACCAGATGGGAACGGTCCTGCACGCCCCAGACGTAGGCCGGCAGCCGTGCTTTCCCGGCTCCGTCACGAAGCCACGCGAGGCCGGCCGGAACGCCCCTCCCGTCCGCCCGAGCGCCGATATCGATGCCGACCATGGACACCCCGCCCCTGGCCGCCATGCCCAGAAGCGGATCGTCGCCCGGCCGCAGGCGCAGCGCCACCTGCCGGCTCAAGCTCCGTACCGCGCCGACGGTGTCGGAAAGGTCACGCCGCGAGGTGCCCGCGGGAACTCCGAAAATCTCGATCAACAACCGGCTGGACCGGCTGGAAACACCAAGATTGGACAGCGCTCCGGCGACGACGGAACGCTGGACCGAGGACACGGTGTGCCAATGCAGGGAAAGGATGACCGAAACGGAATCGGCCGCCATCCGGGCCGTGAGCACGCGAGCGACGTCGGCCACCGCCGCGCGATCCAGCACCGCGCACGAGGCCGCATCCGGCGGATAGGCATCGGCCCCCTCGCGGGTGACGTCCGCGTCGCCGTCACTGCGGACGATCCGGGCGTGATACCCCGCGATGGCGTCCGCCGCGGCCAGCCAAGTGGGGCGCCAGACCACCGACAGATGCGTGCCGGACCCAAGGGGCGGCACGCCTTGGCCGGCAACAGCGGCGGCGGCGGACGCCGCACGTTGCCACTCCGGATCGTCGCCTCCCTTGCTCCCGCTCCCCGCCGCCTCCCATCCCGGCTCCCCGATGGCGTCGCCGTCCACGGGCGAGCGGAGCGCGGTGGGGCTTGTGGGAAGAGACGCCTCCGCGGCCTGGCCCGGGCCCGTTTCCCTCGGCCGCCGCGCCCGCGAAGCGCGATGGGCGTCGATGGCCGCCTCGATCGCGGCAAGGTCGAGGCTGCCGTCGTCCTTTACCGCATCGGCGGCCATCACATCCAGGCTCAGGATTTGCGGCCGGTCCAACCCGACCAGCTGATCGCCAACCAGCCGGGTCCCAAGATCCCCGGCGATGGCGCGCGTGCGCCGCCGGGCCTCCGGTTCCAGACAGGTGCGGAACACCAGCACGAAAAAATCGCCGCCGGGCCGGGTGGACAGGTTTCCGCCTCCCAGATGCTGATGGATGACCCCGTCCGCGATCAGCAGCACCTTATCGGCGAGCCGCCCCCACTTGTCTCCCACGGCTTCCCGAAACTCGATCAGGGACACGACGTGAAGGCGGGTTCGGAACTTGCCGTCCTCCTCCTTGGCCAGCGATTCCATGGCGAGCCGGAAGGCTTCGTCGGTCAGCCGCTCGGTGAGCGGGCCGGCCGCGACGGCCGAAGGCGGCGGCGCGGCCGCCCCACCGGTCAGGCGGCCGATGGGCCCGACCAGGCGATTGAACAGGCCGGCGATTGCCCGCCCTCGGCTCATGAGTCCTCCTTAGTGGCCCGCTCCAGACAGAAGATTCAGGGGCCTGAACCTTCTGTCTGGTGAATCGGCCCACAAAACCAGTGAATTGTGCGCCGACACGTTCAAAAGATCGCGCGCCTTTTGAACGTGTCGGCGCACGATCCCCCGTCAGCCGGGGTCCTCGCGATAATCCCGGGCCAGTTCGACGTACCTGGCGGACGACCGGGGGAAGAAGGCGATTTCGTCGTCGCGCAGCATCCGCAACAGCCGGGCCGGGTTGCCGCCCCACAACTCCCCGGCCTTCACCCGCTTGCACGGCGTCACCACCGCGCCCGCAGCGACCATGGCGCCCGTTTCGACGACAACCCCATCCAACAGGGTCGCGCCCATGCCGATGAAGCAGCCGTCCTCCAACGTGCAGGCATGGATCACCGCCCCATGGCCGATCGTGATGTCCGAGCCGATATAGGTGCCGTACTTGCCGCCGGTGACGTGGACGATGGTCCCGTCCTGGATGTTGGTGCGCTCGCCGATGCGGATCTCGTGAACGTCGCCGCGAACCACGCAGTTGAACCAGATCCCCGCCTGGGCACCCACCACCACATCCCCGATCACCACGGCGGTCGGCGCCAGGAAGGCGTCGGGGTGGATGGTGGGATGGACACCCTTATAGGGCAGGACCAGGCTCGACGGCATGACGTCGCCTCATGGGAACAGCGGCTGCTGGGTCAGTCCGGCGGTCTCGGGCAGGCCAAGCATGAGATTGAGGTTCTGAAGGGCCTGCCCCGAAGCCCCCTTCACCAGATTGTCGATGGCCGAGCACAGGATCGCCCGCCCGGGCACGCGGTCATCGAAGGCGTTGATAAGGCAGAAATTCGAGCCCCGCACGTGGCGGGTCGCCGGCGCGGCGCCGTCCGGCAGGACACGCACGAACGGCTCGCCCCGATAGCGGTCGGCAAGAATGGCGCGAAGGTCGGCCGCTTTCAGTCCCTTGCCCAGCCGCACATAGATGGTGGCGAGGATGCCCCGGCTCATGGGCATCAGGTGGGGCGTGAAGTTGACGACCACCGGCCGGCCAACGGCTTGGCCGAGCCCCTGCTCGATTTCCGGCGCATGGCGGTGGCTGGCGATCCCGTAGGCATGGATGCCGTCCGCCACTTCGCAGAACAGATTGCCCTCCTTGGCCGACCGCCCGGCCCCGGAAACGCCCGATTTGGCGTCGATGATGATGTCCTCGGGCGATATGGCACCGGCCTCCAGCAAGGGGACCAGCGGAAGCTGGGATGCCGTGGGATAGCACCCGGGATTGGCCACCAGCCGGGCCGTCTTGACCTTGTCGCGCGCCAGTTCGGTCAGACCGTAGACCGCCTCGGTCTGGAGATCGGGCGCCCTGTGCTCGTGGCCGTACCACTCGGCGTACGTGGCGACGTCGGCAAGACGGAAATCGGCCGAAAGATCGACCACCTTGAGATGGCGCGGCAGCGCGGCGATCACCTCTTGCGTCGTGCCATGAGGCAGCGCGCAAAAGACGGCGTCCACCGCCGAAAAATCCACCTGTTCGATGGTGACGAGGGCCGGCAGATCGAGCCCCCCGAGATGGGGGAAGACGGCAGGCATCGCCATTCCGGCCTTGCGGTCGCCGGTCATCGCCGCGATGCGCATCGAGGGGTGGCACGCCAGCAGGCGCACCAGCTCGGCCCCGGTATAGCCGCTGGCCCCCAGAATGGCGACTTGCACCCCCGTCATGACACATCTCCTGCGGATCGATCGGCCTCTTGCGCGGAAACGGACGATAGCAGGCGCAGCCCCCCGCGACAACGCCGCTCCCCGCCGGCGTTTCCCGTAGTGCGGGAATGCGTTCGACCCTACCCATTAATGATCCATATCAACGCGACCCGGGGGCGAGATTGCTAAACTTGGTGGTGGTTGAGCACAGATGTGGGGGAATTGGCGATGCATCTCGACAACGACGCCTATATCGCCGTCGGTTTCCTGGTGAGCATCCTGCTGGTTTTCGGCGGCCTGTTCTGGTTCGTCTTCAGCCGCAAGCAGTGAGGCGGTTCTTAACGAATATTCCCTGACCGCCCGCCTCGGACTGCGGCCCCCCGGCGTAAGCCGGGGGTCTTTTTTTCAGCCCGTCACCTCGCCCGCCCGGCGGCGAAGCTCCGCGAGAACGAAGACGCGCAGGGCCGACGACAGGTTCCCGCGTCGTCCGGCGTCGACCTCGGTAACCAACTGGCCGATGGTGACGCCTCTCGCCGTAGCGATGTCCTTCAGCTCCGCCCAGAACTCCTCTTCCAGCGAGACGCTGGTGTCGTGACCGGCCACGAGGACCGAGCGCTTCTTCATGGTCGTTCCACGCCTACTCGGCAGCCGGCTTCACCTCCCGGTAGATTTCCGCCCCCTCCTGGATGAACTTGCCGCTCATTTCCGCCATGCCGGCCTCCGCGGCGGCAATGTCCCGGACTTCCTGGCTGATCTTGTAGGCGCAGAACTTCGGCCCGCACATCGAGCAGAAGTGCGCAAGCTTGGCCCCCTCCGCCGGCAGGGTCTGGTCGTGGAAGTCGCGCGCCTTCTCGGGGTCCAGCGACAGGTGGAACTGGTCCTTCCAGCGGAACTCGAAGCGGGCGCGCGACAGGGCGTCGTCCCTGAGGCGCGCGGCCGGGTGCCCCTTGGCGAGATCCGCCGCGTGGGCTGCCAGCTTGTAGGTGACCACGCCTTCGCGCACATCCTGGCGGTCGGGCAGTCCCAGATGCTCCTTGGGGGTGACGTAGCACAGCATGGCGGTCCCGAACCAGCCGATCATGGCCGCGCCGATGGCGCTGGTGATGTGGTCGTATCCGGGAGCGATATCCGTCACCAGCGGCCCCAGGGTGTAGAATGGAGCCTCGCCGCACAGCGCGAGCTGCTTTTCGACGTTCCGCTTGATCTTGTGCATGGGCACGTGGCCGGGGCCTTCGATCATCACCTGGCAATCGTGCGCCCAGGCGATCTTGGTGAGTTCGCCCAACGTCTCGAGTTCGGCGAACTGGGCGGCGTCGTTGGCGTCGGCGACGGAGCCCGGGCGAAGGCCGTCGCCGAGGCTGAAGCCCACGTCGTAGGCCCGGAGGATGTCACAGATTTCCTCGAAATGGGTGTAGAGGAAATTCTCTTTGTGGTGGGCCAGGCACCATTTGGCCAGGATCGAGCCGCCACGGCTGACGATGCCGGTGACGCGCCTGGCGGTGAGCGGAACGTAGGCCAGCCGCACGCCGGCATGGATGGTGAAATAGTCCACGCCCTGCTCGCATTGCTCGATCAGGGTGTCGCGGTAGATTTCCCAGGTCAGTTCCTCGGCCTTGCCGCCCACCTTTTCCAGCGCCTGATAGATGGGCACGGTGCCGATGGGAACGGGGCTGTTGCGGATGATCCATTCGCGGGTGGCATGGATGTGCTTGCCGGTGGACAGGTCCATGACCGTATCGGCGCCCCAGCGGATCGCCCACACCATCTTTTCCACCTCCTCCCCGACCGAGGAGGCCACCGCCGAATTGCCGATATTGGCGTTGATCTTGGTGAGGAAGTTGCGGCCGATGATCATCGGCTCGGTTTCGGGGTGGTTGATGTTGGCCGGCAGGATGGCCCGGCCGCGGGCGATCTCGTCGCGGACGAATTCCGGCGTGACCTCGTCGGGAATGCTGGCGCCGAAATCCTCGCCGTCGCGCAGGACCGCCTGCCGGGCTTCGGCACGGCGGAGATTCTCGCGGATGGCCACATATTCCATTTCCGGCGTGACGATGCCGGCACGGGCATAGGCCATCTGGGTCACGGCCTTGCCCGGCTTGGCGCGCAGCGGCCGACGGCCGGCGCGATCGAACACGGGAACGGCGATGGCCTCGCCGGCGGTCAAGCCGTCATCCTCGGGCCGATGTGCCCGGCCGGCGTAGAATTCGACGTCGTCACGCTCAAGGACCCAGGGGAGGCGCGACGCCGGCAGCCCTTTGGCGATGTCGATAACGCTTTGCGGGTCGGTGTAGGGGCCCGACGTATCGTAAAGGCGCACCGCCGGCTCGCCCGCGGCCGGCTCGAGGACAACCTCGCGCATGGCCACCCGCATATCGGGCCGCGAACCGCCCACATGGATCTTGCGTGACCCTGGCAGCGGACCGGTGGTGAGCGCGATGGCGCCGGTGGTCGGGGACGCTGCGGTATTGTCGGACATCGTCGATGTGCCTTTTTCCGTGTTCATGACGCGCCGGAACGCGGCCAGGAATAACGGAAGGCAGCTTCCGATCCCTTCGCCGGCATGACCCGGTGCAGGTTCAAAGGGTCGCCGGCAGCATGCCCACAGCCAGCCTCTCAGCCCCGTTTCCCCGAGGCTCCCCTTCGGCAGGTAAGGAGAGTGGGGCTGGGGCGCCATGAAGTCAAGGCGGCTGCGTCGCCCTGGTTCGGCAGTGAATCGGCTTCGGCGTTTGCGTATGACGTCCGGGCAGGCAATACTGATAGACGGTGTTAATGTCAGGGTAGTCCCTTGAAAGATATCGACCACAACACCGCCGTCCACCTGATCACCCAGTCCCTCAAGGGACCGGTCGCCGACGTCTTCCGCAAGCTGGTGCCGGCGCTGGCCAAACTGGATAGGGAGACCTTCTACGAAACAGTCATGGGCAATGGCGATTTGCTGTACGGCTGCATCCTGATCTTCCACAAGAAGCGCGATGCCTTCGCCCATCTGCTTGTGGACGCCGAGAATCGGCCGATCCGGGACGAGTTCGTGCGGTTGCGGTGCGGACGCTCCACCCGGGACATCGTGTCCATGCTTGTGCGCACCCATGCCAAACGCCATTTCCACTCGGCGTTGGGGGGGGACCCGAATGATCCGACCAGCCGGGCGGGGCGGATGTACCACGCGATGAACGAATATTTGATCCATGAGTGGCAAATCCCCCTGGTGCGCCTTTATGCGCGCATCCCCGCGGACAAGCTCCGCCGGATGGGACCGGCCATTCTCGACATCCGGGACGCGGCCGGTCTGGAGCGGCTTGTCGGAGCTCCGTCCCGGTCGCGGCAGCCCATGCGGGAAAAGCCGCCCCTGGGGGCGATCCCCGACCTCACGAGCATGATGAGCGTCTCCCTGCGGGATGCCGACCAGTGGTGGGACGCCCTGCATGATGCGAGCGTACGTGCCGCCATACCGATCCCCAATGAACGCGAGATGCGGGAAATGACATCGGCTTTCGCCGCCATCGGCGACGCCACACGCGAGACGTTGCTGAGGGCGCTGAACCTGTCGGCCGGGCCCGGGGCGGTTGTCCTCGCGACAGCCTATCGCGTGATGGGACGCAGCGCGTTCGCGGGGATATTCGGCACCCCGGGCAAGGAGCACGCGATAACGATGCTGGCGCGCAAGTTGGAGCGCCGGAAGGTTGCCGGCTCCACCGACCTCAAGATGCTCGCGCGCGCCGTCGAAGGTGCGCTGCAGGCCTCGTCGCGCAACAGCCGGCCAACCCCAGCGGCGTGAGGGACATGCTCGAAACCGCGTTCTACGCTTTCGTCGCCTTTTTCGTCATCCTCGACCCCCCCGGCACAGCCGCGATTTTCGCGGCCATGACCCGCAACCTCGCCGCATCCCATCGACGGACCATGGCCGTGCGGGCGACGGTGATCGCCGGATCGGTGCTGTTCGCCTTCGCCGTCGGCGGCAAGGCCCTGCTGGCGGCGCTGGGCATCGGTCTGCCTGCGTTCCGGGTCAGTGGCGGGACCCTTCTGTTCCTGCTCGCGGCCGACATGGTGTTCGCGCGCCAATCCGGGCTGCGTTCGACCACGCCGGTAGAGAACGCGGAGGCGGCGGCACGCGACGACATCACCGTGTTCCCCCTCGCCTTCCCCCTCATCGCCGGTCCCGGCGCGATGACGTCCGTGGTCCTGATGATGGGCAGGGCCGGCGGCGATCCCTGGATGTCGGTGGTCGTGCTGCTGGTGCTCGCCCTGGTGATGGCGACCGTCCTGGCGATGCTGCTGGCCGCAGGACCGATCCTGCGCATCCTGGGCGTCACCGGCGCCCATGTGGTCAGCCGGATTTTCGGGATCATCCTGGCCGCCCTTGCGGCTCAGTTCATCATCGACGGCTTGCTCCAGGCCATGCCGGGACTGGCTTCCCGCGCATCGTAACCCCTTCCGCGGCCCAAGAAGGTTCCACACTTCAGAAGAGTGGATTTTCGCATTATTTTGGGGCAATTTTCACAGATTGGGGATGCAAAATCTGCCTTGGGGGGGAACATGTCAATCGATAGGGACGAGGCGGAGTACGTCCGCTGCCTCGATGCGTTCGTGGCCGGGGATTACGATGCGGTTCCATCCGCCTCCGGCGCACTTGCCGAGGCCGTGACGCGGCTTGGCACCGCATTGCGGGGACAAGCCCTCCAGCTTCTGCAACGCACGGTCCAGCTCTCCGGCGGCGCCAGCGAATCCATGGCGGCAATTTCCTTCGTCACCGGCGAAGTCCGCGATGCCGCGGCGAATGCCCACATCGCCGCCAAGGCGGTGGTGGATCTCCATGGCGGCATGGAACTGATCGCCGAAAGCGGCGCCTTCATCTCCAACAAGACGGGCGAGGTTGAAAAAGCGACCGCCGATGGCCTAGCCAGCGTCGAAGACGCGGCGAAGGCGGTCAGCGCGCTGGCCGCCGTGGAACGCGAGATGTCAGGCCATATCGAAAAGCTGGTCGACACGTCGCTTGCCATCGGCAAGATGGTGGGCACCATCCAGGCCATCGCCAAACAGACCAATCTGCTGGCCCTCAACGCGTCCATCGAGGCCGCCCGCGCCGGCGAAGCCGGCCGGGGTTTCAACATCGTCGCCGGCGAGGTCAAGAGCCTGGCACAGCAAACGGCCCAGGCGACCGACGATGTCCGGCGCCATATCAACGCCATCCAGCAGGAGGTCCAGGCGATCCGTGTCGCCATCGACAGCACCGGGGCCAGTGCCCAGGCCGGGACGGAAGCCGTTACCCGTGTCCGCGCCTCGGCCACCTCGGTCCTGGAGATGGTTCGCGCGGTCGATGCCGAGCTTTCTACCCATACCGCCCGCCTGAACGAACAGACCGCCGCCACGGAGGCGGCCGCCCGTTCGATGGCCGTCATCCGTGAAAAAGTGGACCGGGCGCGCGACGAGGCCGAACTGGCCGCCGAAGCGGTGAGCAACAGCGAGGCCGTCATCCAGGCGGAGTTCCAGGATCTCGGCAAGCTCCGTCTTCCCGATGCGGTCGTCCATTTGGCCAAATCGGACCACCTTCTGTGGAAGAAGCGCCTGGCCGAGGTCTTGATCGGCAAGACCGCACTCGCCGAAAACGAGGTCACCGACCATCACTCGTGCCGCCTGGGCAAATGGTACTACGGCGACGGATCGGCGGCCTACCGGTCGGACCCGGTCTTCGCGCGGTTGGAAGCCCCGCACATGCGCGTCCATGCATCCGCCCGCGAGATTGTGCGCCTTTTCAACGCCGGTGACCGTGCCGCGGCCATGGTGGAGTACGCGAAACTGCAAGAGGCGTCGGGCGAGGTCGTCGCCGGCCTGACCAAGCTCGGCGAGAAGGGCGGGGGCCGCTTCTGAGCCGAACCGGGGGCGTCCCCGGGGCCTCCATCGTCCTCCGGCCCCTCCTCGCCGCCACAAACAAAGACAAAGGGCCGTTCCAAGCTAGGAACGGCCCTCGACGTTCTCAGGTCCGCCCGAGGCTCACTCCTCGCCGGCCTCACCCTTTTCCGCGGTCGGACCGGAATCGGTGCCCTTGGCCGCGGGATCGCGGTCCACCAGTTCGATCACGGCCATCGGCGCGGCATCGCCGTAGCGGAAGCCCGCCTTGAGCACGCGGGTATACCCGCCGGCCCGGCCCTTGTAGCGGTCGGCCAGCGCAGAGAACAGCTTGGCGACGACCGCGTCATCACGCAGGAACGCGTAGACCTGGCGCCGATCGTGCAGCGTGCCGTTCTTGGCGCGCGTGATCAGCCGCTCGGCGATCGGCCGCAGATCCTTGGCCTTCGGCAAGGTGGTCTTGATCTGCTCGTGCTTGAACAGCGCCACCACCAGATTGGCGAACATCGCCTTGCGGTGAGCACTGGTTCGGTTCAGCTTGCGGCCGGACATACCATGACGCATGGGGCTCTCCTCTTCGCTTGGCCTCGGCGGGCGAGGACCGATGACGTTCCGCCGTCGCCCCTGGGACGGGAGTACGCGGCAGGCGGGCCGGACGGCCCATTCACAACGTCAGGGACGCGGCGCCCGCCGCATCCCTGCACAGCTTCCGGACGGCTCTCAGTACGGCTCTTCGAGCTTCTTGGCCAACTCTTCGATATTCTCCGGCGGCCAGTTGGGGATTTCCATGCCGAGATGGAGCCCCATCTGAGCCAGAACTTCCTTGATCTCGTTGAGCGACTTGCGGCCGAAATTGGGAGTGCGAAGCATCTCCGCCTCCGTCTTCAGCACCAGATCGCCGATATAGATGATGTTGTCGTTCTTGAGGCAGTTGGCGGAACGTACCGACAGCTCAAGTTCGTCGACCTTGCGCAGCAGGTTCTTGTTGAACGGCAGCTCGTCCTTGCGCTCCTCCTCGACCACCTGGGTCGGCTCTTCGAAATTGATGAAGAGCTGGAGCTGATCCTGAAGGATGCGCGCGGCCAGGGCCACGGCGTCCTCGGGGCTGACCGCGCCGTTGGTCTCGACCACCATCGACAGGCGGTCATAGTCCGTGACCTGCCCCACGCGGGTGTTCTCGACCTTGTAGGCGACCTTCTTCACCGGCGAGAAAATGGCATCGATCGGGATGAGGCCGATCGGCGAATCCTCGGCCCGGTTCTGGGACGCGGCCACATAGCCCTTGCCGGTCTCGACAGTGAACTCGATATTCAGCTTGGCGCCGTCGTCGAGCGTGCAGAGAACCAGATCCGGATCCATGACCTCGATGTCGTGGCCGGTCTCGATCATCCCCGCCTTCACCTCGCCCGGTCCGGTGGCCCGGAGGTGCATGCGCTTCGGGCCCTCGCCGTGCATGCGCAGGCCCAGCGTCTTGATGTTGAGGATGATGTCGGTGACGTCTTCGCGTACGCCGGGGATCGACGAGAACTCGTGGAGCACCCCCTCGATCTGGATGGCGCTGACGGCGGCGCCTTGCAGCGAGGACAACAGCACCCGCCGCAGCGAGTTGCCGAGGGTGATGCCGAAACCCCGCTCCAGCGGCTCCGCCACCACGGTGGCGCTACGCTGCGGGTCATGCCCGACCTCGACATGAAGCTTGTTCGGCTTGATGAGTTCCTGCCAGTTCTTCTGAATCACGTGCGTGACCTCAATGCTAGGAACGAATGGCGAGGGCTTTGAACGGCGCACCCGCCGCCTCCCCCACACCGGGACGAGGAACGGCGGGACCGCAGGCCCGATTAGCGCCGTTCAGACGCGGCGACGCTTGCGCGGCCGGCACCCGTTGTGCGGGATGGCGGTGACGTCCCGGATCGACGTGATGGAGAAGCCCACAGCCTGGAGCGCGCGCAGGGCGGACTCGCGGCCGGCACCGGGCCCTTTGACCTCGACCTCCAGGGTGCGCATTCCATGCTCCATCGCCTTGCGGCCGGCGTCTTCCGCGGCGACCTGAGCGGCGTACGGAGTCGACTTGCGCGAGCCCTTGAAGCCCTGCATCCCCGACGACGACCAGGAGATGGTGTTCCCCTGGGCATCGGTGATGGTGATCATCGTGTTGTTGAACGTGGAGTTCACATGTGCCACGCCCGAGGTGATGTTCTTGCGTTCACGGCGACGCGGACGCGCGGCGGCAGCAGGCTTAGCCATCAGAGGTGTTCCTTACTTCGTGACTTTCTTCTTGCCGGCAATCGGCTTCGCCGGACCCTTGCGGGTGCGCGCGTTGGTGTGGGTGCGCTGGCCGCGGACCGGCAGGCCGCGACGGTGACGCAGGCCGCGATAGCAGCCGAGGTCCATCAACCGCTTGATGTTCATCGCGACGCCGCGGCGCAGGTCGCCTTCCACCTGGTAATCGCGGTCGATCATCTCGCGGATCTTCAGCACCTCGTCGTCGGTGAGCTGGTTCACCCGACGCTCGTCGGGAATGCCCAGCTTGCCGCAAATCTCCGAGGCCTTGGCGCGGCCGATGCCATGGATATAGGTCAGCGCGATCATCACGCGCTTGTTGGTCGGAATATTGACGCCAGCGATACGGGCCAAAGCTGGTTACTCCCTCGACTGAACAGGCCGCTGGAACGCCCCGGCGAGGAGCCCTGCGACACGATGAACGCAAGCCCGAGGCGCCCCCGAGCCATCACAAAAATCACACGACGCCACGCCGAGACCCGCCCGGCATGGGGTAAACCGAAGGTGCGCGATTATAGGGTTATCGCCACGGGAGTCAACGCCCGCGAATCGACACCCCCACACCACCGCAAAAGCGGCGCCCTGGCGCGGCAACCGCGCCAGGGCATCAAACCATCCCTCAGGCCGACAGGATCGCTTCCAGCGCCCGCGTCACCTGACCGATCTCCTGAGTGCCGTCGACGACGTTCAGGATGCCTTTCTTCTCGTAGTACGGCAGCAGCGGCGCCGTCTGCGCATGATAGGCGTCGAGGCGCTTGGTCACCGTCTCGGCGTTGTCGTCGGCGCGGCGGATGAACTCCTTGCTACCGCACGAATCGCACACGCCCGCGACCTTCGGCTTCTGGAACTTGTCGTGATAGCCGGCGCCGCACTTGGCGCACGAGAAGCGGCCGGTGATACGCTCGATCAGTAGCTGATCGGGAACACGCACCTCGATCGCGTGATCCAGCTTGCGCCCCTTGCGCACCAGCATGGCGTCAAGCGCCTCGGCTTGCGCCACGGTGCGGGGAAACCCGTCGAAAATGACGCCGTTCTTGGTATCGGGCTGATCCAGCCGCTCGTCGATGATGGCGATGACGATGTCGTCGGAAACTAGCTGGCCGGCGTCCATGACCGCCTTGGCCTTCTTCCCGATCGGCGAACCCGACGCCACCGCCGCCCGCAGCATGTCGCCGGTCGACAGTTGCACCAGGCCGAACTTTTCCAGCAGACGCTTGGCCTGCGTGCCCTTTCCGCCTCCCGGCGGGCCCAACAAAACGAGATTCATTCGATTGCCTCCCTCTGGGGCGCGTCAGCCGCGCCGCCCTCTGAGTCGGGACCTCTTGATGAGGCCCTCATACTGGTGTGCCAGCAGATGCGATTGGATCTGGGCGACGGTGTCCATGGTCACCGTTACCACGATCAGCAGACTGGTGCCCCCAAAGTAGAAGGGCAAAGACCACTTGGCAATTAGCAATTCGGGCAGGATGGACAGCACGGTCAGGTAGGCCGCGCCCACAACCGTCAACCGGGTGAGAATGTGGTCCAGGTATTCTGCCGTGTGCTTGCCCGGGCGGATGCCGGGAATGAAGCCCCCGTACTTCTTCAAGTTATCCGCGGTCTCCGTCGGATTGAAGACCACTGCGGTATAGAAGAAGGCGAAGAAGATGATGAGCAGCGAGTAGATCAGCAGATACAACGGCTGCCCCCGGCCCATGATCGCCGTGAAGGTCGTCAGCCATTCGGGCCCGCCCGCCGCCGAGAACTGCGCCACCGTCACCGGCATCAGCAGGATCGAGCTGGCGAAGATCGGCGGAATGACGCCCGAGGTGTTGATCTTCAGCGGCATGTGGCTGGCCTCGCCGCCGTACATCTTGTTGCCCACCTGGCGCTTGGGATACTGGATCACCACACGGCGCTGGGCGCGCTCCATGAAGACGATGAACCCGATCACCGCGACCGAGCCGACCAGAAGCCCCAGGATCACCAGGACCGGCAGGGCGCCCGTGCGTCCCAGTTCCAGCGTGGCGGCGATGGCGTGCGGCAATTGGGCGACGATGCCGGCCATGATGATGAGCGACGTGCCCTGGCCGATGCCCCGCGCGGTGATCTGCTCGCCCAACCACATCAGGAACATGGTCCCGCCGACCAGCGTCACCACGGTGGTGAAGCGGAACATCAGATGATTGTCCATGATCACGGCGGGGCCGTGGGCGCCGGCCATCCCGAGAAGGCCGGCGGAGATGCCGTAGGCCTGGAACGCGGCGATGACGACGGTCAGATAGCGGGTGTACTGGTTGATCTTCTTGCGCCCCATCTCCCCTTCCTTCTTGATCGCTTCAAGGGAGGGAACCACCGTCGTCATCAGTTGCAGGATGATGGACGCGGAGATGTAGGGCATGATGTTCAAGGCGAAGATGGTCATGCGCTGGAGCGCACCGCCCGCCAGCATATCGAACATCCCCAGGATGCCGCCGCCCGACTGGCGGAACATGTCGGCCATGACCTGGGGATTGACGCCCGGCATCGGTATCCAGGTGCCAAGCCGGTAGACGACGAGCGCGGCGATGGTGAACCAGATCCTCTTCTTGAGGTCTGTCGCCTTGGCCAACACTCCAAGGTTGAGGTTCGCGGCGAGCTGCTCGGCGGCGGAGGCCATCCCATTCTCCGAAAACATGAAAACGCGCCGGGAGAGCCCGGCCCCTAACGGGCCCGGCCCTGCCCAGCGCCGGTCTTAGCCGAGAGCGCCCAAGGGATCAACCCTCAGCAACGGCCCCGGCAGGAAACGTGACGGTGCCACCCAGCTTCTCGACCGCGGCGACGGCGGCCTTCGAGGCACCGGCAACTTCAATGGTCACCTTGGTCTTGATCTCGCCGCGCGCAAGAAGGCGCACCCCATCGCGCAGCTTGCCGACCAGGCCGGCCGCGACCAGGGTTTCCCCGGTGATGGGCGCGCCGGCGTCGATCCGGCCGGCCTCGATCGCGGCCTGGAGGCGGCCGAGATTGACCTCGGCGTACTCCTTGGCGAAGATGTTGTTGAAGCCACGCTTCGGCAGACGGCGGTAGATCGGCATCTGGCCGCCTTCGAAGCCGTGGAGCGAAACGCCGGACCGCGAGGTCTGACCCTTGACGCCCTTGCCGCAGGTCTTGCCCTTTCCGGAACCGATGCCGCGCCCCACCCGCTTGGACTTGTAGCGCGCACCGGCATTGTCACGAAGGTCGTTGAGCTTCGTCATGTCATTCAATCCTCTCGACGCGGGGCTCCCGGGGTGACCGGGAACCGGCCGCCGTCAGTCCTCGACCCGGACCAGGTGCTTGACCTTGCTGATCATGCCGCGCACCGCCGGAGTGTCCTCCAACTCGCGGGTGCGATGCATCTTGTTGAGGCCAAGCCCGATCAGGGTGGCGCGTTGATCCCCGGTGCGGCCGATGGGGCTGTGCACCTGGGTGACCCGGATGGTCTTCTTGTCGCCCATGCCCAGGTCCCCCGTCATGCGGCACTGGTTGCGGCCGCGGCGCCGTCGCGCCGGCCGATCAGCTCACCGACCTTCTTGCCGCGCTTGGCCGCCACCGAACGCGGCGACGCCAGGCTTACCAGGGCGGCGAAGGTCGCCTTGACCATGTTGTGCGGGTTCGAGGTGCCAAGGCACTTGGCCACCACGTCCTGGACGCCCATGGTCTCGAACACCGCGCGCATCGGGCCGCCGGCGATGATGCCGGTACCGGCCGGAGCCGCCCGCAGAACGACGCGGCCGGACCCGAAATGGCCGAACACGTCATGGTGCAGGGTACGGCCTTCGCGGAGCGCCACCTTGATCATGTTGCGCTTGGCCTGGTCGGTCGCCTTGCGGATGGCCTCGGGAACCTCGCGGGCCTTGCCCGAGCCGTAGCCGACCCGCCCCTTGGCGTCCCCGACCACGACCAGGGCGGCGAACGCGAACCGCCGGCCGCCCTTCACCACCTTGGCGACGCGGTTGATGTGGACGAGCTTGTCGACGAACTCGGATTCCTCGCGCTCGGGACGCGCGGATTCCGGGCCGCCACGGCCCCGGCCGCGGCCGCCACCCTCGCCGTCGCCACCGCGGCCGCGCCGGCCGCGCTCGGAAGCATCACTGGGAGTACGTGCCATTGTCTGTATTCCTTAGAAGGACAGGCCGCCCTCGCGGGCCGCATCGGCCAGCGCCTTGACGCGGCCGTGAAAAATGTAGCCGCCGCGATCGAACACCACCTCGGTGATGCCCGCCGCCTTGGCCCGCTCGGCGATCAGCTTGCCGACTGCGGTCGCGGCTGCGATGTCGGCGCCAGTCTTCAGGTTGGCCTTCATGTCCACATCCAGGGACGACGCGGCGGCGACCGTGCGCCCCTGCTTGTCGTCGATGATCTGGACATAGATGTGCTTGCTTGACCGGAAGACCGAAAGGCGCGGACGCCCTCCCGACTTCTTGGCGAGGCTTGCACGGGTGCGCCGCTTGCGGCGCTCGAAAAGATCCTTCGGCGTCATCATGGCGGTGCCCCTTACTTCTTCTTGCCTTCCTTGCGGAGGATGGTCTCGGTCGTGTACTTGACACCCTTGCCCTTGTACGGCTCCGGCCCGCGGAATGCGCGGATCTCGGCCGCGATCTGTCCCACCCGCTGCCTGTCCCGGCCGCTGATGGAGATCGAGGTGGGCTTTTCGCACTTGATGGTGATGTCATCCGGGATCGGATAATTCACGTCGTGCGAGAAGCCCAGTTGGAGCTGGAGCGCCTTGCCCTGGACCGCGGCGCGGTAACCGACGCCGTTGATCTCCAGGTCGACGGTGAAACCTTCCGAAACCCCCTTGACCATGTTGTTGATCAGGGCGCGCGTCGTGCCCCACATCATGCGGGCGCGCTTGGTCTCGGATGCGGGCTTCACCCACACCTTGTTGTCTTCGACACTGGCCTCGACGTCAGAACCCAGCGCCATGCTGGACTGGCCGTTCTTGCCCTTGACGGTGATGTCCCCGCCGGCGATCTGGACGGTAACTCCAGACGGCACCGGCACGGGATATTTGCCGACTCGCGACATATGGAGTTCCTCCCTAGAACACTTCGCAGAGGACTTCGCCGCCAACGTGCTGGACGCGTGCCTCGGCATCCGACATGACGCCGCGCGGCGTCGAGAGGATGGCGATGCCCAGACCATTGGCGACGCGGGAAAGGTCGGTGATCCTGGAATACACGCGGCGGCCCGGCTTGGACACCCGCTGGATTTCCGAAATGACCGGCCGGCCCTCGTGGTACTTCAGCTCGATGGTGAGCTCGGCGACGCCCGGGCGCAGCTCGGCGTGCGAGTAGCCGCGGATATAGCCTTCGCGCTTGAGCACGTCGAGGACGTTCATGCGCAGCTTGGAGGCCGGCGACGTGATCGCCGCCTTGTTGGCACGCTGACCGTTGCGGATGCGGGCCAGCATATCGCCGAGCGGATCGGTGAGCGACATCTCTCTCTCCTCCTTACCAGCTCGACTTGACCATGCCGGGGATCTGGCCCAGCGAGGCCAATTCCCGCAGCTTGTTGCGGCACACCTTGAACTTGCGGTAGTTGCCGCGCGAACGCCCGGTGATTTCGCAGCGCAGACGCACGCGAACCTTGGAGCCGTTGCGGGGCATGTCGGCAAGCCTGAGGGCCGCCTCGAAGCGTTCCTCGGCCGAAGCGTTGCGGTCCATGAGCATCGTCTTCAGCCGCGCGCGCTTGCCCGCCTGCTGCTTGGCCATGCGCTCGCGCTTCTTGTTGCGCTCGACGGAGCTGATCTTAGCCATTGCGAAAAATCTCCTGCTCAGCCAGCGAACGGCATCTGGAAGCCCTTGAGGAGTGCCTTGGCCTCCTTGTCGGACGTCGCCGTCGTGACGAAGATGATGTCCATGCCCCGGATCGCGTCGACCTTGTCGTAGTCGATCTCGGGGAAGACGATCTGCTCCTTGAGACCGAGCGAATAATTGCCGCGGCCATCGAAGCTCTTGCCCGGAATGCCGCGGAAGTCGCGGACCCGGGGCAGCGCAATGTTCACCAGCCTGTCGAGAAACTCATACATGCGGTCCGCGCGCAGAGTCACCTTGCAACCGACCACTTGGCCTTCGCGCAACTTGAACGAGGCGATGGAGGTCTTGGCCCGGGTCACCACCGGCTTCTGGCCGGCGATGGCCGTCAGTTCGGCGACCGCCGACTCGATCTTCTTGGCGTCCTGGGCGGCTTCGCCGACACCCATGTTGATGACGATCTTCTCGAGCTTCGGCACCTGCATCGGGTTCGTGTAGTTGAACTCGCTTTGCAGGGCCGGCCGGACGACCGATTCGTAGTGTTTACGCAAACGTGCAGCCATTGTCGTCCTCCCCCTTACCGGTCGATGACCTCGCCGGACCGCCTGGCCACCCGGACCTTGCGACCGTCGTCGAGAATCTTCACGCCGATGCGGGTCGGCTTGTCGTCCTTGGGATCAAGATGCGCCACGTTGGACACGTGGACCGGCGCCTCCTGTTCCACGATCCCGCCGGCATGGCTGGGGGTGGGGCGGCGATGCTTCTTCACCACGTTGACGCCACGCACGACGACACGGCTCTCCTTGGGCATCGCGGCGATGACCTCGCCCTTCTTGCCCTTGTCCTTGCCGGCGATCACGATCACCCGGTCGCCCTTCTTCACGTTCATGGAAGCCATCACAGCACCTCCGGTGCGAGCGAAATGATCTTCATGAACTTCTTGGCGCGAAGCTCACGGGTCACCGGGCCGAAAATGCGGGTGCCGATGGGCTCGCCCTGCTTGTTGATGAGCACGGCGGCATTGGTGTCGAACCGGATCGCGGTGCCGTCTGGGCGCCGGATTTCCTTGGCGGTGCGAACGATGACGGCGCGGTGGACGTCACCCTTCTTCACGCGGCCGCGCGGAATCGCCTCCTTGACCGAAACGACGATGACGTCGCCGACCGAGGCAACCATGCGGTGCGAACCGCCCAACACCTTGATGCACTGCACCCGGCGGGCACCCGAATTATCGGCGACGTCCAGGTTGGTTTGCATCTGGATCATTGCAGTTTTTTCCTTCTCGGGTTGGTGGTCACCGTCAAGCCTGGGGCTCGACGATCACTTCCCAACACTTGGTCTTCGACATCGGACGGCACTCCCGGATGCGGACAGTGTCGCCGGCCTTGAACGCGTTGTTTTCGTCGTGCGCGTGATACTTCTTCGAACGACGGATGAACTTCTTGTAGATCGGGTGCATGACGCGCCGTTCGACGCTCACGACAACCGTCTTATCCATCTTGTCGCTGACCACCACGCCCTGAAGAATGCGCTTGGGCATTACCTCGTTCCTTCCCTCAGGCCGCGCCGGCAACGACGCGGGTACGCTGGCCCAGGACGGTCTTGATGGCCGCGATCTCGCGGCGCACCGTGCGCACCCGGGCAGTGTTCTCCAACTGCCCGGAGGCCCGCTGGAAACGCAGATTGAACTGTTCCTTCTTCAGCTCCAGGAGGCGGTCCTTGAGCTGATCGTCGGTTTTCGCGCGAAGATCGCTGACCTTGGTGGCCATGGCGTCAAGCCTCCCCGATGCGGCTGATGAACTTGGTCCGGATCGGCAGCTTGGCCGCCGCCAGCTCGAAACCGCGGCGGGCCAGATCCTCCGGCACGCCGTCGACCTCGAACAGGACGCGGCCCGGCTTCACGCGGCAGACCCAGTATTCCGGCGAGCCCTTGCCCGATCCCATGCGGACTTCGGCGGGCTTGGTCGAGACCGGCACGTCCGGGAAAATACGGATCCACACGCGGCCCTGACGCTTCAGATGGCGGGTCAGGGCGCGGCGGGCCGCTTCGATCTGGCGGGCGGTGACGCGCTCCGGCTCGAGCGCCTTCAGGCCGAAGGCGCCGAAATTGAGGGCGAAACCGCCCTTGGCGTCGCCGTGGATGCGGCCCTTGTGGGCCTTACGATATTTGGTGCGCTTGGGCGAAAGCATCGTTCAACCCCTCTCCTCAGCGGCCGGCCGGGGCGGTTTCACCCGCCGCGCGCTTGTCCTGGGCCATCGGGTCGTGCGCCAGGATCTCGCCTTTGAACACCCACACCTTGATGCCGCAGGTGCCGTAGGTGGTCTTCGCCGTGCCGATGCCGTAGTCGATGTCGGCGCGGAGCGTGTGCAGCGGCACGCGGCCCTCGCGGTACCACTCCATGCGGGCGATCTCGGCGCCGCCGAGGCGGCCGGAGCAATTGATGCGGATGCCCAGGGCGCCCAAGCGCATCGCCGACTGCACCGCGCGCTTCATGGCGCGGCGGAAGGAGACGCGGCGCTCCAGCTGCTGGGCGATGGATTCCGCCACCAGCTGCGCCTCGAGTTCCGGCTTGCGGATCTCGACGATGTTGAGGTGCACCTCGCCGCCGGTCATCTTGGCGAGCTCCTTGCGGAGGACCTCGATGTCGGCGCCCTTCTTGCCGATCACCACGCCGGGACGGGCGGTGTGGATGGTGATGCGCGCCTTTTTGGCGGGGCGCTCGATCACCACGCGCGAGACACCGGCCTGAACCAGCTTCTCACGCAGATACTTCCGCAGCTTGAGGTCTTCGTGCAGGAGCTTCGCGTACCCCTCGTCCGCGAACCAGCGCGAATCCCAGGTGCGATTGATGCCGACGCGAAGACCGATCGGATTGACTTTCTGGCCCATTGCTTACTCCCCGGTCGCTTCTTCGCGCTCGCGCACGATCACGGTCAGGTTCGAGAACAGTTTCTCGATACGGCCCACCCGGCCACGGGCCCGGGCACGCCACCTCTTCATCACCATCGCCTTGCCGACGTAGGCCTCGGCCACATAGAGCCGATCGACGTCGAGCTGATGGTTGTTCTCGGCGTTGGCGATGGCCGACTGAAGCACCTTCTGCACCTCCTTGGCGACCCGGCGCTTCGAGAAGGCGAGTTGATGGACGGCGGCGTCCGCCTTGAGACCGCGGATGCTTTCGGCGACCAGGTTCAGCTTGCGCGGGCTGGTGCGGATGGAGGCGTTGAACGCCTTCGCCTCGTTATCCGCCTGCGCGCGCTCTGCGGGTTTCTTGCCCATGGCTACTTCCTCTTCGCCTTCTTGTCGACGCCGTGCCCGTAATAGGTCCGGGTCGGCGAGAATTCGCCGAACTTGTGCCCGACCATGTTCTCGGTGACGAGCACCGGGATGTACTTCTGGCCGTTGTAGACGCCGAAGGTCAGCCCGACGAACTGCGGCAGAATGGTGGAGCGGCGCGACCAGATCTTGATGACCTCGTTACGGCCGCTGCTGCGCGACTTGTCCGCCTTCTTCAGCAGATACCCGTCGATAAACGGACCCTTCCAAACGGAACGAGCCATTCCCGTCCCTCCCTATTACTGAGCTTGACGGCGGCGCATGATGAGCCGGTCCGTCTTCTTGTTGCTGCGCGTCTTCTTGCCTTTGGTCGGCTTGCCCCACGGCGTGACCGGATGCCGGCCGCCCGAAGTGCGTCCCTCACCGCCACCATGGGGGTGGTCGATCGGGTTCATGGCAACGCCGCGGACATGCGGGCGCATGCCCAGCCAGCGCTTGCGGCCGGCCTTGCCGATCGACACGTTCTGCTGGTCCGGGTTCGAGACCGCGCCGATGGTGGCCATGCACTCGCCCCGGACAATCCGCAGTTCGCCGGACGACAGCCGGAGCTGGGCGTAGCCCTGATCCTTGCCGACCAGTTGGACGTACGTGCCGGCCGAACGGGCGATCTGGCCGCCCTTGCCCGCCTTCATCTCCACGTTGTGGACGATGGTGCCCACGGGGATGTTCTTGAGCGGCAGGGCGTTGCCCGGCTTGATGTCCACGCGATCGCCCGCCACCACCGTGTCGCCGGCGTTGAGCCGCTGCGGGGCGATGATGTAGCGCTTCTCGCCATCCGCGTAGCGGACGAGGGCGATGAACGCGGTGCGGTTGGGGTCGTATTCCAGCCGCTCCACGGTGCCCGCGACATCGAACTTGTCGCGCTTGAAGTCGATCAGACGGTAGCGCCGCTTGTGCCCGCCGCCGCGGAAGCGAACGGTTATCCGGCCGTTATTGTTGCGCCCGCCGTGGGACCGCAGCCCCTCGGTCAGCGACTTCTCCGGCTGGCCCTTCCACAGCCCCGTCCGGTCGACGATGACGAGTTGGCGGCGGCCCGGCGAGGTCGGCTTGAATGTCTTGAGTGCCATGGCGTCAGACTCCCGTCGTCACGTCGATGGAGTTGCCGGCCGCCAGGGTCACGATCGCCTTCTTGACGTCGCTGCGCTGGCCGACGCGGCCCTTGAACCGCTTCACCTTGCCCTTGAGGATCGAGGTGTTGACGGCCTTGACCTTCACCCCGAACACGCCTTCGACCGCCGCCTTGATTTCGGGCTTTGACGCGTCCAGGGGCACACGGAAGGTGACTTGGTTATGCTCCGACCCCATGGTCGCCTTCTCGGTGATCACGGGGGCGCGGATGATGTCGTACATCCGCTCCTTCGAGACGTTGACCTTGTTCATTTCAGCCGCGCCTCCAGGGCCTCGACCGCGTCCTTGGTCAGAACCAGGGTGTCGCGGCGCAGGATGTCGTAAACGTTGGCGCCAACGGACGGCAGCACATCCACGAAGGGCATGTTGCGCGACGCCAGGGCGAAGTTGTCGTCGACCTGGCCGTCGATCACCAGGACCGAGCCCCAGCCCAGCGCCTTGAGACGGGTGGCCAGTTCCTTGGTCTTCGGCGTCGTGGCCTTGGCCTGGTCGAGAACGACCAGCTTGCCGTCGGCGGCCTTGGCGGACAGCGCCACCTTGAGGGCCAGCTTGCGCACCTTCTTCGGCATGTCGTGGGCGTGGCTGCGCACCACCGGCCCGAAGATCACCGCGCCGCCGCGGAACTGCGGGCTGCGCAGGGAACCCTGGCGGGCGTTGCCGGTGCCCTTCTGCTTGTATGGCTTCTTGGTGGTGCCGGAGATGTCCGAGATGCCCTTGGCCTTGTGCGTGCCGGCCCGGCGCTTGGCCAGCTGATAGCCGACCATGCGGTGCAGGAGGTCGACGCGAAGCGGAACGCCGAACACGGAATCGGCCAGTTCGATTTCGCCGACCGCCGTGTTGTCCAGGCTGATAATCGTCGTCTTCATCGCCGTGACTCCTTACTCGCCGGCTTCGGCGGCGGAAGCGGCGGCCTTGAAGCCGGCCGGAAACGGCACGCCTTCGGGCAGCTTGCGCTTCACCGCGTCGTGGATCAGCACCCACCCGCCCTCGGCGCCGGGCACGGAGCCCTTCACCAGGATGAGGCCGCGGTCGGCATCGGTGGAAACCACCGTCAGGTTCTGGGTGGTGACCTGCACGTCGCCCATGTGGCCGGCCATCTTCTTGCCCTTGAACACCTTGCCGGGGTCCTGGCGCTGGCCGGTGGAACCGTGCGAGCGGTGCGAGACGGAGACGCCGTGCGTGGCTTCGAGGCCGCGGAAATTATGGCGCTTCATCACACCGGCGAAGCCCTTGCCGATGGTGGTACCGGTGACGTCCACGAACTGGCCGGCGACGAAATGGGCAGCGGAGAGTTCCACCCCGATGTCGAGCAGATTCTCGGGGGTTACGCGGAACTCGGCGAGCTGTTGCTTCGGCTCGACCTTGGCCTTGGCGAAGTGGCCGCGCATGGGCTTGCCCACGTTCTTAACCTTCGCCTTGCCGGCGCCGAGCTGAACGGCACAGTAGCCGTCTTTGTCCACAGAGCGGGTCGAGACCACCTGGCAGGTGTCAACCTTCAGCACGGTGACGGGCAGATGGCTGCCGTCCTCGGTGAAGATTCTCGTCATGCCGACCTTCTGGGCGATGAGACCGGATCGCATCGTCTTAAAGTCCTCGATTTAGAGCTTGATCTCGACGTCGACGCCGGCGGCGAGATCGAGCTTCATGAGCGCATCGACGGTCTGGGGCGTGGGGTCCACGATGTCCAGCAGCCGCTTGTGCGTGCGGATCTCGAACTGCTCACGCGACTTCTTGTCGATGTGCGGGCTACGGTTGACAGTAAATTTCTCGATCCGGCTGGGAAGCGGGATCGGTCCGCGCACCTGCGCACCGGTCCTCTTGGCGGTGTTCACGATCTCGCGGGTGGACTGATCCAATACCCGGTGATCGAACGCCTTGAGGCGGATACGGATGTTTTGGCTTTCCATTGCACGTCATCCGATAAATCGGATCGGCGCCCCTCATCGGAGCGCCGATCGGAGTGAATTCGTTCGGTTCAAAGAACCTCCCGCAGTCAGCCGCCCCCATGTCGGGAGCCGCTCTTACGGAAAAGGCCGAGGCCGAGGGACAGGCTTATACAAACTCATGGCCTTCTTGGCAAGTGCCGGAATCGGGTGCGGAGCAAATTTGCGTCCCCGGCAGGGCAATTGCACGAACGAAAGGGGCTTTTCCTGCGCCATCGCCGCGGGAGCATACCAACAAATGAACGGCCATCGACGATACCTCTGCCGATAGCGTACGCTATGAGTTGTGCCGAGGGCGTCACTCGCCCTTTCGAAATAGGGGGGACATATGTATCAGCCTAATCCCATGCTCGTGAATCAGCCTAATCCTATGGGCTTTCTTCTGTTGGACTTCGTGTTGATGGTCATCTTCTTGGTTCCCTACGCCGTCGGCGTGTTCTTCCTGGCCCCGCGCCTTGGCAAAAACCGTGCCGTTTGGACCATCCTCTGTCTCATTCCCGTGGTCAATGTCATATTCTTGTTGTACGTGTCCTTTCGCGTGGTATTCTGCGTCCTCGACAGGCTTGACGACATCCAGGGACGGCTCGACCACAGCCACGTCCCCCAGTAATGACAACGGCGCCCGGAGGCTTCCCCGGGCGCCGCGCCATTACCCGCAGGGAGGGAACGACGCGCTACTCGATGATCTTGGCGACGACGCCGGCGCCGACGGTGCGGCCGCCCTCGCGGATGGCGAAGCGCAGGCCTTCGTCCATGGCGATCGGGGCGATCAGTTGCACTTCCATCGACACGTTGTCGCCGGGCATCACCATCTCGGTGCCCTCGGGGAGCTTCACCATGCCGGTCACGTCCGTGGTGCGGAAGTAGAACTGCGGCCGGTAGTTGGTGAAGAACGGCGTGTGGCGGCCGCCCTCCTCCTTCGTCAGGATGTACGCCTCGGCCTTGAACTTGGTGTGTGGCGTGATCGAGCCCGGAGCCGCCAGAACCTGGCCGCGCTCAACGTCCTCGCGCTTGGTGCCGCGCAGCAGCGCCCCGATGTTGTCGCCCGCCTCGCCCTGGTCCAGCAGCTTGCGGAACATCTCGACGCCGGTCACCGTCGTCTTCACCGTCGGCTTCATGCCCACGATCTCGACTTCCTCGCCGACCTTGACCACGCCGCGCTCCACGCGCCCCGTCACCACCGTGCCGCGGCCCGAAATCGAGAACACGTCCTCGATCGGCATCAGGAACGGCTTGTCCTTCGGACGCTCCGGCTGCGGAATGTAGCGGTCGACTTCCCGCATCAGTTCCAGGATCGCGTCGTGGCCGAGCTTCGGCTCGCGATCCTCCAGCGCGCACAGCGCCGAACCCTTGACGATCGGAATCTCGTCCCCGGGGAAGTCGTACGACGACAGAAGCTCGCGAACCTCAAGCTCCACCAGATCCAGAAGCTCGGGGTCGTCGACCATGTCCACCTTGTTCATGAACACGACCAGCGCCGGAACGCCAACCTGGCGCGCAAGCAGAATGTGCTCGCGCGTCTGCGGCATCGGGCCGTCGGCCGCCGAAACCACCAGAATCGCGCCGTCCATCTGCGCCGCGCCCGTGATCATGTTCTTCACGTAGTCCGCGTGGCCGGGGCAGTCCACATGCGCGTAGTGGCGGTTCTGTGTCTCGTACTCCACATGCGCCGTCGAAATCGTGATACCGCGAGCCTTCTCTTCCGGCGCCTTGTCAATCTGGTCGTATGCCGTGAACGTCGCCCCGCCCGTCTCCGCAAGGACCTTCGTGATCGCCGCCGTCAGCGAGGTCTTCCCGTGGTCAACGTGACCAATGGTGCCGACGTTGCAATGCGGCTTGGTGCGCTCGAATTTCGCCTTAGCCAT
>JAJZVW010000032.1 GCA_021847015.1 Pseudomonadota bacterium | reverse complement strand
ATTCAAATCGAATTAAGTATTGTGTCCCCGTAACTCCAAATTAAGTATTGTGTCCCCGTAACTCCTGCAAATTAAGTATTGTGTCCCCGTAACTCCTGTCCCCGTAACTCCCCCCGCAACTCCCGCTCATCGTCTTCGTCTTCCGCCTCGCCGGTATCCACCGGCGTGCCGGCGTCCACCGCGCGGTTGCCGTAGGCATCGGCGGCGGGGCGCGCGTCGAGGAGGCCGGACGCCTTCAACTCCTTGGCGTCGGGCAGATCGTCCAGACTCTCCAGACCGAAATGGTCGAGGAAACCCTCGGTAGTCGCCCATTGCAGCGGCCGGCCGGGCGTCCGCCGCCGCCCTTTGGGCCGGATCCAGCCGGCGTCGAACAGCGCGTCCAGCGTCCCTTTGGACAGCGCCACGCCGCGGATGTCCTCGATCTCGGCGCGGGTGACCGGCTGGTGGTAGGCGACGATGGCCAGCACCTCGACGGCGGCGCGGGACAGCCGCCGCACCTCGGTGGTTTCCACATGCAGCCGGCCCGCCAAGTCGGCGGCGGTGCGAAAGGCCCATTTGCCGTCTCGCTCCACCAGATTGACGCCGCGCGGCGCGTACTGGCGCCGCACCTCGTCCAGCAGGCCGGCGACGTCGGCGCCTTCGGGCAGGCGAGCGGCCAGATCTCGGGCGTCCATGGGCGCCTGCGCGGCAAACAGCACCGCCTCGATCAGGCGGACGAGGTCGAAATCCGCATTCATTCGGGCGATTCCTCCTCGCCGGGCGCCGCCGCCTTGACATGGATGGGCGCATACGGCCCGCCGTCCTGGCGCAGCCGCAGCCGTCCCTGGCGCGTCAGTTCCAGCGCGGCCACGAAAGTGGCGGCGATGGCCGACTTCATCTTCAGCTTATCCCCCTCGATGGCCGGCAGATAGGCCGACAGCACCGACCAGTCGGGCAGCTTGCCCACCATGCGCTCCAACCGCCGCAGCGCGTCGTCCACCGACCACAGATCGGGGGCCTCCACATGCAGCGTGCGCACCGAGGTCCGCACGATGTGGTCGGCATAGGCCTTCAGCAGGTCGTAAAGACCAAGGTCGAACACCGAGCGCAGGGTGGTTTCCAGGCTTTCCGGCGCGCCCCTGGCGAACATGTCGCGCCCCAGCCGCGGAAGGGCCATCAGCCGTTCCCCGGCCCGCCGCATGGCCTCCAGCCGGCGCAGGCGGAAGGCCAGCGCCTCGGCCATGTCCGCCGCCGACACCTCGCCCTCGGCCTCCTCCTCGGGTTCGGGAAGCAGCAGCCGGGACTTGAGGTAGGCCAGCCACGCCGCCATCACCAGATACTCGGCGGCGAGGTCGAGGTGGCGCTGGCGCACCCGGTTGACAAAGGCGAGATACTGGTCGGCGAGGCGCAGGATCGACAGCCGCGCCAGGTCCACCTTCTGCTCGCGGGCCAGGGCCAGCAGCAGGTCGAGCGGCCCCTCGAACCCCTCCAGATCGAGGACCAGCCTCTCGCCGTCGTCGGCCGGTCCGTCCCGATCCTCCTCGAACAGGGTGCCGGCCATCCCCGGTCAGCCGCTCACCATGGCCCGACGGCGGTGACGATGCGGTTCGCCAGCCAGTCGACCGGGCCGTTGACCAGCCAGTTGAACAGGTCGAGGTTCACCCCGATGGCGCGGCCGGCCATCGGCAGCAGGAACAGCGCCGTCAGGATGATGAGCACGCCGACGTTTTCGAGCCGCGCCAGCCGCATCGCCAGCCCCCGCGGCAGCAGGCCCACGGCGACGCGGCCGCCGTCCAGCGGCGGGATCGGCAGCATGTTGAACACGGCGACCAGCAGATTGAGGTAGAGCGCGTTCTGAAGGTTGAACAGCAGCCATGCCCGCCCCTGGTCGGGGATGTGGGGAAGGATGTTGATGAGCAGGACCGACAGCACCGCCAGGGCGACGTTGAGGGCCGGCCCGGCGGCGGCCACCGCCACCATGCCCAGCCGTTTGCCCCTCAGCTTGTTGAAGTTCACCGGCACCGGTTTGGCCCATCCGAACACCACGCCGCCCAGGGCCAGCATGATCGCCGGCAGCAGCAGCGTGCCCAGGGGGTCGATGTGGCGGATCGGATTGAGGGACAGCCGCCCCATCCGCCGCGCGGTGTCGTCGCCCAGCGCCAGCGCCGCGTAGCCGTGCGCGGCCTCGTGCAGGGTGACGGCGAAGATCAGCGGCAGCGCCCAGACGGTGATGCCCTGCACCAGGGCGGCCATGTTGATCATGCCGCCCCCAGTGCCCGCTCGACCCGCAAGGCGGCGTCGGCGGCGTCGAAGGGCTGGGGCCGGCGCTTCATGGACGCGGCGCGGGCGACGCGCTCCTGCGCGATCTCGGTCAGGGGGCGCAGCCCGACGGCCACCGCCTCCATCTCGGCCATGTCGCCGTTGCAGTGGAGCACCACGTCGCAGCCGGCGTCCAGCGCCTGGCGGGTGCGGCCGTCGAAGCCGCCGGCCAAGGCCTTCATGGACAGGTCGTCGGACACCAGCACCCCGTCGAAGCCGATGAGGCCGCGCACGATCTCGCCGATCACCCGCGCCGAGGTGGTGGCGGGCCGGTCGGGGTCGATGGCCCTGTACACCACATGCGCGGTCATCGCCCACGGCGCGTCCGCCAGGGCGCGGAAGGGAGCGAAATCCCGCGCCTCCAGCTCGTCGCGGGACGCCTCCACCACCGGCAGGGACAGATGGCTGTCGACCGTGGCGCGGCCGTGGCCGGGGATATGCTTGACCACCGGCAGCACGCCCTCATCCAGCAGGCCGGCCATCGCCGCCCGGCCGAGTTCGGCGACGAGGCCGGGCTCGCTGCCATAGGCCCGGTCGCCGATCACGTCGTGGGCGCCCGCCACCGGAACGTCGAGCACCGGCGCGCAATCCACGTCGATGCCCAAGGCGGCGAGGTCACGGCCGATCAGGCGGAAGTTGAGCCGCAACGCCTCCACCGCGGCGGCGGGGTCGCGCGCGGCCAGACGGGCGAAAGGCTCGCCGGCCGGCGCTTTGCGCCAGTGCGGCGGCTTGAGGCGCTGCACCTTTCCTCCCTCCTGGTCGATCATCACCGGCGCGTCCGCGCGGTTCACGCACGCCCGCAGCGCGGCCACCAGGGCGGCGACCTGCGCGGGCGATTCGACGTTGCGGGCGAACAGGATGAAGCCGAGAGGATCGACGCGCTCGAAGAAACGGCGTTCATCGTCGGAAAGAACGAGGCCGGCGCAGCCGAACACGGCCGCAGCGGGAGTCCGGCTATTTGCGGGCAACGATGCATCCTTGGTTGCGTTTCGCCAGTTCCTGGCACAGGCGGTGGGCGGCGGCCTCGTTCAGGCTGCCGGCCCGGATACGCCAGAAGACACCCCTCTCCCCCAGTTCGACGCGGATGATGTCGGGCTTGAGGCCGCCCAACAGTTCGGCATGGGCGTGGGAGACGCGCGCCCATTCCTTGTCCGCCGCTTCGGCCGAGCGCACCGCGCCCAACTGGACCACGTACTCCCCGGCCGGCGGCGGCGCGGCCTTGTGGGCGGCGGGTGCCGGCGGCGCGGAAACGGCGGCCGCCCGGGAGTCATGCGCGGGGGCGGCCGGCGCGACGGGAGCGGCCGCGGCGGCCAGCTTCGTCGGCTGGGCCTGGCTCTGGGGCCGTTCCTGAACCGGGCGGTAGGACGCCCCGGGCGATTCCTCGGCGGTGTTCCCCGCCGTCTGGGACGCGGCGGCCGGCGGGGCCGCCGCCGCAGATTCGGCCGGCTTGGCCGCCGCGGGCGCCCCCGGAGCCGGTGTGGCCGCATCGGCGGCGGGGTTGGCCTTGGGCGGCAGCATCGGCTGCTCGGGCGGAGCCAGGAGCTGTTCGGTCTTCGGCTCCCCCTCGCCCTGCATCTTGTCGTAGACCAGCTTGTCCTGATTGGGCACTTCCATGCCGCCGCGGTCGTCCGGGCGCACCCGGATCGGCCGGTCGTCGGCCTTGATGACCGGAATGCCGGGACCAGCCGCCGGCTTGGTGCCGACGAAGCGCAATCCCGCGGCCACGAGCCCACCGACGGCAACCGCGGCCACGATCAGGGTGACCGTCGTCCGCAGCCGATGGCCGGCGCGCGCATGCCGGGAATCGGCGTCGGCGTCGAAGCGCTCGGGAATGATATCGAGGATGTCGCGATCGAAATCGTCGCCGGGCCGCAAGCTCATGTCAGCGCATCTCCTCCACGGGCTCGACGCCGAAAACCGACAGGCCCGACGCGATCACAGACGCCACCGCCCGCACCAGACCCAGGCGGGCCAGCGAGACGTCGCGGTCCTCCTCGATCAGGAAGCGGAGCCGCGCCTCATCCTTGCCCTTGTTCCACAAGGCGTGGAACGCCGCCGCCAGATCGTAGAGATAGAAGGCGACGCGGTGGGGCTCGTGGGCTTCGGCGGCGCTTTCCACGAGGCGCGGCCAGCCCGCCAGCGCCTTGATCAAAGCAAGCTCGGCGGGGTCGGTCAAGCGCCGCAGCGGGGCGCGGGCAAGAGCGTCGCCGGAGATGTCGGCCTCCGGCCACAGCGCCGCCGCGTGCCGCATCACCGAACGCGAGCGCGCATGGGCGTATTGGACATAGAAGACCGGGTTGTCGCGGGACTGCTCCAGCACCTTGTCGAGATCGAAATCGAGGTGGGCGTCGTTCTTGCGCGTCAGCATGATGAAGCGCACCACGTCCTTGCCCACGGCGTCGACCAGATCGCGGAGCGTGACGAAGGTGCCGGCCCGCTTGCTCATGCGGAACGGCTGCCCGCCCTTGAGCAGATTGACCATCTGGCACAGTTTGACGTCGAGTTCGCCGCCCTCCCCGGTCACCGCGCGCACCGCCGCCTGCATGCGCTTGACGTAGCCGCCGTGGTCAGCGCCCCACACGTCGATCATGAGGGGAAAGCCGCGCCGGAACTTGTCCAGGTGATAGGCGATGTCCGAGGCGAAATAGGTCCACGACCCGTCCGACTTCTTCAGCGGCCGGTCCACGTCGTCGCCAAATCGGGTGGCGCGGAACAGGGTCTGCGGGCGCGGCTCCCAATCGTCGGGGAGCTTGCCCTTGGGCGGCTCCAGCACGCCCTCGTAGACCAGGCCGCGCTCGGCCAGGAAGTCCAGCGCGGCATCGACCTTGCCGCCCGCCACCAGACCCCGCTCCGAGGTGAACACGTCGTGCTTGACCCCCAGCGCCGCCAGGTCCTCGCGGATCATGCCCATCATCGCCGCGACGGCGAAGGCGCGGAACTCGGGCAGCCATTCGGATTCGGGCGCGTCCCGCCACTTGGTCCCGTCGCGGGCAGCCAGGGCCTCGCCCACGGGCTTGAGATAGTCGCCGGGATAGAGCCCCTCGGGGATGGTGCCGATGTCCTCGCCCAATGCCTCGCGGTAGCGCAAGTGCGCCGAGCGGGCCAGCACGTCCACCTGGGCGCCGGCGTCGTTGATGTAGTATTCGCGGGCCACCGAAAAGCCCGCCTTGTCCAGCAGCGCCGCCAGGGCGTCGCCCACCACCGCGCCGCGGGCGTGGCCGATATGCATGGGGCCGGTGGGATTGGCGGAGACGTATTCGACGTTGACCCGCTGCCCCCGTCCTGCCTGCGAATCGCCATAGGCTTGGCCCGCCCGCAGCACGTCGGCCAGACGGTCGGCCCAGAATTCGTCGGCCAGACGCAGATTGATGAAGCCGGGTCCCGCCACCTCGACCGCCGTCACCGCCGGATGCGCGCCCAGTTCGGCGGCCAGCAGCGCGGCCAGGTCGCGCGGCTTCATGCCGGCCGGCTTGGACAGCACCATGGCGGCGTTGGTGGCGACGTCGCCGTGTTCGGCCTCGCGCGGGGGTTCGGCCGTCACCTTGGCGGTATCCAGCCCGGCGGGCAGGCGGCCGGCGGCTTCCAGCCGGCCGAGGATGGCGACGATCTCGTCCCGGAAATACTTGAACAGGTTCATCGGCGGTTCCCATTACGGGTTTTTTCGTTGTCGTCCCGAGCGCAGCCAAGGGACCTTTCTGTCACGCTACGTGAAAGGTTCCTCGTCGCTGACGCTCCATCGGAACGACAGACTCCTTTTCCTGTCGTCCCGAGCGCGGCCGAGGGACCTTTCGGGCACCGTCGCGTGAAAGATCCCTCCACTCGCTTGCGCTCGGTCGGGATGACAATCCGAGCGAGAGCGTATGATGAGAACGGCTGAGGTTCATGGCTTCTCTTGCATGTCGAACAGCCGGCGATGCTCGTCCAAAGCAAGACGGTCGGTCATCCCCGCGATGTAGTCGGCCACCACGCGGGCGGTCTTGGGCGTGCCGCGCCCGTCGGCCAGCCGGCTCCATTCGGGCGGCAGGCATTCGGGTTCGGCATGGAGCAGGTGGAACAGGTCCTTCACCACGCGGCGGCCCTTGCTGGTCATGCGGTTGACGGTGAAGTGCCGGTACATGTTGGCGAACAGGAAGTCCTTCAGCGCCGCGTCGTTGCGGCGCATCTCCTCGGAAAAGGCCACCAGCGGCTGGCCCAGATGGCGGACCGCCCGGGCCGAATCGGGAGCCAGTTCCGTCACCCGCCGCCGCGTCTCGGCCACCAGGTCGCGCACCATGATGCCGATCAGGGCGCGCACCGCCTCGTGGATCTGGTGCGACGCGTCGATGCCCGGAAAATCGCGGGCCACCGCCTGGAACACCGGCCCCACGAGGGGCACGTCGGCGAGATCGCGGATGGTGAACAGGCCGGCGCGCAGGCCATCGTCGATGTCGTGGTTGTTGTAGGCGATGTCGTCGGCCAGCGCCGCCACCTGGGCCTCGGCGCTGGCGAAGGTGGCGATCTCCAGGTCGTGCCGCCCCGCGTATTCGGTGATGGCGCCGGGCAGCGGCCGGTCTTTGCGCACCGCCAGCGCCCCTTCCAGCGGGCCGTTGTGCTTGACCAGGCCCTCCAGCGTCTCCCAGGTCAGATTGAGGCCGTCGAAGGCGGGATAGCGCCGCTCCAGCTTGGTCACCACCCGGAGCGACTGGGCGTTGTGGTCGAAGCCGCCCCAATCCGCCAGGACCTCCTGGAGCGCGTCCTCGCCGGCATGGCCGAAGGGGGTGTGGCCGAGATCGTGGGCCAGCGCCAATGCCTCGGCCAGGTCCTCGTCCAGACCCAGCACCCGGCTGATGGAGCGGGCGATCTGCGACACCTCCAGGGAATGGGTCAGCCGGGTGCGGAAGTTGTCGCCCTCGTGGTAGACGAACACCTGGGTCTTGTATTGCAGCCGTCGGAACGCCGCCGAATGGATGATGCGGTCGCGGTCGCGCTGGAACGCGGTGCGCGTCGAGCTTTCCGGTTCGGCGTGCAGGCGCCCGCGCGAGTCCTCGGGCCGGCTGGCGTAGGGCGCGAGGGCGTGCGAGCGGACGAACGGGCTTGCGGTCATGGCGGGACACTACCCGGCCCCGGGGGTGAACGCAACCCGCGCGCGGGTGGGGCAGCGGTTCTCATTATGCATTTTTCGCTGTCGTCCCGAGCCGACGGCGAGGGATCTTTCCGGCACTTTCGCGTGAAAGATCCCTAGCTGTCGGCTCGGGATGACAACATTCCCTGATACCGCATACCGAGAACCGCTTCGGGTGGGGCGCCGGTTTGTCCGCGAATGATGGGGAGGACCCGATCGGCGTCATTTCCCGGAGCCCGTGGCGGCCACTTACCCCAATCCATATGCGTAATTTGCGTCATCCGCGGATACGCCGCGTCCCGGACACCTTGCGCGATGCGCGGAAGACACCACCTCTTTCGGTCAGGCGCCCAGACGCCTTCCGTCCGGGCTCGGGCGGTGTTAACCTGCACATCGTCATCGTTCCAGAAAGGTTCCGCCAATGGCCGATACGGCACTCGCCACCGCCCCCGGCATCAGCATCACCGAAAGCGCCGCCCACCGCGTGCAGGCGCTGATCCGCATGGAGGACCGCCCTGGCCTGAAGCTGCGCCTGTCGGTTTCGGGCGGCGGCTGCTCGGGCTTCCAGTACGGCATTTCTCTCGACGATTCCGTCAACGACGACGACCTCCTGTTCACCCAGTTCGGCGTCACCGTGGTGGTGGACGAGACCTCGCTCGGCCTGCTCGGCGGGTCCGAAGTGGATTACGTCGAGGACCTGATCGGCGCCTCGTTCCAGATCCGCAACCCCAACGCCACCTCCACCTGCGGCTGCGGCAGCAGCTTCTCGATGTAAACGTCTCGTGTCATCCCGAGCGACGCCGAGGGATCTTTCAGCACGGTGCGTCCCCTGCCGGTTTGCGCCGATGCGTGAACGATCCCTCCGCTCGGCTTTCGCCCGGTCGGGATAACGCCAATACGGTCCCCCATGCCGCTGCGCATAGCCACCTGGAACGTCAATTCCATCAAGGCCCGCCTGCCCAACGTGCTGGACTGGCTGCGGGAAGCCGCGCCGGACGTGGTTCTCGTCCAGGAGACCAAATGCCCGGACGAGGCCTTCCCCATGCTGGAATTCCAGGCCATGGGCTACCGCGCCGAAATCCACGGGCAGAAGACCTACAACGGCGTCGCCATCCTGTCGCGCCTGCCCGCCGATGACGTGCGCTGCCGGCTTCCCGGCGGCGACGGCGACGACCAGGCCCGCTGGATCGAGGCGACCGTCGCCGGGGTGCGGGTGGCATCCCTTTACCTGCCCAACGGCAACCCCGCTCCCGGCGACAAGTTCGACTACAAGCTGGCCTGGATGCGACGCCTGGAGGCCCGCGCCCGCGACCTGCTCGCCTCCGGCATGCCGGTGGTGCTGGGCGGCGATTACAACGTCTGCCCCGCCGACGCCGACGTCTACGACCCCGCCGCCTGGCGCCTGGACGCGCTGTGCCGCCCGGAAAGCCGGGCCGCGCTGCGCCGCGTTCTGCATCTGGGCTACACCGACGCCTTCCGGGCGCTGCACCCCGACGAATCCCACGCCTACACCTTCTGGGATTACCAGGGGGGCGCGTGGCCGCGGGATTTGGGTCTGCGCATCGACCACCTTCTGCTGTCGCCCCAGGCCGCCGACCGTCTGCGCGCCTGCGTCATCGACAAGATTCCGCGCGGCAGGGACAAGGCCAGCGACCACACGCCGGTGGTGGTGGACCTGGACGCGTAGGCGGCGGCCGATCCCTCAGGGGGCGTCGGTCGATGCCGCCGCGGCCGCGGCGGCGGAGCCGGGCCGCAATGGAAGGACCGGCCTGTCGCGCCGGCTCACCAGAGCGTCGTTTTCGAACCGCCCCCGGGCGACGACGACACGGAACGAATCGTCCGCCCCCGGTTTGCGGATGCCGCCGCCGAACGACGCGCAGCTTTCCCGCATTATGCGCGCGGGGTCGCCGACACGGAGGCGGCTGGCGACGAAATTGCGATATTCGGACGACATCAGCGTCTTTCCCTCGTGACGCCGCGCCCAATGCCACGCGCGGCCGGAAACCCGCCGCGCCGCATCCCAGCCATACGGCCCGATCAGTTTGGGGTAGTCGGAAAACAGGTTGGCCACGGCCAGGTTGCAGTCGTGAAGGGTTTGCCGTCCGTTCGCCGACATCCGGCGGTCCGTAACAACGGCGTGCGAATAGAATATGTGAGACGGCACAAACACCACAGGGGAATTCGCAGCCATTCGCAGCTCAAGGCTGTAGTCCTGTATGAATATGTCGTCGTCGCAAAAATCAACACTGCGGAGGAAGGCGGTTTCCGCGATCCACGCGCTCGGGTTCGTGTGCGGGTTGTGAAGGCTCTTGCGTAATTGATCCTCGACAACGTAGGGCGCGGGATTACCGGACGCTACGTTCCGGAACAGGGACGAGGTATCCGGGGGAAAGGTGTCGTATGTCGCGCTGCCGCCGTAGGCCCATCGGCATTCGCGGTGAGAGGCGAGAGCATCGAGCAGAAGGGATGTCGCATGGGGCGGCAGGATGTCATCGCCATCGAGCCCCTTCGTATGGACCGTATTGCTGAAACGAAGTCCGCGATTCAACGCCTTGGTGGGACCGCCATTCTTCTGCGAAATTATCAGGACGTTATCGATATCCCGTGTAAGCGCGCATATCAGGTCGAGACTTCCATCCGTCGAACCGTCATCGACGAATATGAATTCAATGGGATACGGGCACGACTGTCGCTTCAGCGCGGACACGACAAGCGGCAAGCAGTATTCCTTATTGAACACGGTAACGACGATCGTCACGCCATCCCTCAGCGGCATGCCTTCAGCCCTTCTATCCTGAAACGAATGCGGTCCTTACCCATCGGCGCGCTTGATGTCATTGTTTACCTGGGCATCCGGGCTGTTCAGTTCTGCTGCCGTCCTCCCGCGGGAACGGAACGACAGAGGGATGCTTTCACGCAAAGCTGGCTGAACGATTCCTCGCCTTCGAGTCGGAATGACAACGAAGGATACGACACAAGCCAAGCACTGAACAGCCCTGGGGTCTTTCGGCGATTCTCATTTATGCGGCATCAGGGAATGTTGTCATCCCCGAGGAAGTGGAGCGACAGAGGGATCTCTCACGCGAAAGTGCCCGCAAGATCCCTCGCCGTGAGTTCAGGATGACGGAACGAGATAGCACCCCATCGCGGGACATCCCGGTGGGCCGTCCCGCCCTGAAAAACTGTGTTCCGATCCGCACGCTTTTCTATATTGGCGCGGATTTCGTGCCGCCTCCGCCGACAGCGCTTGGGAGCGTCTGAATGGAAGCCTTCCTCGTCTCATCGGGCGTTGTCGCCATCGCCGAGATCGGCGACAAGACCCAGTTGCTCGCCCTGATCCTGGCCGCCCGCTACCGCGCGCCGGTGCCGATCATCCTCGGCATCCTGGCGGCGACGGTCCTCAACCACACCCTGGCCGCCTGGCTGGGCACGCTGGTCGCCGGCTGGCTGGGAGGCGAATCGTTGCGCTGGGGGCTGGGCCTGTCGTTCCTGGCCATGGCCGCCTGGGCGCTGGTGCCGGACAAGGCCGACGACGGCCCGCGCGTGTTCGACAACGCAGGCGCATTCCTGGCCACGCTGTTCTCGTTCTTCCTGATCGAGATCGGGGACAAGACCCAGATCGCCACCGTGGCCCTGGCGGCGCGCTTCCACGATGTCGCGCTGGTGGCGGCCGGAACCACGACCGGCATGCTGCTGGCCGATGTTCCCGCCGTGCTCGCCGCCGATTTCGCCGGAAAGAGGCTCCCGCTCCGGCTCATCCGCTTGACGGCGGGAGCGATCTTCGCGACGCTGGGCGTCGCCACCCTGCTGAACGCGGGCGGCCAGCTTCTCGGATAAGGAAAGCCCATGCACACCGAGGACATTTCGGCCTGGACCCATCCGCACCGCTACGTCGCCGGCAGCGAGGAGCGGGCCGAACGCCGCACCAAAGCGGTCGTCGCCCTCACCGTGGCAATGATGGTGGCCGAGATTACGGCGGGCACCCTCACCAATTCCATGGCTCTTCTGGCCGACGGCTGGCATATGTCCACCCATGCCCTGGCGCTGGGCATCGCCGCCTTCGCCTATTCCTTCGCCCGCCGCCACGCCGACGACCCCCGTTTCACCTTCGGCCCCGGTAAGGTCGGTGTCCTGGCCGCCTTCACCAGCGCCGTGATCCTCGGCATGGTGGCGCTGCTGATGGTATGGGAATCCGGCAACCGCCTGCTGGCGACCCAGACCATCGCCTTCGACGACGCCCTGCTGGTCGCCGTTTTGGGCCTTGCCGTCAACGTGGCGAGTGCCCTGCTGCTGGCCGGGGACCACGAGGACCACCATGGGCATGGGCACTACGGCCATGACCACCACGGGCACGGGCACGGGCACGGGCACGGGCACCACCACCACGATCACAATCTGCGCGCCGCCTACACCCACGTCCTGGCCGACGCATTCACCTCGCTCCTGGCCATCGGCGCGCTGCTGTGCGGGAAATACATGGGCTGGTGGTGGCTCGACCCGGCCATGGGCATCGTCGGCGCCGGCGTCATCGCCAATTGGGCTTGGACGCTGCTGCGCCGCTCGGGCGGCGCGCTGCTCGACATGAACCACGACGGCGGTCTCGCCCACGAGGTCCGCGACGCCATCGAAGGCGACGCCGACAACCGGGTCTCCGACCTCCATTTGTGGCAGGTCGGCCCCGGCCACTGGGCGGCCATCGTCTCCCTGGTCACCCACACCCCCCGCGCCCCCGACCATTACCGGGCGCTGCTGGCGGGCGTGCACGAACTCAGCCACGTCACGGTCGAAGTGCACCGCTGCGAGTGAGGATGGGGACGGTGCCGTCCTTGCGCCCGGCGCCGGAACCGGAATACGCTGCCGCCACCACATTCTCGGAAAAGATGGACGCCCGATGACCGGCTTGTCGCCGCGGGAGATCGAAATCGTCCGCTTCGCTCTTGCCGAGGCGTTCGGGCCCGAATTGAAGGTGTGGCTGTTCGGCTCGCGGGCGCGCGGCGATTGCCGCGGCGATGTCGATCTTTACGTCGAGACCCCGACGCCCAAGGGCCTGCCTACGCGGCTCGCCGCACGGCGCCGCCTGGAGACCGCGCTGCATCGGAAGGTGGACCTGATCGTGTGCGCCGAAGGCGAACCCCACGCCGCCATCGACGCCATCGCGAAGGAGACGGGGCTGCCGCTATGACGTTCGATGCGCGCTATTTTTCCGCGTTTCGCGACTCCGCCGCCGCCCTGGAGCGTGCCGCCGCCAACCTCACCTTCACATTGGGCCGGGTGGCGTCTTTCCCGCCGCTGACTCCGGATGCCGTAACAGCGCTCCCACCGCAAGCGCGGGAACGCCTGGATGCGCTGGCGGCGCGGTTCGCCCGCTGCCGGCAAACGGCCGGCAACGCTTTCAAGGCATTGGCCCTGCTCGAAGCGGACCCCCAACCCCGCTTCATCGACCTGCTGGCGCTTATTCAGAAGCGCGGGCTGATCGACTCCATCGAGAACTGGGACATGCAGCGCGATCTGCGCAACGACGTCGGGAACGTCTATTTCGCCACCGACGCGGAATTCGCCGACTTTTACAATACCCTGGCCGAAGCCGCGCCAGGAGTCGCCGCATACTGGGACCGGCTGCGGACGTATGCCCAAAGCCTGGGCATCCGCTTCGACTGAACGAGGACGGACGCAGCCGTCCTTGTTCACCCGAACACGAACGGCACGTCCCGCCGGCCCGCGTATTCCGCTCCAACCGCCACCCGCTCGGGGGCCACGCCCTTGCGGGCCTCGGCCAGCGCCGCCGCGATGCGGCGGTCGCGCAGGCGGTAGCGCCCCTCCAGCCCGATCTCGGCCAGCGGGGCGCAATCCTCGCCGAAGACGTGCCGGTACATGTCGGTCATCATGCCGAAACGGCTGGCCATCAGGGTGTTGCAGGCACCTTTGACGGCCACCAGGTCGTCGGCGCCGCGCATGTGCATGGACGTCACCAGCATCACCGACACGGCGTGGAGCACGTCGTAGCGGACGTGGGCGATGAACACCTCCAGGTGACGGGGCGTCAGCGGCATCTTTTCCCGCAGCGCGAACCGGATCAGGCCGCCCAGCAGCAGGCTGAAGAATTCCGGCACTCCCCACTCCATCCCCAGCCCCACGGACGCCAGCGCCTCCAGCGGCGAGAACGCGGGATGGCCGGCGACCAGGCGTTGGGTCAGCACGTTGTCGGCCACGCCCGCCAGCATCGGCACGTCCTGGCGCGACGCCGGGACGCCCAGCCCTTCAAACAATTGCCGATACATGGCGATGTGGGTGTTGGCCAGGAACAGGTGCCCGAGTTCGGGGTAGTCGTCGAGCGTATGACTGCCGACGCCGTATTCGTCCGCCACCAGCTGAGCCAGCGAAATCTGGGTGATTTCCGAAACCCGCTCGTTGAGCTCGCCGTAGGGCAGCTCCATCAAGCCGTGGAAACGGCCGATGGCCATGGCCACGCATTGGCGGGTGTTTTTGATCTGATTGAAGTAGTGGGTGGCGAAGTCCACGACCTGGGGGGCGTCGATGCGCCCCTCGAACACGCGCACGAAGAAGGGATGGCGCCAGACCGGATGGCTCATCACATGGTCGTGGAGGTCGAGGAACATCTCCCCCAGCGCGCCCTTGCGGAACAGCGCGACACGGTGGAACGGGTTGTCGTCCGGCACCCGGTCGCGCAGGGATGCGAACAGGCGGTGCAGCGGCGAAGCCGGGTCCTCCACCTCGGCCACCACAGCCGAGAAATCAGCCTGCTGGCTGCGGCGGAAGCTGGCGAGCACGCCCTCGGCGTCCAGGTCCAGCAAGTCGGGCAACGGATGCACCCACTCGGGCACGATCGTGCGGCCATCCCCGACGACCGTCAGTCCGTCCTTGCGTTCCGTCATCGCGATTGTTCCCTGCGGGTGAGCAGCCGTGCCAGGCACAGCAGCAGCCCACGCGCCGAAATGGGTTTTTCCATGAATTCGTCAGCCCCGGCGGCCAGGACCATCTCCCGGCTGCCGATCCGCTCGTGCCCGGACAGCATCAGGATCGGCAGGTCCTTGAGCAGCGGATGGCGCCGCAGCCATGCCACCAGATCGAGGCCGCTTTCCGCCCCGACATGCCAGTCGATGATCACTATGTCGAAATCCTTGCCTTCGACCGCCAGCTTGGCGGTGGACAGATCGTGGGCGACGGCGATGTCCCGCACGCCCACGCCTTCAAGGATGGTGCGCATGACCTCGCTGAAGTTGCGGTTATCGTCCACCACCAGCAGCCGCAGCGCCCGCCAGTCCAGCGTGGCGGCGACCGGCCGGGGGCCGGTGATGGAAATCGACTCCGCGGCCGAAACCGCCCCGGCATGGCCGATCACCCAAGGGCGGTAATCCATGTCGGTCGAACAGATGTGCTCGATCAGCCATTTGTGCAGGAAGTCCAGGCATTCCTTGGCCCGCACCGCCTGCCGGTCGTCCTCGTAGCGCTGCCGCAGGTCGCGCACCTGCTGTTCGTGGCGGCGATGCGCAAGGCTGTGCGCGATCAGCGAAGGGTAGCGCGCCGCCCCCATCACCCGCTCCTCGCGGGCGAAATGATACTCGGTGTATTCCTGGAGCGCCTTCAGCACCGACCCCAGGGTGGCGTATTCCTCTTCGTCGCCGATGGAACGGTGGAGGGCGTTGACCAGCCCGATCAGCGTCTTGTGGTCGGCATCGATCTCGGGGATGCCGGCGCTCATCAACGCGCTCCAGCTGATGGTCGCCATGGCCGGCGCTCCCTCCCTCCGCCGCGTCAGCGGCGCTCCAGTTGACCGACGTCCCGCACCGCGCCCCGCGCAGCGCTGGTGGTCATGGCGGCGTAGGCCCTGAGCGCCGGGCTGACCGGGCGCTGGCGGTCGGCCGGCGTCCAGGCTTGCGCGCCCCCGGCCTCCATTGCCTGGCGCCGCGCCGCCAGCTCCGCCTCGGTGAGGCGGACGTTGATGGTGCGGCTGGGAATGTCGATGTCGATGACGTCACCTGACTCCACCAGCCCGATCGCCCCGCCTTCGGCCGCCTCGGGCGAGACATGGCCGATGGACAGCCCCGAGGTGCCGCCCGAAAAGCGCCCGTCGGTAATCAGCGCGCAGGCCTTGCCCAACCCCATGCTCTTCAAATAGCTGGTGGGGTACAGCATCTCCTGCATGCCGGGGCCGCCCTTGGGGCCTTCGTAGCGGACGATCACCACGTCGCCGGCTTTGATCCCGCCGCCCAGGATCTTGGCCACCGCCTCGTCCTGGCTCTCGCAGATCACCGCCGGGCCCGAGAAGGTCAGGTTCTTGTCGTCCACGCCCGCCGTCTTGACGATGCAGCCGTCCAGGGCGATGTTGCCGAACAGCACCGCGAGCCCGCCGTCCTTGGAGAAGGCGTGCCCGGCATCGCGGATGACGCCCCGAGTCCTGTCGGCGTCCAGGCTGTCCCAGCGCTTGGACTGGCTGAACGCCTCGGTGGTGCGCACGCCGCCGGGAGCGGCGCGGAAGAACTCGGCGACCTTGGCATCGCCGGCGCGCTTGATGTCCCAGCGCTCCAGCGCCTCGGCCATGGTCGCCGCATGCACGGTCGGACAGGCGCGGTTGATGAGGCCGGCGCGGTCCAGCTCGCCCAGGATGGCCATGATGCCGCCGGCCCGGTGGACGTCCTCCAGATGCACCTCGGGCAGGCTGGGCGCCACCTTGCACAGGCAGGGCACCTTGCGCGACAGCCGGTCGATGTCGGCCATGGTGAAAGCCACCCCGGCCTCGTTGGCCGCCGCCAGCAGGTGCAGCACGGTGTTGGTCGAGCCGCCCATGGCGATGTCCACCACCATGGCGTTCTCGAACGCCTGGAAGCTGGCGATCGAGCGCGGCAGCACGCTGGAATCGTCCTTTTCGTACCAGCGCCGGCACAGCTCGACGATGCGCCGGCCGGCCTGAAGGAACAATTCCTTGCGGTCGGCATGGGTGGCCACCACCGTGCCGTTGCCGGGCAGGCCGAGACCCAGCGCCTCGACCAGGCAGTTCATCGAATTGGCGGTGAACATCCCCGAGCACGAGCCGCAGGTGGGGCAGGACGACCGCTCGTATTCCAGCGCCTCCTCGTCCGACACGGTCTTGTCGGCGCCCTTGATCATGGCGTCGATCAGATCGACGGCATGGGTCTCGCCCTTCACCGTCACCTTGCCGGCCTCCATCGGCCCGCCGGAGACGAAGACGGTGGGGATGTCGAGCCGCAGGCTGGCCATCAGCATACCGGGCGTGATCTTGTCGCAATTGGAGATGCACACCAGGGCGTCGGCGCAATGGGCGTTGACCATGTATTCCACCGAATCGGCGATCAAATCGCGCGACGGGAGCGAGTACAGCATGCCGCCGTGGCCCATGGCGATTCCGTCGTCGATGGCGATGGTGTTGAATTCCTTGGCGACGCCGCCCGCCTTCTCGATCTCGCGGGCCACCATCTGGCCCAGATCCTTGAGGTGGACGTGGCCGGGCACGAATTGGGTGAAGGAATTGGCGATGGCGATGATGGGCTTGCCGAAATCCGCGTCCGTCATCCCCGTCGCGCGCCACAGGCCGCGCGCGCCGGCCATGTTGCGCCCATGGGTGGAAGTACGGGAACGATAGTCCGGCATGGCGGTGCCCTGTGCTCAAGAATTCGGAGCCACAGAAGATAGCGGCCGGCCCCTGCCCTTGCCTAGCCTGGATTTCTCACATGGGCGCCGATTCGACGGAGACGGATCGGAGTGCGGGGCGGGCCGATGCGCGCCAGCGGCCAAGCGATTTGACGCCCCCTTTCCGTCGTCGAAGGGGATGCACCGCCGCGGGAACGGCGGTTCCCATCATGAATTTTTCGTTGTCATGTGTGGACGGCCCCGGGGCGCGCATGGACGTCCCTTCATTGTGGATCGTCCTGTCCTTCCCAAAGGCGTCGCCAGCCTTCCGCCGTAACCTGCTCAACCTCGGCATTGTAAGCCTGGACCGGGAACGTGTCCGCTCCGCCTCGCGCGATTCCGGCAAGGTGCTCGGAAAGCACCAAACCGACCGCGTGAAGGGCTTCGTGTCGATCCAAGCCCTCGGTCATCAGGCGTTCCACCGCGCGGCGCACCGCCAATTCGTCGCCCAACACGATCTGATTCTCGATGGTCACGTGAATGGCGGCATGCAACTTTTCGTTTGGCAAGGCAATACCGGCACGCCGATGATACCGCAATACCAGTTGCAGGCGCTCCTCTTCGCCGAGAGCAGACCATTTGGATGGATTTGGAGCCGTGGCGGGATCGTAGGTTTCGGATGACATGGCGCGTCCTGGCACGTGGTTTCCGTAGCATGGTATTTTCTGTCACATTCGTCGGCGACACATCCCGAAAAACATAACTGCCGGGAATTCTTCCTGCGGCGGTGTTCGAAAGCCAATGCCGTTCCGAGCGAGCGCCGGCGACGAGGAACCTTTCGCGCACTCTGCCCGAAAGGCCCCTCGGCTGCGCTCGGGGCGACAGTGCGGTTGTTCGCCCGCGGTTCGGGACGGAGCAATGAACGCCGGCCCCAGGCCGATTTGGCACAATTAATGTTTCTCAATAAATTGCGTCCAAAAACTCATCCAGTCTCAGAGCAACCGCGGGCTCGCCCAGGGTGGGGCAATGGCCGCAACCGGGGACGGTGGCGCGCACGAGATGGGGGAGTTCGCCGGCCATGCGGTCGAAGGTTTCGGGGCTGAGCAGGTCCGACACCCCGCCCCGCACCGCCATCACCGGGACGTCCCGCAATCCCCGGAACAGGGCCCACAGATCCGGCATCGCGCCGGTCACGCGCCCAAGCGCCTTGGCCAGGCGGACGTCCCAATCGAAATGAAGCCGCCCGTCCGCGCCTTCGCGGTAGGTGGCCCGCGCGAAGCGCTGCCATGTCTCCTCGGTATCCAGCGACAGCCTGGGCATCAGCCGCTTCAGCTCGGCCACGGCGGAATCCCAATCCGGCTGCGGCCGGTCGCGGCCGATATAGCCGGCGATCCGCCCCAGCCCGCCCGGAGACAGGTCGGGCCCGATGTCGTTGAGCACCACCCCGGCCACCGAGGACGGCGCCGCCGCCCGCAGCCCCAGGGCCAGCAGGCCGCCCATGGAGGTGCCCACCACCACCGCCCGGCCGACGCCCTCGGCCGCCAGCAGATGGCGCAGGTCTTCGAGGTAGACGCGGGGATGGTAACGCCGCCAGTCGGGATCGTAGTCCGAGCGTCCGCGCCCCCGGTAATCGGGGCAGATCACCCGCCGCGCGCCGGCATGGCGGGCGGCCAGATCCTCGAAATCGGCAGAATTGCGGGTCAGCCCCGGCAGGCACAGCAGCGGCGTGCGGGGCGACAGGGGATCGCCCCAGTCGCGGTAGAACAGGCGCAGCCCGTCGCCGGTGGTATAGGTGGCGTCACGCGGCCGCGTCATCGGCGATCCACCCCGGGGATGTCATCCCGACCAAGCGCAGCGCGCGGAGGGATTTTTCATCCGAAGGTGCCCGAAGGATCCCTCGCCTTCGGCTCGGGATGACAGCGAAAGAGACCGGCGGATAAGGCGATTGTGCCATGTCCCCTCCGTTCAGCCGGGATTGCGCCGCGCCCACCGTTTGAGGTCGGCCTCCAGCCCGGCGCCGCCCGGCACGCCCAGGCGGCGGCGATAGATTTCGACGCTTTCCATCACCCGCTGCACATAGTTGCGGGTTTCGGTGAAGGGTATGGACTCGATCCAGTCCACCACGTCCACTTGGGGATCGCGGGGGTCGCCCAGATCGTGTATCCAGCGGCGGGCGCGGGACGGGCCGGCATTGTAGGCCGCCAGCGCCAGGATGTACGAGCCCTGGAAGTCCGACACCAGCCCGTCGAGATAGGCCGAGCCGATGCGGACGTTGTAGTTGGGATCGTCCAGCTTGTGGGGGGTGAAGGCCACGCGGATGGCCCTGGCCACGCGCTGGGCGGTGGCGGGCAGAAGCTGCATCAGGCCGCGCGCCCCGGCCGGCGACACCGCGCTGGGATGGAAGCCGCTCTCCTGGCGGATCAAGGCCAGCACCAGGGCCTTTTCCGGCCCGCCGTCGGCGGCGATCGGCGGGGTCGGCCAGCCGGCCTTGACCAGGAAGACGCCGTCGCGGTCGGCGCGCCGGGCCACCACCACCCCCAAATCGTTGCGCCCCCCCTGCTCCGCCAGCCGGGCCACCAGCGCCCGTTCGCCCGCGCTCTGGGCGGTGTCGTCGAGGCGGATGAAGAACGGCCGCAGCAGATCGGTCTCGCCGGCCGCCATCAGCAGCCGCACCGCCCTGGTCAGCTCGCGCCCGTCGAACCGCTTGATGTCCTCGGCCGCGGGCTTGGGCTCGGCCGGCATGGGCCAATGGTGACCGTCGAGCCGCGAGGCGGCGAGCTGGCCGTAATAGGCGGTCACGTAGCGGGCGCCGCTGGTGTACCACTCGCGGGCGGCCTTGCCGTCGCCCTCGGCCTCGGCGGCGCGGCCCGCCCAATAGGCGGCGCGCGAACGCCACAGCGGCGTGGTGGCGCCCTGCCACAATTGCCGGAAATGCTGGGCGGCGGTGTCACGGTCGTCGAGGAAACGCAAGGCGATCCAGCCGGCCAGGAAATCCGCCTCGGCCCGCTGGGGGGTTCCCGACCGCAGCCCGTTGTCGGCCGCCACCTGATAGGCGTGGGAGACCAGCCCCTTTTGCAGCGCGCGCCGTGCCAGGATGCTGCGCTCCTGCCACCACAGCTCGGGCCTGACCTGGTTGCGCGAGGGATGGGACAACAGCTCGATGGCCGCCTCGTCCCTGTCCCTGTGCCGCAACCAGCGCACCCGGTCGTAGATCAGGCCGGGATCGTCGCGCAGCTCGGCGGGAACGGCGGCCAGCGCGGGTTCCGGATTGGCCTTGTCCTCCTGGAGCGCGAGCCGCGCCTGGGCCAGCCGGCGCTGGCCCGCCCCCACCCGCAGCAGCATGCGCTGGGCCGGCCCGTCCTGTCTGTCCCACAGCAGGCGGTCGAGCCGGCGCCAATGGTCCTCGGGCAGCAGACGGTCGCCGAAGCGGGTCAGGAACTGGTGTTCCTGCAACGCCCCGAAGCCGCCCTCGACCCAGGTGCGGCGCACCACCTCGACGCCCTTCGCGTCCTGGCCGGCCGCGAACAGGGCGCGGGCATAGGCCATCCCCCCGTCCACGGTGGCCGGCTCGTGGCGCTGGAACCAGGCCAGCACCTCGCCGCCGGGGGTGGCGGCGGCGATGGCCTCCTCGGCGCGGCGCTGCATCACCGACAGGAGCGGCCAGTCGGGGTTGGCGTCGATGAAGGCGGCGATCTCGGCGAAGCTGCCGGTGGGCCGGGCCGACGTGTAATCCATCCAGCGCACGATCTTCGCCAGCAGCGCGGGCTTTCCGCGCGCCAGCCGCTCGGCCTCGTCGAAATGGTCGCGGCGGGCGGCGGCGAAGACCTGCTGGTAGGGCCGGTCGGCGCCCTTGCCCCCCCTCTCGGCCGCGGCGACGGACGGAAGGGCGGCGGCAAGGCCGGCCACGATCAGAACGACGGCGGGAGATACCTTCACGGGGGCCCTCGGACACGACAACGATCTAGGCGCCCGCCCAATGGCGGACGGCCGCATTGTAGGGAACCGTCGAAAGGCCACGCAAGCCGCTCGGCCGGGAAAAGGCAGCGAAAAAGGAGTGGTGGCCCAACGAAACGGCACGACGGCCAGCCAAGAGGAGATATCGCGGACCCGCGCGTCGTGCGCGGAAGCCCTTGTCACTCCGAGCCGGCGGCGGGATCTTTCACGCGAAAGTGCCGCCAAGACCCCTGGCGCCACGTTCGGAACAACAACGAAAAAACGTATGACGGGAACGGCTGGCGGCCGCGGATCACCGGTAGGTGGTCACCTTCCCGGTGTCGGCGTCGCTCGCCGCGCCGCCAGGCGGCGCGGCGTTCTGCCCTTGCGGGAACTGGTTCTGGATTTCCGTCAGCACCGCGTCGCTCAGCGAGCGCGAGACGTCCTGCATCACCCGCGCGGGGCTGAGCGTGACCACCGTGCCCGGCATGTTGGTCAGGCGGGAATCGCTGCCCTCGCCCATGGCCGAGAAGCCGGCGGTCACCTGATAGGTCCTGGTGTCGATCAGGGAGAAATCCACCAGCAGTTCCATGGACAGGGTATGGTTGACGGCGTTGGTGGCCTGGATGGGGACGGCGTCGTTGCGGCTGTCGATGCTGCTGATGGTGCCGAACAGCACGTAGTCGGCGCCGTCGTAGAAGCCCTTCTTGATGCGGTCGATGATGTCGTAGATGGTCACCGTCTCGCTGTAGGTCTTGGGGCTGCCGTCGCAATTGGGCGGCAGACAGGTGGCGGTGGACACGGTGGTGTCCACGCTGGTCCAGGGACGCCCCTGCACGACCCGGAACATGCCCGATTTGATGAGCGCGCCCTTGATGTCGGCGGTGAACTTGTGCAGTTCGCCCCGTTCGATGGTGGTGATCTCCCCCGAGGCGGACACCGTCGAATTCTGGCTGTCGAAGGTCCCGCCTCCCATTCCCGACTGGGACGAGACGGTGTTCTGGGTTTGCCCGTAGGTGAAATAGCTGCTGACCCGGTCCTCGTAGGTCAAGTCGGTGACGGCGATGACCGGCATGGCCGGCTTCGCCCGGGCGGAAGCGGGGTCGGCGGCGGCGGCCGGTGCCGGTTGACCGACCGCCTTGGCCGGACCGGCCGCGGCCGGACCGGTTGCGGCCGGTCCGGCCGGCGGAGGGTCCTCCGCGCACGCCGCGAGGTTGGCCAGGAGGACGCAGGCCGCCAGCAGCGCCCATCGTTTCGGCAAGCCCAAGGTCATTCGTCCCTCCTCACCGTGGCGACGTCTTCCGGATTTCCTTCTCGTCCGCCCACTCGATGGTGCCTTCCTGGATGTTGGTCATGATCAGGCTGAACTTGTAATAGACGTCCTTGACGTCTTCGTTCCGCTTGACGATGGACGTGATGCTGCCCTCGATCCGGTATTTGGCGGCCTCCATCTGGCCCGTCCTGGCCACCGAGCTTTGCTTGTACAGCCCGGACGTGTTCTGCCGCGCCAGTTCGTCGGTCTGTTCCCGCATGCCGGCGATGTCGGTGGCGAACCGCATGGTTCCGCTTTTCAGCAACTGGGTGCGGATGCTGTCGGTGATGGACCGCGTGTCGATGTATTCGTCCGTCTTGTTCTTGACGTCCGCGATGGTCACCAGCGGCCGGGTCTTGAACCCGGCGGCCGTCTGGGCCAGCGACCGGGCCATAGCCTCGGCGATCGTCTGCAAATCGGTCGATCCGAATTGGTTGGTGACCGTCTCGACCGCCTGGGCGTCGCCGTACCGGACGTCGCCGTTGACCGTGGGCGTGCTGTTCGCGCAGGCCCCCAGCGCCGCCGAAATGCACACGGCCGCGGCAACCTTGTAAAACGACATCGTCATAACCTTTCCCCTTGTGACACCGGAAGGCGGATCATTCGGACGCCGGGCCGGTCGATCCGAACCAATTGGCATCGGCGCTGACCTCGATCTTGAAGTCGCGCGCCTTGGGCGTCGGCGCATTCACCAGGACTTTCGCGATCTGCCCGCCGTGGACCAGGATCGGCTTCCAGGCCTCGTCCCGCCACACGGGGAAGCCGGACTCGTCGAGCCAGGCGATGCGGTAATACCCCTCCTGGTCGTCCCAGTCGCTGTTCGTGATCTCGATGTAAAGGTTGAGCAGGCCGTTCACGTCCTTCGCCTTCAAGCCGGTGACGCTGAGAAAGCGGACGGTTCCGACGTAATCGACTTTGGAAGCGATGGTCTGGGCGAAGGCCGGCTGCGACAGGGTCGCGGCGAGCAGCGCCAACACAAGAAGCACGCGTCTGATCATGACGTTTCCCCGCGTCGAGACGGCACCGTCCTCCGACGGCGCCCCAAGCCTATTTCGCCGCCGCCCCGGCCCCGGCGGAGGCCGTGGCCGCCCTTTGGCCGGCCGCAGCGACGGCCGAAGCATTCGAATTCGCGGCCGACGAAGCCGCGTAGAGATTGGGACCGAACAGGCGCAAGGCCACGACCGCGTAGGGCCCGGAGACCGGAACGTCGGCGCTTTCCACGCCGTACTGCGTGGTCAGCGTGATCCTGTGCGTGCCGGCGGGCAGCGTCGTCCGCGCGATCGAATAATAGCCGGGGAGCAACCGCCAGATGCGCTCGTCCGCGACCTCGGTGGCGACGGACGCCACCGCGGTGATGAGGCCGATCAATTCGCCGATGGCCGCGGCTTCGCCGTTGCCGTTCTGCGTGCCTTGTTCGAAGCCGGCCTGCACGGCGCCGCGCGTGATCGCGCGGATCGACGAGCGGACGATGATACCCGGCATCTCATCCCTGAGGGCGCGCCGCGCCATGGCGTTGACGTCGGTCAGCATGACCACCGGCAGAGCGGTGCCGTCGACCGTCACGGAGCTTGGGACGCCGTTGGTTGGATCGGGCCAAATGACCGGCCAGGAAACAGGGGTGGCCACCAGGCTCATCCCGTACCGGCCGGGAATGGGCAGCATGATCGGCAGGGTCTGGGAGTGGATCGCCGGCGCCTGCCCGGTTTCGATGACCAGCAGGGTATCGACATCGTCGCGGGTTTTCGGCGCGGACAGGCGCGAATCCAGCCCTTTCAGCCCGTCGTCCACCAACGGCACGTTGGGGCGCATTTCCGCCGCCTTGCGGTAGCCCGGCGCCGCCAGCGACGGCTCGTCGAGGGCTTCGTACACGAACCCGGCGAGATAATTGCCGAAGGCCGATTCGTAGGAATTGGTCAGGGACCGCACGGCGGGATCGTCGAGCGTCTCGACCGGATAGCCGCTGAGGTCCTTGTAGGATGTCGTCCTGAGGCCCTTGGCGCGGGCCTCGTCCATCGCCGCGTCGATCTCCTTCGAGCGGTAATCGGCGATGACGGCCTCGCGCTCGTGCATCTTGGTGATTTCCGTGCGGGCGTCGTTCCAATCCCCGAGCGCCAAGTGGTCGAGCGCGATCTGGACGTTGAGGAAGACCTTCTCGTAGTCGCGACCGTCATAGCGCCGGGTGGTGTCGTTCACCAGATACGACCCGATATCGCCCAGAACCTTGGACGGATCGGTCCGGACGTCGTCCTCCCAGGCTTGAATCCTGTTGTCGGCCATGAGCCAGGACTTGCGGCTGGCCTGGTAATTGCCCTGAAGGCGCAGCAATTCGCCTTTTTCGAGATAGTAGAGGAGGTCCTTGTCGGCGGAGGCGTTCTGCTTCTCGTGCAGCGCCAGCGCCTCGCTCAGATCGCCGGCCTTGGCCGCGCTCACGGTCTCGGCCGTCTGGCTGCTATATCCCGCGCATCCGGCCACCATGGCCGTCAGCATCACCAGACCCGCATGCCGGAAGAGCACGCTTGCCCGCGGCCGCCCCGCCATCGTCCCCTCTCCCTCCAGGGATTATGCGTTCAGAATAACCCGAAAGAGATTGCCGGAGAAGGCCCAACGCGCAGCCACACGCGCCTGGCGGCGCCCGGCACGGAAAGATCCCTCGCCGTCCAGCTCGGGATGACAGGGGGGGTGGTCGATGACATTGACCAATTCGAAACCTGAGTTCGGAGCCCTGGGGCGTCCGCCTAAGGGCTTGAACGCTTGCGGCGCGGGGGTGTAGCGTCCGGCAGTCCCATCCGGATAGGGTCCCATGCGCCACTTCCGCCTCGTCCTGTTCGCCCTGCCGCTGGCGCTTTCGGCGTGCGGCATCCCCGATCTCGTCGCCCACGGCGTCAAGAGCTACGAGAACCGCGACAACGCCCCGGCGGCGCAACCCGCGGCCGACCAGTCCGTCCAGCCGCCGCCGGCCTCCGGACAGGTGGAGCCGCCAGCCCCGGCCGAGCCCGACGAAACGCCGGCCGCGGGCGGCTACCGGCGGGAGGAGGTCACCCCCGATCCGGTGAAGTAAGGGCGGTCAATCGAGGGGGGCGTCCTCGTCCTGGCGGTACCACAGGACCCGGCGGCGGGACTCCGTCCCCACCACCTTGTCAAGGCCGATGCCCCGCAATTCGTCCGGATGAAGGACGATGTCGTGGCGCTTGTCCGGACACCGCGCCACCAGCGTGCCCAGCTCCGCCAGCGCGGCGTCCAGACGGCCCAGCGTCCCCGTCATCTCCCTGGCCAGGGCGGCGTCGTCGAGCACGGCGGAAAAACGGCGGATGTTTTCCGAAAACGTCTTCATCTGGAGCAAGTGGTCCCGCAGCGAGCGGGGCCGGCGCAGGAAATACCGGTGCGATTCGCGGATGTTGTTCATCACCATGGTGACGAACGCGCGGACGAAGCGGTCGGCGTCGTCGAGAGTGCGGTGGAACGTCGGCGTCGGAATGCGCGAAACGATGCAATCCTCGGCGGCGACGGCCGTGGACGTCCGCCGCTCCGCCCCCAGCAGCGACATCTCCCCGAAAAGCTGTCCAGGACCTATTTCCTCGACTTGCAGGAGATGCCCATCGACGTTCTGGCGGATGAGGATGCGCCCGGTATGCACGAGGTAGGCGCAGTTGCCACGCTCCCCCTGACGGAAAACGCATTGGTTTGGCGCGAAACGGAGGGTTTCGACTTTCCCGGGTGGCGGCTGCAGCGGACTGGCGTTCATGCGTGCTCCTCCGATCTCGTACTTTGGGCGCAGCACAAAAGGCCGGCAATCTAGACTGAGGTATGGGATTTTAGTCATTAGGTGATGAAGACAATGTTTTGGGCCAGGGGTAGGTCATTACCCCGATTGATGGTGTTGGTCACCCGGCGCATATACGTTTTCCACACATCGGATCCGGCTTCGCGACCGCCGCCGGATTCCTTCTCGCCGCCGAACGCCCCCCCGATCTCGGCGCCCGAGGGGCCGATGTTGACGTTGGCGATGCCGCAATCCGACCCTTCGGCCGCCAGGAACAGCTCGGCCTCGCGCAGGTCGGTGGTGAAAATGGACGAGGCCAGCCCCTGCGGCACCCCGTTGTTGAGCGCGATGGCCTCGTCGATGTCGTCGTAGGCCAGCACGTAGAGAATGGGTGCGAACGTCTCCTCGCCGACGATGGCGGTCTGGCCCGGCATGTCCACCAGGGCCGGGCGGACGTAGATCGCGTCGGCCCAGTTCCCCACCGCGATCCGCTCCCCGCCGAAGCGGATTGCGCCCTCGGCCTCGGCCCGCGCCAGGGCGTCGGCCATGCGCCGTGCGGCCGCCTCGTCCACCAGGGGGCCGACCAGGGTGGCGGGTTCGAGAGGATCGCCAACGCGCAACGAGGCATAGGCGGCGCGAAGGCGGTCCAGCACCTGCGCCTTGATGCGGCGCTGCACGATCAGGCGGCGCAGCGACGTGCAGCGCTGGCCGGCGGTACCGACCGCGGCGAACACGATGGCGCGGACGGCCAGATCCAAATCGGCCGACGGCGCGACGATTGCGGCGTTGTTGCCGCCAAGCTCAAGCAAGCTGCGCCCCAGGCGCGCGGCCACCCGCGGCGCCAGGGCCTTGCCCATGGCGGTCGAGCCGGTGGCCGACAGCAGCGGCACAAGCGGGTTCTCGGCCAGGGCCAGGGCGCAGTCCCGCCCGCCCGCGACCACCGCCGCCAGGCCCTCAGGGATGCCGCCGAAACGGGCCGCCGCCCGACCCAGCAGGGACTCCACCGCCAGGGCCGACAGCGGCGTCTTCTCCGAGGGCTTCCACACCACCGCGTCGCCGCACACCAAGGCCAGGGCGGCGTTCCAGGCCCACACCGCCACGGGGAAGTTGAAGGCGGTGACCACGCCGACCACGCCCAAGGGATGCCAGGTCTCCATCATCCGGTGGCGCGGCCGTTCCGAAGCGATGGTCAGCCCGTAAAGCTGGCGCGACAGGCCGACGGCAAAATCGCAGACGTCGATCATCTCCTGCACTTCGCCCCGCGCCTCGGCCAGGATCTTGCCGGATTCCAGCGTCACCAGCCGGGCCAGGTCCTCCTTGGCGGCGCGCAACTCCCCACCCAGCAGGCGGACCAGTTCGCCGCGCCGGGGCGCCGGCACCGTGCGCCATTGCCGGAACGCCGAATGCGCCCGCTCGACCGCCCTGTCGGCATCCGCCGCGCCGGCCCGGTCGATGGCGGCCAGGACGCCGCCGTCGCACGGCGAGCGCACAGGGTCTGAACCACTAAAACGGGTAAGATCGACGCCGAGGCGGGCGAGCAGCGTGTCGGTATTCATTCCTATCCTCCTGGCAGGATTCCTTCCGTCATTCCGACACTGCGTGAACGGACCCCCGGCCGCGCTCGGGACGGCACATCTCACGCCGCTCCCCCGCGCCGGTCCAGGGCGTGGGCGCGGATGGCGGACAGGGTGGTGCGGGTGGTGATGGCGTCGGGGTCGAGCACGAGGTGGAGAAGCGTCAGGGTGCGGGCGGCGAGCGCACGTTCGAAGGCCGGGGGGAAATCCTCGGTGCGGACGACGGTCTCGGCGGCGAAGCCGTAGCTTCGGGCCAGGGCGGCGAAGTCGGGGTTGACGAGGTCGGTGGCCGGGAAGCGGCCGGGATAATCCCGTTCCTGATGCATGCGGATGGTCCCGTAAAGGCCGTTGTCCACAACGACGACGATGGGCGCCAGATTGTGGCGGCGGGCGGTGGCCAGTTCCTGAGCGGTCATAAGGAAGCAGCCGTCCCCCGCGAAGGCCACCGCCACCCGCTCGGGGTGGATCAGCTTGGCGGCCAGGGCGGCCGGCAGGCCGTAGCCCATGGACCCGTTGGCCGGTCCCAACTGGCTGCGGAAGCGGCGATAGCGGCGGAAGCGCTGGGGCCAGCCGGTATAATTGCCGGCCCCCAGGCAGACGATGGCGTCGGGCGGCAGGCGCTCGTCCAGCCACCGCATCACGGCGCCCATGTCGAGCGGACCCGGACAGGGACCGGGCACCAGATTGGCCTCGTAATCCGCCCGCGCCTCGCGCGTCCAGTCGCGCCAGCGCACCCGGCCGCCCTCCGGCGGGGCGATGGCGGCCGCGGCGCGGGCGAAGGCGGGCATGGCGGCGGCGATGCCAAGGGCGGGGCGCACCACCCTGCCCAATTCATCGGGCTGGGGAAAGACGTGGATGACCCGCTGGACCGGCTCGGGCGCGGCGACCAGGCTCCAGCCCTGGGTGTCGGGCTCCGACAGCCGCGCGCCGGCCACCAGCAGCACGTCGGCCTTGCGCAGACGCTCCCCCAGGCCGGGCGCCATCGAGAATCCCAGCTCGCCCGCATAGACCGGGGCCTGGTTGTCGACGATGTCCTGGCAGCGGAAGGCGGCGGCGACCGGCACATCCCAGGCGAGCGCGAAGGTGGTGAACAGGGCGGCCGCCTCCGCGGTCCAGCCGCCGCCGCCGACGATGGCCAGCGGCCGCTCGGCGCGGGACAGCACTTCGGCCATGCGCGCCATGTCCGCCTCGCCGGGATGGAGGCAGGCGGAAGAAAGGGGGCCGACATCGGGAACGGCGGCCCGTTCGTCGAGCACGTCCTCGGGGAAGACCAGCACCACCGGTCCGGGCCGTCCGCCCAGAGCGACGGCCCAGGCACGGGCCACCGCCTCGGGGATCAGGGCAGCGCTCTCCACCGATTCCACCCGTTTCGCCAGCGGCGCGAACAGGGCGGCGAAATCCACCTCCTGGAACGCCTCGCGGTTCCGGCTGGCGCGGTCCACGCCGCCGACCAGCAGCAGCATGGGCGTCGAATCCTGGAACGCCGTATGGACCCCGATCGCGGCGTTGCAGGCGCCGGGGCCGCGGGTGACGAAGGCGATTCCCGGCTGGCCGGTCAGCTTGCCCATGGCCTCGGCCATGTAGGCGGCGCCGCCCTCGTGGCGGCAGGTGACGATCTCCAGCCGGTCGCGGCGCTCCCAGGCGGCGTCGAGGAAGGCCAGGAAACTTTCCCCCGGCACGCAGGCGACCCGGCGGGCGCCCTGGGCCAGCAGCGCGTCGGCGAGAAGCTCGCCGCCGGTCCGGCGGGTGGAAAATTCGCCGCAGCTGCGGCGGGCGGAAATATCGTCCGTCATGGCTCCGCCCTCTGGTATCATTGGAGGCTGGACCCCATCCCTTCGCTCAAGATGGGAAGCCGCGCGCCAACGAAAAAGGGGAAGCGGAACGGTCATGGCGGATTGGCGGGAATTGCGCGGCCGGCTGGCCGGCGCCACCGGGGCGGATGCCGGGATCGACGCCGGGATCGCGCAAGCCTTCGCCCTGCCTCCCGGGGACTACACCGCATCGCCGGACAAATGCCGGGCGCTGGTGGCCAGCGCCCTGCCGGGCTGGCATCTGCACGTGGGCTACGGCGCGAGCGGCGTCTTCCCCTACGCGGCGCTGACGCGGTCCGGCCAGCACGTCGAGGCCGAAGCCCCCACCCTGCCGCTGGCGATCCTCAGGGCCGCGGCGGTTGCCGCCGCGCTTGGGCCAGCAGCATCTCCAACGCCTTCCGCGCCGCCGCCTGCCTGACCGCGTCGCGGTCGCCGGGAAACACCTCGCGGGCAGCCGCCACCCCCTCGCCGCGCCGGGCGCAGGCGAAATGAACCAGTCCCACCGGCTTATCGGCGGTGCCGCCGCCGGGACCGGCGATGCCGGTGATGGCCACCGCCAGATCGGCCGGCGAATGCGCCAGGGCGCCTTCGGCCATGGCGCGGGCGACCTGTTCGCTGACGGCCCCGAAGGCGGCGATCAGGGCGGCGGGAACGCCCAGCATCTCGGTTTTGGCCTGGTTGGAATAGGTGACGAAGCCACGCTCCACCACCGCCGACGATCCCGGGACGGCGGTCAGCGCCGCCGCCACCATCCCGCCGGTGCAGGATTCGGCGGTGGCGATGCGAAGCCCGGCCTTCGCGCAGGCGTCCAGCACGTCGGCGGCCGAACGAATCGGGTCTTCGGGCGGCATCCTCTCACCTCCAGTGGACGAAGGCCGCCATCAGAGCGGCGCCGTAAAGGCCGGCCAGGATGTCGTCGGCCATCACCCCCAATCCGCCGGCCAGGTGGCGGTCGGCCCAGCGAACCGGCCAGGGTTTCCAGATGTCGAACAGGCGGAACAGGGCGAAGCCCACCCCATAGGCCAGGGGATCGGGCGGCGCCAGGGCCAGGGTCAGCCATTGGCCGGCCACCTCGTCGATGACGATCTCGCCGGGATCGTCCGCCCCGGTGCGGCGCACATAGACCGCCGACGCCCACCACCCCACCGCGAACGCCGCCAGAGCCGCCCAGCCCACCGCCCGGGACCCGCCCGCCGTCGCCAGCGCCCAGGCGAACGGCAGGGCCGCCGCCGAGCCCCAGGTCCCCGGTGCGCGGGGCAGCCGGCCGCTGCCGAACCAGGTGGCGAGCAGAGCGGCGGGATGCCAGGGGGAAATGCCGTGGCGGCAGGCCTCGCCAGCGGTCCTCATTATGCGCGCTGGCTCATGGAGTCTTCCCGACCGAGCGTGAGCGAGTGGAGGGACCCTTCACGCGACAGCGCCTGAAAGATCCCTCGGCCGCGCTCGGGATGACAGCGAAAAAATGTATAATGAGAACCGCCGACAACCCCGGTCACCCGTACCGTTCCTCCGTCCACGGATCGCCCTCGTTGTGGTAGCCGCGGCTTTCCCAATAGCCGGGAACGTCGTGGTCGAGGAACGTCACGGCGCGCACCCATTTGGCGCTTTTCCAGAAATAGAGCTTGGGGATCACCACCCGCACCGGCCCGCCGTGCTCGCGGGTGAGCGGCCGGCCCTGCCAGGAATGGGCGAGCAGCACGTCGTCGTCGGCGAAGCGGTCGAGGGGGACGTTGGTGGTGTAGCCGTCCCAGCTCTTGAACAGGACGACGCGGGCCTCGGCGGCCGGGCGCACCAGCGCCAGCAGATGGCGCGCGGATACGCCCGTCCAGCGATTATCGTAGCGCGACCAGGTAGTCACGCTATGGATGTCGGAGACGATGTCCACCTGCGGCTGGGCCAGAAACGCCGCCCAATCCCAGATGAGCGGCGCCTCGACCGCGCCGCCGACCGACAGGCGCCATTCCGCCACGGGGACGTCCGGCCGCGTGCCGAGATCGAGGACGGGAAAGGAATCCACCGCACGCTGGCCCGGCGGCAGGCGGCCGCGGCCTTCGCCGAACGGAGGGACCTTCTCACCACCGGCCATGGGCGTACCCCTTGCCAAACCCGAGGATATCAGCCTTTCTCGCGCATGAGGCGCGCCTTTTCGCGGCTCCAATCGCGCTTCTTCTCGGCCTCGCGCTTGTCGTGCAGCTTCTTGCCCTTGGCGAGACCCAGATTCACCTTGGCGATTCCACGCTCGTTGAAATGGATGTCGAGCGGAATCAGGGTCATGCCTTCCTTGTTCACCGCGCCCATCAGCTTGGCCAGTTGCCGTCGGCGCAGCAACAGCTTGCGCGGCCGGCGGGTCTCGTGGGGGAACGGCATCTTGGTCTGGTATTCGGGGATGTAGGCGTTGTAGAGCCACAATTCATCCCCCGAGGGACCGGCGTAGGACTCGGTGATGGTGGCCTTGCCGGCGCGCAACGACTTGACCTCGGTGCCGACCAGCATGATGCCGGCCTCGATCACCTCCACCACGGTGAATTCGTGGCGGGCCTTGCGGTTCTGGGCGGCGATTTGGGGCGGAGGCATGCTCGCGATCCTCGGGCCGGCCGTCAGATCAGCCCCAGCCCGGCCATCGCCGCCTCGACCTTCCGCTTCGAGCCTTCCGCCAATTCCACCAGCGGCAGGCGCACGCCGGGCCGGCAGCGCCCCAGCAGCGACACCGCGTACTTGGCCGGCACGGGGTTGGTCTCGCAGAACATGGCGTCGTGGAGCGGCATCAGGCGGTCGCGGATGGCGAAGCACGTCTTCAAATCGCCCTTGGCCCAGCTCTCGTGCAGTTGCGCGCACAGCCGCGGCGCCACGTTGGCCGTCACCGAGATGCAGCCCACCCCGCCCTGGGCGAGGAAGGCGGTGACGGTGGCGTCCTCGCCCGACAACTGGACGAAATCGGCGCCGAGCGCGACGCGGGTCTTCAGCGGCCGCACCAGATCGGCGGTGGCGTCCTTGACGCCGATGACGTTGGGGATCTTCGCCAGCCGCGCCATGGTTTCGATCGAGATGTCGATCACGCTGCGCCCGGGGATGTTGTAAACGACGATGGGGATGTCCACCGCCTTGGCCACCGCCTCGAAATGGCGGAACAGCCCTTCCTGGGTCGGCTTGTTGTAGTAGGGCGCCACCAGCAGCGCGGCGTCCGCACCCGCCTCCTTGGCGTGGCGGGTCAGGCTGATGGCCTCCTCGGTGGAGTTCGAGCCGGTGCCGGCCAGCACCGGGACCCTGCCCTTGGCCACCTCGACGCACAGCGCAATCACCCGGCGGTGTTCCTCGTGGGACAGGGTGGGCGCCTCGCCGGTGGTGCCGCAGGGCGCGACCGCGTGCGAGCCCTCGTCGATCTGCCAGGCGACGAAAGACTGGAACGCCTTTTCGTCCACACCGTCCTTGCCGAAGGGCGTGACGAGGGCGGTGATCGATCCCTTGAGCATTGCGAACTTCCTAAGAAAAGCGACCATGCGCGGAAATCGGGGACATTAATCGCTAACGCCCGGCCGGGCAAGACGGGCGTGTCGGCGACAGCGGTTCTCATTATGCGCCCTTGCTCGCGTTGTCATCCCGACCGAGCGCGAGCGAGCGGAGGGATCTTTCGCGCGAAAATGCCTGAAAGATCCCTCGCCGTCGGCTCGGGATGACAGCGAAAAAT
>JAJZVW010000064.1 GCA_021847015.1 Pseudomonadota bacterium | reverse complement strand
TTCCGATCTGGATTTCGACCAGCACGCGCAGCGCGCCCTGGTAGCCGAAGGTGGGGAAGCGGTGGTGGTGGTGCCGGTCGAAGACCGGGAAGGTCAGCCGGATCAGCGGCGTGCCGGTGTCCTTTTCCAGGTACTTGCCATAGGACGAGCCGATCAGGAAATCCACCGGCTCGGTGAACAGCAGCGAGCGCATGTGCCACAGATCGTTGCCGGCGTAGGCCTTGCAGTCCTTGCCGAAGGGCGAGGTGGCGAACAACGCGGCCATTTCCTCCTCCCACGCCTTGCCGGCGTTGGTGGACAGGCAATGGGTGGGCTCGCATCCCAGCTCCAGCAGGAAGGCGGCCATCGACCACACGAAGTCGGGATCGCCGAACAGGGCGAACTTCTTGCCGTGCAGCCAGGCCTGGCTGTCGGCGACGGCATCGACCAGCCGGCCGCGCTCCTTCTCGATGCTTTCCGGGATCGGTTTGCCGGTCAGCTCGGACACCTTCATGAAGAAGGCGTCGGTGCCGCCGATGCCCATGGGGTAGTGCAGCGAGGCGGTGGTCTGGCCCTTGCCGGCGACGTATTCCAGGGTCTTTTCGCTGGAATAGTGCTGGAGCGCGAGCGTCGCCTTGGCGTCGATGGCCTTGCGCACCGAATCCAGGGTGGTGCCGCCGTCGAACATGCGGTAGGTGCCGTCCGAGGGGGTGTCGAACACGTCCGAGACGTCGCCGACCAGCGTGTATTCGACACCCATGGCGTCGAGGTAGCGCTTGATCTCGCGGTTGTTGGCGACCGCGTAGCCGTCGAAGCCGGGGATGACGTTGAGCCCGTAGCCCGGAGTGCGGGCGATCTCACCCTTCTCGCGCTCCCAGAAGTACTGGAAGATGCCCTTGATCATGTTGTCGTAGCCGGTGAGATGGCTGCCGACGAACGAGGGGGTGTGGGCGAAGGGGACGGGGAAATCGGCCGGAACCGAACCCTTTTCCTTGGCCTGGGTGATGAAGGCCGAGAGGTCGTCGCCGATGACCTCGGCCATGCAGGTGGTCGAGACCGCGATCATCTTGGGCTTGTAGAGGGCGTGGGAGTTTTGCAGGCCCTCGACGATGTTGGTGAGGCCGCCGAACACCGCCGCGTCCTCGGTCATGGAATCCGACACGCAGGCCGAGGCTTCCTTGAAGTGGCGGGCGAGGTGCGAACGGAAATAGGCGACGCAGCCCTGCGAGCCGTGGACGTAGGGCAGGGTGCCTTCGAAGCCGGCGGCGGCGAACACCGCCCCCAGCGGCTGGCAGGCCTTGGCCGGGTTGATCTTGGCCACTTGGCGGGCGAAGTTCTTTTCGCGGTACTCCCAGGTCTTGGTGTATTCGGCCTGGGCGGCGACCGCCGCGTCGTCGGGGCGGCATTCGAACGTCGCCTTCTTTTCGGCGAACAGTTCCTGGTATTCGGGCTCCTTGAACAAGGAGATATGGTCTTTAACCTTTTCTGCGCTCTGAGGCATGGCGATTCTCCTCTTCTCCCCGCGCCCCCGGGTGATGGGCGATGCGCGGGGAGGTCCTTAGGTTTCGGTGCGGTCAGGCGGCCTTGGGTCAGGCGGCTTTCCAGGGGGCCTTGAACTTGCTCCACACCGGCGCGTTGACGGCCATGTCCATGTCGCGGGCGAAGATGGCGAAGCCGTCGTAGCCGTGGTACGGCCCCGAATAGTCCCACGAGTGCATCTGGCGGAAGGGCACGCCCATCTTCTGGGTGGCGTACTTCTCCTTGATGCCGGAGCCCACGAGGTCGGGGCGGATCGTCTCGATGAACTTCTCCAGCTCGAAGCCCGAGACGTCGTCGTAGATCAGCGTGCCGTCCTTGAGGTAATGGGTGGTGCGCTGGTAGTCGTCGCCGTGGGCGAACTCGTAGCCGGTGCCGACCACGTTCATGCCGAGGTCGTCGTAGGCGGTGGCGACGTGACGGGGGCGCAGGCCGCCCACGTACAGCATCACCCTCTTGCCTTCGAGCCTGGGCTTGTACTTGGCGAGAACCGCATCGACCAGCGGCTGGTACTTGGCGATCACCTTTTCGGCATTGGCCTTGATGGTGTCGTCGAACTGCGCGGCGATGGCGCGCAGGGACGCCGCGATCTGGCTGGGGCCGAAGAAGTTGTATTCCAGCCACGGAATGCCGTGCTTCTCCTCCATGTAGCGGCAGATGTAGTTCATCGACCGGTAGCAGTGGATGAGGTTGAGCTTGGCCTTGGGCGCCCGCTCCATCTCGGCCAGGGTGGCGTCGCCCGACCACGAGCCGATCACCCTGAGGCCGATTTCCTCGAGCAGCTTGCGGCTGGGCCAGGCGTCCCCGCCGATATTGTAGTCGGCGACCAGGTTGACGTCGTAGGGGCCGGTCTCCCATTCGGCCTTGGACTTCTCCAGCACCCAGTCGCGCACCGCGTCGTTGGCGATGTGGTGGCCGAGCGACTGGGAGACGCCGCGGAAGCCTTCGCACCGCACCGGCACGATGGTCTTGCCGGTTTCCTTGTTCTTCTTCTTGGCGACGGCCTCGATGTCGTCGCCGATCAGGCCGATCGGGCATTCCGACTGGATGGTGATGCCGTTGTTGAGCGGGAACATGACATTCAGCTCGTCGACCATCTTCTCCAGGTTCTTGTCGCCGCCGAAGACGATGTCGCGTTCCTGGAAGTCGCTCGTCACCTGCATGGTGACGAAGCTGTCGATACCGACGGTTCCGGTGAAGTAGTTCCGGCGCTGCGACCAGGAGTACTGGCCGCAACCGACGGGACCATGGCTGATGTGGACCATGTCCTTGACGGGACCCCACACCACGCCCTTGGACCCGGCGTAGGCGCAGCCGCGGATGGTCATCACGCCGGGGACCGACTTGACGTTGGACTTCACCCCGCAGGAGGAGGCCCCCGCATCATCCGTCTTCACCACGCCCAGATGCCGGGCGCGCTTCTTGGCGGCCTTTTCGGGATACTGCTCAAGGACCTCCTTGATCAGCCCCTCGTAGGAAGCCGCGTCATTGCTGTTGTCGTCGAGGCTCATGGCCCCCTCCTTCTTCCTGTGGGACCGTCACGCCGAAGCGCGTTCCTTGGCTTCCAGCTCGGCCAGCGCCTGCTCGTCGCTCTTCATGATTCCGAACTCGAGCAGCATGTCTTCGAGCTCTTCCATGGTGATCGGGGTGGGGATGGTGCCCTTGCCGCCATTGGCATGGATCTTCTTGGCGAGCTGCCGGTACTCGTCGGCCTGCTTCGAATCGGGCGCGTACTGGATCACCGTCTGGCGGCGCAATTCGGCGTGCTGGACGATGTTGTCGCGGGGCACGAAATGGATCATCTGGGTGTTCAGCTTCTTGGCCAGGGCCTCGGCCAGTTCCAGTTCGCGGTCGGTCTGGCGCTCGTTGCAGATGAGCCCGCCCAGGCGCACGCCGCCGGAATGGGCGTATTTGAGGATGCCCTTGGAGATGTTGTTGGCGGCATACAGCGCCATCATCTCGCCGGACATGACGATGTAGATTTCCTGGGCCTTGTTCTCGCGGATGGGCATGGCGAAGCCGCCGCACACCACGTCGCCCAGCACGTCGTAGGAGACGTAGTCCACGCCGTCATAGGCGCCGTTCTCTTCCAGGAAGTTGATGGCGGTGATGACGCCGCGGCCGGCACAGCCGACGCCCGGCTCAGGCCCGCCAGCCTCGGTGCATTTGATGCCCTGGTAGCCGATCTTCATGACGTCGGCGAGTTCCAGGTCCTCGACCGAGCCGGCCTTGGCGGCCAGGTGCAGCACGGTGTCCTGAAGCTTGGTGTTGAGGATGAGGCGGGTGGAATCGGCCTTGGGATCGCAGCCGACGATCAGAATCTTCTGATCCAGCTCGACCAGCGCGGCGAGCGTGTTCTGCGAGGTGGTCGACTTTCCGATGCCGCCCTTGCCGTAGAAGGCGATCTGGCGCAGTGCCATGGTTTGCTTCCTCTCGTCTGTCAGTCCGTCGGCGGGGCAGGGCCTCCGCCACGGTGACCATGACTGCAACCTCGGTGCCAACTTTTCGGTCACTAATTTATCGTGTTGTTTCAGTAGCTTGTTGGATCGTTAAAGGATGTGCATGTTTTGACGGCACCTGTGGGGAAGCCGACAAACCCCTTGGGGGAATGTCCCAAGTCCCACACAGTGCGCCGTGACGTCTTGCGCGCCGGGCCCAGGCGACGCCATTCCTTAAGGCACGGCTATTGCATCGGTCGGGGTGGTTCATTGCGGGGGACGGGAATGCGATACGACGAGGCGATCGGCCACAGCACCAATCTGGTGGGCATCCCCGTCGGCCTGCTGGCCAGCGACAGTTTCAACGACCATCCGCTCGCCTTGCACATTTCCGGCGTGCGGGAGATGAACCCCAGCCTCTTCACCATGCTGGCCGAGGCCGAGCGGCTGGAGGAGGCGGCCGAGGCCTTCTACCTTTACATGGTGGCCATGTTCGGGCTCGACCCCGAGCAGAACGAGGGCGGCGGCGGCGGCAAGGGGGCGGTGCGCCGGTACCGCTCCAGCTTCCTGCGCCTGCTCAAAGGCTGGGGCTACGACAGCAACGGCCCCGAGGGCGCGGTGCTGAAAGGGTGGGTGGAAAGCCGGTTCGGCCTGTTCCCCACCTTTCACAAGCACCCCATCACCCTGAAATCCCAGGCGTGGATCGGCTATGTCGAAGAGAAGATGTCGAGCCGGTTCCACAACAACGCCATCTACGCCCAGCTCGACCTGCTGTACGAATTCAGCCAATGGGCGCTGGCCCGGTTCGCGGCGCCGGGACAGACGCATATCCGCCTCTACCGCGGCGTCAACGACTTCGACGAGCACCGGCTGGTGGCGCGGCTCGACAAGCGCACCTGCGTGTTGCGCATGAACAGCCTGGCGTCGTTCACCAGCCTGCGCGACGTGGCCGAATGCTTCGGCGACACCGTGCTCGAAGCCGACGTTCCGGTGTGCAAGGTGGCGTTCTTCAACACGCTGCTGCCGACCCATCCCCTGAAGGGCGAGGGCGAGTTCCTGGTGATCGGCGGCGACCTCAAGGTCACGGCGGCCTATTGGTGAAGGGAGGGGCGACCATGGACGACATGCTGCTGGACCGCGCGTTGGGCGCCTATCTGGGCTTCGCCGTGGGCGATGCGCTCGGCGCCACCGTCGAGTTCCTGACCCGCAAGGAAATCGAGTACCAATACGGGCGCCACTGCAAGATGGTCGGCGGCGGCTGGCTCCAGCTTTCGCCCGGCCAGGTCACCGACGATACCGAGATGAGCGTGGCGCTCGGCCGCTCCCTGATCCGCAAGCGGGGCTTCGACGTCGTCGATGTGTGCGAATCCTTCGCCGCCTGGCTGAAGGGCGGCCCCATCGACGTCGGCAACACCTGCCGGCGCGGCATCCGCCGCTACATGATGCAGGGCACCACCGAAGGGCCGCCCAGCGAGGCCGACGGCGGCAACGGCGCCGCCATGCGCAACCTGCCGGTGGCGCTGGCCACCTTCGGCGACGGCGCGGCCCTGGAGGAATGGACGCTGGCGCAAAGCCACGTCACCCACAACCATCCCCTGTCCGACGCCGCCGCGCTGACTCTTGGCCGGATGGTCCACGCGCTGCTGGCGGGCCAGGGCATGAAGGGATGCCGCGAGGAAGCCCGCCTTCTGGTCGAACGCTTCCCCACCTTCCGCTTCGAGCCCTACCGCAACCAGTCCTCGGCCTATGTGGTCGATACCGTGCAGACGGTGCTGCACTTCTATTTCCTGACCGACAGCTTCCGCTCCTGCGTGGTCGAGACGGTCAACCAGGGCGGCGACGCCGACACCACCGGCGCCCTGGCCGGCATGCTGGCCGGCGCCACCTACGGCGCATCGTCCATTCCCGCCCCGTGGCTGAAGAAACTCGACCGTTCGGTCGCAGAGGAGATCCGCCGGCAGGTGCCGGAATTGCTGGCGCTGGCGCAAGGCGGGGCAGCGAGGGCGTGATTACCCGACGTCGATGCCGGCGGCGTGCAGCGATGCGGTAATGTCGCCGATGGAGCGGAACATGGTCAGCGGGTCATCTTTCGACGGCAGGAAGCCATGCCTGCCCCAAAACAGTGCGGCCTCGCCGTCGATGGCCCGCACGATGAGCGCGCGTCCGCCGATCAGCCTGGCGCCGCGCACGCAGCGGATCAGCGCGTGACGAAGCAAGCCGGTTCCTATGCCGTGTCCGCGCCACAGGGTGTCGGTCGCCAGTTGACCCAACAAGAGGCATGGGATGGGATTCGGGGGCTGGCCGGTTTTGACCGACCTCGGCAGGATGCCGGGCACCACCGACGTCGGCGCCAGCCCGTAATAGCCGACCACCCTGCCGGCGTCGTGGACCGCGAGGACCACGGTGAACCCCTTGGCCTGATTGTCCAAAGCCCGTGTTCTCAGCCAGATGTCGAGGGCCGGCTTGCCGCAGGAGAACCGCGATACGTCGTGGTCCGCCGTCAGCAGTTCGGGGTGGGACAGAGCCACGGCGGATCAGCCGTTTCCCTCGTCTTCCCAGGGCGCCGGGCGCCGCAACACCGCCACCAGCGGAGCCACGGGGGCTGACGGCGCCGTCATGGCCGCCACGAACTCGGCGAATCCCTCGCCGCTCATCCGCACCAGCCCGCTTTCCATCAGGGCGTCTTCCGCAGCCCGAACCGCGGCCTCCCGGACGAAATCCGTCCGTGAGCGGCCGCGCAGGCGCGCAGCCTGGTCGATCAAGGCGATGTCAGCCTCGGGCAGCCTCATGGAGAGGGGATGCTCCTTCCGCTTGGCGACACTCATCGTCACGCCCTCCATCCAGCCGGTTTTAGGATGGACGCTTGTAGCGCATTTTGCAATACCTCAGCGTTCGGTCCAGCGGTTCTCATTATGCGCCCTTGCTCGCGTTGTCATCCCGACCGAGCGCGAGCGAGCGGAGGGATCTTTCGCGCGAAAATGCCTGAAAGATCCCTCGCCGTCGGCTCGGGATGACAGCGAAAAAT
>JAJZVW010000031.1 GCA_021847015.1 Pseudomonadota bacterium | reverse complement strand
TGCGTTTTTCGATGTCATCCCGAGCCGAAGGCGAGGGATCTTTCACGCGAACGTGCCTGAAAGATCCCTCAGTCGCTCCGCTTCCTCGGGATGACATCATCATGCGGGCGCATAATGAGAACTGCTGCTCTGCGCCGCGCGAGGTTTGCCGCGAGCTTCTCTGCTCTCTTGCCTCGATCGTAAGCGACGTCTCTTTCCACCATCTTCGTGCGAAGGGTGGTTGCGTTGCGCTCCCGCACCGCCGGGCCGGGCCGGGCCGAGCGGAGCCGCGGCCCCCCGCCCGATGCCGCGGCGGGCGGCCGTCGGACGGCCTCGGCATCCTTGCCCCCTGCCAATCTGGCATCGTCCCGCGTCGGCGCGATCCCCCTTTCGCGGCGGGCACTCGACCGTCCGCCTCGCATCGGCGGCAGAACAAATCGACCCACCCCCTGTTGATCGTGCTCGACGGCAACGACGCATCGATCGCCCCCATCCCCTGAGAGAGACGGGCATGCTGTGGATTGTCCATGTCGCTCTGAGGCGCCCTTACACCTTCATCGTCCTGGCGATCCTCATCGTCATATTCGGGACGCTGGCGGCGTTGCGGATGCCTACGGACATTTTTCCCAATATCAACATCCCCGTCGTCAGTGTCGTGTGGACGTATCACGGCCTTCTTCCCTCGGATATGTCCGGCCGCGTCATTTATTATTACGAGCGAACACTGACGGCCCAGGTAAACAACATCGATCATATCGATTCGCAGTCTCTCAACGGCATCGGCGTGGTCAAGATTTTCTTCCATAAGAATGTCAACATCGCGACCGCCGTAGCGCAGGTGACCGCCGCCTCTCAAACGGTCCTCAAACTCCTGCCGCCCGGTATCACTCCGCCCTTCGTCCTTAGTTACGATGCCGCCAGTGTGCCGATCCTCCAGCTCACCCTATCGAGCACGACGCTGCCGCAGATGCGCCTTTTCGACCTGGGGGAAAATTTCATCCGTCCGGAGCTGGCCACGGTCGAAGGCGCCTCCATCCCCTCGCCTTACGGCGGCAAGGTGCTGGAGGTTCAGGTCGATCTCAACCAGCACGCCATGCAGGCCGCAAACATTTCCGCGGAGGACGTCATCAACGCCATTTCGGCGCAAAACCTGATCCTGCCCGCCGGTGATGCCAAGATCGGCACTTTCGACTGGAATGTGGCGCTCAACGCCAGCCCCATCCTCCTCGACCGCATCAACGATCTGCCAGTCAAGAAGGTCAACGGCACGGTCATCTATATGCGCGATGTCGCTTATGTTCATCACGGCTTCCCGCCGCAGATAAACATTGTCCGCGTCGACGGCTCCAAGGCTGTGCTGATGACGATTCTGAAAAGCGGCGCAACCTCGACGCTCAAGATCATCGACCGGATCAAGTCCCTGCTGCCCCGCGTCGAGCAGGGACTGCCCCCCGGCCTCGACCTGCATGCCGTGGGCGATCAATCGCTCTTCGTCAAGACCGCGATCTTCGGCGTCATCCGGGAAGCGGCAATCGCGGCTGTGCTGGTGGGATTGATGATCCTCCTGTTCCTCGGCAGTTGGCGGTCGACCGCCATCATCGTGATCGAAATCCCGCTCGCCATCCTGTTCGCGCTTGCCGCCCTGTCATGGTTCGGCCAGACCCTCAACATGATGACGCTGGGGGGCCTCGCGCTCGCGATCGGCATCCTGGTCGACGACGGAACCGTCACGATCGAAAACATCAACTGGCATCTCGATCAGGGCAAGCCGGTCGAGACCGCCATCCTCGACGGCGCCCGGCAAATCGTGGTGCCAGCCTTCGTCACCTTGCTCTGCCTTTGCATCGTCTTCGTCCCGATGTTCCAGCTTGGCGGTGTGGCCGGCTACCTGTTCCGTCCCATGGCCGAAGCCGTCGTGCTGGCGCTCGTCGGTTCCTTCACCCTGTCGCGGACGCTGGTGCCGACCATCGCCCGCTATCTCTTGCGCGGCCGGGACGGCCACGGGCCGGAAGGGAGTTCATCGTCCCGGCACAATCCTTTGCGGCGATGGCATGCCGGGTTCGAGGCAGGCTTCCTCAAGGTTCGCGACGTTTACCGTTCCCTGTTGTTGCTCGCCTTGGGCCGGCCGAGGACTTTCATCGCCGGCTTTCTGGCATGCGTGACGCTGTCCTTCGGCTTGATGCCGTTTCTCGGCGAGAACTTCTTTCCGTCGGTTGATTCTGGCCAAATCCTGATGCATGTCCGCGCGCAAACCGGTACCCGCATCGAGGAGACGGCGCGTCTGTGCGACCTCGTCGAGAAGGCAGTCCGCCGGACTATCCCGCCCAGCCAAATCAGCAATATCGTCGACAACATCGGCCTGCCGGTCAGCGGCATCAACAGGGCCTACAGCAACACCGGGACCATCGGGCCCGAGGACGCCGACATCCTGATCTCCCTCAACGAGGGCCACGGGCCGACGGCCGCCTATGTCAAACAGTTACGGACCATGCTGCCGAGAGAATTCACCGGCACAACCTTCGCCTTCCTGCCGGCCGACATCGTCTCGCAGATTCTCAATTTCGGTGTGCCGGCCCCGATCGATGTGCAGGTCGTCGGCAACAGAGGGGATGCCAATTATGCCTACGCCACGGACCTCCTGAAGCGTCTGCGCATGGTCCCCGGCATCGCCGATTTGCGCATTCAGCAAGCGCTCAACTACCCTCAGATCAACGTCGACGTGAACCGCTCGCTGGCCGACATGGTCGGCCTCACTCAACGCGAGGTGGCCTACAGCCTCCTGGTCACGTTATCCGGCAGCAGCCAGGTGCGGCCGAATTTCTGGCTCGACACCAAGACGGGGGTGTCTTACCCGATCGTGGCGCAAGTGCCCCAATACCGGATGGATACGGTGACGGATATCGCCAATGTGCCCCTCACGTCGCTGGGCACTCGGACGCCCCAATATCTCGGTGGCCTCGCCCGCATCACCCCGGTGTCCAGCGCCGGTCTGGTATCGCATCACGACGTCGAACCGGCGATCGACATCTACGGCGCCGTGCAGGGGCGCGATCTCGGTGCCGTCGCCAAAGACATCGACCACGTCCTGCACGAGACCAGGGCGAATGTGCCCCCCGGGTCCTATGTGGCCGTGCGCGGCCAAGTCCGGACGATGAACACCGCCTACAGGCAGCTCTATTTCGGCCTGGCCGGAGCGATCGTGCTGATATACTTGGTGATCGTGGTGAATTTCCAATCCTGGGTCGATCCGTTCGTCATCATCACGGCGCTCCCCGCCGCGTTGGCTGGAATCGTCTGGATTCTTTTCCTTACCGGCACGACGCTTTCGGTCCCGGCCCTGACCGGCGCCATCATGTGCATGGGCATCGCCACCGCCAACAGCATCCTGCTCGTCAGCTTCGCGCGCGAAAGGCTGGCTGAGGGCGATGATGGTCCCACGGCGGCCCTTGAGGCCGGCACCATCCGTTTCCGGCCTGTCCTGATGACCGCTCTGGCGATGATCATCGGCATGGTGCCGATGGCGTTGGCGCTGGGCGAGGGCAGCGAACAGAATGCGCCGCTGGGACGTGCCGTCGTCGGCGGCCTTCTTGTCGCAACCGTTGCGACCCTGTTCTTCGTTCCGACGGTTTTTGCCCTGCTGCACCGGCGGCAAGACCGGACAGGCGGTTAAACCGTCATCCCCGCAGCCAAGCCTCTGACAGTGGAGAAGGCCTTTGGCAGCACCGCCCCACAACGACGAGCAGCCAGGCCACGTGCCGCCCCCCGGGCTCCGCCAGACCATGCGATGGCTGGGCCTGGCGGCGGCGACCCTCGCGCTCGGGATGGGCACCGCCGGCATCCTCAGACGGCACCGGCAGGAGACGGAGGTCCGGCAATGGACGGCAGCGGCGGCAATTCCCACCGTCTCCATCGTCATGCCCCAGCCAGGTCCCGCAGCCACCCGTTTGGTGCTGCCCGGCGATGTCGAGGCGTGGTACGAGGCGCCGATCTATGCCCGAGTCAACGGATACGTGAAGGACTGGTATTTCGATTACGGTGCCCGCGTCAAAAAGGGCGATCTCCTTGCCGAGATCGAGACTCCCGATCTCGACCAACAGCTCCGGCAGGCTGAAGCCGATGTGGTTCGAGCCAAGGCGAACGAAAACCTCGCCGCGATCACCGCGAAGCGATGGCGGGTGCTGCTGGAGACGCACTCGGTCTCCCAGGAGGCGACCGACGAGAAGATCGGCGACCTCGAAGCCAAGACGGCCGCCCTCGCCGCCGCGCGTGCCACCGTCCAGAAGCTGGAAGCATTCGAGTCCTTCAAATATGTCATCGCTCCGTTCACCGGTGTGGTGACGGCGCGCAAGACCGACATCGGCGACCTGATCAACGCCGGCAGCGGTCACGGGCGCGAGCTCTTTCGCGTCGCCGACGTGCATGAAATGCGGACATTCGTCCAGGTGCCCCAGCAATTGGCCGCTGGAATGCGCCCGGGCCTGCGGGCCGATCTCCTTTTGCCGCAATATCCGGCACGGATCTTCCCGGCGACCGTCGCCACCACATCCAATGCCATCAACCGGGGGGCGCGCACCCTGTTGGTCGAGCTGCACTCCGGCAACCCGGACGGCTTGCTCCAGCCTGGCGCCTACGCCGAGGTGCATTTTTGCTTGCCGCGCAATTTCAAGGTCCTCCGCATCCCGACCAGCGCCTTGCTGTTCCGCAAAGGCGGCCTGAAGGTCGCGGTCGTCGGCGCCGACAACAGGATCGAGTTGCGGCCCATCAAGGTCGGCCGCGATCTCGGCACTCAGGTTGACATACTCACCGGCATCACACGGTTCGATCGGGTCGTGAACCGCCCGCCGGACTCGCTGGCCGGCGGAGAAATCGTGCGCATCGCAGGCCAGGTGGCGCCCGGAGCCGGTCCTGCCGGTGAAAATCCCGATGCCGAGCGCGCAGGAGCGGAGCAGAGGCCGCAAGCCTGTTCCCAGGTCCCGCCGTGAAAGGCGGCCGGGCATAACAATATTATTAACATATTATTCTTGTAAAATTATTTTGCGGGCGGCGACAACCGCGCGGTTTTACCCAAAATAAAATTTCAGTCAATTTACGGGGCGAGCCTCAGGATTTGGGTTGAAAACTCCCCTAACGCGTAGCATCCTGGGGCTGCATTAAAAAACCCTCAAAACTTTTGTTATTACTTTTTTTCAAGTCTTTGCAGAAAACGCTGATGGCCGCAAGGTGTGCATAATTGAACGGATCAATAACCCCGTTTACAATGCGGTCTGGGGGACGGCTGGAGAGTTGATATGGCTGGAACGGACAATGGCATCATCACCGGGGTGACGAATGATCGCCTTTCGGCCGAACTGACCAGCATAGCCTCCGACATCGATGCCGTTGCCGGCCGGTTCTGCCTCCAATCCCAGCGTCTGGCGGCGATTACGGAGGCTGCGGACGGCCTGTCGTCCGCCAGTGAGAAGATCGGAGAGACCGCCAAGCTGGCCCAGCAGGTGTCCGAAACGGTTTCGGAACTGACCGACGCCTCGCGCGGCACATTGGCGACGACGAAAGCCGAGATTCAGGAACTGGTCAACGGCGTCCGCCGCACCGAATCCCATTTGGGCAATTTGAGCGAGGCGCTGTCGCGCGTATCCCAGGTGGCGGACCGCATCGAGACCATCGCCAGCCAGACGCGCCTTCTGGCGCTGAATGCCGCCATCGAAGCCGCACGTGCGGGCGAATTGGGCAAGGGCTTCGCCGTCGTGGCGGGAGAGGTCAAGAGTCTGGCGCAAAAGACCAGCGAGGCCACGCACCTGATCGCGAACACGGTCCAGGAGTTGACCGAACTGGCCGGCCACGTCAACACCCAGAACGTTCTCAGCCGGGGGCACGCCGATGTTGTCCTTTCGGCCGCGGACAGCCTGGGGGACTCGGTGGACGACGTGCACACCCTGTTCAGCCTGATCGTCAACCACATCGAGGACATCGTCGCCATCGGCGGCGAGGTCGACGCCAAGCGGGAAGCCGTCACCCAAGCCCTGGCCACGTTCGGAGCGGACATCGACACCGAATCCTCCCTCCTGGCCGATATCGGCAAGCGGGTGGGTGAGATGCTGGGCTCTTCCGAGGGACGTTAGACGCCGGCAACCGGCGGCAGGCGCCCTGATGCGCCACGGCGTTCCGCCGGCCCAGGAAAAGCCATTACGATCGCTGTCTCGGCACCAGCGGTTCTCATTATGCATTTTTCGCTGTCATCCCGAGCCGACGGCGAGGGATCTTTCCGGCACTTTCGCGTGAAAGATCCCTCAGTCGCTCCGCTCCCTCGGGATGACAACATGCCCTGATGCCGCATAATGAGAACCGCTGGTCTCGGCACACAGCGCCTGGGCATCCGCCGCTTCCGCCGCTATAAATGGCGCCCCGGTTCGTGGGGTGGCGCCGTTTGCCGCCCCTTGGAGGCTCCCATGATCGATCCCGCAGCCGCCCTCGCGGCCCTCAAGTTCAACGATGACGGTCTGATCCCCGCCATAGCCCAGCAGCACGACACCGGAGAGGTGCTGATGATGGCCTGGATGAACCGTGACGCCGTGGCGGAGACGCTGCGCACCGGGCAGGTCTGCTACTGGTCGCGGTCGCGCCGGTCCTTGTGGCGGAAAGGCGAAACCTCGGGCCAGCGGCAGCGTCTCATCGACTTCCTTATCGATTGCGACGGCGACACCATTCTGCTGCATGTGGATCAGCAGGGCGTCGCCTGCCATACCGGCCGGCGAAGCTGCTTTTACACCGCGGCCCGGCCCGAGGGCCTGATCGAGGTCGCCGCGGTGGCGATTGACCCCAAGGATTTGTACCGCAAGTGAGCACGATCCCCGTCACCGTCTTGACCGGCTTCCTCGGCAGCGGCAAGACCACCTTGTTGAACGCCCTGCTCGCCCATCCGGGAATGGGTGAAACGGCGGTGCTCATCAACGAATTCGGCGAGATCGGCCTCGATCATCTGCTGGTCCGCAACGTCAGCGAGGACGTCGTCCTGCTCAATTCCGGCTGCCTGTGCTGCACCGTGCGCGGCGACCTCGTGGACTCGCTGCGCGACCTTTTCCTCAAGCGCGTCAAGGGCGAAATTCCCGAATTCGGGCGCGTGGTCATCGAGACCACCGGTCTGGCCGACCCCGCGCCGATCATCCACACGCTCATGACCGATCCTTTGGTGGGCAGCCGCTACCGCCTTGACGGGATCGTCTCGACCGTGGATGCGGTGGTGGGCGCCCGCACACTGGACCGGCACGCCGAGGCGGTAAAGCAGGCGGCCGTGGCCGACCGCCTGGTGCTGACGAAGACCGACCTTGCCGACCCGACCCAGGTCGAACTTTTTCGCGGGCGCCTGAGGCGCCTCAATCCCGGCGCTCCCATTCTGCTCGCCGCCATGGGGCAGCTTGACCCCGGCGCGATCCTCGACGCCGGGCTGTTCAACAGCCGGAGCAAGATTCCCGACGTCGAGGGGTGGCTTCAAGCCGAGGCTGTCGCCGCCCAGGGCGCCGGCAGCGAGCACGGACACCACCACCACCACGACATCAACCGCCATGACGACCGCGTGCGGGCGTTCGTATTCGTCCGCGAAGAGCCCATCCACTGGCCGGCACTGGCTTTCGGGCTTGAACTGCTGACATCGACGCGGGGTGAGAACCTCTTGCGCATCAAGGGCATCGTCAATGCCCGCGGCATGGATTTGCCCTTGGCCATCCATGGCGTCCAGCATGTGTTCCACCCTCCGGCGTCGCTGCCCCAATGGCCGGATGCCGACCGGCGCACCCGGATCGTCTTTATCACCCGGGATATCGACCGCCACGCGGTGGAAAGCCTCCTCGACGGCATCCTGGTCGACGGTGGGACGCCCTCCTTGCCCCGGTAACACGCCAATGGCACGACTATATGCGAACCGCTATTAAAATCATTTGACCAAATCCCCGCGATTGTCTAAGGTGGGGGCAGATGTTGACCTCCCCGAGGTCAGCCTCCCTCTCAAAGTACGTCTCCCTCAGCCGTCCGCCCCCCCGCGGACGGCTTTTTTGGGCGCCTCGGTCATCTTACGGTGGGTCAGGGAGCGAGGAAGTGGGTTACCGCGCCAAGGAATTCGTCGTAACGGTCGGCATGGACCCAATGGCCCGCGCCGGAGATGCGCCTGATCGCGGCATTGGGGAACAGCCGGTGGATGGCCGGTTCGTCCCGCGGCCTGACATAATCGGATTCGGCACCCGCGATGACCAGGACGGATCCCTCGTACCGCACGCCAATGGGAAAATCTGGAAAGGCCAGGATTTCCCCCATCGCTTGTTCCAATACCGCCAGGTTGGGCTTCCAACGCCATGCGCCGGGCATACCGTCCAAGTTCTGCGAAAGGAAGGCACGCACCCTTGCATCGGCAATGGTTTGGGCAAGAACGGCGTCGACGTCGCCACGCCGGCCCAAGCCGAGCGGAACCGAGCGCATGGCACGGATATAGGCCGTGAAACTGTGGCTATACGCAACGGGTGCGATGTCGACAACGATCAGGCGCTCCACCAGTTCCGGCCGGGTCAACGCCAGGGTCATGGCCACCTTTCCACCCATGCTGTGCCCAAGCACGGCCGCCGATGGCCCGATTCGTTCGATCGCGCCGGCGACCTCACCCGCAAGGTCGCGGTAAGCCATGGTATCCGCCCACGGCGCGGAACCGTGGTTGGGCAGATCGAGCGCGATGGCGTGACGGAAGCCGGCCAAGGAGCGGATAAGGCTGTTCCAGTTGCGCGAGGATCCCAGCAAGCCGTGCAAGAGCACCACGGGCGGCCCGCTGCCGGCTTCGATGCTGGGCAAGTTCATCCGCCATCCCTCCTACCCTTGGTGCCGGAATGGTGCGAATCCGGGAGCCCCGCGTCAACGGGCCGGGCCTCCCGGCGGAGGATATACCCCCTTTCGCTGGCGAATCCGGCTTTTCGCCCGCTACTCCTCCGCAAGCCCGCCGACTAGGATCACCTTGCAACTGCGGGAAAACCCAATGCCTCGGAAGACATCGTTGCATTGTCCGTCGTGCAAGGGGGAAACCCAACATGTCATCGTCCGCGACGGGGGCGACCGCCTGGCGTGGTGCCAGCGCTGCTTTCGCGTCTGGCTCACCCCCGACGATGCGGGCACACAGAAGCTTGCAGTCGCACCCGACACGCCACCCGAGGCCGTTGCATCCCAAGGCGCCGATGGTCTAAGAAGGACATGAGCGCGTCAAGGCGCCCAAGAACCACCGACGTTTCCCGCCTGTGGCCACGCCCGCCGGCCCGACATTGGCCGCCTGTCGATCGGCTGATCCCCGGGCCCTCCCAGAAGGAGCAAACCTGCCATGAAGGGGGGCGCGTTCTTCCGCCGGGCTGCCTTCGCGGCACATGGCCTGGTGGTCGCTCTCCGCCGCGAAAAGAGCTTCCGCTTGCAAGCGGCCGCCGCGGTCGCGGTGTTCATCGTCCTGGCCGTGATGCGCCCCCCGGCCCTGTGGTGGGCCATCGGCACCCTGGCGTCCGGCACCGTCCTCGCAGCCGAACTGATCAACACGGCCTTGGAGATCCTGGCCGACCGGCTGCACCCCGACCTCCATCCCGAAATCCGGGCCGCCAAGGATGTCGCTGCGGCTGCCGTACTCGTGGCCAGCTTTACCGCCTTGGCGGTCGCGGTGGCGTTCCTCTTCCGCTACGCCTAAAGCCGCGCGTCGCGTCCCTGCCGGCCGGCCGCCACTCCGAGGCGGTCACCGGCCGCCAAAAGCGCCGAACGGGGGCAACGGCAGCTGGGATTCGGGCGGATTCCCATCGAAATAGCCGGGCGTGCCGGGCCGAGAATCGGACGGGCGGCTCATGCCCCCCGAGAACGACAGGTTACCGCCGCCAAACGTGGCGACGCGTCCGTTCGGGGTGCTGGGAGAGGTAAGTTTTTCACCGGAATCGGTCAGGGCCGCCCGGTTACCGCCATCGCCGAGGCTTTGGACGCTGAACGCCCTGGCTGTGCCCACCCCGAAAATCGAAAGGAGCACGACGGCGAGCAAGATCGGTTTTTTCATGGCCAAACCCATGCGCATCGATACGCACCAATGGTTGGTGCAGCCGGAAGCCTAGCACATCGCGGGCCCAGCCGGCCACCGCTTCCAGGGCTCCGAACTCAGGTTTCGAATTGGTCAATGTCATCGTCCCCCCCTGTCATCCCGACAGAGCGACAGCGACGAGGGATCCTTCAGCCGCTGGCGGCTGCCGTTCGTGCCTGAACGATCCCTGTCTCCGCTCGGGATGACACCATCACTCGCGGGGGCGTCAAGGATTCAGTCATCTGAGTTCGGAGCCCTGCCACCGCTTCGGACGCCGGTGACACCGGCCCCCGCAGATGCCATAGTCGCCACCGGATCGATGTCCGGAATGGGCGAAAGCCATGAAGAAGTTGGGACTGGCAATCGTTGCCGCGCTGATGGTCGTCGTCGCCGTTCTCCTGGTGGCGCACAGAAAGGAGAGCCGCCAGTCCGAATCGCCAACGTCCCCCGCCACCACCTCGCCAAACAAACTGAACATCACCGGCGTCTATTCCGACGACTGGCTCGCCAATTGTGCCCCTCTGAGCGGCGCCGCTCAGGATTCCTGCACCGCAGCGCTCAACGCCCACTACGGCAAGGCCGATGCGGCCCCCGTGCCGGGCGCGAACGAACCCCACGCACCGGCCCCGCAGGCCCATTGACGACGGAATTACGGCACCTTCGTCATCCCTGTCGCCGCCTCGTCCGCGGGTACGGGGTAAGGTGAGGCGCCTCGGCGGAAGCGGTCGAAGGGAAGCCGGCCAATTCCAGGCAGGCGGAGCGCGCGGCCGACGGGATCGACGCCGAGGTTGAGGCCGAGGATGTTGATTTCGATTCCCTCACGCAACGCCGCCATCACGCCCAGCATGCCGAGGAGGGACACCTGGACGCCAGTGCCGCTGGGCGCCTTGCCGATTGCCTCGGACAGCTCGCGAAAATCCTTGCCGATGGCATTCGCGGGCAAATCCAGTCCCAGCTCGGGCACCGAGCGGGCGATGTGGGCGATGAAGGTGTTGCTGTTGGGCCCCGGCCAGACGACGTATCGGTCAGCATAGGGATAACGCCCCACCGCCATGTGGACGCGCTCGATCACGCCGTCTACGCCCGCTCCCCGGCGGTCGAGCAGAACGATCGGGCGCTTGCCGTACCAAAGGCCGTCGGGAGCGGCCCAATCCACTTTGATCATGGGCGGCGGATCCCAACCGATCACCTCATACCGGGTGTACGCCGGCGCGCCGGACGGTTTGACCACGATCCATGTGTGGATCGCGAACACCCCTCGCCAACTGAAGGTCGGCGCCCCGTACACCTGGACCACAGCTTCCGGTGTCGTGGCCGGGTCGGGCGCCAGCCCTGTGGGCGTCAGCGGCGCCTGCCGCCACGGCACGGGCGAATGTCCGGCACCCGCCAAGGCATTGGCCATCAGCGGCGCCACGTAGGCTACCAGCGCGAGCGCGGGAAGTATCTTAGCCACGGACGGCCCGTCGGGGCCGCTGTCCGCGCCGCCGCCCGGCCGCGAATCATTCCCGTCCACCGTCCGCTGCCGCAGCTTCGACGTTTCGATCTTCATGGCCTCGGCCTCCGACGCGGAAGATGGCAGAAGCAAGCCGAAAGCGCATGGAGCGAAAAGGATGATTTGCCGCTCTCGCAAGTGGTATCTGAAGGATATGACCGCTTGGTATGCTTATTCCCGCTCCGATACCGGGCCAGAGGGTAGACGCGACACTACACCACCCGCAGGCGGGTCCGGATGGCATCGGCGATGGTGGCGGCAGGGTTCAGGCCATGATGAGCCCAGGACTCCAGGCGCCGCACGCCGTCCAATGGACGCGCATAGCCCCCGGCATAAAAGTCCTCATGCATGCGCGCGTGCTTCGGCATTACCCATCCCGGCGGCGACCAGATATAGACGCCGCCCGGGCACGAGGTCGCCTCGGTGCACATGGACGTGGAATCCCCCGTGACCACCACGGCATCGGCAAGGGCGATCATGGCGAAGAACGGGTTCTCGCCGGCGCCGCCCCAGCGATGGACGTAGCGCGGTTCGCCGATGGCCGACAGCAGCGCCCGTTCGGCCGCCGCACCGGTGCGCCGGCTGGTGGTCAGCAGCACCGATCCGCCCTCGCGCGCTGCCAAGGCGGACACCTGCTCGCCCAATTGCCGCATCTGACGGAGGGGCGAAACGCGATGGCGCGTGGAAGCCCCGACGATCGCCGCGACCCACGGGCGGGGCAAGTGGGCCCAATGGGGCCGCCAGCGCAGGGCGGCCTCGGCCAACCGTTCGGGAGTGACCCGGTGGGGTGCGCCCAGGATGCGCACCACTTTGTCCTCGGGCAGCTGCGCGGCGTCGTGCGCAGGCACGGCGAACAGGTCGATTCCCGACCGGCCGCCCGGCCCCGGGTCCATGATCTGCGCGACCGCCGCCCCCGACCGCCGCTTGATCCATCGCGCCACCGGCGATGTCCGGCGCCCGCAGGCGATTACCAGGCGCGGCCACGGCGGTACCAGCCGCGCGCGCGAGGCGGGGGTGATGCCCATCAGGGTCGGCCCGCGGAAAATGTTGTGGAGAACGGCGAGCTTTTCATACGCGACGTCCTTGACCACGAACGGCAGATCGATCGCCTCCGCGACTCCCAGACATTGAGCGACGTCACCGGTACGGTCGTCGGCCAACACCCAAACGGGCGCACCATCACGATGGGACATACACCTCCCTTTCCGCCTTATGACCAAGCCGGAGAGCGGAGAGGAGCCATATATTTCCGCAATCTGCCAAGCAAAAATATCCCGCCTCTATTTTCGCGCGAGCAAAATCGGCACCGATTTGCCAGCACGGAGTCTTCGCCAGTGCCCGACGCGTATAATCGGGCGTCAAGATGTGGGGGACACCATGAGACGGCGGATTATCTGAAGTCCGCTGAGATCCCGTTTCCCAATCGGAACGCCTGCAAACCCTGCGGGAATACTGGGCTGCAAACGGACCTTTTCGAGGGAGCAGCCCCGTTCATGACTCCCGACCTTTGCCACGCGGCGCACGCCCACGAGCGCGAATGGTATGACGCCCCCGGCGAAGGGACGCCATAGCGATTGCAACCCTGTCATGCCGTTTTCGAAGGCCTCCGCCCGAAGCGGGGCGATACATTAGTCTTTTCTAATTTTCGAATCGAGGAATCTTCCGGATGAAGCAGTCATTGTTCATGGAAAAGTACCCTATCTATAGCCTCCAAATCGGCAAGGCCGAGACATCCAAGAAATCCGTCGACGAGATCGTAGAGTATTTCAAAGAAAAAATCGCTGAAAACGGCAAGGCCATCTTTATTGCGACATTCGACCATTATGCCCATACCAAGCGCCTTGGTGGCGAGATCGGCGCAGGAATCGTCGATGCCAAGAATTTGGTGTTCTGCTTCGGCTACATCCTGCCGAACGCCCAGGTAATGGCCGTCCGCCCGCGGTCCATCGGCATCGTCGATCAGGATGGCACGTTCCTGGTGACGTTCCTGGAGGCACCGGTCCAGACCGCCAACGAGACCATGGTCGGCTGGGCGCGGGGCTTGGTCGACAAGGCCTGACGTCCCGTCCCCACCGATTGGCCGGCTGCCCGTCCCCCTTCAGGGCAGCAACACCGCCGCCCCCGTCAGCCTGCCCTCGCGCAGGTCGGCGAGGGCGCGGTTGGCCTGCTCCAGATCGTAGACCGTCGTCACGGTGCGCACCGGCACCTGCGGCGCCAGGGCAAGGAATTCCTCGCCATCGCGGCGAGTGAGATTGGCGACCGAGCGCACCATTCGCTCCCCCCACAGCAGGCGGTAGGGAAAGCCGGGGATGTCGCTCATGTGGATACCCGCGCAGACCACGGTCCCGCCCTTGGCGATGCGCGACAGCGCTTCAGGCACCAGCGCGCCGACGGGGGCGAAAATGATCCCGGCGTCCAATTCCTCGGGCGGAGCGTCACCGGAAGCACCCGCCCAAACGCACCCGAGATCGAGCGCCATCCTGCGGGCTGCCTCGTCCGCGGGCCGGGTGAAGGCGTGGACTTGGCGCCCCTGCCAAGCCGCCACCTGGGCGATGATGTGGGCGGCGGCGCCGAATCCCCAGAAGCCCAAGCGCGTCCCCTCCCCCGCCAAGCGCAGGGCGCGGTAGCCTATCAGGCCGGCGCACAGCAAGGGTGCGGTGGCGACGTCGTCGGCACCCTCCGAAATGGGAAAGCAATACCGCTGGTCGGCCACCATGGCTTCGGCATACCCGCCGTTCAGGGTGTAGCCGGTAAATCCAGCCTCTTGGCAAAGGTTTTCCCGCCCCGAGCGGCAGGCGGCGCAGATGCCGCAGGTCCAACCCAGCCATGGCACCCCCACGCGCGCACCGATGCGGAAGCGCGTCGCTCCCTCGCCCAACCCGGTGACCCGGCCGACCACCTCATGGCCGGGAATGAGAGGCAGCGCCGGGTTCGGCAACTCGCCATCGACCACGTGGAGATCGGTGCGGCAGACGCCGCACGCCAGCACCTCCAGCAGCACCTGACCGGGGCCAGGCGTCGGCGATGGCAGGTCGGCCAGCCTGAGCGGCCGGCCAGGAGCGTCGAGGACCATGGCGCGCATGCACGGACTCCCTGGCCGGCAATAGGGGTGGGACGCGGCTGGGAAATTCTTAGTCTTCCATCGCCGTTCGATGGTTGATCCAGGTTAATGGTGCCACCGCCATCGGCCGGCATCATGGGAAAAATGCCCATGACCCAGGGTGATCGCCGTGGCCGAGCGCATGCAAAGACACGACCGCCTCATCCGGGAGCACGTCCATGACCCCTATCGGCTTCGTGTGAAGCTGACGGAGCCGACCTTGTGCCCCCGTTGCGGCGCGCTGTTCCACGAAGGACGATGGCTATGGCCGGAACACCGTCCCAGCGGAGCCGAGGAGGAGATCTGTCCGGCCTGCCGGCGCATCGCCGACGACTGCCCGGCCGGCATCCTCATCATTGAGGGCCTGTTCGCCGAGGAGCATCGTGAGGAAATTCGCGGTCTGCTGCGCAACGAGGCGGACGCCGAGGCCCGCGACCACCCGATGAACAGGGTCATGGCCATCGCCACCCACGACGGCGGCATGACCGTCACCACCACGGACATTCATCTGGCCCGCCGGCTCGGGGAAGCCTTGCACAGCGCCTATCACGGGGACCTTTCCCTTCATTACGAAAAAGGCGAGTACCTGCTGCGCGTGCGCTGGGTGCGCTGAACGTCCCATTCCGATGGTACGGCTTGAGGAGAGTGCGATGAGCCTGACCGGGTTGCCCGCTTTCGACGAGACTTTGCATAACACCAATGTGTGGCTCAAGGAGGTGATGGAACGCCTGGGCTCGGACGACCGCCACCGCGCCTACCTGGCGCTGCGGGCCGCCCTGCATGCGCTGCGCGACCGCCTGCCGCCGGAAGACGCCGTGCATTTGGGCGCCCAGTTGCCCATGCTGGTGCGCGGGTTCTATTACGAGGGGTGGAAGCCTTCGGCGACACCGTCGGCCGACCGCATGAAAGACGAGTTCCTCGAACACATCCGCGATGAGTTCCGGCATGACCCTGATGCCGACGTGGAAGCCATCGCCACCAGCGTGTTCGCCGTCCTGGCCGAGCGGCTGACCGAAGGGGAAACCCGCAAGGTCATGCATCTCTTGCCGGCCCAGATCCGCGAATTGTGGCCGACCGGCGGCGCGGCCCCCAGCCCAAGGATGCACTGATGCAAATCGCGCCACAGATCACGTTCCGCAACATGTCCCCGCCCATGGGCGCCGAGGACAGGATCCGGGAAAAGATCGCCGAGTTGGAGCGCTTCTTTCCCCGCATCATGGGCTGCCGGGTGATGGTGGAACGCCTCCATCACCGCCACCGCAAGGGCGACGTCTTCCATGTGCGGTTGGACGTCACCGTCCCCGGCGGTGAACTGGTGGTCTCCCGCGATCCGGCGGAACACCATGCCCACGAGGATGTCCAGGTCGCCATCCATGACGCCTTCGACGAAGCACGCCGACGGCTTGAGGACCACGCCCGCCGGGCCCGCGCCGACGTCAAGGTTCACGCCGTTCCCACCCACGGCCGCATCGTGCGTCTGTTCCCTTATGAGGGATACGGATTCATCGAGGGCCCGGACGGGCGGGAAGTGTATTTCCGCCGCGAAGCCTTGTCCGGCGCCGATTTCGACGATTTGGCCATAGGCGGGGAGGTCCGCTTCTTCTTCCACGAAGGCGAAGGCGAGAAAGGTGAGCAGGCCAGCACGGTAACCCCGGTCGGCAAGCACCACCTGCCGCCGACGGACCGGATCTGAGCGGCCTATTTCGGCAGGCTGTCGAGGAACTCGCTGAGCAACGGCAGGATTCGGTCGTCCCGATCGGCCCCAACGGACTGCATCACCTTGCGCAGAAACAGGCGATCGCATTTCGGGCATTCGAAAAACGCCTTGGCCGCCAGCGCCTCGCCGCCGTGCGCGGGAAGCCGCTCGATCCATTTCAGCAGTCCGTCCCGGAACGCGCCGTCCCGGGCCCGGTCGTGGCGGCTGGCCGGCGCGAATTCCTGCGTGTAAAGGTGCGCCAGCTCGCGCCAGCCGTCCGCCAGGGCTTCCGGCTCCCAGCGCAGGATCTGCGGCAGTATCCACGCCCGCAGGGCATTAGGGGCCTGGTAAGCGTTGGCCAGGGCGTGGTCCCGGAAATCATCCCACGGCATCTCCCCGGACGCTTTCGCTTTCGCCTTCGGCGCAGGCGGTGAACTCAGTTCCTGCCACCGGGCGTCCCATTGATGAAGAATGACGTTGTCCCGGGCGTCCCCGGACTGAATCACGGCAATGAGCGGATCGGCGCCGACCTCCGCCCACTTGCGACTCGTGCCCAATTCCCGGATGCGGCGGGAATTCCGGACCGATGGAAGCACCATCCGACGCACCACATCCTCAAAGCACTGGACAAACGTTGGCGCCAGATAAAAGGGCTGTGGAATGTGGGCGCGGGTAGCCCTCACCGCCAGCACCGACAAGGCCCGGCGGCTGTATCCGCATATCGTATCGTCGAACAACTCGGCGAACGTGGTGAAGGGTTTAGGCTGGTCTTCCAGCACTGCCGCAATATCGGCTTCCGGCTGGGACGGCCGGATGGACACCGAAGGACCGTCCCGAGCCGCCAAGAGCGGCCGGCTCAAGGAATAGAGCAGCCAGCCATCCTCGGTGCGGACTTCCTCGGACGCCGGCGGCAGGAGCGGTTCGAAATGGCGCGCCGACGCAGCCTCGATTTCCCGCTCGCCCAGCTGCCGCAACGCTTCGGTCAGAAGCACCGTAAAGGCCGCGTCGAGATGCTCGCGGCTGGCCCATTTCAGACTCTCGGGATCAGCCAGAGTCATCCGCCGCACCGCCAATAGTTTTGGCACGTCGAAATGCCGGCACGCCCGGATCAGTTCCACCAGCTTGGCGTCGAGTACGACCATCCGCCTCCCCATCGCCCCCGATCTTGCCCCAAACGGGGGGATAGTGGAACACGCTTGGGCAGAAGGGCAACCCCCCTCTCATAGCGCGGAGCGGGCAATTCAGCAGTGCATCAATTTACCCGCCCCACTTGTGTTATGGCGATAGCCCTTGAATATCGGCGTAAATCAACGTATCATACACCCAATGGTAGTGTACATTACCAGCAACACTATATGATAAGTTATACGGTTGATGTTCAAAGGGGGCGCTAAGGGGCAGAATTTTCCGATCGCCCCGGTGAATCATGAATCTCCAGAGGATGGCGCCGAGCCATTTGTTGGATATCTGCCAAGGGGAGAATTGTCATGCGCACTGATGATGTATTGGAGGGGAGCAGAACAGTTGACAGGGTCTATACCGACATAAAAAAAATGGTGATAAATTATGATATACTACCAGGACAACAAATACACATCGAAGATGTATCCAACTCTCTGACCGTCAGCGTCACTCCTGTTCGCGAAGCACTTAATAGGCTATTGAATGAAGGCTTCATCCGCAGAAAAGCCGGACGAGGGTTTTACAACAGAAATATTGACATCATTGAACTGGCTGACCTGTTTCACCTTAGAGGTTCACTGGCGATAAGTACCCTGCATTTCATTTTCCGAACCGATTTACGGAAGAATATCATGAACATCATCGAAGGATGTGCCGGCCCCTCCGCAGCGGCCAATGGGCTGCAAATGCCCCTATGCGCCAACATGATCCGCGCTACCGGCAACAACGAAATGGTGCGGATATACAACAATATTATCGAACGAATCAGCTTCGTCTGGGATATTTATTCTTCATCACAAAAAGGAAAAGCCGATATACAAAACTATCGTACTAATCTTAAAAAGCATTTACTTGATGGTGATCTTTCATCATGCATTGATGTGATAGACCGCAACATAAGCATACAAATAAGCGCCCTTGATGATGTCATACGAGAAGGATTTGGAAAATTATTCTCGAAGAGACCGCCGATGCACCGGCAGGGACCGGCGCCCCTCCAAATTCATCCTCAGATCTATTCGATCTGAGAATACGGCATCGCCTCCGCCTATCTCTCAGGGCTGTTCAGTTCTGGGCTCGTATCGTATCCCTCGTTGTCATTCCGAGCCGAGGGCGGGGAATCTTTCAGGCACCTTCGCGTGAAAGATCCCTCTGTCACTCCGCTCCCTCGGGATGACAACAGCAGAACTGAACAGCCCTGTATCTCTGACGGAGCATCATTGCAACAGCCATGCTTCCAGAGTGATGCTGGACGCCAATGCCTGCGGAGGGGTTTCCAGCATATAAATCACCGGCTCGACGATATCCTCCGATCTCAACATCCGCTCACATTCGTCATCGGTGAAGGCGACGTGGTCGCGCATGGCGTCGCGAAACGAATTATCGACGATTCCGACGATCAGGCTCGACACCTTGATCCCCCACGAGGCGACCTCCGCCCGCAGCGACTTGGTGAATCCTTCCACTGCGTGTTTGGATGTGGAATAGGCCATCATCCGCGAATTGCCGCGCACGCCCCAGATCGACGACATGTTGACGATGGTTCCGCTCCCAGCGGTCTTCATATGCGGCACGACGGCGCGAGTGGTGAGGAAATACCCCTTTACATTGATGGCCATCACCGCATCCCACTCCTCCTCCGAACAGCGCAGGATGCCGCCGAAGCGATTGATACCGGCCAGATTGATCAGGGCATCGATCCGGCCGAACCGGCTGATGCCCTGGGACACCGCGGCCTGGGTGGCGGTGCCGTCGCGGACGTCGTGCGCGTGGACGATGTAGCGGTCCTCGTCCCAGCCGGCCTCCCGTGCCGTGGCCCGGAGCGCTTCGGCATCAAGCCCGTGAAGCATGAGGCATGCGCCTTCCGCGTAAATCGCCCGGCTCAAGGGGCCACCGATGCCGCCATCGGCACCGGTCAACAAAACAACCTTTCCGTCCAACCTTGCCATCATCGTTCCTCCGCTGAATGGTTCATGGGCGCCAAGGACCCTGGGCTTCGACGCCCCCCCGCATGACCCGAGCCAATTCCGCCGGCTTCTCGAAATTCGGGATGTGAGCGGCGCCGGCCAGGACCTCCAGCCGCCCGCCCCAGGCGGCACGGAGGGACTCGGCCATGGCCGGCGGTGTCGACCGGTCTTGATCGCCCACGATGACCAGGACAGGAGGCCCCTCGACCGTGGCATGGGGGGTCATGTCCGCACCGGCGATGGCGCCGGAACAGCCGGCGAAGCCGTCTGCCGGCGTGCGCAGCAGCATGGTCCGCAATCCGTGCGCGGCCGCGCTGTCGGCGAAGGCTGGCGTCACCCAGCGTCCTGCGACGTCGCGGACGATCGGCGCGATGCCGTGCCGCCGTACCGCTTCGGCCCGCTCACGCCACACCGCCGGCAACGCCGTCGCCAGCGACGAATCGACCAGGATCAAGGCGCGAACACGATGCGGAGCCAGCGCCCACAGGCACTGGGCGATCATGCCGCCGATCGACACCCCGGCGACGACGGCTTGGCCCACATCCAATCGGTCGAGAACCGCAAGCACGTCACTGGCGAGTTCCTCCATGGTATAGGGGCCGGCGGGAGCGTCGCTCAGCCCGTGGCCACGCAGATCGAGCCGAATCACCCGGCTGCACTGGCCGAGCACCTCCATCTGCGGGTCCCAGAGATGCAGTGTCGTCCCCAGGGAGTGCAGCAGCACGAGCGCCGGCCCCTTGGGAACCCCCTGTACATCGACATGGAACGTGAGTCCGTTCGCGTTTAGGAACATGGCTGCTCTCCCGTCACGATGGCCCATTTGTCCGGATGTCGGCGCGCGACATCCGGAAAGCCCGAACTTCGAAAGATCGCCACACGCCCGAGCGGGCGAAGGGATCGCCAGCGACGAGTTCCTCCACCTCCCGGCGGCTGCCTGCCTCGAACACCAGCAGGCTGCCAGCCGGTGCGGCGCCGTCATCGGTTGTCAGCGGCCCCGCGACGACGACGCGGAGGGGGGACGCGTTCAGATAGGCGGAATGCTCCTTGGACCGCTCACTGCGGATGGCGGCGACATCGTCACCGTCCCGACACCAGACTGCCCACAGCATGGGAATCCCCCCTTTCGTCACGATTGATCGCTTGCCGGCGTGATTTCCGCCGGGGCCGCTACGGGGCGCGGAGCAATTGCCGTGAGGAGCTTCTTCAGGGCGCCCGAGGAGATCATCACACCGAAGATCACCACCATCCCGGCGCCGATTTGCGTCAGCGTCACGGTCTGTCCCAGAACGAACGACCCCAGCACGGTGAACACGGGAACGAGGTGGAAGAAAATGGCCGTATCGGCGACCCCAATGGCGCGAATGCCGCGATTCCAGAAGATGTAGGCGAGCACCGAGCCGAATGCGCCCATGAAGAGGATGGCGGCGTAGGTCTGCCACGGCAGAGCGGTGACCGCTGTGGGAGGGTCCATCGTCCGGGCGACGGACCACAGAATGACCGCGCCGGCGATGGTGGTGGCCGCGGTCGTGATCAGGGGCGAACTTTCCTTGACGAAGCGCTTGTTGAGAACGCTGTACAGCGCCATGGAGACGTTGCCGCCGATCACCAGCAGATCGCCGATATTGACCTGGGACAGGCGATGGGATGCCCCGCTCAGAATCAGGATGGCGACGCCGACGAAGCTGATGGCCGTGCCCACCTTGTGGTTGTGGCTGATGGGCTCCCCCAGGAACAGCGCGGCGATGAGGGCGGTAACCAGCGGGTTGGTGGCCATGATCAAGGCGCCGTTGGTCGGCGACGTGTACTGCATGCCGAAGAAGAAGAACGTGTTGAAGCCGACCACGCCAGCCACGGCCATGGCCAGGAACGCCAACCAGTTGCGCCGTACCCGTGGACCCCAATTGCGTTCCATGCTCAGCAGCAGGACGAGCATCAGCCCGGCCGCCACCAGGAAGCGGAGCGCCGCCGTCGTCATCGGTGGAACCGCGCCGACAGTGAGCTTCGCAGCGTTGAAGGTCAGCCCCCAGAACAGGGCGGAACAGGTGAGCTCCAGATAGATCAAGCCGTTACGCATGGTATTCCTCCTCTTGGTCCGGCAAGGGGTCCACCAGCCCCCAATGCCGTTCGGTGGCGAGGGCAACCATGTGCGGATCGCGCGAGACGATGTTCGGATGGTCGACCTCTTCAAGCATCGCGATATCAGAGATGTGATCCCCATAGGCCCAGGATTCGGCCGCCCCCACGCCCTCCGCCGCCAGCAGCGCGCGGACGGCGATGGCCTTGCCGTCGCCGATCATCTGCGGGGGCAGGATGTTGCCGGTGTAGCGGTCGCGGAGGGTCTCCAGCCGCGTCGCCAGGATGTGGGAAACCCCAAGCTCCTCGGCGATCGGTTCCAGGAGTTCCACGAAGGAACCGGAAACCAGGACGATCCTGGCACCATCGGCCTGATGGCGGCGGATGATGTCCACCACCGCGGGGATGTAGATGGACTCCCCGCCGTTGCGCATGTCGCGGAACCATTGGCGCGCCAGGGCGCGCACGGTGCTCCGACGACGGCCCTGGAAGCCCCTGTAATACTGGGCGTTGATGAACTCGCGTGGCTTGCCGTCGCTGAGATATCGGTCCATCGCGCGAAGGAAGCTGCGATAGCGATATGCTCCCAGAAAGCCAGGCAAGATGCCCGTTTTGCTGTGGTAATATTCTTGAAACCGGAACATCGACTTGAAGCGGATGACGGTCTCGTCGACATCGAAGAAGGCGATCTTCGCCCGCTCCGCAGTATGTGGATTTTCTGCGGCCATCATCATTCCGTCGTCACGAATTCGGAAAAGCTGGGCTGGGGCAGCTTCAGTTGCGCATGCACATCCCCGCCCAGACCGAATAGACCGATCGCCCCGCCGTGGCTCATCTGGTAGCTCATCCACAGGAGGATGACGTTCACCACGCGGTTCCGCTCACTACGCCCCCTCCCTTCCGGCAGCGGAAAGGGGTTGGGCAGCCGGGCGCGGTAGCGCCCTTCACCGTGGGCATTGGTGATCATGACGTTGGGGATCCCCAGCGGGCCTGGGCGCGTCGGCCCCAAGGGGTCGAAATCCCGTTCACGCAGGCTCATCACCGTATAGAGCGAGTCCGGGATCAGGCTGGAGCATTCCATGTCGAAGGTGGCGGAACGGGCATCCGCCGCCACGCTCACATCAAGGGAACCTCTGGCCGAAACCCAATCGCCAAGCGTGATGGGATCGGTCCGCCGCAAGCCATCCTCGATGCGCAGATCGGGAATAGGCGCGGCGTGCAGCGGATAGCTCGGGCGGGGGCGCATGCTGAACGGGCTGGACTGCTCCGGCGCGAACTGCATGGCGTAGTTGTTGGTGGGCAGCGGAACCGGCAGCGTGTGGAGGACCATCCGGCGGTCGTCTTCCGACAGATTCCGCCAATCGAATTCCCGGACGATCCGATAGGCCGCGCTATCGCCGAAGGGCGGCACGGGGCTGTCCGGGGAGACGATGGCGGCTCCCCACCCCGACCCGGTGCCGTGCGCCCCATGGACGTCGATGGAATTCGAGCCCGGGCCGGGAAACGCCTTCGATCCTTCCCCCCGGTTGATGCGGCCGATGACGACGAAATCGCCATCGGCGTTCATGATTTCGCTGGGGGGATAGGTCGGCCCCTGCGTCGTCAGGGCGAGATCGTAAGTGCGAGCGAACGCCATCGCGCGCCCCCCTCAGGCCGAGGCGGCGGCGGACGCCACCGTTTCCTCGATCGCCTTTCGGGCGGCCAGCATTTCCTGGCGTTCGCTCACGCGGTCGTCGATGACCCGGAAGCGGGCGTCGATCATGGTCGTGTCATGGGCGTTCTGCCGCATAACGATATGGACGGTGAACAGCCGCTGGAGGGGGGCATGGACCACCTCGACGACGTCGAGTGTCATGCGGCAGGGCAACGGAAAGACGAAGCCGGCGAAATCCGCGCGGATACTGTCGATGACGAAACGAACCTTGGCTCCCGGCGGCAGGAAGAAGCGCTCGGCCACCGCCGTCCACAACTGGCGTGCCGCTTCGATCAGGGCCAACCCCTGGATATGCTGGCCCGTTTGGTGATCCTCCATCACCTCGTTGCGGTCGTCGAGGAACAGATCCGCCTCGAACTGCCGCTCGGACGTTGCGCGCGGCATCGAGACCATGATGTTCTTCTCAGCCCGTTTGTGGGTCAGCGCGCTGTTGGCCGGCTGGGGAGCGGCGGCATAGCGCAGGGGCAGCGTGCCGATTTCCTCGACGGTCTGGCGCGACAGCCCCTGGCCGAGCACCACCATCGGCGCGGTGGATGCCCCCCCGCGCGCGCCGGTGAGGAATTCGGAAACCGGCTGGACGTGGGGGTTGCGGGCGAATTGCTGGAAGCGGTCACCAACGACAATCGTCAGCTTCGAGGGCATGATTTTCGTCCTTTATCGGTCGGGCGAAAGGGAGGAATCGGATTCCCGCTCGAACACGCGCCGCGCCGCCGCCAGGGCGTTCAGGGCCGCGGGAAAGCCGGCATAGGCGGCAATCTGGCTGAGAATCTCGACGATCTCGTCGCGAGACAGGCCGGCGTTGAGCGCGCCCTGGACATGGATTTCCAGTTGCGGTTGGGCCGTGCCCATGGCCGCCAGAGCGGCGACGGTGACGATCTGGCGAGTCCGCAAATCCAGACCGGGCCGCGCATAGAGGTCGCCGAAGATGAACTCCACCAGATATCGGGCGAAGTCCGGCGCGATCTCGCGCAAGGTGTCGATGACGGCCACCCCGGCCGAGCCGTTCAGCTTGGCGAGCTGCGCCAACCCGCGCTCATATCGCCCGCTCATGCCGCGCGCTCCGTTCGGTGTTCAAGGATGTGCGGGCGGGCGTAGGTCTTGCAGAGGAGGCCGGCCAGCCCCTGGGCGATATAACGGTTCCCCGCCTCCTCCAGGACGCCCCGGTACTCGGGCGTCCGGTAGACCTCCCGGTAGCGCTCCGGTTCCTCGAAGAAACCCACGATGAACATCACCCCCGGGGACGAACTCAGCACCGACTGGTAGGAGCGAAAATCGCCGATCTCCGGACGGCCGCGAACCGCGGGGTAGATGGTGCGCTCGCGCCAGCCCCTGTACTCGGCATAGACGGGCGGCGGCACCTCGATGTGGCGCATCTCGACCATCGGCGCCGTGCTGATCGCTCCCGGCCCGGGGACAACGTCTTCGACGTGGGTGAGGATTTCGTGCCGCCATTCCCCGGCAAGCCACGGAATGACGCCGCGCTCCAGCTCGGCGCGCTCGGCCAACACCGCCGGCAGGTCGTCGAGGCTGGAAAGGGCGGTCAGTTCCATGACCTCGTCGTCGGCCAGGGACGCGAAGGTGGCGTGGCCGCGCTCCCCGGCCCGGTCGCGGTGGGCCAGCCTGGCGGCCAGCTCCAGCTTCCGTCCGAGGGATGCGGGCACGCGCGAATGCAGCAGATAGGACGCGGAGGCGGTCATCGGATGTCTCCCTTCAGACGAGGGCCGGTTCGGCGACAACGGCCCGGTAGGCGCGAACCAGGTCCGCCACCGTGCGCATGTCCACGATGTTGAATTTTTCCATGAAAGGATCGGTACCGAAGCGGTCTTCCAGAAAAATAAACAAGCTAGCCAAACCAAGTGAATCAAGACCAACATCGTCTGTCAAAAGAGCGTCATCGTCGATGACGCCGCATCTGCGGCCATTTTCATCAAGAATTTTCCTTATTTCTGTGATTATAACTTGCCTTATGTCTTCTGTGATCAGCATGTGTACCCTCCATCCACGATAATTGTTTGGCCAGTGATAAAGGAAGAACCTTCGGAGGCGAGGAACATCACTGCGTCGGCAACCTCGTGGATGTCGGACAATCGTTTGAGCGGGGTCCGCCGCGCGATGCGGTCGCGCCGTTCCGGAGTCAGGGAGGCGACCAAGTCCGTGGCGAAGAAGCCGGGAACGACCGAATTCACGCGGATGTTCAAAGGACCCAGTTCGCGGGCCATGCTGCGGGTGAACCCGTCGAGGCCGGCCTTGCTCGCGGTGTAGATCGAGACGCCGGGATGGCCACGCACGGAATTGATGGAGGAGACGTTGATGATGGCGCCACGCTTGCGGCGCATCATTACCTTGGCGCAGGCCTGGGTGAGGATGATGGGACCGACCAGATTGGCGGCGATAAGCGCCTGAACTGTCTTTTCGGAAACCGTCGCCAGGAGTCCCTCGGCGAGCAGCCCCGCATTATTGACCAGCAGATCGATATGGCCGAAACGCTGGGCGACGGCGGCGACGAAGTCGCGCAGCGACGCCGTCGAGCTGAGATCAGCCTGCTGCCAGAAAAAGCGCTCATCCCAATCGTTGCCAGAGCCGTCACGCGGCAGACCCGCGGCCTTGCGGCTGAAGGTTGCCACCTGCCAGCCTCCGGCCAAAAGCCGACGCACCAGGAGCGCGCCGAGGCCACGGCTTCCGCCGCTGACCACCGCCGTGCGCGGCTCGGCGTGACTTGCGGACTGGGGGGATTCCGTGGGCGACCGCATGGGGGCGACGAACGCGGTCATGACGCCACCCGGATTTTCTTGAGCCGGCCGGAATGTTGCGGCCGGTCCGTGATATCGACGACGACCGGAACCTTGAACGGCTCCAACCGGCCTCTGCAGTATTCGCGGATACGCGCGTAGACCAAGGGTTGAGGTTCGGAGACAGCCAGCCGGACCAGTGCCTTGACGACGTTTCCGGTGACCGGGCTCGGCTGGCCGGAGACCGTTGCCTCGACAACGTTCTCGATCTCCAAGAGGACACTCTCGACCTCGTTGGGATAAACTTTCTCACCCCCGACATTGATGATCTCGGATTTGCGGCCGAGGATGTGAACATACTCACCATCGACCTCGACCACATCCTGGGTGTCGAAATAGCCTTCTTCGTCGAATGGCGCCTTGGCGTTGAGATAACCCAGCATCGCCATGTCCGAACGAACCCAGAGGATTCCGTCGACGATCTTGTGCTGGAATCCGGCGGTCCCAAACTTGACCCAGAGGGAATCGTTGCTCCGCGACTTGGTCGGCAGGATGCCGACCTCCGACAGCCCATAGGTCTGCTTCAGGCGCACCTCGGGCAGGATCGCGTTCAGCTTGCGGAGCGTCTGAACCGGCATCGGCTCGGTGCCATAGGTGATCAGGCGCAACGAGGAGAGGTCGTGCTTGGCCAGATCGCCCGACATCAGGCTCATGGTCAGGAAGGTCGGCGTGGTCGGCAGCGTATCGACCCGAAACGCTGCCACCGCCTCGAACACCGCCCGGGGGGTCCGTTCCGGCACGGTGACGATGCAGCCCCCATGGCTGAAGGTGCTCATCAGCGTGTTGATGCCGCCGATATGGTCGAGCGACAGGAAGGCCAGAGTGCGACGCGGACGCAGCTTTGAGAGGTCGTAGGTGTTGATCAGCTTGGCGAAATCGAGAACCGACGCCTTGCTGCGGCCCGTGGTGCCCGAACTGAACAGAACCAGACCCGGAGCACCGGAACGGCGCAGGCGTTCGAATAGCTCGTGCCCGGCCACCCGGCCCGTGGCCACCAGTCCGGAGCACTGCTTTGGGTCGCTGGCGGCGACGACGTATTCGACCTCGGCGACATCGAGGAATTCGGCGCGCTTCGCGTCGGGCCCCGGCGGCAGCGGCACGATGATGTTGCGGTTGCGCATCAGCGCGATCAGCAGAGCGCAATTCGCCGGGGAATAGATCCCCTCGGCGGCAACCACCGCCCCCTGGGGGACGGCATTGCCGACCAGAAACTCCGTCCAGAGATCGATCGCCGACAGGATCTCCGAATACGAGATGCCGGCACCGTGAAAGACGATCCCGGGAGACTGTCTGAAGTTGCCGAGACGGCGAATGAATTCTTCTGGCATCGCAACACCTTTGTTCCTGCTGAGGGAATGATGCTGCGATTCGGCCGGCTTGGCCCGTATATTGGCTCATATATGGAATTATATTTCGCTTTGCATACGCTCTAGGGAAGCCGCCCCGGGATCGTCTACTGGAACATCGACCCGCTCAGAACGTTCGCCAACGTGGAAAGGGAGCAAGAATGCCATGGGTTCGGCCGCTCACGCTTGGCCTCTCGTGCTCTACTTCGCGGCGATAATCGTCCTGGTCGCGGCCATGCTCGGCCTATCGGCCGTACTCGGGCAGCGACACCGGAGCAAGGCTGCCGGGGAACCTTTCGAATCGGGGGTGGTGGGGGTCGGCTCCGCCCGGCTGCGCTTTCCTGCCAAATTTTATCCGGTCGCCATGTTCTTCGCGATATTCGACCTGGAGGCGGTCTACCTGTTCGCCTGGGCCGCCGCCTTGGGCCTCGCGAACCTCGGACGCATCGCCGCTATGCCGGCGGCCAGGCCACGAATCGGGAAGCCTAGTCGGCATCCTCCCTTTCCTGATCCTAGTGGTCCGATCCCGACAAAAGGTTCAAGGGCTTGAACCTTTTGTCGGGTGAATCGGCCCACGAAATCAATGAATTGTGCACCGACACATTCGGAGGGTCGGTGCACCTTCCGAATGTGTCGGTGCACTAGGCGGGGCGGCCATCGCCGTCCTCCTGCTGTCCTGCGACTATATCGGTCGCCAGGGCCAACCTGCGGAAGAGTTCCATCTGCTGGTCCTGCTCGCCACATTCGGCGCCATGGCTCCGGTCGCCAGCAACCACGTCGCATCCTTCTTCCTCGGGCTTGAGACCCTGAGCATCTCCCCGCTCGGCCTGATCGCTTATCCGGCGCATCTGATCCACGTCATCCGCATGACCGCCACGCACACCCTGGGAGACTGAACCGCCATGACGGACAGGATCGCTTCGGGCCCAGGCGCCCATCCGGCAGGCGCGGCGAGGCTTCCGACGCTGCGCGAGGCATTCCCCTTGCCCACGGAACCCCCGCGCAGCGCCCCGTTCCCCTTATTCACCGAGAGCGCCGACCGGCTCATCCACGCCTATCAGGGCCGGTTCACCCTCGGCCTGTCGCCCGCCTCGCTATTGCTGGCCTATCTCGACTGGCTGGTTCATCTCGGCAATTCGCCCGCCAAATGCGGGGAGCTCGCACAGAACGCCCTGGCCAAGGCGATGCCGCTGGCCGTCTATGCCGCCAATTCCCTTCTCGGCCGCGAAACACCCTATCCATTCGCGCCATTGCCCCAGGATCGACGCTTCACCTCTTCCGGGTGGGCGAAATGGCCGTTCTCCGCGTTTTCCCAATCCTTCCTCTATATCGAGCAGTGGTGGCATTACGCGACGACGGGTATCCGGGGCGTCAGCGGCCACCATCTTCGGGTCGTCGAATTCGCCGGCCGCCAGCTTCTCGACACGGTCGCGCCATCGAATTTCGTTCCCACCAATCCGGAAGTTCTGAAAGCGACCATCGACGAAGGCGGGCGCAATCTGGTGCACGGAGCGCAGAACCTGCTGGCCGACGCGACCGACGCCCTTGCCGGCCGCACCGTGCAGCCGGCGCCCGATTACCTTCCCGGCAAAGGCGTGGCGCTGACGCCCGGCAGAGTGGTGCTCCGCAACCGGCTGATCGAGCTGATCCAGTACACGCCGGCCACCCCCAAGGTTTACGCCGAGCCGATCCTGATCGTCCCGGCCTGGATCATGAAATATTACATCCTCGACCTGTCGCCCCATAACTCGATGATCCGCTGGCTGGTCGAGAAGGGCCACACCGTCTTCGTCATCTCGTGGAAGAACCCGGCGGCCGAGGACCGCGATCTCGGCATGACGGATTATCGCCGGCTGGGCATCAACGCCGCGCTGGAGACGATCAACGCCATCGTCCCTGGAGCGAAAGTGCAGGGCGTGGGCTATTGCCTGGGAGGAACGCTGCTGGCCATCGCCGCTGCGGCCATGGCGCGCGACGGCGACAGCCGGCTGGGAACCCTGACCTTGCTGGCCGGCCAGACCGATTTCGAGGACGCGGGCGGCATCTTGCTGTTCATCGACGAGAGCCAGGTGACCTATATCGAGGACCTGATGTGGGACCAGGGCTACCTCGACACCAAGCAGATGGCCGGAGCGTTCCAGATGCTGCGCTCCAACGACCTGATCTGGTCGCGCATGGTGCGTCAATATCTTCTGGGCGACCGCGACCACCCGAACGATTTGATGTCCTGGAACGCCGACGGTACCCGCATGCCCTACCGGATGCACAGCGAGTATCTTCGACGCCTGTTCCTGGACAACAGCCTGTCCGAGGGGACCTATCTCGTCGAGGGCCGCCCCGTGGCCCTGGGCGACATCCGGGTGCCGGTGTTCGCCGTGGGCACCACCGAGGACCACGTCGCGCCCTGGAGATCGGTGTACAAGATCAACCTGCACCTCGATACCGAGGTGACGTTCGTCCTCTGCAACGGCGGACACAATGCCGGCGTCGTGTCCGAACCGGGCCATCCGCGGCGCCGCTATCAGATCGCCACCCGGCGGGCGCTCGACCCTTATCTCGATCCCGACACATGGGTGTCGGCCGCGCCCGTGCACGAAGGGTCGTGGTGGGAGGCATGGCAGCCATGGCTGGCGAGGCATTCCGGAGCCATGGTCGAACCTCCTCCCATGGGCGCCCCCGACCACGGCTATCCACCGCTGGCCGACGCCCCGGGCAGCTATGTCCTGATGGGGTGAAGCGGCCGCCACCGGTCTGAGGTAAGCCGAACAGGCTCTTACCATCGACACCGGGAATGCGCACGTCATGGCGGTAGCCGAAGGGAAGCACCATGACGGAAGTCGAGCGGCTGGCGGCGTTCGTGACTCGCGCCCGCTATCGGGACATGACCGCCGACGCGCGCGAGCAATTGAGGATCCGCGTTCTCGACAGCATCGGCTGCGCGGCCGGCGCCCTCGATGCCGCGCCGATCGCCGCCGTCCGCGCCCAGACCGAGGATTTCGGGGGCAATCCGCTATGCACCCTGATCGGCGGCCCCGGCAAGAGCGGGCCCGATCGGGCGGCCTTCTTCAACGGTGCGCTGGTCCGTTATCTGGATTTCATGGACAGCTATCTCGCCAAGGGCGAGACCTGCCACCCCAGCGACAACCTGGCCCCCGTGCTCGCCGCGGCCGAATACGCCGATGCCGGCGGCGAGGAGTTCCTGAGCGCGCTCGCCGTGGCCTACCAGGTGCAGGCGCGTCTCAGCGACGAGGCCCCCGTCCGCGCGCGCGGATTCGATCACACCACCCAGGGCGCCTATGCCGTGGGGGCCGGTGTGGCCAAGGCGCTGGGCCTCGACGCCGAGCGCACCGCCCATGCCATCGCCCTGAGCGGAACCGGCAATATCGCCCTGCGCGTCACCCGCACCGGCACCCTGTCCCATTGGAAAGGACTGGCCTATCCCAACACGGCGTTCATCGGCACCCACGCGGCCTTTCTCGCCATGCGGGGCATCACCGGCCCGCTCGAAGTGTTCGAAGGCAACAAGGGCTTCAAGGACAGCGTCAGCGGTCCCTTCACCATCGACTGGCCGGCCGAGAACCTGGAACGGATCACGCGCACCATCGTCAAGAAATACAATGCCGAGATCCACGCCCAATCGGCCATCGAGGGCGCGCTGGACCTGAAACGCCAGCACGGCATCCGCGGCGCGGACGTGGCCGCGGTGACCGTCGCCATCTTCGATGTCGCCCATCGCATCATCGGCGGCGGCGAAGAGGGCGACAAGACGGCCGTCGCCACCAAGGAGCAGGCCGATCATAGCCTGCCCTACATGATCGCCGCCGCCCTGTGCGACGGCGAACTGCTGCCGGCCCAGTACGCCCCCGAACGCATCCACGCCCCGGACGTGCAGGACCTTCTGCGGCGCGTGACCGTCACGCCCTCGGCCGAATTCTCGGCCCGGTTCCCCGGGGAAATGGCCTGCCGCGTCACCATCGCGCTGCACCACGATCGGCGCCTCATGGTCGAGAAGCGCGATTACGAGGGCTTCCATACCCGGCCGATGTCGTGGGACGGCGTCGTGCGCAAGTTCCACAACCTTGCCGGCCCCTTCGCGACGGCCGATGCCCTCGACGCCATCGTCGATTCCATCGCGCGGCTGCACCGCCTTCGGGTGCGGGATTTGACCGCGCTGCTGGCCAGGCTCCATCCCGATCCGTCACGAGGAGATCCGCCATGACCGAGCGCGCCTTTTCCTCCATCCCGATCAACAGCCGCTCGACCAAACCCCGTTCGCAGGGGATCACCGAGATTCGGGGCCCGTATTACACGGTCCTGGGCCCGCGCTATCTGGAAGACGTCCTGGAAACCATGCACCCCTACGTGGATGGGGTGAAATACGCGGGCGGCTCGTTCGCGCTGATGCCGCGCGACACGGTCAGGGAAATCAACGACCTTGCCCACCGCTACGGCGCCTATATCTCGACCGGCGGATGGATCGAGTATGTCCTGAGGTACGGCACCGGGGCAGTGGACACCTATCTCGGCGAGGCCCAGGCGCTGGGCTTCGACGTGATCGAACTATCCACCGGTTTCATCAGCCTGCCCCAGGACGACCTGCTGCGGCTGGTGAGAAAGGTGGCGGCAATGGGCCTGAAGGCCAAACCGGAACTCGGCATCCAGTTCGGCGCCGGCGGCGACACCCCCGCGGCCGAACTGGCCGCCGAAGGCACCCGCGACGCCCAATGGGTGATCGGCCGGGGAAAGGCCTGCCTCGATGCCGGCGCCCACATCCTCATGATCGAATCCGAGGGCATCACCGAGGACGTCGCGGAATGGCGGACCGACGTCGCCGCCCGCATCATCGAGGGGCTTGGGATGGAAAACGTCATGTTCGAAGCCGCCGATCCCAAGGTTTTCGAATGGTACGTCAAGACCTACGGCGCCGAGGTCAACCTGTTCGTCGATCACAGCCAGATCGTGCAGCTTGAGTGCCTGCGCTCGGGCATCTGGGGGACGAAGAGTTCGTGGGGGCGGGTGCTGACGTATCGGGAGGAGTGACGGCCGACACCCCTTGCGATCGCCAATACCCAAGACGTCGAATCAGTGATCCGACAGTTCGGTGCGGTTGCGGCCGGCGGCCTTGGCCCGATACAGCGCGGCGTCGGCCCGCTTGAGCAGATCGGCGACATTCGGGGGGCTTCGATCATCGGACGGGGGGTCGCAGCAGGCGATGCCGATGCTCACGGTCATCCGGAACGGCGGGCCTTCGGGCTGGCGGACATCCGTCTCCGCCACGCGGAGGCGGAGACGTTCGGCTATCGTTTGCGCGCCGTCCCGGCCGGTATTGGGCAGGGCGACCGCGAATTCCTCGCCGCCCACACGCCCCACGATGTCGTATTCACGCAGCGCCATGCGGCTTGCGTCCACGAACACCGTCAAGGCGAGGTCGCCGGCGGCGTGCCCCCATGTGTCGTTGATGCGCTTGAAGTGGTCGATGTCGAGGGCCAGCAGCGAAAACGAACGCCCCATGCGCAAGGTGTGAGCCAGTTCCAGGTTGGCCAGCCGGTGGAAATGCCGCGTGTTGGCGACGCCGGTCAACGGGTCCTGCGTCGCCAGCACTTCGAGTTCGGCGACCTGAAGGCGGCTGTCGCAGAAGGTACTCAACGACAAGGCCAGGTCTTCCACGTCGCCGTCGTCGCTCAACAGGACGGGAACCCGGTCGATCATCAGCCGGAGCAGCCGGCACGCGGAATCATCGGTCTGCCGATCGGATTCCACCGGATACGCCCCCACCACCAGGCGGCCGCCTCCGGCCGGCAAGACAAGGCGCTGCCAAGTCTGCGTGCGCCGGTCGCCGGGCTCGGCCCCTTCGAACTGGGCGGTGTAGGCACGCCAAAGGGGTCGTCCCATGCGGTGGGCGTAGGTGTACTCGAAATCAAGAATGGTGCGGCGGTCGGTCGGAAGGATCTCGGGCGGCAGCGCATTGATGACGCATCCGGTCAGATCCTCGCCGAAGAGCCGGACAAAGGCCGCACCGTAATGGACGTAGCGGTGGCCGGTTCCCTGCGATTCGATCACCAGCAGGTGATCGCGGTGATCCGGAAATGCGGCCGCCGGCGAGGAAAGGTCGCCGCGGACCCCCATGGCACGCCAGCGGGCCAGCAGGGCGCGGAGGCGGTCATCCATCACCTTGTCTACGATGTCGCGCATGGTGTCGGCACCCAGGACTCGGGAATGCGATCGTAGCGGCTTTGGGCTGGACTGGGTAGCGGTTACCCTCGAAGATCAAGAATCCCCAGCTTGGCCGCCAATACCCTGCGCGCCCCGCTGCAGGGCGACCATACCGTCATCGTCTACATGCAAAAGCCCCCGCTTCAAGCGGCGGCGTTCGACCTGCTCGGCATCGATCCCGCCCGTGTCCAGTGGACGAACACGTAAGCCTGCCGAAAATCACGCCAGATCGGGCCATTGCAATCGCGGATAACGCAGGCCTCGGGTTAAGTGAGGGCAAAGGTCGTAATTGTTGCCATCATTTGACGCCCCATATCGAAACTGAACGGCGTTATTTCGGCCCGGCATGACGAACGGAGGGTGATCGATCTTGATAGCAAACCGAATCAAGTCATGGGCGACACTACTTGTGGCCTCGATCCCATTAGTCTGGGGTATCGAAAGAGCGACCCTGCCGGCGGCATTCCTGCTCGGGCCGATGATCGCCGCCATCGGCTTCGGTATCGGCGGAGCCAAACTGCAATCCCCCCCATGGGTGTTTACCTGCGCCCAGGCTATCATCGGTTGCCTGGTCGCCAGCGACCTGAATGCATCGATCCTGGCGACCGTTTCCCGAGACTGGGTTACCATCCTCGTGGTGATTTCCACCACGGTCGCCGCAGGGGCGCTTGTCGGCTGGACCCTGGCCAAATTGAGCGTCCTGCCGGCGGCTACCGCCGCCTGGGGCTCGTCACCGGGCGGGTCCAGCGCCATGGTGGCCATGTCCAGGGAATACGGAGCGGACGCCCGTCTGGTCGCCTTCATGCAATACCTGCGGCTCACCATCGTCGTTCTCACCGCATCCGTCGTTTCCCGACTCCTGCCTCATTTCGGCCCGGCGACGACGGTAACCGCCGCAGTGCTGCCGAAGGTAGTGCCCGCAGCCGCCGCTTCGCTCCGATCCCTGCTCAAGACTCTGGCGGTGGCCACCTTCGGTGGGGTGGCGGGCCGGCGTCTGCGCATCCCGGCGGGGCCCCTGCTCGTACCCATGCTGGTGGGCGCCCTGCTCCAGGCAAACGGGATCGTCAGGATGACGCTGCCCCAATGGCTGCTGGGCGCCGCCTACATCGCCGTTGGCTGGCATGTCGGCCTCGACTTCACCCGCGAAATCGTCGTCCATGCGTTTCGCGCCCTTCCCCGCGTGCTGCTGGCCACGTTCATGCTCATCGGCCTCTGCGCGGGTTCCGCCTGGGTCCTGACCAGGCTCCTCCACATCGACCCGTTGACTGCCTATCTCGCAACCAGCCCGGGTGGCCTCGGCTCGGTGGCGATCCTCGCCGTTGCCAGCCATGTGGACATTTCCTTCGTCTTGGCCGTCCAGACCGTGCGGGTCTTCATCGTGGTTCTGACCGGACCGCCGATCGCCAAGCTGATCACCCGCTTCTCTTAGTGTCTGACTCGGAATCGGCATGGTTGCATTATCCCCGCGCCAGTCGCCGCATGATTAGCTTGATGCTCGCGATCATGAGCCATGCTGCGGCGGAGGTGACAAGAGCCTCGAAGTCCTTG
>JAJZVW010000007.1:24941-121840 GCA_021847015.1 Pseudomonadota bacterium | reverse complement strand
GGTCGATCTGGTGACCGCCGCTCGCCCGGTCGCCGGAGCGGATGGCGTGGTCGGCGGCGGACACGCCGCGGCTGATGGTCTGACTGCGCTTCATGCGCTGCGCCCAGGCCGGCGGACCGTCTGAAGGCGTCGAGGATCCCGCACCGCCGGCGCTCGCTGGCGCGCTTCCGCGCATCACGGCGCGCTCGCCCGATGCGAAGCTCTCTTTCAAGCTGGCCGCCGCGCGGCGAAGCGGGCTCATCGCCACTGACCCGGCGGCCTGAGCGACACCGGTCGCGCCGCCGGCGCGATAGGCCGCCGTGGCGCCGCCCGCGACGGAAGCGCCCGCGCGCGCCGTGCCCGCGATCGCACCACCCGCGGCGGCGAGTCCGCCCGCCGTGGCGGCGATTCCAGCGGCGCCGATGCCCGCCGCCGCGAGACCGGTGCCGACCGCAGCGCCAGCGCCCAGTTGCGGGCCTCCGGCGATCAGGCCGTTGGCGATGCCAGGACCGAAGATTGTGAGGCCGAGCAGCGAGAGCGCCGCCAGGATTAGTGTCAGCGCGTCGGAGATCGTTGGCGGATTGTTGAAGCCGCTGGTGAATTGACTGAAGATCGTCGAGCCGATGCCGATGATGACGGCGAGCACCAGGATCTTGATGCCGGACGACACGACATTGCCGAGCACGCGCTCGGCGAGAAACGCGGTGCGGCCGAAGAGACCAAACGGTACGAGGACAAACCCTGCGAGTGTCGTCAGCTTGAACTCGATCAAGCTGACGAAGAGCTGGATCGCCATGACGAAGAAGCTGATGATGACGATCAGCCAGGCGACGAGCAGGATGACGATCTGAACCAGGTTCGCGAAGACGCTGGTGAAACCCATCATCCCGGAGATGGCGGTCAGGATCGGCTTGCCGGCGTCGATCCCGACCTCCGCGATCTTGCCGGGCTGAAGAAGCTGCGAGGCGCTGATGGTGCCGCCGCCCGCTTCGATGCCGAGCCCGGCGAAGCTGTTGTAGATGATCTGCGCGAGGTTGTTGTAGTTGCCGATGATGAAAGCGAAGACGCCGATATAGAGTGTCTTCTTGATGAGGCGTGCGAGCACATCCTCGTCGGGCGCCATCGCCCAGAATAGACCGGCGAGCGTGACGTCGATGGCGATGAGAACGCCGGCAAGCCAGCGCACATCGCCCTGGACCAATCCAAATCCGGAATCGATGTATTGGGTGAACGTCCCCAGGAAATTGTCGATGACGCCGGTGCCGCCCATTGTGTTTACCTGTCGGGAGATTTGGCTGATGCCGCGGGCGGCGCTGTCGTGCTGGGCGGTTGATAGGTGAAGAAGCGGCGGCGGGTCTCGGCCCAGGCAGCTTCGCAATCGGCATCATCCTTCGCCTGCCCGGCGAGCACCTGGCACCGCTTCAGTTCGTCAGAGAGCGGATCGGAGGTCGCCGCGGAACTTGCAGCGTGGTCCGGCAAGCCCGATGGAGCCTCACGGAAGTGCAGCGTGGCGGCGATAATTACGATAGCGACCAGGGCGAAGCCGACGGCGCGCGCGATGGCGGGAAGATTGAGGAGACGGCCGCGCATCAGTGGAACATCTGCGCGTTGCCGGGCTGATAGCCGAAACCGTAATTGAGGAAGTTCTGCATCTGCGCTTGCGCCTGGGCCTGAGTCTCGAGTTGGCGGGCGGCGTCCAGACTCTGGGCGCGCGCGATCGATGCCATGACGGCGGTGAGATCGGCGAGTTGCTTGGTCTGGATGGCGACGAGCTGATTGCCGGACTGCGCGGCTTGGAGCGCGCCGGTAGCGCCTTGGCTCGCCGTCACCAACGCGTCGATCTGGGTGCGCGTCGAGTCGAGGTTCTGCACGACGCCGGCCTGCACGCGCATGGTGTCTTGAAATCCGGCGCGGGCGTTCTGCCAGCGTGACTGCGCGTCGGCGAGAAGCTGCTGTGATGAAGTCCCGCTTGAATAGGCTTGCGGATATTGTTGCGTGAACGCCTGGTCGATCGTGCTGACGCTGTAAGCGATGCGCTGCGCCTGGATAAGAATCTGCTGTGTCTGGGCGATCGACTGTTCGAGTGTAGCAAGCGAGGAATACGGAAGGCTTGCGAGATTGCGCGCTTGATTGATCAGCGATGTCGCCTGGTTCTCCAGCATCTGGATTTCATTGTTGACCTGCTGAAGCTCGCGCGCGGCGGTCAGGATGTTCTGCGCATAGTTGGTCGGATCGAAAACGATCCACTGGGCGCGCGCAGGAACGCTGAGGGTGACAATCGACAAGGCAGCGACGCCGGTGACGAGACCGGCGCGCAGGCGACGGGCGATCATGAGGAAACCTCCTGGTTGCGGGTGAGCATGTCGGCCGCCCAGTCGAGGTTCGTGCGGCGCAGCCACGCGGCGGCGAAGCCTTCGCGGCCATGGGCCGCGAGGACCTGTTCGATCGCGGTCTGATCGGTCTTTGAGGATGCGGCGGTGAAGGCGAGAGCGACTTCGGACAGACCGAGTTCGAAGAGGCGATTGCCCCTGCGCGACTGGCAGTAGTATTCGCGCTTGGGCGTGGCCCGGCTCAGAATCTCGATCTGGCGGTCATTGAGACCGAAGCGCCGGTAGATCGCCGCGATCTGCGGCTCGAGCGCGCGTTCGTTCGGCAGCAGAATCCGTGTGGGGCAGCTCTCGATGATCGCGGGTGCGATGGCGCTGCCATCGATGTCAGCGAGCGATTGCGTGGCGAAGATGACGGAGGCGTTCTTCTTCCGCAGCGTCTTCAGCCACTCGCGAAGCTGCCCGGCGAAGCCGGGATCGTCGAGCGCGAGCCAGCCTTCGTCGACAATGAGCAAGGTCGGCCGGCCATCGAAGCGATCTTCGATCCGGTGAAACAGATAGGACAACACGGCGGGCGCCGCGCCGGCGCCGATCAGACCTTCCGTCTCGAAGGCCTGCACTTCCGCCTCGCCAAGGCGTTCGGTCTCCGCGTCGAGCAGCCGGCCCCAAGGTCCGGCGACCGTATACGGCTGGAGCGCCTGCTTGAGCGCATTGGACTGCAAGAGCACGGAGAGGCCAGTAATTGTCCGCTCCGAAACCGGCGCGGAGGCGAGCGAGGTCAGAGCGGACCATAAGTGCTCCTTCAGCTCTGGAGTGACGGTGACGGACTCACGGGCAAGCAGCGCCGCGATCCATTCCGCCGCCCAAGCGCGCTCGCCGGCATCATCGATGCGCGCAAGCGGCTGCAGGGCGACAGGCGCGCTTGCGTCGTCGGCCAGCGCGCCACCGAGATCGTGCCAGTCGCCGCCCATCGCCAGCGCGGCGGCGCGGATCGAGCCGCCAAAGTCGAAGGCAAAGACCTGGGCGCCCGCATAACGCCGGAACTGCAACGCCATCAGCGCCAGCAGGACGCTCTTGCCGGCGCCGGTCGGGCCGACGATCAGCGTGTGACCGACATCGCCGACATGGAGGCAGAATCGGAACGGCGTCGAGCCCTCGGTCTTGGCGAAGAACAGCGGGGGCGCCTGAAAGTGCTCATCCCGATCCGGCCCAGCCCAGACCGCCGAGAACGGCATCATGTGCGCCAGGTTCAGCGTCGAGACAGGCGGTTGGCGCACATTGGCGTAGACGTGGCCGGGGAGCGATCCGAGCCAGGCCTCGATCGCGTTGACGCCTTCGCGCATGCACGTGAAGTCGCGGCCCTGAATGGCCTTCTCGACCAGACGCAAGCGCTCGTCGGCGACGCGGGAGTCCTCGTCCCAAACCGTCACCGTGGCGGTGATGTAGGCCGCGCCGACCAGGTCCGTGCCGAGCTCCTGCAGAGCCGCGTCCGCGTCGAGTGCCTTGTTGGCGGCGTCGGAATCCATCAGCACCGACGCCTCGTTGGTCATCACCTCCTTTAAGATCGCCATGATCGACTTGCGCTTGGCGAACCACTGTCGACGGATCTTCGCGAGCAGCTTGGTCGCGTCGGTCTTGTCGAGACAGACCGCACGTGTCGCCCAGCGATAGGGAAAGGCGAGCCGATTCAGATCGTCGAGCAGCCCAGGCCAGGTCTGCGACGGAAAGCCCATGATGGTGAGCGTGCGCAGATGGGCGCGGCCCAGCTTGGGCTCGAGGCCGCCGGTGAGATCCTCGTCCACCAGGATGGCGTCGAGATACATCGGCGTCTCGGGCACGCGCACGCGCTGGCGGCGTGTCGAGATGCAGGAATGCAGGTAGCTGAGAGTCTCGCCGTCATCGAGCCAATCAGCTTCGGGCATGAAGCCTTCGACCAGGGCGAGCACGCGATCGGTGCGGTCGATGAAGCCGTCCAGCGCGGCGCGCCAGTCAGCGGCGCCTTGCGCGCGATTCTCGTAGAGCCAGGCCTCTGCCCGCGCGGCATCGTCAGCCGGCGGCAGCCAAAGCAGCGTCAGGAAATAGCGGCTCTCGAAGTGCGCGCCCTCTTCCTGAAACTGGGCGCGCCGTTCGGCATCGACTAGAGCCGACGTCGCATCGGGAAATTCGCCGACGGGATACCAATGCGCCTGCACGCGCTGGGCCTCAATGAACACGGCCCAGCCGGAGCCAAGGCGGCGCAGCGCGTTGTTGAGGCGCGACGTGATGGCGACGAGTTCGGCCGGTGTTGAAGAGTCGAGATCGGGACCACGAAAACACGCTGAGCGCTGGAAGGAGCCGTCCTTGTTGAGAATGACACCCTTCTCGACCAGGGCCGCCCAAGGCAGGAAGTCGGCCAGGCTCTGGCTGCGGCGACGGTACTCGGTGAGGTTCATCATCGTTCGAACCTCACGCGACCAGATGCTGCGGGTAGCGCAGATGGCGGCGCACCACATCGACGAAGGCGGGATCGCGCTTCGCGGCCCACACGGCGGCGAGGTGGCCGAGCAACCAGATCGCCACGCCGATGATCCACAGGCGAAGACCCAGGCCGACGGCGGCCGCCAGTGTGCCGTTGACGATCGCGACCGCGCGCGGCGCGCCGCCGAGCAGGATCGGTTCGGTCAGCGCGCGATGAACAGGCGCGTAGAAGCCGGGGATGGCCGCATCGTGCTCCATCACACCAGCGCTCCGCCGCCGAACTGGAAGAAAGTCAGGAAGAAGCTCGACGCGGCGAAGGCGATCGAGAGACCGAAGACGATCTGGATCAGCCGCCGAAACCCGCCAGACGTCTCGCCGAAGGCCAAGGTCAGGCCGGTGACGATGATGATGATCACCGAAACGACCTTGGCGACGGGGCCTTGGATCGAATCCAGGATCTGGGTCAGCGGCTGCTCCCAGGGCATGTTGGTGCCGGCGGCGTAGGCCGGGGCGGTCGCAAGCGCGACGAAGATGAAGGCCGAAGCCATGGCAAACGCACGGCGAGCACGATTGAGCAGCATCACCAGTCTCCTGCGGGGGTGAGGACGTAGTCGCCGGTCGGGCCAAGGCCCTTCACCACCGCCAGCTCGGCGAGCCGGCGCGCGGAGCCGCGGCCGGCGAGGACCGCGATGAGATCGATCGTTTCGGCGATAAGCGCCCGCGGGACCGTGACCACGGCCTCCTGGATGAGCTGTTCGAGACGGCGCAGCGCGCCGATCGCGGATCCGGCGTGCAATGTCCCGACGCCGCCGGGATGGCCGGTGCCCCAGGCTTTCAAGAGGTCGAGCGCCTCCGCGCCGCGCACCTCGCCGATGGGAATGCGGTCCGGGCGGAGACGCAGCGACGAACGGACGAGATCGGAGAGTGACGCCGCACCATCTTTGGTGCGAAGCGCGACGAGGTTCGGCGCTGCGCATTGTAGCTCGCGTGTGTCCTCGATCAGGACGACGCGGTCGCCCGTCTTCGCGACCTCGGCGAGGAGGGCGTTGACCAGGGTGGTCTTGCCTGTGGAGGTGCCGCCGGCGACGAGCACGTTCTTGCGTTCGTGCACCGCGATGAGCAGCAGCTCAGCGTGCGCCGCCGACATGATGCCGGAGCCGACATAGTCGTTGAGCGTGAACACGGCGACGGCCGGACGCCGGATGGCGAAGCACGGCGCCGCGACCACCGGAGGCACCAGGCCCTCGAACCGTTCCCCGCTTTCCGGCAGTTCGGCCGAGACGCGCGGACTGTTTGCATGGACCTCGACACCGACGTGATGCGCAACGAGGCGCACGATGCGCTCAGCGTCCGCTGGCGTGATGCGACAGCCGGTGTCCTCGAGGCCTCCCGACAACCGGTCGATCCACAATCGACCATCGGGATTGAGCATCACCTCGACGATGCTGGGATCTTCGAGATAGGCGGAGATCGCCGGCCCGAGCGCGGTGCGCAGCATGCGCGCGCCGCGGGCGAAAGCTTCAGACCGGAGGGAGATTGTCGTCACATGAGCCCCGCAAGATCGCCTCAACTCAGAGGCGGATGTCAGCGGGGTTGATTAGAAAGAGCCGGAAATGGGACTCCGCAACAACGATGATGAGGCAGGAGGGCTCTGGGATAGAAAGACAGGTGGCCGGGACGACTGGCCGTCAGGAGCTCTTGTCGGCCCGACCTTGTTCGGACCCAGGGGCGATATCCTGGCTCACCTCGTCGGCAAGCTTGCGACCGCGCGCCAGCCTTCGGCCAAGCGCCTCGACGAAACCGTCATAGCGCTCGCGCCCTTTGGTTTGGGCGGCCGCAAGCGTGGTGTCGGGTAAGGCGGGCGTGCTGGTCAGCCAGAAGCGCACGAAGACAGCGAGCGCCTCGTTCGAAATGGTGACGTGCCGCTCGATCATTTCCATCTGTCGCGTCATGCGATCGAGCCGTCTCGCGAGCGCGGCCTCCAAGCGGTCGGCGCCATCGGGCGACAGATGGGAGGTAAGTGCCGCTTCGACGACAAGGGCCTGCGGTACGCGCTTGCGGGCGGCATAGTCCGCGAGCTGGGTCGCGAGGTCCGGCGGAAGGCGGAAGGTGTGCTTGGTCCGCATGGCCGTCACATCTGCATGTCATCGTCAGGATCGAGCGAGACCTGGCGGGCGACAGCTCCGAACGTGCGCTGCATGATGCGCTGGCGCTGGATCTCGTCGTCGGGCTCCTCGTCCATCGGCTCGAATTCCTGAACGGGCGCCTTCGACTCCGGCACAATTTCCTCATGGTCCGGCAATTCCGGTTCGCGCCGGATCCCTGCGTTGGCGGGATCTTCCGTGACGGTCGCTGCAGGCACCAGCACCACCGCACCGGCCCAATCGCCGTCTGGCGGGAGTGATGGAGTTTCGTCGCGTCGCGTCGGTCTTGGGTTGGACAACGCCGGTGGCTGGAGGATGCGCGCCTTCAATTCCGGATCTTCGTAGTAGCGCGCTTTGCTGGCGCGGATCGGCGGGCAGCCCGACACCAGCACCAGCTCGTCGTCGGGCGGGAGCTGCATCACCTCGCCGGGTGTCAGCAGAGGGCGTGCCGTTTCCTGTCGCGAGATCATCAAATGCCCAAGCCACGGGCTGAGCCGGCTGCCGGCGTAGTTCTTCATCGCGCGCAACTCGGTCGCCATGCCGAGCGCATCGGACACGCGTTTGGCCGTTCGTTCGTCATTCGTCGCGAAGCTCACCCGCACATGGCAGTTGTCGAGGATGGAGTTGTTTTGGCCGTAGGCCTTCTCGATCTGGTTCAGCGACTGCGCGATCAGGAAGCTCTTCAGACCGTAACCGGCCATGAAGGCGAGCGCGCTCTCGAAGAAGTCGAGACGGCCGAGCGCCGGAAACTCATCGAGCATCAGCAGCAGCCGATGCCGGCGGCGCTTCGAGTCCAGTTCCTCGGTGAGGCGGCGACCGATCTGATTGAGGATCAGGCGCACTAGAGGCTTGGTCCTGCTGATGTCGGATGGCGGGACGACGAGATAGAGCGTCACTGGACGCTCGGCCTCGACCAGATCACGGATGCGCCAGTCGCACCGCCGGATAACCGTTGCGACAACCGGATCGCGATAGAGGCTGAGGAACGACATGGCGGTGGACAAGACGCCGGAACGTTCATTCTCGCTCTTGTTCAGGAGCTCGCGCGCGGCGCTCGCGACGACGGGATGAACCCCCTTCGTCCCCAGATGCTTTGTCGACATCATTGCCCGCAGCGTCGTCTCGATCGGGCGCTTCGGATCGGAGAGAAAGTTGGCGACGCCGGCGAGCGTCTTGTCCGCCTCGGCGTAGAGCACGTGCAGGATAGTGCCGACGAGGAGCGAATGGCTCGTCTTCTCCCAGTGGTTCCTCTTCTCCAGCGCACCTTCGGGATCGACGAGCACGTCGGCGATATTCTGCACGTCGCGCACCTCCCATTCCCCGCGACGGACCTCGAGCAGGGGATTGTAGGCGGCGCTTTGCGTGTTGGTCGGATCGAACAGCAGCACGCGCCCGAATCGCGCTCGCCAGCCGGCGGTCAAGCCCCAGTTCTCGCCTTTGATGTCGTGGACGATCGCCGAACCTGGCCAGGTCAACAGAGTTGGCACGACGAGACCGACACCTTTGCCGGAGCGCGTCGGCGCGAAGCACAGCACATGTTCCGGACCGTGGTGGCGGAGGTAGGCGCCGCGCCAGCGACCGAGCAGAACGCCATCGGGATGCAGAAGGCCAGCGCACTTGATCTCGCGCGTCTCGGCCCAGCACGCGGACCCGTAGGTCGTCACCTTCTTCACCTCGCGCGCCCGCCACACCGACATCGCGACGGCCACGACGAACGCGGCGATGCCGCCGGCGCCCGCGATGAAACCTCCCGTAACGAAGATCTCATGGGCGTAGGCGTCGTAGGCGAACCACCACCAGAAGAACGCCGGCGGCTGGTATATCGACCAGCCGAACAAGGTGAACCAGGGGCGCCCGAGCTGGGGTTGGAAGGCGAGTTGCCACGCCGTCCACTCCGTCGCTGCCCAGATGAAGGCGAGCACGGAAGCACAGACGAGAAGAATCTGGACCCAGAGGATCTTGGTCGGGTTCATGGCGACAGAACAACTGGGCGGTCTGAAGCGCTGTCGGCAAGTTTGAAGTTATGGTGAGCGTAGCTTCGGATAGCGTAGAGCGCGGATCGGATAAGCGCCTAAGCCGCGTTGCAGAAGCTAGTCATTGTCGGCGGCGGTTTTCGGCAGCTTGGCTTGCGGCATTTGGTGTTCCGCAAAACAACGTCTCGATCAGCGGGCATTCGGGCAACGTGCCGTCGGCGCATTGCGCGACTACATCCTTCAGCACCCGCTCCATGCGTTTCAGATCGGCGATCTTGGCGCGGACGTCGTCAAGGTGTGCGGCTGCGACGGCACGGGCCTCGGCGCAGGGCTGATCGCGCTCGTCGACGAGACGCAACAGCGCCCGGACCTCATCCAGGGAGAAGCCGAGTTCGCGCGCCCGCAGCACGAAGCGAAGGCGCCGCTCGTGCGTCGTGTCATAGCTGCGATAGCCGCTCGGCGTGCGGGGCGGCTCGGGCAGGAGGCCGACCTTCTCGTAATAGCGCACAGTCTCCAGGTTGCAGCCCGTCCGCCGGGCGAGCTCTGCCCGCTGCAAGCCCTTCACCGCGGCGTAATTGCGCATAGCAAAAGACCCTCTTGACCCTGTAGTGACTACAGACCGCAAGATACGGCACGCTTGGGATTTCGGCAAGGAAAGAGAGGCCGGAAATGGCTGCATCGCGATCAGGAACGGCAAGGGTGACAATGGCTCAAATAGAGTTGCCAGCCTCTGAGCGGCGCGAGGCCGGACGGCAGCGACTGATCGCCGCCGGCGGCATTCTCGGTGCGCTCGCCGCCTCGTCCTGCTGCATTGTGCCGCTCATCCTGTTCAGCCTTGGGATTGGCGGCGCCTGGATCGGCAATTTGACAGCGCTAGCGCCGTATAAGCCGATCTTTGTCGCGGGAACCGCAGGCCTCCTCGGTTACGGCTTCTATCTCGTCTATTGGAAGCCCAGGCGAGCTTGCGCCGATGATGCGGCCTGCGCGCGCCCCCTTCCCAGCCGCCTCGTGCAGCTCGCGCTCTGGATCGCGACCATGCTTGTGATCGCCGCCTTCGCGTTCGACTACGTCGCCCCGCTGCTACTTCATGCCTGACCGAAAGAGGAGACCCACCCCATGAACAAGCATTTGAGCACGCTCGCCCTGATCGCCTCGGTGACGGCGGCGCCAACCGCCTGGGCCGGCGAACGCACGATCACCTTCGCGGTCGACAACATGACCTGCGCCTCGTGTCCCTACATCGTGAAGTCATCGATGACGGCGGTGCCCGGCGTCGCGAGGGTGACCGTCTCGTTCGAAAGGAAGACCGCGACCGTGATTTTCGACGATGCAAAGACGAACCCGGACGCTATCGCGGCCGCCAGCATGAACGCGGGTTATCCGGCCCACGCGGTGCATCAGGGCAGTTGAGATGAATGACCGCGCCCTGGTCCACGCAGGCGCAGTCGGCGTCGTCCTCGCCGCGATCTGCTGTGCCGCGCCGCTGCTCGCCGTGGGCCTGCCCTTGGCCAGTCTTGGCGCGTGGCTGGCGGGCGCGGGCCTGGTGGTGCTTCCCGTGATTGTCATGGGTGTCGGCGTCGTTGCCTGGAGCATCCACCATCGCCGGGCAAAAGCAGCGGGCTGCGAAACGAAGACTCACAAGGAAGGCGCGAAGCCATGAACGATTGCTGCGTATCCTCCTCCTCCACGAGCAGGGCGGCAGTTTCCACATCCGCGACACTGCCGAGCTACACTGTGCGGCCGGGCGTGACGTTTCCCGACTGGTCGGTCGTCACATCATCCGTGGTCCGAGACACCCTGCAGGCCATGGTCGGATCCGACCATGTGTTCGATCGCTGGAGCGGCTATGACGCCGCTACGGACAGCATTCGCGTCGGGCTGCTCCAGCTTTACGCCGAAAACGGACGAGCTCCGACGCTAGGCGCGCTTGCAGAGCATGTAGGGTTGAGCGAGACGGTCATTCGGCCTCTGCTTCAAGAGCTTCGCCAGCGCGACCTGGTTGTTGTCGATGGTGAGCGGATCGTCGGCGCCTATCCCTTCACTGATCGGAACAAAGGCCACCAGGTCACCCTGGACGGGCGTGTTCTCAACGCCATGTGCGCGGTCGACGCGCTCGGCATCGGCGACATGACCGGTCGCGACATCGGCATAAGCTCGCGTTGCCGCCATTGCGGCGCGCCCATCCGGATTGCCACGCGAGAGCGAGGGCAGGCGTTGGCCGACGTAGAGCCGAAGAGCGCCGTCATGTGGCAGAGCATCCGCTACGAAGGCGCATGTGCTGCGAACTCGCTGTGCGCAACGACCGCCTTTTTCTGCTCGGACGACCATCTCTCCGCCTGGCGCCGGGAACGTTCCGCCGACGAGCCGGGCTTCCGGCTGTCGATCGAGGAAGGACTGGAAGCTGGTCGAGCCCTGTTCGGGCCGAGTCTTGCCGGACTCGATGCGGCGCCACAAAAGTCCGCCGATCCGGGATCGAGGAGCCCGGCAATCGCGAACCGCCCCTTCCGCGCCAAGGGTCGCAACGGCGATACCCACGACCTCGTCGTCATCGGCGCCGGCTCGGCCGGCTTCTCGGCGGCGATCACGGCCGCCGATCAGGGCGCACAAGTGGCTCTCGTTGGCAGCGGCACCATCGGCGGCACCTGCGTCAATATCGGCTGTGTGCCATCGAAGACCCTGATCCGAGCCGCGGAAACGCTTCACAACGCCCGGGCCGCAGCCCGTTTCGCAGGGATCACGGCGGAGGCCGAACTCAGCGACTGGCGCGGAACCGTCCGTCAGAAGGACGCCCTCGTCTCCGAGCTGCGCCAAGCCAAGTATGTCGACCTGCTGCCGGCCTATAACGGCATCGCCTATCGTGAAGGACCCGCACACCTCACCGACGGCGGCGTCGAAGTGGACGGTACACGCATTCCCACCGCCAAGATCATCATCGCGACGGGCGCGCGGCCGGCAGTGCCCGCCATTCCCGGCATCGAGGCCGTGCCCTATCTGACCAGCACGACCGCGCTCGATCTCGGGGAGCTGCCGCGCTCGCTGCTCGTCGTCGGTGGCGGCTACATCGGAGCGGAGCTCGCGCAGATGTTCGCCCGCGCCGGTGTGAAGGTGACGCTGGTTTGCCGCTCTCGTCTGCTGCCCGAGGCCGAGCCGGAAATCGGCACGGCCCTGACCGGGTATTTTGCCGAGGAAGGCATCACCGTGGTCTCCGGTATTGCGTATCGCGCGATCCGCAATACGGAGAGGGGTGTCTCTCTGACCGTCACGCGCGACGGCAAGGATATGGCGATAGACGCTGATGAGGTGCTGGTCGCCATCGGACGCACCCCCAACATCGAAGGCCTTGGGCTTGCCGAACATGGCATCGCTGTCTCGCCGAAGGGCGGCATCGTGGTCGATGACCGCATGCGCACGACCAAGACCGGCGTCTATGCCGCCGGCGACGTCACCGGCCGCGACCAGTTCGTGTACATGGCCGCGTATGGCGCCAAGATCGCCGCCAAGAACGCCCTCAATGGCGATAGCCTGCGCTACGACAACAGCGCCATGCCCGCCATTGTCTTCACCGATCCGCAGGTGGCGAGCGTCGGGTTGACCGAGTCAGCCGCGCGTGCGGCCGGACATACGGTTCGCGTTTCGATAATCGGGCTCGACCAGGTGCCGCGCGCTCTTGCTGCCCGCGACACACGCGGCCTCATCAAGCTCGTGGCCAACGCCGATAACGGCCGTTTGCTTGGTGCGCACATCCTCGCGCCGGAAGGCGCCGACAGCATCCAAACCGCGACGCTTGCGATCCGTCAGGGCCTCACCATCGATGACCTCACCGATACCATCTTCCCCTACCTCACCACAGTCGAGGGCCTGAAGATCGCAGCGTTGTCATTCGGCAAGGACGTCACCAAGCTGTCGTGCTGCGCCGGCTAAAGGTAAAGATTGGGAGTGCTGCAAAATTTGGGCAGGGCAACAAACAGCTAAAGTCCCAGGCCGCGTCTCTTTCCGAAATTCCAATCAACGCTCCCTCCCGGCGCGATCACGCCGCTGACCTGCCGCCCGAGTTGCTGCTCTAGTGCCGGCCGCCAGGGCACGAGCTGGAAGCCGAGCCCATCGTCGATCATGGCGAACCGGCCGGCGGCGAGCGTCACCCGCTGCCGATAGACGCCCGAGACGCGCTCGCCTTCCGCCGCGGGCTGATAAGCGAGCCCAGTCTCCGCAGAGAGCTTCGCCGCCGCGTCGTCCAATTCTCGCCGACGCAGGGTGGCGAGGAGATCGCGAGCGAAGATCACCCGCTGCCCCTGCCGGTGGGCGAGTCCTTCCTGTGCGAGATGATCGACGCGCGCTTCCATAGCCTGGCGCACCTGGGCGCCGAACCCCCCGCCGCTGAGCGGCGCATCCTTGGCGAGGAGCTGGCGATCGAGCCAGGTCGCCCCCGACGCTGTCACCTGCGCCTCGATCGAAAGATCCGAGCGGGTGGCGAGCGACAGGCGGCGCCGTCCGTTCGAGTCGTCATAGCTTCGCGCCTCTACGATCGCCCCCGCCGGCGCGTCGCCGGTGATCTCGAGATCGGAGAACTTGAGATGATGGGTGCGGCCATCGACGCCGGCGACGATCGCATAGGCGGTCCCCTTGAGCTCGTCGTCGAGGCCGCGCTTGACCAGCCGGCCGAGCACTGGATCGGATGGCTCCTCTCCGTGCAGAGCGAAAGAACTGACGTCCGGCTCATGCCCGCCGGCGCTCATCGCCTGGTGCATCGTCTTGATGATGTCGCCCCGAATGCCGAGTTGGCGGAGCGCCGGTTCAAGCCCTGGCTTGAGCGTCCAGCAGGCAGGGCCGACCGGATCCGCGAGGCCGAGGCGTTCGAGTTTCGCCGCCCGCCCGAGCAGCAAACCGCGCAGCTCGGGGTCCTCGGTGTCATGCCCGGGCCGCAGGTCGGCGACGCCGCCGCATTCGTCAGAGATGTCGCGCAGCGCCCGGTCGAGGCTCGTCCATCGATCTGATCCGACTTCCCGTTCGAGGGCCGTGCGGATCTCCCGCTCACTGCGCGGGCCCAACTCCAGCGTGATGCGCTCGGCCGCGCGATCGCGAAAACCCCGGCTGATGTATTCGCGGCTGATGACCAGGTCCTGACCGTCATCGGCACGGCCGCGGATGAGAACATGGACGTGTGGATTGTCGGTGTTCCAGTGGTCGACCGCGACCCAGTCGAGCCTGGTGCCGAGGTCCTTGTCGACATCGAGCATCAGCTCGCGCGTGAAGGTCTTGAGGTCGCCGAGCTCGGCCCCGTCTTCCGGCGATATGATGAATCGGAAGTGATGACGGTCATCCTCGCAGCGCTCGGCGAAGGCGCGTTCATCCGCCGTGTCGGAAGCTGCGTCGAACATCCGCGCGTCCTCACCGTCGCGCGTCACACCCTCGCGCTTGAGGTAGGCGATGTGCTTGGGTAGGGGCGCCGAGCGGAACCGCGCTCCCTGGTGCCGCACGACGCGCGCTTTCATCACCACGCGGCGAGCGTTCGAGCGCAATCGAATCGAGACCGCCGCGCGCCGGCCGCGTCCGAAGCGCGACCGGCTGCGGCCCTGGCTCGAACGGAAGCTGTTGCCGACATGGCCCGCCTTCTTCGCGGCCCGCATCACGTCGCCGACGAAGGTCTGTGGTCGCTTGCCGCCACGGTTGCCGTGCTGGATGCGCCCGGGCCGGACCCGCAGGTCGTCGTCGCGCGTCGTCATGGTGTTGGGCCCAGAGGCGATTCAGAGCGACTGCGCTCGAAGCCTTGAAATGCTTGCACAATTTGCAGAAAGCGCCAGCACCGAGTGTTGGCGCCGTTGGTGAATTCCTCAATCTTCCCAACTACATAGGCCGCGCCGAAGGCCGGCCTTTTCCCTTGCCGTCCGTGGGTTGGTCGTCTCCGCTCCCCAGCACCCACATCCAAACGTGTCCGCTTGCCCGCCGCACCCCGATGAGACCGAAGGCAGCTCATGGCTTAGGCCTACGGACCGACAGACGCGCGAACAGGCCCTCGGACTGTGGCGCAAGGCTTGTCCAATCGGCAGCCGACGTTGCAGTCGCTCGCTGTTTCGACACGCCATCCGATGACTGTGGCGGGACCGTCGAACCGTCACTGCGCCGCACCGGAAACAACGGCGCGTCGATCCACGGGCGGATCATCGCGGTGATGAAATTGCCCGGCGCCGATCCGCCGTCGCGAAGCGACGGTGTGAGCGCGGCGACATAGGCTCGCGTCTCCGCCGGCAACGGGCGCCCGGTCGCAAGGTGATCCTCATACCGCCCGGGACCAGCGTTGTAGGCCGCGAGGAAGCCGAAGGCGCCGTAGCGGTCATGCAGTTCGCGAAGGTACGCCGCGCCCGCCAGGATGTTGTCGTGCGGGTCGAATGGATCGGCGCCGAGGCGGTATCGCGACCGCAAGCCGGACCAGGTATCGGGCATGATCTGCATCAGCCCCATCGCGCCTTTGGGCGAAATGGCGCGCACGACTCCGCGACTTTCCGCCTGCATGACAGCGGTGATCCAGGATGTCGGAATGCCGAAGCGTAGCGCGGCTTCCGACACGAACCGCGCAAAGCGACCGCTTTCCGACATGACGGCTGGCGGACGCTTGTCGCTGGCCTGGGCATGAGCAACGCCACCCACAGACAGCAGCACCAGCACAATCGCGAATGGGATGTGACGGCACATCCAGCACAATCGACGCGAGCCGGTACGGCAAGCGAGAGATGCGGCGTTGGCCGGGAAGGAGGAAGAGTCGCGAGGCGTGGACGACGCCGCGGGAACCGACCGAGCGAATGGTTGAGGCATGGTCAGTTCTCCGCGTGGGTCCAGATCGGATCGGCCCGGCCGACGATGCTGGTCGCCGGCAGAGGCCCGAAATACCGGCCGTCGAGAGAGTCCGGCGGCGTGCGGTTCATGAGGAAGACTTCGCCCAGCCCGAGCACGCTGCAGCCCTGCCAGTCCGGCAGAGCACGGCCGAAGCGGTCACGTTCGAGCGCGTCGCCCATGGCCGTGCCGTCGACGGTGATGCGGAGTCCGCTACGGCAGACGGTCTGACCGGTAAGCGCGAGGATGTGCTTCACCAGCGGCACGCCGAGTGGCAGGTACCGGCGCGCGGCGAAGACCTGCGCGAGAGGCGCTGGCGGCTGAACCACAACCAGTTCGCCGACATGCAGCGGAGGCGCGCGCCGCACCGCATAGAGGCCGATCGGGACGCTGGCGCTAGCGTTCCAGAGTAGCTTTGGCGCGGGATGAAAGAGGCTCGACAGCGCGACGAAGAGCGTCGCAGCGTAGGTGGTGAGGACGAAGCCGAAGCGCGTCATGGCGCAAGCCTTCGGCGCAGCAGCCAGGCGCGGTGCTGCTCGCGGCTGTAGGGGCGCGACGGCAGGCCGACGATCAGGCGGTTGTGGAGATGGCGCCAGTGATCCGGCGCGGCGCCGGCTGGATCGATGCCGAGCGCCTCGACGGCGTCGATTGCCTGAAGGACACGCTCGACTTTCGGCCAACCGCTGATGCGCAACAGGATGTCGCCGCCGGGGCGGACGAAGGGCAGCGTCTGATAGGATTCGCCGTGGTCGATCGCGCGGACGATATCGATGCGTGAGACGATCGTGCCAAAGTCGTTGGAAGCCCAGCGCACGAAGGCGAAGACGCTGTGCGGCGCGAAGCTCAGCACGCGGCGGCGGCGATCGAGGATCGTCTCGCCGGCATCGCGGCCGAAGCGGATCCAGTGCTCGATGCGTCCTTCGAGCCAGGTCAGCTCGACGTGAGTCAGCAACGGTCCGGCATTGGGCCGCGGCGCACGGCCGGCGTTGGGATCGGCTCTCATGAGCGCTCTCCATCGGTGTCGGGAAATTCGCGCGCCAACAGGTCGCGCAGCATGTCGGCGACGGTGACGCCGCGCTGGAAGGCGGCGATCTTGATCCGGCCGCGCAAGGCGGGCGTGATGTCGATGGTGAGCCGCGCCGTGTAGAGGTCTGCCGCCGGCGCGCCCGACGAGGCGGGATCGGGCGACTTGATCCAGCTCTCTGCGTTGCGCGGACGGGTGGCGAAACCGCTGTTGGGGCCGCGGGCGGTTATGGCGTGAGCCTCCCGACTTCGGCTGCCAGCGCCGCGATCTCGCGCGCGGCTGGGCTGCAATCGTCCTGCTCAAAGACGAGCTGACCCGCGCGCGCTGCGTCGGCGAAGGTCACGCGCTGGCCAATCCGCGCCGCGAGCGCCGGCGGATCGTGTTCGGCAAGGCTATGCGCGGTCTCTCGGGCGATGACCGTGCGCGCGGGACAGCGATTGAGGACGAATCGGGCTACGAGTGCGGGACGAAAGACGCGCGCTTCGGCGATCAGCGCCAGCATCTCGGCCGATGCCCAGCCGTCGAACGGCGACGGTTGCACGGGGATCAGCGCGAGGTCAGCGGCGAGCAGCGCTGAACGCAGCAACGCGGCGACGCGCGGCGGCCCGTCAATGATGACGTGATCGGTATGACGGCCGAGCTCGGGGGCTTCGCGATGTAGCGTGTCGCGCGCGAGGCCGATGACGCCGAACAGGCGGTCATGGCGCCGGCGTCCGCGCTGCTCGGACCAGTCGAGCGCCGAGCCTTGCGGATCGGCGTCTATCAGGGTGATCCGCTTTCCTTGCCGGGCCCATTGGCCGGCGAGATGCAAGGCGAGCGTTGTCTTGCCGACGCCGCCTTTCTGGTTGAGCAGCGCGACGATCATCGAGCGCCGCTCCCGGTTTTGCACTGGGGAGCGCCGTCGCCAACAACAGACTCGTTAGATTCTTGTTGGTTAGATTCTAAGTTAGGCGGCTCGCAAGCGACGGAATTTCCATCCGAAAATGCCGCTTCGGGTTCCTGATGGCACGCGCCTTCGGTTCCCGATGGCACGCGCTCCGAGGTTCCTGAAGGCACGACTGCGTCAACAACTTGTCCACAGGCTCCTGTGGATAAGTGGCTGCGAGCGAAGACGAGAAGCTCGCGGCCGGTGCGGTCGCGTTCGACGCCGAGCCGATATCCGGGCAGCGGTTGCCGGCGTGCCAGATCGCGCAGCTCGAACGCAAAGCGTTTGAACGGCGAAAGGCTCGCCGACTTGCAATGAAGGTGTCGGAAATCGAACCGCCAACCTGCGCGCTGCCTGCCAGCGTGCTTGCGCACGATGCGATAAAGCCAGCGCTCGAGGCCGCCGGTCAGCTTGAAGTATTCGCGGTCGATGGTGAGCACGAGCGCGTCGTCGAGGACGGCGCGGTAGAACCAGTCCGGCACGATGAGATCGATGCCGTCGGCGCGGCCATGCGCGTCGGCGCGCTCGGTCCATTCGTTGATCCAGGAGAAGCGGTGCATGCGCCGCTCGCTCGTCTGGCGCAGCGATGTGGCGACGGTGGTCGATTGCAGACGGTCGAGGGCCGCCTTCAGACGGTGATAATCGCGCGCGCTGACGCCGCGGCCGATGAAGGTGAGAATCTCGTATGGGGTGGCGGCCATTAGGCGCGACGTCCGCAGGCCCGCGTCGCGGGCCTCGACGATTTGGCTGGCGGCCCAGATCAAGACGTCGGCGTCCCAGATGGTCGCCATGCCGTGCTCAGGCACCGCTTCGACGCGGATGGCGATGTCGTTCATCCGGTAGTCGATCGGCGTCGTGCGATGCGTCTTGGCGAGGCTGAAAAAGGGATAGGCCATGAGGTCTTGCGCGTCGCGCGGCGCGAGATCGCCTGGCAGGGCCCGAAACAATTCGAGCTGCTCGCGTTCGGATCGTGTGCGATGGCGCGCTGACATCGGGGAAGTCAGCGGCGCGGCTGGCGGGCTTGTTCGAGCTCGGCCGGCGTATGGCGCTTGGCCGGCAGCACGATCACCTTGCCCGGATCAGAGGTCGATGCCTTGGCCGCGGCGTCGACCCATGTCTGCAGGTCCTCGACGCGGTAGACGACGCGGCCGCCGAGCTTCGAATAGCGCGGACCTGTGCCGTAGATGCGGTGCTTCTCAAGCGTGCGGATGGAAAGGCCGACGAAGCGCGCGGCCTCGGGCGTGCGCAGGTAGCGCGGCGGCAGGCCTGCGAGATTGGTCGACATGGGATACCTCCGTGATCGCGTGGGCGGCCGTCGAATGACGGCGGCTGTCAGCGATCACGGTGGCGGAAGGGACCCGGTCCGAAATAGTGCGATGTCGGAGGGGGGCGAACGCGCATCGGCTCGCGTGCAAGCTGCTAAGCGCGACGCCGGTATGGGTAGAGCAGGAGGCGCCTGTAGCCGCCTTTCATCATGGAAAAGCCGAGCCGCACGAGACGGCCGGTTTGATCCCGCAACTCGTGCGAAATCCAGTCGCGTTTTGAAATTGGGGCGGTGTCAAACAGTGCGGCAGCTATTTCCGGATAGCTCGCCTTTTCGAGCCGGCCGTCGAGGGCGCGCAATGCGAGGATAAGCCGGTTGCGGCGAGCCTTGGTGAGAACGCCGGGATCAGGCCCCGGCTTGCGCCCTGTTAGACCGCGCCATAGCCGCAGCGCGGCGGCGACACGGATGTCAAACAGCTGATCAAGGGGTAAGAGCACCCCTACAGGCCCATGCGTGCCTGCCGGGGTTTGCAAGCGAATGGGCGTACCGCGCAGCTCAACGATCCTATCGTGGTCTTCAGCGGTGAGAATGGAGTGGAGATCGCGGGAAGTAAGCGCGAAGCTAGGATCGGCGTGGCGATCGGGAAGCTCGGTCAGAACGAGGACAGTTGGAAGCGCCCGGGGCGTCCACAGCGTCGTCGTGGACGACGACAGGTCGCGATTTGTCCTGAAATCGCACCCCCCAGCGCCGAGCGAATTCCTCCGCCTCGGCATCATTGAGCGTATGTCGTCTAGCTTTGCGCGTCAGACGAGCATGGTCTGCGAGGAAGTCTGGGTTGCGGCGTAGAAACTCAAAGGCGAAGGCGGGCGCGTCGAGCGGACGCAAGTCCTCATACGCGCCCGCCGATCGCCAATCGATGCGAGCCATGGGTAACGCCTCCTCTCACTGACGGCCGTTGCGATAGCTCATCAATATGAGAGAATGCACGTTAGAGTGGTGATCCGAAACTGAGCGAACTGACAACGTGCGTTGCCAGACCTGCAAGGAACCAAGTTCAGTGAGGGGCGCCGCCCTGCAAGAGATGCCGATATCCTTTCTCGGTCATCCACTTGGCACGAGCGAGGTGACTTTCCCAAGCCCGTCGTGCGCGATCGGGTTCCTGCGCTGGGTCGATATGCAAAACGATCTTTGCAACATCTTTCCAGTCCGCACCATCGGCTTCGGCGTCGAGCAGTCGCAGATAGGTGATCGCATGTCGCTCGTCGTAGCCGGTCAGAATGCCGGCGGTCGGGGCGAGATCGTCGACCGGGGGATTCAGGGGCGGCGATTGCATCAAGCCTCCTCGGAAGGAAAGGGTTTCCCAAACGTTAACACAATCCCCTTTCATCGTTTCAAGTTCGACGGTCTTTTGGCCCGAGCCGTCGCTGGAGCTGCCTCATGCAGCAGCATGACGCCGCGACCACGGTCGGACTCAACAAATAGGATTCCGGCGGCTTCCAGCGCACGGCGTACCTGATCGCGAGTCCCATCGTGGACTTGGAGTTGCCTTTCGGACTCCAAGCGCTTCAGGGCGGTCAGTGCCACCAGGGCTTTCTCGGCGAGCATCTCCTGCTTCCAGTTCAGCAAGGCTCGCGCGGCCCGAACCTGTCGGCCGGTGATCATTCATGATCACCTCCGACAGACGATCTGCGCGCACCAGAAATACGACTATAATAGTCGCTTTCCCGTGCCGCAATGGCCCTGCGAGCTGCGATTCTTCGATCTATCGGGTCGGCGACCAATGCTCGACGGGACTGATTCGCCGACCGCCGGGGACAATCCCCCACGCGGTTCTCCGGAGCGGAACGATGGAAAGAGGCGTCGCCGGCGCGTTCGCCTATGTGTGACTACCACGCGAAGCCCCGCCCGGCGGAGCCGGACGGGGCGTTGACGGTTCTGGCTCAGTCGGCGTTCTTGCGCGGACGCGACCAGATGAGGGTGTAGCCTTCGTCGTCCTCGTCGTTGAACAGGTTTGCGTAGATCGGCGCGTTGAACGAGGGATCGTCGAGCTTGAGCGAGAGGTAGTCGCGGCCCTCTTCGGAGCGCTTCGACCAGGCGGCTCCGATCTCGGCCCGGCCCACGTAGACGCGGTGGCTTGGGGCGTTGTCATTGGAGCGGTTGGTCTCGGGGACGATGCGGACGCCTTTGGTCTGGACGCTCAGGGTGACGATCTCGCCCTGGAACTCGCTGCTGCCGACCTTCTTGAAGGAACCGATATTGGCCATGTCACTTCTCCTTGCTGTTTTCGAGCCCGCGACCACCGCGGCCTCGATGGCGATCGACAGGCCGAGGACGATCGACGACGCACCCGCTCGCGGGCCGGAGCGCAGCGGAGGATGGCGGCGGCGAGACTTTCTTGCCTCGCGAGGAATGGGCGAAGCCCAGGGGAAGAAAGTCGACCCGACGGCGTTGCGGCTCAGGCGATCGAGGCGCAGCCGGTCTTCGGCCAGATCAGGCCATCAAGAGGCCAGGTGCTCGCGTGCGCTGAACAGCATCCTCGGGAGAAGACGTGGCGGATATCGGTTGTCCCGCACAAGACGTCGGACAGTGTGAGCGTGGAGAAAGAAGCCATAGCGTAGGAAAAGGCGGGGTCGCTCGCCGCAGCATCACCGCATGACGACCTCTGCACTGCGATCTACGGGCCGGATTATGCGCGGAGATGGTGCCGGCGATGCGCGCTTTCCGAAAGAGGGCTCGGCTACCGATTCAAGCGCACGGTTCCGCGAGCGCCGATCGCCAGCGCTACTCAAACAAGGAGGGCGAGGCCTATCCCCGATGCGTCGCGCCAGTCAGAAGCGGCTGAGGCTCGTTCCGGGATGCTCCGCTGGGCCGCAACGGGAGGGGCTCCGCGAAGACAGTCATGCGCGCCCAAGCCGTGCCGCCGATGAAGATCGCGCCGATCCAGGCAAAGACCTCGCGCCAGACGAGCGACGGCACACCAATCTGCGACAGGCCGCGGACCGCGTGATAGCCGGCAATCGCCGCCGGAACGGCGAAGGCGGCCGCGATGACGGCGCGCAAGACCAATGGGCGAACGACCGCGAAGGCGATTTGGCCGACAGCGAGAGTGAGCGCGCCGGCGACGATGCCGGCGAGCAACGCGCCGATGACGCCCGCGCCACTGTGAAACGCCGCCATGCCGGCAGTCAGTCCGACGAAGAACGGCAAGGCGTAGACTGCGAGGGTAAAGATCAGCCAGCAGAACAGGCCGATCCCGAACATGCTGAGGATGAGTCCGATGACGAGCATGGTGGAAGCCTCCGTGACAGAAGATGTGACGGTCGCGCCTTCCACCACCACCACGGCGCAACGCAAAGTATAGCCAAACGCGAGCGGCGATGGGAGGGCCAATCGCTCCTTGCCGACTCCTGCAGCGACCGCGGGCGTCCGACGGGCTCCGCTCCGGAGGGACCGAGGCGATGGCCAAGCCTGCGGATAAGAGTGGTTTTCCGGTATCGCGGATCGAGCGCGACTTGGAGCCGGGCCCGATCGTGCTGGTGCCATCGGCCCTTGCTGATGGGCGCAACATCATGGGGTAACGGCGGCGCTCACGCGCCGCCTTCGCCGAATTTCCACACTGGGATGCCGAGCTTCTTCGCCTTGTCAGCGAGATTTCCCTGGATGCCGGTGCCGGGGAACACCATGACGCCGATCGGCAGCACCTGCAGCATCGCGTCGTTGCGCTTGAACGGTGCAGCCTTCGCGTGCTTCGTCCAATCGGGCTTGAACGCGATCTGCGGAACCTTGCGATTGGTCGCCCATTTGGCGGCGATCAGCTCAGCGCCCTTGGGCGAGCCGCCGTGCAGCAGCACCATGTCAGGATGCTTCGCGTGGACCTTGTCGAGCCGATCCCAGATCAGCCGATGGTCGTTGAAGTCGAGCCCGCCAGTGAGGGCGATCTTCGGTCCCGCCGGCAGCAGCACCTCGATCTCCGCGCGACGCTTGGCGGCCAGGAAGTCGCGGCTGTCGATCATCGCGGAGGTAAGCGCGCGGTGGTTCACCAGCGATCTGGAGCGCGGGCGCCATGCCGATCCGGTGTGGACCTCGAAGCGCTCGGCCGCCTGGTCGCGAAAGAGCTCCATGCTGTTGCGGCGTTCGATCAGCGTGATGCCCTCCGCCGTCAGCCGTTCCAGTTCAACCGATCGCACCTCCGAGCCGTTCTGCTCGCGCTGACTCTTCTGCTGCGCCTGCTCGTTATCGTCGAGCTCGCGTTCGACGCGATCGACCGCGCGGTGGAACAGGTTGACGGTCGACCAGAGCAGGTCTTCGAGGTCCGGTTCGAGACGCGTGTCGTTCAAGGTCGAGACCAGGGCGTCGAAGATGTCGGCGACAGCGCTCGCGATCGTCTCGCCTTCGGGGAGCGGCCTCGGGTCGGGCTCGTCGTGGAAGGGACGGTAGCCGTAGAGCTGAAGCTCGTTGAGGACGTGATCGGTCGGGGATGAGCTGTGCGGCGGTTCGAATTCGGTGTCATCGTGGTCGGTTGTCATGGTGAGGTCCTTTGCCGGATCGGCCGCGCCCATCGCGGCCTTCGTGGCGATCACCAGACGGCGGGCGGACCGGGCCTGCACCGCCGAGCGCAGCGGCAGCGGCCGGAGCGTCAGCGGAGGACGGCGGAGCGCGGCTATTTTGCTTCGCGATGCAAAGGCGCGTCAGCGCCGGCGGAAAATAGCCGCGAGCCGCCGTTGCGGGGCCGGGCCGCTTGCCGTCCGATCGCCCTCTAGAAGGTCAGGGCGCGACTCTGTCCGGCTGTGCGGCCTCGCCTGACCGGCCATGAGGATCATCGAAGCGTCGACGATCACCCCGTCTCGGCGGTCACCCACAGCATGAAGCGGATGACGTCCTGCGGCGCGAGCTGGATGCGCAAGGCTGCTCGAAGCTCGTCGATACCGAGGGTACGCAGATCTTCGTTGAAGTCGTCCAGCCGTGGCGACAGGGTGAGCGTCTCGATGCCGACAGCTTCTGCGCGCTCTGTCAGACTCGTCACCGCCGCGTCGCCGGCCAAATCGACGTCGCGGGCAATGTAGAGCCGGCGCAGTGTCAGCGGGAGCAAAAGGGCGGCGAGGTGATTGGCCGAAAGCGCCGCAACCATCGGCAGTGTCGGCAGCACGCAACGCAGCGACAGCATGGTCTCGATGCCTTCGCCGGCCGCGAGCACGTCGTTCGCCACACCGAAGCGGACCGCGTTGCCGAGGAGATCGCCCATCGCACGTCGCGGCGTGTCGATCGGTGCCTTGCCGCGTCCTGACGGATCGAGCCAGGTTCGGTGTGCGCCGGTGATCCGTCCCCCGAGATCGCTAACGCGGGCGATCATTGCCGGCCAGGTCTCGGTCGGTGCGTTCTCGTCGGGCCTGTAGTAGCAACGCGGGTGAAAACGTAGCGCCCCGGCTTCGTGCAAAGCCGTAATGCCGCGATTGCGCAAATACGCTTCAACGAGAGTCCGCCCGATCGGCTGCGACATGGCGAAGAGCCGTCGTGCCGCTTCGGGCGATCCCGTCTGAATGGGCGATCGAGTGGCTTTCGGCGCGGGGTCCGTGTCGGTGCGGGGCATGCTGAGAAAGCGGCGTGCCTCGTCGGCGACGTCGCGAAATTCGAGAAGGCCGCAGCTTTCGCGAATGATGTCGAGCAGATCGCCATGCTCGCCGGTGGCGGCGTCGGTCCATTTGCCGGCGGCGCCGCGGCCAGATTCGGGTCCCTTGAGTCGGACGAACATCGAGCGGCCCGGTGTATTGCGCACGTCGCCGACGAGCCAATAACGGCCCTCGCGGCGGCCATGGGAGAGATAATGACGGCACACCGCCTCGGCTTCGCGCGCGAGACGGTGCGCCAGGTCGGAAGCATCGCGCGGCATCACGCGGCCTCCCGCTCGCCGATGCGCTCGACGGGAAAGCGCTCCAGCACTCTCGTCAGCACGCCGACGCCGCTCGCATCGGTGGGCACAAACATGCGGAGCTTCCAGGTGATGATCTCGTGGAAGAGCCCGTAGGCCTTGAGCCGGTCGCGCATGGTGTCGGTGAAGCCGGACAGCTCGATGCGGTTCGCGCCCATGACGCGGGCGCGCCGAAGCTGGAGGCCTTCGGCGAGATCGAGGATGGTGCGGCCATCCATCAGCGCGGCGAAAGCGTCCTCGGGCGTGAGCGTCGGAGCCCCTGCCGCCAATGCGGTTGCGACCCAGGCCGGCGAGATCTTGCGGCCGATGATGCGCTCGCCGGCATCGGTCTGAAGCCGATAGACGCGCGTCGATTCGTTCGGCAGGCGCTTCCAGATCGGGAGGAGCAATCCGGCGACGATATGGATACTGCTGTCGGTGAACTCGGGCACCTCGGCAAGCTCGCGTCGCCAAGCGGCGGCGAAGGCGTCGCAATCGGCCTCGATCCAATGGCTCTCGGCCATCGCCTTCAGCGGTACGCCGTGGCTCTCCATTGGCCGGGTCAGCCGCACACGCCGTTCGACCTCGCCGTCATCGAGCATCAGGCTCGGCGCTGGGACTTGCACGGCGGCGCGGCCGGAGCGTTCGTTGACCAGCAGCACGGCGCGCGGATCGGAGAGCCGATCCAGAGCCTCGTTCAGCGTCACGGGACGATTGCGTTCGCGCTGTCCGATGGTGAGCAGGCGCGTCTCCGCACCGGTGCTGGGATGGGTGTAGATCGTGCGCCGATCGGTGACGACGAAGCTCTCGGCCCGGAGCGTTTCAAGCCCGAGGTCGTAGGTGCCTGACGCGATGGCACCTTCGATGCGCGCCGTGAGCAACTGCTCGAAAGCTGTGAACAGCACGTTCTGCAGGTCGATGGTCAACGCCAAGAGCCGATTCAAGAAGGTGGTGATCGGCGGCAACTCATCTTTGATGCCGTTGGCATCCATCAGCTTGAGGCCGGTCGAGTCCTCGAACGTCTGAAGCGAGCAGCCTTCGACCTTGCCGCGGACGAGCAGCATGTAGAGCTGGCGCAGCGCGTCGCGCCCATAGTGGCTTTCGAGATTGTCTTCGGGCCGGAACAACCCCTGGCCGCCCGTCTGGCGCTGGCCGCGGGTGATGGCCCCGAGCGTGTCGAGGCGTCGGGCGATTGTCGAGAGGAAGCGCTTCTCCGCCTTCACGTCGGTCGCGATCGGCCGGAACAACGGCGGTTGCGCCTGGTTGGTGCGATTGGTTCGTCCGAGACCCTGGATCGCAGCGTCTGCCTTCCAGCCGGGTTCGAGCAGGTAGTGGACGCGCAGCCGACGATTCCGCGCCGAAAGTTCGGCGTGGTAACTGCGCCCGGTGCCACCCGCGTCCGAGAAGACGAGGATGCGCTTGACGTCATCCATGAAGGCGGCGGTTTCCGCGAGATTTGCGGAGCCTGCGCGGTTCTCGACCATTAGGCGGTCGCCCTTACGGATGACGCGGCGCGAACGTCCCGTCACCTCCGCCACTATGTCGGTGCCGAAACGCTGGACGATCTGGTCGAGCGCGCCGGGCACGGGTGGAAGCGAGGCGAGCCTCTCGATCAGGCGGTCGCGACGAGCGACGGCCTCGCGGCTCTCGACCGGTTGGCCATCGCGGTAAACCGGCCGGGAGGAAAGATTGCCCTCGGAGTCCGTAAATGGCTCATAGAGTTGCACCGGGAAGGAGTGGGCGAGATAGTCGAGAACGTACTCGCGCGGCGTGATGTCCACCTGGACGTCATTCCAGTCTTCCGTCGAGATCTCGGCGAGCCGACGCTCCATCAGAGCTTCGCCGGTCGAGACAATCTGGATGACAGCGGTGTGGCCAGCATCGAGATCGCGCTCGATCGAGCTGATCAGCGACGGCGTTTTCATACTGGTCAGCAGATGCCCGAAGAAGCGCTGCTTTGCAGATTCGAAGGCGGAGCGCGCGGCGGACTTCGCCTGCGCGTTCAGCGTGCCGGTCTCGCCCGTGATGTTCGCGGCCTGCATCGCCGCGTCGAGATTGTTATGAATGATCGAGAACGCACCGGCATAGGCGTCGTAGATGCGGATCTGCTCGGTCGTGAGCTGATGCTCGACCAGCTCGTATTCGACACCTTCATAGGAGAGCGAGCGCGCCGCATAGAGGCCGAGCGCCTTGAGATCCCGCGCCAGCACCTCCATGGCCGCAACGCCGCCATCCTCAATCGCCTCGACGAATTCGGCGCGGGTGGCGAACGGGAAATCCTCGCCGCCCCATAAACCGAGCCGCTGAGCGTAAGCGAGATTGTGGACCGTGGTGGCGCCGGTCGCGGAGACGTAGACGACGCGGGCGTTCGGCAACGCATGCTGGAGCCGCAAGCCCGCACGTCCCTGTTGCGAGGCGGCCTGTTCGCCACGCTCGCCCTTGCCGCCGACGGCGTTCTGCATCGCATGGCTCTCGTCGAAAATGATCACTCCGTCGAAGTCGGAGCCCAACCATTCGGCGATCTGCCGGACGCGCGAAAGCTTCTCGCCGCGCTCATCGGTGCGTAGCGTGGCGTAGGTTGTAAATAGGATGCCTTCCGCGAGCCGGATCGATGTGCCCTGGCGGAAGCGGGAGAGCGGCGTGACGAGCAGCCGCTCCATGCCGAGCGCCGACCAGTCGCGTTGCGCGTCCTCGATCAGCTTGTCGGACTTCGAGACCCAGACGGCGCGGCGCCGCCCCTTGAGCCAATTGTCGAGGAGGATGCCCGCGACCTGGCGGCCCTTGCCGGCGCCGGTGCCGTCGCCGAGGAACCAGCCGCGGCGAAAACGGACGGCGTTCTCGGCGTCGTCCGGCGCGGCGTTGACCACGTCGAAGGTCTCATCGACCTTCCACGCACCCGCAAGGAAGTCGGAATGGGCCTCGCCGGCATAGATGACGCTTTCGAGCTGCGCATCCGACAGCACGCCGTCGGTGACGAGCTGCGCCGGCAGATGTGGCCGATAGGACGGCTTCGGCGGCGCGACCGAGGCCATCGCCGCCGACTGCACGAGCCGGGTCGGATGCGCCTGAGAGCCGGAAATACGGATCGACTGCAATCCGTATTCTTCATAAAGCGAATCTGTGAGGCGGGCGCCCTCCGGTGGGGTCCAGTCGATGGTCTTGTAGACGAGCTCCACGGCGTCCGGCGCAGGAAGCGCCAGAACGGACGATGGCCGCATCGCGAAGGCGCGAACAGTTCGCGGAATTGCGGGACGCGCGGTGACGGGAAGGACGGCGGACGCGGCGAGCGGCAGCCGTGGTGGCACATGCTCGCTGACCCAGGCGAGCAGTGTGCCCGCGTCCGGCGCGACTCCCGGCGAAGCCGAAAAGATCTTCGGATCGGCCGCGGGCTGCTTGTCGATGACGGTAAGCCGCGTGTCGATCGTCGTGCCGTGCTTCGCATAGACCACGCCGCTGATCGCTGCGGAGAAGACAACGCGCCCGCGCTCTTGCAGCCGAACGAAGGCGTCGGTCCAGGTCGGATTATCGGGCGCGAAGGTGGCTCCCGTAATCGCCACAAGACGGCCACCCTCACAGAGCCGCGCCAAAGCGGACGCCACATGACGAAGCGCCGCGTCCGTGATCCGGCGATCGACGTTCGCCATCGCCGAGAAGGGCGGGTTCATCAGAACCACGCTCGGTGCGATGCCGGCGTCGAGGTGGTCGTCGATCTGGGCGGCGTCGAAGCGGGTGACAGCGATGTCCGGGAAAAGGTGACCCAGCAGCGTGGCGCGGGCGTCAGCCAGCTCGTTCAGTACGAGCGCGCCGCCGGCGATCTCGGCCAGGATGGCGAGGAGCCCGGTGCCGGCCGAAGGCTCCAGCACGCGATCACCGGATGTAATGGCGGCTGCGGTGCTCGCCGCGAGGCCGAGCGCAACGGGCGTGGAGAATTGCTGGAACGCCTGGCTCTCCTCGGAGCGGCGCGTGTGGGTGGGGAGAAGGTCCGCGACCTTCGCCAGCGTCGGCAGTGTGGCGGCCGGAGAGCCAGATTTACGGAGAAGCGCCTTGCCGTATTTGCGGAGGAACAGGACCGTGGCCGCCTCACAAGCATCGTAGGCGGTCTTCCAGTCCCAGGCGCCGGCGGCATCGGAAGCGCCGAAGGCGGTCTCCATCGCGGCTCGCAGAGTGCCGGCGTCGATGCGCCGTCCACGTTCGAGATCGGGAAGAAGAAGCCGCGCGGCTTGGACGATGCCGGACGCCGGCGCGAGCGGTGGCGCAGCCGAGCGGGCGGCCACGGAGCTGGAAGGATTCGTCATGAAGGGGACCTCGGGAGAGCGGGAACAGGTCGAGCCGCCAGGCGTTCTCTCTCGACCCGACCGGCTCGAACCCGTCCCGGCCGGCCTCTCGCTCTCTTCACGCCGCCGCATTCACACGCGTGTCGTATTCACGAGCCGCAGCAGCAGCTCGCCGTAGCATGTACGCGGCGCCATGATGGTCTCCAGAAAAGCGAAAGCCCGGCGCTTGGCCGGACTTCGGTGACTGCGGTGAGGGCCGATCACGTCGCGGGGGCGCGGTGGATGCGGTCGTCATCGAACTCAACGTCTTCGGTCACGACATCGCGGCCGGCCGGCGTGACGCGGTCGATGAAAGCGATGATGCCTTCCCGCCGCTCCGCGATTTCGATGTGTTCGGGATAGGCGCCCGACTCCATTGCCGTCTTCGCCGCCGCCTTGGCCTTCTTGATCGCATTGGCATCGGAGTTGGCTTCGACTGTGAAGCCGTCATAGGCGCGCAGCCAGAACCCGATCTTGACGATGTATTCGCTCATGGCTGGCCTCCCTCGATCTCCGGATCGGGGGCACCGGCGAGGATCGCCTCGGCTTTGGCGATCGCGGCGTCGGCGCGCTGGCGCCAGAACGGCGCACCCGGCGCATGCGCCAAGAGCTTCAGAATGCCCAGCAGGATTTCAAAGTGGTCGGCCTTTCGCTGAAGCATCTCGCCGAACTGCGAAGGGACCGTCAGTGCGCCGACGCGGTAAGCGGTGTCCTCGCCCGGCCAGGCGCCGGTGACGTAGGTTTCGCCGGAGGATTCGTAGTCTTCCTTCTGCTCGGACCAGTCGTCGTCGTTGGCGGCGAGCCGGCATGCTGCTTCGAGCGTCTCGGCTTCGTAGGTGCGCTGTCGATAGACCGGCAGCAGGTAAGTGGTTTGGATGGTGAAGCGGGGCATGATGACCTCCGGAAATGCAAAAAGCCCGGCGGGGCCGGGCTCGCATGGACGACGGGGAAGTGATGGGCGTCAGAGACGCCAAGTTCGAACGAGGTGTTGCGCCTCTCGGTGATGCGCGAGCATCTCGCGATAGAAGCGCTGGCGCGTCTGGCGCTGCGCGGGATCGCGACGCGCGCGCGGCGTCAGCTTCTTCGCGGCAGCGCGGATGACGGCGCGCCAGCCGTCATGGACGGTGATGTCGAGGCGCAGATAGGTGCCGTACATGGTCAGAAGCCTCCCGATGTGGCGGCGGCGAACGGATCGACCTGCTTGTGGATCGGCTGCGCACGTCCCATCCAAGGCTCGGGCCGGATGCAGCGCACCCAGTCGGCGAAGCTCGGGATGAAGCCGAGATCCTCGACGACGTGCTGTTCACCGATCAACCGCACCGGCACGACGCGTCCGGTCGAGACGGTAAGGGTCACACCGAAGAAGCGCTCCAACATGAAGATGCCTTCGGCATGGTGGCGCAGAGCCCGATGACGAAAATCGGCAGTGATCGCCTTTGACTCGTCGAACCATTGATGCAGCGGGAGATAGTCTTCCGCGACGCCGCCCCATTTCTTCACCGAGGAGAGCGCGTGGTGATAGCAATGTCCCATCGTCGCCTCCTTCAGAATACGTGTTGCGAGTATTCGGACGCCGTGTAGCGCTCGTTGTAGTCGAGCGTGATCGTCCGTTTGGCGACGTCGAAGGTGAAATCGCCATAGGCGCCGTCGTTGTTTTCCCAACCGTAATGCGTGTCGTTGAGAAGATCGTAGACCAGGCACTCGATCGCATCGGCGATGCTGACGGTTGAGCGATCGGGTTCGGGCTGGCCCCACACGACGCTGGCAATTTCGATCTTGTCTTCGGGCATCGCGGCGATTCCGTCGGCCGACTTCACTTCGATATTCTCGATTTGGCCGGAGTCGCCGTAACCGTCGAAGGAGACGACGACGAGCGTGACGCCGGTGGCGGTGAGCGCATCGAACAGCGCGGCCTTGTTGTGCGGTTGCAGCTCGGCATGCAGCCGATCGTGGGCCGCGCGCTGGGCCTCCCAATCGGACGTCGCAGCATCTGTATTGGGCATGGTGTTGAAGGTGCCGGTCATGATGATCTCCTGAAACGAAGGGCCCCGGCGCGATGGCGGGGCGTTGAGTTGGAGGGACGGGGATAGGAGCGGGACGGCCGACGCCGTCCCGCTCCTGGTCGTCATTCGGCGGCGATCACCGCAGGCTCGTCAGCGTCTTCTTCGCTGGCGCTGTCCTCGTCGTCTGAGAGAAAGGCGGGCAGCGCTTCACCATCCGCGTTGGCATCACCTTTCTCATCGGCGGCCCCGGCCTCCGCAGTGCGCAGGGGTTCGGGTAGCCAGCCGGTGCCCTCGAGAAGTCGTTCGGCCTCCTTCGCCATCTCCGCTTTCTTCAGATGATCGATGAGCTGCGCGGACTGCTCACCCTTCGCCTCGCGGACCGCCTCGAGGATGCGGGGCTTGGTGACGCGGCCGAAATAGTTGTCGACCGTCGGCCGCCAGCCGGCCTCTACCATGTCCAGTCCAACAGCGCGCGCCAGCCGAGCCGCCTTGACGAGGCGGCGCTGCACGCCGTGAATCGAAACACCCGGGCCGCCATATCGGTCGCCCTTCTCGTAGAGCGCGTTCACGCCGAACGAGACGCAGTGCGCCAAGAGCGAGGCCCGGCTCGTCTCGTCGAGCGCGGCGAGCCAGTCCCAGAGTGCGGCCTCGTCCTTCGGCAGGTCGGCCTTCCAGGCTTCGTGCCGTTCCGCGATAGCCTTGGCGGGCGGGCTGTCCTTCAGATCGGCCGACTGGATCGAGAAGAAGACCTGCCGCACAGAGGCTTCGAGGCAATTGCCCGACGCGGTGTGCTGGAACATGTCGAGACAGAGCTTGTGCAGCAACGCCGTCATCGCGACGTGCGGGTTGTTTGCCACGGCATCCCGCAGAGCGAGCGTGCGATAGGCGGTCAGCTCGCTGACGAGGCGATCGGGTAGCGGCTTGACCGTATCGTCTTCATCGTCCTCGGTTTCGGGCTGGCCTCCGAGTGTGATGACCGCGCGCTGAACGGGTGCGGATGGTTCGCTCGCGTCGTTGCCGTTTTCGTTTTCGACCTCGGCGTCCGTGCCGGTTGGCGCCTCGTCTTCCGGCCGGACATAGCCGCGATCGATGCAGAGGCCGCCATCCGAGTCGACGCTGACGAACACGCCGGCACGGGTGATGTCGGCCGGATCGAAGATGTGCGGCCGGGCCTCGAAGGCCGCGAGCGCCGTTTCGATTTCGCCGAGACGAACATCGACTTCGTCGGGGAGCTCGTCGGCATTCTCGTATTCGGCTTCGAGTTTGGCGTACTCGGCCTTTAGCGCTTCGATCGTCGCCTGCTCTTCGGCTGTGAGGTCCGTCGGGGTCCCTTCTAGTTCGCGCAGATGATGGCTGTGGCCGAACGGGAAATCGACGTTCACCTCGATCCACTTCCAGCCCTCGGCGGCAATCTTCTCCGCTTCGGCCTTCAGCTTCTCGGCGACCAGGCTATCGAGCAAGCCGACATTCTCCAGCCAACCGCCATCGTCCTGCTGGAAGAGATCACGCATGACGATTCCGCCCGCCTGCTCATAGGCATCGAGACCGACGAACAGAGCGCGCTTGTCCGATGCGCGCACGGTGCGCTCGGTCAGCATGCGGCGGATCTGATAGGGCTCCTGACTGTAGGAGCGCTGAAGCGCCTCCCACACCTGCTCCTGACGTGCGTGATCGTTCGTCACCGTGAACGCCATGAGCTGTTCGAGCGTCATGCCGTCCTCGGCATAGACGTCGAGCAGCTTCTCCGACACCGCCGCGAGACGCAGCCGCTGCTTCACCACGTTGACGCCGACGAAGAAGACGGCGGCGATCTCTTCTTCGGACTGGCCCTTCTGGCGCAATGCTTGAAATGCCCGGAACTGGTCCAGTGGATGGAGCGAAGCGCGATGGACGTTCTCGGCCAACGAGTCTTCCTCGGCGGAAACGTCGACGCCGGGATCGCGCACGACGCAGGGCACGGGCGCGGTCTTGCCGAGACGCTTCTGTTTGACGAGAAGCTGAAGCGCCCGGTAGCGCCGGCCGCCGGCCGGAACCTCGAACATGCCGGTCTCGGCGCCATCGGCATCGAGCACCGGCCGGACGTTGAGGCTTTGCAGGAGCGTGCGCCGGGCGATGTCCTCGGCCAGCTCCTCGATCGAGACGCCGGCCTTCACCCGGCGGACGTTCGACTGGGACAGAACAAGCTTGTTAAGGGGGATGTCGCGCGACGACGAGAGGGTGATCTTCTGAACAGCAGGTGCCATCGGGATGGTCTCCGCGACGGGCGCCGAAAGACTCTCTCTCGGCTTCCAACCCGTCACGAAGACCGGCGCAGCCCTCTTCCTCTGGAAGGCTGCAGACCCGCCGAGCCGGAGATGCGCATCCGCACAAATCCGGCCTTGCGTGACGGCTTGCTGACTACCGCGACGGAAGCGCATCACGCGGCCTCCCGCTTATCAGCGGTGGAGGCCTGCGCCTCATCTCCAGGAAGAAACCCGAGGAGGAAGTCCGCAGCCTTGCTCGCCTGCGACGCCGCGCGGACGATGGCGCGGTTGTCCTCGCGCAGCACCTCGAGCCAGGAGCCGATATAATCGGCGTGCCGCACCGTCGGCACGATGCCGAGCCAGGCGCAACAAAACGCGGCATTCATCTCGGCAATCAGCTCTTCGAAAGCGTACTTCTTCGAGCCGAAAGAGCCGGAGAGATCACGATTGAGCCGGTGCTGGGCGCCGCTGGCGTGACCAAGTTCGTGAAGCGCCGTGCGGTGCCAGTTGATCGGCTCGAAATAAGCTTGTGGCGGCGGGACCTGCACATAGTCGTCCGCGGGCATGTAGAAGGCCCGGCTGCCGCCGATGCGGAAATCGATGCCAGTGGCTTTGATCAGCGCCTCGACTTTGGGCTCGATGAGCCCCGGCTCCGGTGGTGGTGCCGCGACCACCAGATTCTCCGGCAGGCCTTCGCATTGCGCCAGGTTGAAGACGGTGAAGCGCTTGAGGAACGGGATGGCTTGCGCTTCCTCGCCGGTCTCTCGCGCCCGTTTCTTCTCGTCGTCGGGAATAAAGCGGTCGGCGTAGACGACGGTGGTGCCATGCTCGCCCTTGCGGACATTGCCGCCGAGCGAAAGGGCCTGGCGGAAGGTGACCCAGCCCTGGACCGGGAAACCGTGCTCGATCACGGAACCCCAGAGGATGAGCACGTTGATCCCGGAATAAAACCGACCGGTGCTGGCGTTCTTTGGCATGGCCAGCGGCGCTTTCGCCGCCGCCGTTCCCCAGGGCTGGACCCAGGGCACGCGGCCGGCCTCCAGCTCGGTGATGATCTTCGTGGTGATTTCGTCATAAAGGCTCGTCCGGTCGGAATCGGAACGAGCGCGAGCGGCGTGTCTGGGCATCGCGGGTCTCCGCGACGGGCGCCGGGAGCCTCTCTCCCAGCCCTCAACCCGTCACGGAAAGCCCGTCCGCACTCTCACTCTCGGGGCGTTGCGGGGTGTCCCCGCAGAAGGGGTCGGCCGAGACAAACGGCTCGGCCGCAGGGGAAGGCCTTCCCCCAATTTGGGATAGTACAATTCATCGTAGTTGGACTACATGGCGGCGCCGAATCCAAAGTTGCGTTTCTGCTGTCACCGGTCATCGCGGAGCCCGAATGGTCTTTGCTGGGCGTGCCGCATGTGGAACAGCTCTCTGGTCTGCGCTGGAAGCTGCAAAACCTGGAACCACTGTGGAAGACAAACGCCCGAAAGTTCGTCGAGCGATCTGAGGCACTCATGCGGTTGCTCGGGTGAGTGCCGGTTGGGAGCTAATTCTGTCGCGACCATTTCGGTATCCGGTCGGCTCGCGCGCGCGACTGGCGCGAATTGATTGGCTAGAGCTTCTTTCGTTGCCAATGCTCAGGGTTGGGATGGAACGAAGCTGTTGAAAACCGTCAGTCTTCAGCGCGCATGAGCTCCGGGTCGGCCCACAAGGCTTCGTGACGGTGGAGGTTCCGGAGAAGTCTACCGGCGAGTTGGGAGCCGCGATTCTGGTTCGCTGAAAGAGGGACGGGGCGCGCCGGCTCCTTTAACTGCCGCAGGACCAGCAATTGGATCAAGAGCAGAAGAAGGCGTGTGATGGAATAAAACCTCGCACATGCTGCACGGCTACTGCCAACGGGCATGGGGTCGGCACCATGAACGATGTAGTTCCTGAATATGCGACCAAGCTCGGCTGCTGCCGCCGCGCCCGATAGAGCATATTTCGTTTCAATGTCTTCGATGTTCGGTGTTATCGCCGACAGTCGTTTGCAAATGTGGCGTGCAACCCTATACGAGACGTCAAAGGCCTCAATGTCCGCCGAGAGGCTGGGCTCGGCTTGGAAGAGCCGCCGTGCGCGTACAGGCACTTTATCCTTTGAATAGAGTCCCCTGGCAGATGTCTCGATCGCCGCCTCATAGGCGGTCCATGCAAAGTTGAAGATAATGAGGGCCGCAACGTATTTGGAAGCAGCTTCCCGATCTTCTTCGTCGCTCTCCCAAGCAGGCCGACACCACAAGGCTGCCTCGCTGTCATCCACATAGGAAGGATCGGCAAAAACGTCCTCCAGGCTCGCTGCCATTTGCAGGGCGTAGATCACGCCGGGCCAAGGATCTTCCGAGCGGTTGAATACCTCGAATTGCTCTTCAAGTCCGCAGACGGCGATGGCGCGAAACAACGCGACCATGTGCTCGCGCAGCGGCAAGAGTTGCCGCGTCCAGCAGTCGGCCTTGCCGCAGCCACATTGCACATATCGATCAGCCGGATCGGTCGCGCGATACTTGAGCGTGGGCTTACCCGTCTCGGAGTACGCGATCCGTCCGAATCCGCGTAGAAGTTTCAGTTCCTCAAGATCCATGAGAGCTAACTTACAGGCTTTTTGCGGAACGCGATAATTGGCGCGTGCGGGAGCAGATGTGATTCAGCTGTAACGTAACAGCCGCGCCTTTGGCGGCGGCCGGGTCCGCTCGGTGGGCGTAGCAAAGCCTGGCGGCGAGCCGCGAGCCTCGAACTTGCTCGTGTCAGCGCGGTATTCGCCGGCACCCAATCCGCGGGACAGTCGCGGCCCAGCTATCGACATGGCAAACGGGCGCAAACTCCGCTGACGCTGCCGTTGGCGCGTTGGTTTCTAGCGGAAGGGCGGGCCAACGATCGCAACCGTCAAGAATCGGGCTGACCGTGGTAGATCCGCCGCGAAAATGTCGGTGAGGCCAGAAGGCCCCCTGGCCGTCGGATTGATCTGAGAGCTCGAGATCGCCGTCAATAAGGCGGTAAGAGGCTGTCGACATGGGACATTCTGGCAGCATTCTGGCGCAGTATGATGCTATCATGCCACAATCGACTCAAGCGGTGGTGGTTGCAAGGACGAGGATGACCCTCCTTACGAGCGCCGGATAATGTGTGACGGGAGGGGGAATGTCGGCATCCGGGGCAAGTCGTTGGGTCAGGTTCCTTCGGAACTACGGTCCGATCCCGACCAATGATAATATGTACGACGAGTCGATCCAACGGGCGTTGCGGCGCCACCGGATCGAACCTATTGTTTTACCAGCACAATTTCTGGACCAGCTCCTTGACAACCTGCGTTCGGACTCCCCGCGCTCGGAAATCCTGACCGGCACGGCGGGGGACGGAAAAACCTATCATTGCCGAGAAGCCTGGGTTCGGCTTGGTGGTTCCGACGCCACCTGGAGTACCGGGGACAAGATCCAAAGGTGCCAGCTCGGCCCTCGCGAGCTTGTGGTCGTCAAGGACTTGAGCGAGCTACGCGCGGAAGAGAGCGCGTCACTGCTGTCCGACATGGCCCGAGACGTAACGTGTCTTGCCCCGGAGCGGATCTATCTGATCGCGGCCAACCACGGACAGCTCCTGGAGAAGCTGAAGGCCGCCCCGCAAACGGCAGAGCTCCAGACCATGGTGCGCGCGGTCGAGGAGCTCCTAGTCACGGGCGAAAATCCCGACCCCGAGGTCCGGCTCAATCTGCGCGATTTGAGCCAGGCGCCCGCATCGCAGATGATCCGGACGATCATCGCGGCGATGACGGGCCATCCCGGCTGGGACCAATGCGAGGCATGTCCCATTCGGAATACGCAAATCTGTCCGATCCGGGAGAATCGCACCCGCATCCAGGGCGAGGCCGATTCGGGACTTCTCCAGCGGCGTCTGACGGCGCTGGTTGAGTTGAGCGAACAGAATGGCGTCCACTTCCCTGTCCGCCAGCTTCTGGCGCTCGTGGCCAATATTCTTCTGGGACATCCGGAGGCGCCTGATGGCTTGATGTCATGTTCGGATGTTCCCGACCTCTTGGCGAGCGGATCGCTCGACCAGGCAAGCGTCTATCGCAATATCTTTGGCGAGAACCTGAAGCCGCGGCGCGCCGAAAAGTCGGATCTCTTTCGCAAGTTCAACGCCTTCGGCATCGGCGGCGAGACCAGCAACCGCGTGGACAATTTGTTGGTCTACGGGGCGGACGATCCCGCGCTGGAAGCCCCCTATCGCGATCTCGTGCTCAACGACCCGGTCTATGGCGGCACGGTCACCTATACGCGAGCGCAACGCTCCTATCTCGAGGGAAGCGATGCCGGTGCGCGGGAGGAGTTCCTGCCGCGCCTGCGCGCCCAGCGCCAGCGGATGTTCTTCGTGCTTCCCGAACAGCGCGAGAGCGAATTCGACCTCTGGGATTTGACGGTCTTCCGCTATGGCGGTCTGTACCTCGATGTCGCCGCGCGCCTGAAGAACGGCACAGCTCTCCCGCGCCGGGTCATGCCGATGATCATGCGCGGCCTCAATCGCGTCTTCACCGGTATGCTCGTACAGAACCAAGACGAACTGGTTCTTGCCACTTCGGGCAGCCACTCCCAATCGAAGACCAGCCCGTTGCTTGACGAGCTGATTTCAGTCCCGCGCCAGGGAGGCGAGGAAGCAGTGCTGGCGCCGAGCCCACGAGGCGGCATCGCTCTGAGTGTCCGTCTGTCGCGCGGCGACGACCCGGGTCCGGTCGGATTGACGTTGACGCCCACGCGGTTCGAGTTCTTGGGGCGGGTCGCTGAAGGCGCTCTGCCAAGCAGCTTTTCGCTCGAGTGCCACGAAGATCTCCTGGCGTTCAAGGCCAAGCTTTTGAGTGCGACGGAGCGGCGCCGTGTGCTTGATGAGGACGCGCGGGCCTCTGACGGGGAACTGGTCCTGCGGTTCATCGAGCTCGGGAGTGATGGCCGCGCGTCCCCGCGGCGCGTCACGGTGAGGACCTGACCGCGATGGAAGTCTTGGCGAAGCCATTCGGGCATGAAGATCGCACGGGCCCGGAAATGTGGATCGACGAGGCGATCTGGGGTCATCGTCTCCATGACGAGCAATCGCCCTGGCTGACCTTGCTCGAATTCTTGTGCGTTCTTCATGCGGAGAATGGCCAGACACGCGCCCTGACCGAGGCGCGCCTGAACGAATTGTCCTACAAGCCGCAAACTCAGCTTCGCCTGCGCAATCTCCTCTTCAACAACCCGCACATAACGACTGTACTTACCTCGGACCAGTCCGACGAGGCGATGTGGGCGACTTGGCTGCCATTGATGACGGAAAACGCGGGCGGATTGGACAGACCAGACTTTTCCTATCTGCGGGATCGCTTCGAGACCTTCCAAGACTTTGCCTCGGTAGTCTCTTTCCTACAGAGCTCCGCGATCGAAGGCGGCAGCAATAAGCGCTGGAGTTCCAAGTTCGTCTTTCCGTTCGGGACGAGCGCGCTCTATGAGGACGTCAGTGTCACGGCGACCGGCGTCGCCACGGACCGGCGGTTCTTCGCGCGCACCGGCGAGATTCTCTATCTCATGCTTTGCAGGAGTCGGAGAGCGGCCGAACTTCGCGAACGTCTGGAAAGACGGATACTGAAGGTTGATGCGCCCTACGACGGGCTGATCAGAGCGCTGCAAGACGACGTCCAGTTCGCGCGGCAGGAACGAGCCGGCGCTTACTTGCCATGCGCCTCGCACCCCACTTTCGATCGGTTGGCCGAGGATTGGATCGCCATCCTGGATCTGCAAATCCCGGCCTACGACGCGATTCCGCATATCGTCACGATGACCGGACTTCACCTCATTCTGTATCAGCTTCAACGCTCGGCTGAGGTCCTGGCGCAACCGGATCCCATCTCCATGGTCTGCGAGATCGTCTCGCCGAAACGCTCGGTGGTGCGCGACCTGTCGGCGGACTCCTTCCAGGGAAACAATGCCCTGCCTCAACAGGCGCTCGAACGGTTCATTCGGGAGATTGCTGCGACGCCGGAATGGCGTGCGGCGCTGCAATCTGATGAGCCGGGACCGAGCGTCGCAGAACTTCTATCCAAGACCTTCGATTGGCCGGATCTCGACGACGCCGACGAAGCGCAGGGGCAACCCGACGAATTGCTGGAAGAGCTCGTTCGGCGCGCGATCGTGCGGCACAAGCAACATGTCGGCAAGGTCCACGCGACCTGGGCGCGCCTGATCGGGCTGTCGTCTCGACGGGCTAGCCGACGGGTGCGCTACGCGCCGACGGACCGGCTTCTGAAGACGTTGGTCGTATGCTGCGTCGAGCGGCGATTGGAGTTCAAAGACTTCCTCGTTCTCCTCCATGACCGCTACGGATTGGTGATCGGCGACCAGCAGGCGCGGCGATTCATTGATGCGGGCAGTGCCGATCAGGAGGATTTTTCGGACAATGCGCGACGTCTGGAGGAGCGGCTGGCCAGCCTTGGCTTGCTAAAGCGGCTGTCGGATTCCTGCGCCTATGTCGAGAACCCGTTCCAGAGGAGTGCGCAACCTTGAGCGCCTCGGAACTATTGGGGGCCGTCGGCGCAGCGTCACTGCGCGAGCGTCTGGCAAATGCCTCGGAAGGCGACGGGCTCGCACGTTTCATGCTGGATCGGCTGACCGGGCAGCAGGTTGTGGCCGTGGTGCAGGCGCTCTTGCTCGACAGTGAGACCGCGCAGAAAATCAAAATCGCGGTGCCACGCGACCTCGTAGCGGCCTTCGACTTGCCTCCGGCGGTGATCACTGACGAACGCACGGTCGCGCTGCGCCATGCGGAGTGCGATCGTCCAGCCCTGCTGCTCGCTAATAGTGATGACGATCAGGGTGCGTCTCTGCAGGACGTGACACTGCTGGGCGCCAAGCAGCTCACTGAGGAGCCGCGGCTGTGGGTCGAGGCTGCTGCCGTGGGGCTTGGTTTGCCCGAAAGCCAACTCGAGATTTGGCAAGCGGCGCTTCGCGGCCTTGCCGCCGCCGAAGATTGGACGCTGCATCAGGTCTCAAACTATGTGGAGCTCACGCGCCGTTCGATCGCGGATGAATCGAAGCCGCTGCTCGAGGCGCTTGGGTGGGCACTTCCGGCACTGCAATTGCCGCGCGATTCCGGGTACTTCCTGGCCATTCGCGCAAAAGACCAGGCGCTGGCAGCGCGTTGGAAAAAGCTTTTCGACAAGCTCGTCACTGATCGCCGGCCGCTGTTGCTGAAGCAGAGACCGCCGCGACAGGTGATCGAAGCGGAGGAGCTACGAAGCCAATTCGAGGCGGTGCGCGACGATATCCCGCCGGCCGCCCACGCGACCATCGAGGCGTTCATCAACGCTCCGCCGAGCTGGCGGGACGAAGCGGCCGCGCTCGCCGAGCTCGAATGGGAATCAGATGGGATCCTTCAGATCTTCTCCGGTCTGCGGCGGAAGAAGACGAGCTTGGCCGAGGAGACGATTCAGTTCTTCGAGTTTGAGCTGCCTGACCGTCTCAGCGACGTCGATAAAGATTATCTGAGGCAGCTCAAGGAATCGAAATCGCACAAGGAGCCCCGAGACGACGACCGCGATTTTTTCGAGGCCCATCGCGAAGAGCTCGGGCGGGACCGCGGGCTTCGTGCGAAGTGGGAGCGCTTCATCTTCGGCCGTCCGATCGAGTGCACGGACCTTCTTGAAGGCCTGCTGCGCGCGCTCGAACGGCTATATGGCCAAGCCGGCGCGCTTAGCGCTGTCCGATCGCTTGAGATCAGAACCACGCGGCGGACCAAGGCGCAATGGCTCGAACTGAATGCCGATGTCGCGACGGCGTTCGCGGTGCGCTACCGCGGATTGCCCGCGCTGATGGGCGGCGCGGTCAAGTGGGACACGTCGCATCTTTTCGAATACGAGGCGCTGCTCGAGGCAGCGTCGCGACGCAAGAAGTACAAGCGCAACGTCTCGGTGTCGCGGACCAGTCTTCAGGTCAAGCTCGATATCACCTTGAAGCTCGGCGATGGCGCCTTGGCTGACCGGACTACCGTGCAGCTCATCTGGCTGGGACGGCCAGATGGGATCGGGCTGGAGCTACGCGACGATCTCGACCGCCTCATCAAACGTCCGCTGACGCGGTCGAGCGTCGCGCGCCAGCCGGTTAGCCGAAAGGGCTCACTCCAGTCCGTCTCGTTGAGCGACGTGGCAACGCTGCAGCCCGCTTATAGGCAGGATTCCGGATCGCTGATTGCAAAATCGGACCCCGCTTACGATGTCGGCCGGCAATTTCCGAAGGCGCTCAAGGCGGCGGCCAATGGCCGATTGGGCGTAGAAGCCGCGGCTGCCGTTGGCGCCGCCTGGGATGGCTTTGCCACAGCGTACGCGGCTGCGCTCGAAGGGTGGCGACAAAACGGCTTGGCCGAGGTCGCTCTCTTGAATCAGGCCGAACATTATGGCGCGCTCCTGCGCGCGCTTGCGCAGCACGCGCCCGGCGATCTCAACCGGCAGGAGCTCTGGGAGCCTGTTCTGTCGCTCGGATGTGTCGCGATCACCGGCGGCGCGCCGTCGGCGATCATCGCGCCCTGGCACCCCTTGCGATTGGCCGCGAGCGCTGTGAAGGCACGCAGTGTCGCCGGCCTAGCCGCGCACTTGCTCGCCGCCGAACAAATTAACTTTGGAGATTCTCGCCTGTTCTTTGCAGATTTGCGAGCGGAGCTGGCCCATCCGTTCTATCCCGAGATTGCAGTCGGTTATCACGGCGCCGAGCCGGTCTTGCTGACGGAGACGAGCACGGTCAACGACTACAGCCTGATGGAACGCCCGGTGCGCGATCCCGCTGAAGCGGCCACGGACGTGGATCCCCAGGAGGCCGCAGGCCAGATTCGCGTTCTGTTGGAGCGTTACCTCGATTTGCAGCCGCACGAGCGCTCCAACCTCAGCATCATGCTCTATAATTGCGACGCAGCGGGTTTGCCGTTCGCCACCGTCAACGCGCTCGGCTCGGTCCACGACGAGGATGAGATGCACTGCAACGTGCTCGTCCGGCACCGCGACCGCCCCAAGCTCAATCGCATCTACAGGGAGTTGCTCGAGGGCTCGGAGGCCGACCCCGACGCGCTCGTCGTTAGCGAGACCTCGCGCAATTTCATGTCGAAGTTGCGGATCGGCGTCATGCTCGACGGAGGCGCGACGCCTTCGGTCGATCACCGCAGCGTCGATGTCGCCTTCCTGCACGATGTGGTCTCCCGCCAGGCCAAGGAGGCGTGGTTCTCGGTTCCCGCGTCCGCAACGATGCCAAGTCTGCTCGATCACGTGCCGGCGCGGTGGTCCTATCGTCGTGTGACGGCGGAAGACGAACTGAAGGCGACCAATTACCTCGCCTGTCCCAGGCAGCCGGACGCGGGGTGGGCTTATCTCGATGCCGTGGCGGACGTGGTTCGGCGGCAGTCGCACAGCCGAGGCGAGCATGTGCTTCCGGCGCGCCAGATATCCTTTCAGGACCAGGGCCTGAAGGCGATGTTCGACGAAGTGCATGGGTTGGCGGAATGGGTCGCGACCTACGACGACCTCCTCGACAAGCGCCAGCTCGCCGCGCAGGGCATTAAAGTGATCCGCTATCGCCGCCAGCGAACGCACGGTCGCAACATGATTGTCTCGTCCACATCGGAGCTGCGCATCCTGCAAGTCCTAGTGCGGCGGCGGCTTGCCGAATTGAGCTTGGGGCTCGCCGATGACCGGCTCTCGGCGCTGGCGCAACGCATGATCGACGATGCCTGCAGCATTTCCGGCGACATCGTGCTGCGTGCGGCCAAGCGCGGTGTGTCGGCGGGCGAACTCATCGGGCTGGTGTTGAGCAGGGCAATGGTCGCTGAGGAGCTCGGTGCGCAGGCCACGATCGCCTGGTTCCTGCTGGACGATTACGCCGAATGGCTCGGCCAACGCGAGCAAGGGATCGCCGACATCCTGGCGCTGAGCGTCGGGCGCGATGTCGACGGGCATACGACATTGCGCGCAGTCGTGACCGAAGCCAAATATGTCGGCATCGATGGGGCTGCCGAGGCGCGGCGGACCTCCAAACAGCAACTTCGACATACTGTTCAGCGTATCGAGGAAGCGCTGTTCGGCGATCCGGGACGATTGGATCGGGATTTGTGGCTGTCGCGGATCGCGGATCTGCTGCTCGACGGGACCACCGCGTTGGGTCAGTCGGACGCGTTGGAAGCGGTGCGGGACGGCATCCGCCAGGGCGTCACCACGATCGATCTGCGCGGCTACTCGCACATTTTCGTTTCAGGGTTGGCCGAGCCGGCCGCGTCGGGCGAGCAGGAGCCGATCGCAGACGTGCCGCACGGGTTGCAAGAAGTCTTTACTCGCGACGAGGTGCGCAATCTTCTCAAGGCCTACGAAGCGCGCACGGCTCTGACGGGGGTGCGGCGGGAACTAGGCGAGCAGCATCCCTGGGAGGACACCGAGTTCCGCAGTCCTGCGCCCCGGGTGAACTGGACTAGCCAGCCCGACGTTGTGGACGCATCTGCCGCTGCGGCGGCAACGGAGCAAACGCGCGCTCCGCGGAGCACGCCGAAGCCGGGGGCGCCGGCCGTCGCGGAGGTCGAGTCCATTGAGGTCCAGCCTGCTTCTGGCGAGCGGCCGCGACCCATCGTGCAAGCCGCTGGGGCGAGTGGGCCGGAGCAGGACACAGATATCGCCGCGTTGATCGAGGCGCGGACACGGCAACGGTCTTCGGTATCGGAGGCCGAGGAGGCTTGGCTCGATGGCACCGCGCAGAAGCTGCGGACGGCTTTGTTGGGATACGGATTGCAGGCGAAGATCCTAGGCACCCGTCTCACCCCCAATGCGGCGCTCATCCGCTTCATGGGATCCGACAGGCTTCGGGTGGAGGACATCGAGGGTAAGCAGTCGGCCCTCCTGACGACCCACGGCCTTCGCCTGGTTGCGATCTCGCCCTTGCCGGGCGAGATCGTCGTCGCGGTGGCGCGGCCGCAGCGCCAAACGGTGTCCTTGTGGGACGTGTGGGCACGGCGTGAATTGAATCGCAACGCCGCGGGCTTGAACACGTCGTTCGTGGTCGGCTTGCGCGAGCTCGATGGAGAAGTTCTGTATCTTAATCTCGGTTCGGCTTTCGGAGGCGCCCAGCAGCACGAGCCGCATACCCTGGTCGCAGGCGCCACCGGAAGCGGCAAGTCGGTGCTGATCCAGGGCCTCATCCTCGATATTGCGGCCACCAACTCGAGTGCCTTGGCGCAGATTATCCTGATCGATCCCAAGATGGGGGTGGACTACGCCGCGGTCGAACGGCTGCCTCACATCCCGGGCGGCATCGTGGTCGATCAAACACGGGCGAAGGAGGAACTGGAACGTCTTGTCGGGGAGATGGAACGCCGTTACGAGCTCTTCCGCGCGAGCGGCGTGCGCGATCTGCGAGCCTTCAATGTCGCGGCGCCGCCGGGTGAGCGCTTGCCCATGCTGTTCCTGGTGCATGACGAATTCGCGGAATGGATGCTGACGGAAGACTACAAGGAAGCCGTGGCGGCCAACGTGCAGCGATTGGGCGTGAAAGCCCGCGCGGCGGGCATTCACCTCATCTTCGCCGCGCAACGCCCTGACGTGAACGTCATGCCGATGCAGTTGCGCGACAATCTGGGGAACCGCCTGATCTTGAAGGTTGCCAGCGTCGGCACCTCGGAGATCGCGCTTGGCGTGAAAGGCGCGGAGTCGCTGTTGGGGCTTGGTCATTTGGCGGCTCGGCTCAATGGAGAGCCTGGCATCGTTTTCGCGCAAGCGCCGTTTCTGTCGGATGAGGACATAGAGCGGGCCGTCCAGGCTATCATCTACGGCGACGAGAATGCCGCCCGGGAAGCGGGGGAGCGCGCGCCTGCGCCGGCTGCGTAATGTCGTCGTGAACGCCGGTGCTACGGCCGGCAGCCCCTAGCGGTGAGCGGCGTAAAAGATGCCAAGCACGGAGACCACAGCAGCCGTCCAGAGCAGGATCTGGACTGTGGCGATCGTTGACGGCAGACAAGAGGGCTTGATCGAGACCTTCATGTCGCCGTCCATCCGGTTGAGATTGTCGATGTACGAATTGAACGCTATGCGAAAGCGCTGCATCACGTTGACGAAACACACGCTCGCAATTGCAGCGAATGCAAAAACGGCACAGGCAATCCACTTGTCCTTTTCGAGATTGAGGACGGCGAAATACCAAAGCCCACCCAGAATGACAGTGAACAACGGAGGAATCTTGTAGAGGATGTCATTCATCGAGCGGAAATGGGCGTATTGCTCCTTGTAGATATCCGCTCGGGTGATGTCGGTCATGGCGCGCCTCGGCAGAGTCTTATTATTTGTGACAAATCAGGCAGCCGCCCCCATCGTCTTCGAACAACACTTCATCGACGGGTTCGGCCGGCCTTAGCGCATTGGGGCGCCGGCGCGCTTTCAAGCGATCCGTCCGTGCCCGATGCTCGCGCTCGATCTGTTCGACGCGTGTTGGATCCGCCAGCTCATCGAGGGATTCCCGATCGCTCCACGTGAACGGGGAGCCGTGCTCGAGGGCGGTCTTTTCATAGCGCTTGGCCTCCTCGAACGCCTGCGGGTGTTCCCGCATCAGGTTCACCCATTCGATCTTCTGCTGAAAAAAGCAGAACGTGCAGCCGCTGCGAGAGCGCCAACGGTAGTAGTCCGGCAGTCCGACGCCGGCCGCGTCAAGCAGGTCGATAACGCCCTTCTTGTCGATGCCACGCTCGCGCAATGGCAGTACGACGCGCAAGTTCGGATGCGTTGCGGTGAGGCCCTCGCGATGGGGCTCGTCCGAGCGGATTGCGACGTAGCTGAAGATCGTCGTTCCCGCGTCGAGATCGGGGCGAATCCATCGCTCGAACGGCCGCAATTTAAGCTGACGCGTACACCAACGCGTGCGTGGCGAGGGAAGGAAATTGTTGTACTCCCGCAGCCAGAAGTCGAAATCGCGGTCGGGATTAAGGCGCTGGATTGGCGCACCAAGGAATCCTTCCAGTCGCCCGAGGAAATCGTAGACCTCCGGCAGCTCCTTGCCGGTGTCGGTGAAGAAATATTCGATCGCCAGGTCGGGCCGGGTTTGCCGCATCAGTACAGCGAGCGCGGCGCTATCCCGCCCGCCGGAGATTCCCAGGACGTGCCGGTCCATCCGTCAGCCCACCTTCTTCAGGCGTGCGCCGCGGGGCGCCAACGCGTCGAGACCGGTCGCGGCCAAGGCCGCCAAGGTGACGTTGCGATCCGCGCCGGATTGAGCGAGGACCTTATGAAGCGCCTGCGCGAGGGCCGCCACTTTCGGTCGGTCCCGTTCTGCAATCTCGAATTCCTCGACGATCTCCTGCCCAGCTTCGCCGGTGCCAATGATGAGCGCCATCGCCTCGCGCGTCGGCTGCCGACCCTTGACGCGCGCGAGAGTCTCGGCGCGGCGGAATTTGAGGGCAAAGTCAGCGAGCGCTAACGCGGCCTGATCGGGGTCGCGGTCTGTCCAGTCGCGTGGTGGCCGATTGATCGCGAGGCTGGCGATTGCTTCGATCTCGGGAATCTCGCCGCGATAGGTCGCAAGCCGGCCGGCGAATGCGTCAACGCGCAGATCGCCCGTGAGATCGGCGACGACCCGGGCACGTTCGTGCAGCTCTGCGAAGTCGTTCTGTGCTTGGCCCAACGCGCTCAGCATTTTCTGCGAAAGCTCGGCCATCATCTTGGGATAAGCGCCGCTCAATTCGCGCAGTGCGGTTTCGATGCCGGCCGCGGTCGCTGGGGCGTCGCCGTCGCCGAATATCGTGGGGATGTCGACGAAGAGCGCCTTGTGCGGATCGTCCGCCCGCAGCAGGACGTGGCGCACCTCGGCCGTCGACGCCGACAGGCTGAGCGTCTTTTGGCTCCAGGGAGGGAGATCGCGCGCAAAGCGCACCAAGCGGCGGGCCACCTCCAAGGGATCGGGTGGACAAGTATGGCCCGTCGCTTTCTTGACTGCGCGCGCCACGCCTTCAAGGACTGCGCCGCGGAAGGCGTCCACGTCCACCCGGCGGAGCGCGACAAGATTTTCGTCCTGCAACAGGATGTCGACGAGATAATCGTCAATCTCCGCCTGAAATTTGCCTTCGCCGTAAAGCGCAAGACGATGGCGATTTGCCATGACGAAGGCCAGGGCCAGAAGAGGCATCAGTCCGCGGCGGATTCCGAACGGCGGCGCCGCCCAAAGGCGGTACAAACGCCCGAGCGGGACCGGGCCCTGTTCCTGGGCGAACAACGCCTCAGCTGCTTCCCAAGCAGGTTTGTAAGTCTGGCCAATGCGGCTGTTGGTGGGCTTGCTGAAGCGGTAGGATTCGCCGGATTTGTGGTGCAGTCCCGCGGCAGCGAGCACCGTGCTGTACAGCCCACGCTCGACCGGAAAGCCTTCGATTCCCAGGGTCGGCTTGTCGGCGGCCGAAATCATCGCGTGCATAAGGGCGCGAACACCGGCTTGGGTATTGCTGGACGGCCTCTCACGATTGACCAGCTCGCTATGGACGCGCGGTGCCTGGCTGAACCGGCGATCGGCAAGGTCGGACGCAAGCCGTGAGAGACTAGCGCCCGCCGGCAGCTCGATGCGCTCGCCGGCGACATGCCAGTCGGCGTTGGCGAAGCCCGCGCGCAATTCTTCGTCGAGCTCGGCGGATACCGCCGCGATCCGCGCAGCGATCTCCCGCCGAGCAACACTGTCGCCGTCGAGTTCTGGGCGGCTGGCGCGCACCGCTTCGAGTGCGATGAGTTCGCTTCCGAGGGCGCGTAGTCGCCAAGCATTGCGTGGCAGGCCGACGGCGATCAGTTGATCGCTCGCCCTTTCCGACGACGCGTGGCAATCCGCTAAGGCTGTCTTTCGCTGCTCCTCGGTGGCGGGTATGGCGAGAATGAAATGACCTGCGGCATCGCCGGCCCGATCGGCGATCCGGCCAAGGTCCGCCAGATGGACAAGCTCGGTTTGGAACCACCGCAGGCTGCCCGTCTCGTGGTAATGGCGTTTGGCAAGGACGGGTTGCAGCCCGACCAGACGCGCGAGGCGTCCTAGGTCGAGGCCCGAGGCTTGTGCGGCGGCGGCGGCCACCGCGCCGTCGATATCGAAGTCGCTGCCGGCATAGATCGCCCAAGCGTCCAAGTGCTTCCGGAATACGGCAACCGACCATCGCTCCAATTCAGCCAAAGCGGCGTCGATCGCGTGCGGCTCGGCATCGGGAATGCAGGCTGTGAGCGTTGCGCGATCAGCCGCTAGGCCCGAGCCGTTTCGGAACATGTCGATCAGCGCTATGGCTTTGGCTAGCCTGACATGAAGTGCAGTCCCGCGCGCTTCGCAGCGCTCGATTGCGTCGGCGCCCTGCGCCCAGCGATGGCTGTCGTTCGACGCCAAGATCGCAGGCTCCAGATTGATGCGCAGGTAGTCCCAAAACCGGTCAGGGCCGAAAAGGTCGCGTGCCGTAGCCGGCATCTCGCGCAGAAAATCCCGAAAGCCGCCGGGCTCAGCGGAGGTGAGAAAGCCAAACACGCTACGCTCGTTTTGGCCGAACCGTCGGCGAGACATCGGGCCGAGCACGACGGCCGTAACCGGGTGCAACGGCCAGCATTTGTCTAGACGGGCCGCCAGATCCGCCGGCGTGCCTGGGCGGCGCGAGCGGATCGATTGCGCGATCGCCTCAGCCGAACAGGCAGTTTCGGGATGGCGCCGGTTGGACACGATGGCGCGGCCCAAGAGATCGACGACTTCGTCGACGCCCGCGATCAGCGGCACATCCGCAAATCGTCCTTGGATCTTCGCCCATTCGTCGCGCGTGTCCCGGCCAAGGCGGCTCGCATATTGCTCGAAGGCCTGGTGCAGGATGCCGACAACGACGAGACGACCTCGGGCGCGCGACGCGGCCTCCGCGAGTTCCTGGAAAAAAAAGATGTCGGCACCGTCCGCCGCGGCACCTTCGAGGAACTTCCCCATCTCGTCGATGATGAGCAGCACGCCGTCACGCGGTCGGGCGTCGGCCTCTTGCACAAGCCTGTCGATGAGCTCGCGAGGGCTCTTCACCTCGTTTCGCGGCCTTCCGCGCGTCGCCCCGTCGCGCCTGCGGGCTTGCTCCAAGGCGGACGCGATGTCGCCGACCGGATCGGCACGGCGACCGACGACCGGCACGACGAGCCAACCATCTCGGCTTGGCTGGTAGATTTCCAGCAGACCATGCGCGACGGACTCGCCGAGTGCCGCGGACGCGGCCGTCCGTATCGCGCCTCTGGGGCCGAGCAGGCCGGCTAGGCTCACCGCCAAGCTCGACTTGCCGCCGCCATAGGGGCCCGTCCAGGTAAAGGCCCGTTGGGCGGTTTGCGCGATTTGGCTCGCCATACCCTGAAGCCCATCGGCGGCGGAGCGCTGACAGACGAATCCCTGCAGCGCGTCGACGCGCGCGAGATCGCTGTCGAGCCGGATGGACCGTTGAAAGCGGCGGGCAATCGCGACGTGATCGGCGAGTGTCATGCGGCCCGCCGCTTGTCGTTCTCGACCCGATACGCACAGGCTAGGAGCGCGAGCGGATTGGAGATCGGTTTGACGCGGAGGACTTGGCGCACGCCCGCGGTGTCCGACCAGACGATGCGGCCGCGCGTCACGTCTTCCATCGCGGTTAGTCGTTCCACAACGGAGTTCTCGTCGAGTTTGAAGACGCGACCGGGCGAACCCGGCTCGTAGGCGATGGCCTCCACGGACAAAGTGGCCGCGTTTGGTGCGTGCCGGTCCCAAAACGCGTTCAGCGCGTAGGCGAAGACCCCATCGGGGAGACTCGGCTTGGGGCCTCGGCGAAACTCGTAGAGGCGGCCCGCAACCGGCCGGATGAGACCGAGCTCGGCCAACACGGGCTCCAATGCGTCTTCACCGGCCGTCTTGTCGACACGCGGGACGTAACTGCGGATGAAACATTCGACATCGCGCGTCACGGTTTTCTCGGCGATGCGCGACCATTGGCGTGCGCGGGCATATTGCAGAATCGATGTGCTCAGGGCGTCATGATCGAAGGTCTGAGCCGCCAAATGGTTGAAGGCCCAATACCACGTGGTCGTCATTTTTGGATCGCCCGCGACTTTCCACTGCACGAGCCACGCGGTGGCCGGCCGTTCCATGTAGGGATCCCACGGGCGGTCGCCGCCGAACAGACTTTGGCCGAGCTCGGTCGCTCCGACTCGCGATCCGTTCTCCTCAATGATGCCGCAGGCGAGCGCCCAATGACGAATCGCGAGTGCCATGTTTTTCCCGACGCCAAACGTCACGATCGAGTCGGGACTGCTGAAGATGGTTCGTGGGGCGCCGGATTCGACCGCATCGAAGGCTTTGCGAAGCCAAAGGTGCCGTAGCGGGAAGGTCTCGTGTCCCGAGAACTGCCCTTTGAATTCGCTGTCTGTGATCGGTCCCCGTAGCATGCGGTCATGCTACTGGACGGATCGTCCAGTAGCAAGACGCAATCGGGTCGGATTCAACCTTTCGGTTTTTCGCCTTCGGCTACGCCGCCGCGGTTTCCAACGCCTCGTCCTCGCGGATACGCCGCACGGCCTCCGCGAGGCGTTCGGCTGCCATCTCGATTTCGGTGCGGGTGTTGAACCGGCCGAAGCCGATGCGCACCGTGCTTGCAGCGTCCGATTCGCTTAGGCCCATAGCCAACAGGACATGCGAGGGCTGCAAGACGCCGGCGCTGCACGCGGCGTTCGTCGACAGGGCAATGTCCGGCTGCAAGGCCCCGACGATCCGGTCGGCATCGCATCCCGGAAACGTCATGCTGAGATTGCCGGGAAGGCGTCGCTTCCGATCACCATTCACACGGGCATCAGGACAGCGCGCTAGAACAAGCTCGAGGAAGACGTTGCTGAGCGTCGCGGCGGCCTGTGCGTCCCGCTCGAGCTCCTCGCGCGCGATGGCGCAAGCCGTGCCGAAGGCGACGCACAACGACGGAGAAATGGTTCCGGACCGAATGCCACGCTCTTGGCCGCCGCCCCAGAATAGCGGTTCCGGAACGACCGGGCTTTCCTCGGAGACATAGAGCGCCCCCACACCGATGGGGGCGTAGATCTTGTGGCCGGACAAGCTCATCAGATCGACGCCGCTCGCACTGACGTCGACAGCTACCTTTCCCGCCGCTTGCGCCGCGTCGGTGTGGAAGACGATGGCGCGTGACCGGCAGAGCGCGGCGATGTCCTCGATCGGTTGCAGCACGCCGATCTCGTTGTTCGCCGTCATGATCGATACAAGACAGGTCTCTTCCGTGATCGCCGCTTCCAGCGTTGCGACATCGAGGAGGCCATTGGGACCGACGGGCAAGATGTCCACCCGGAAGCCGTTGCGCGCCAAATAGTCCGCGATTTCCAGCACGCATTTGTGTTCCGTCGCGCAGGTGACGATGTGATTGCCGCGGCGACGGGACGATCGCGCCACGCCCTGAAGAGCGAGATTGTTCGCTTCGGTCGCTCCGGATGTGAAGATGATCTCCTGCGGGCGCGCACCGATCAGCGCAGCGACTTTCGCGCGCGCGTCGTCGACCGCCGTTGCGGCGCGCCGCCCCACGAAATGCTCTGAGTGCGGATTTCCAACGGAGCTCGCCTCGAGAAGCGGCAACATGGCATCACGGACACGCGGATCGGTAGGGGTCGTGGCTTGATTGTCGAGGTAAATCGAATCGGGCATCGCACCCCTCATGGCTTCCGGAATTGATGGCCGCCCGGCGTGATGTAGGCAAGTGTTCTTTTTTCGTTCTCACGCATTGGTCATGGTTTCCTGTGCACTCTCGCCGGGGGGCTTGAATTGGCCGGGTGTTGGCCGTACATTTGCACAGGAGAAGCGCAATGGCAAAGTCTGTTTTGAAATCCCCACGTGGTCGCACCCGCGCCCAGCGCCTTGAGGCCCGGGTGACGGCGGAGCAGAAAACGCTTATCGAACATGCCGCTGCCCTTCAGGGGCGGACGGTTACGGATTTCGTGTTGACCAGCGTCCAGGACGCCGCACGGCGGGCGATCGAAGAGCATCAGCAGCTCGAACTGTCGGTTCGCGATGGCCAGGCGTTTGTCGAAGCGCTGCTGAAGCCGAAACCCATCAACGACCGTTTGCGCGAGACAGTGCGCCGCTATCGCGAAGCGACCGGCGTATAGCCGGTGCCGGGCGCTTCTGGGGAATCGCTTCGCGTCGAGCCGCTCGGGTCGCACCATGATCGAGCCTCGTTCGCCAGCGGCGTCGAACCGCTCGATCGATATCTGCGAAGCCAGGCTGGCCAGGATGCTCGAAAGAGCATGGCGGCGCCCTTCGTGCTCGTGCGCCCGGGCGGTGCCATCGGCGGCTATTACACACTGTCGGCAACCGCTGTGAAGCTGGCTGATCTCCCGGGTCAGATCGCTCGTCGGCTTCCGCGCTATCCTCTCGTTCCGGCGACTCTTTTAGGCCGGCTGGCTGTTGATCGGCGGTTTCAGGGTAAAGGTTATGGCCGATTTCTGTTGGCCGACGCACTCTACCGCGTCGCGCGCAACGAGATTGCTTCGTTTGCGGTGATTGTGGATGCCAAGGACGAGGCTGCACGCCGCTTTTACGAGCGAGAGAGCTTCTTGCCGTTTGCCGATCAACCGATGAAGTTGTTCAGGCCGGTGGCAGATATCAAGCAGCTCTTTGCATAGATCATCGGGGGGACATCGATTGGTTTTTCGGGTCAACGCTAGGACGGTGCTGGAGCTAGGCTCTGAGCTCATCAGCTCGGACATCATTGCGTTTTACGAGCTCATCAAGAATGCCTTCGACGCTGGCTCGCGCACCGGCGCAGACATTCGCTTCCAGATCGCCATGCGGAGGAATGACTACCTCCGCATCCGCGACAGAGCGCAGTTGCTCGGCGGGGAGAATGCCTCCAAGGCCGAGCGGGCGGAACAACTTGCGGATCTGATCGGACGGGTAGCCGCAAAGCTGGATCCGTCGGCCGGCAGCGGGTCCGTTTCCGAGTTTAATGCGGCAGTCGAAGAGTCGGAAGATCTGGACGACTTCGTGCGGCGTCTCGACGCCTGCTACGATGAACACAACTCGATCGAGATTTTGGACACGGGCAGCGGCATGTCGCTGTCCGAAATCACCACGAATTTTCTCACGCTCGGTACACCAGCACGAAAACGCGAAGTCGACCGGATCCTGACGCAGGGCGGCTCGAAGATCCCCCTGGGGGAAAAGGGTATCGGGCGTCTTTCCGCTATGAGGCTCGGCCAACGCCTGAAGTTGGAGACGGCGCGGGCGGAAGATACCCGTCTCAATGTCCTCGAAATCGACTGGCGCATGTTCGAGAACTTGGGCGCGATGATCGAGGACATCAATATCGAGCCGCGCGGGGGACCGCGCAAGCAAAACGAAAGATGGCAGGGTACGAAGCTCACGATCGGCGGCCTGCTTGAGGACTGGACTGAGAAGCGCGTGCGCCAGTTCGCCGACTACGACTTCGCGAGACTGACCGATCCCTTCCTCGATCCGAAGTCGAGGCCGCGCATTGGGCTCTACTGGAACGGCGATCGGATCGCCATTCCGTGGCTCGATCCGGCGCTCATCCAAAACGCGCACGCGAGCCTCACCGGGACCTATTCGGTTAGAGCCGGCGAGCCCAAGCTTGAACTGAAGATGGTCGCAACCAAACTCGGCAGTTTCGAGCATCCGCGCGAGACTGACGCGCTGACACTGACGCGGCCGGACCTGGAAGGATTGCTGGCGGGCACGGACAACCAGCTGCCTGAGAGTGCGCTGACTTCGGTCGGGGACTTCGATTTCGAGATCTACTGGTTCAACCGGCGTTACCTAGCGAAGATCGACGCGATTGGAAACCAGGCCGCGGTGCGGGCCTTGGTCAAGAAGTGGTCGAGCATCATGCTCTTCCGCGACGGTTTTAGGGTCTTTCCCTACGGAGAGGAGGAGGACGACTGGCTCGGCCTCGACGCGGTCGCGCTTGGCCGCACAGGATATGTCCTGAACAAGAACCAGTTCGTCGGGCATGTCCGGATCTCGCGGGGTGGGAATCCGAAGCTGGTGGACCAGACGAATCGCGAAGGCCTGCGGGAAACTCCGGAATCGCAGGTCTTCGAAGAGGTGCTACACGACGCTGTCGCCGAAAGGCTGTGGAGTTTCTTCAAGGACGTGGACCTGCGCTATCGAAAGCGCACCGAAGATCTGGGCGACATCAGGAAGGAGATAGGCGGGCTCGAAGGTCGGGCAAAGGCTGCGCTCGGAAAGCTCCGGAAGTTTGTGCCGCGCGAAGAACTGGAGGTCTTCACGGATCTGGAGCATTCGCTGCAGGAATTTCATGACCTCTCGACAAGAGCCCAGCAGCGCATCGAGGAGGTTGAAGCTGACAGCAGGCAGATGGTGCAGATGGCGGGCGTCGGTCTGCTCGTCGAGATGGTCGCACACGAGCTCGCGCGATCGACCGAGAGCGCGCTCACTTCGCTAGAAAGTCTGCGTGGCAAGGACCTCCCGCAGGAGGTGAAGGCACGGCTCGACACGCTGCGGGCCGAGATCAAGAGTGTCTCGAAGCGCCTGCGCGTTCTCGACGAGGCGAGCGTTCCCGGCCGGCAGCGTGCGGAGACCTTCGACCTCGTTCGCCTCGTGGAGGATCTGAAGGAGGGTCACGCTCCCCAATTCGCGCGCCACCGCATCGAGATGAGGATAAGGGCACCGAAAGGACCGCTCCGGGTTAAGCTCGTGAAGGGCATGGTGGTGCAGATCCTCGAAAACCTGCTGTCGAATTCCGTTTATTGGATGAAGATGCGGGCCGATCGGGAGGCGGCCTATCTCCCGATGATCGATGTCCGCATCGAGACCGACCCTCTGACGATCCGCTTCTCGGACAATGGCCGCGGCATCGCTCCGGACCACCGCGAGCGCGTCTTCCGCGCCTACTGGTCGCTCAAGGAGAAATCGAAGCGCCGGGGGCTCGGGCTCTTTATCGCGGCGTCGAACGCCGAGGACCTCAAGGGGAAGCTGACGCTGTCGGGGAAGGCTGACAAGCAGACGGGACGGCTCCACGAGTTCGTGCTCGAACTTCCCGATGCCGCGGTCGTCCGATGAGCGTGTCGGACGTTCTCAAGCGCGCGGGCTTCGTATCGGCGCTTATTATCGACGACGCCTTCGACGACGTGCCGATCGCCGCGGACCTCGCAATGGACGAGGAAGCGTGGACGATTTTTGTCGACGACGTCCGGATTGAGCAGGAGCTGGTCGTCGAAGCGTTTCCTGCATACGCGACGATGAGCGCCAACGAGCTCCGGGCTTCGGACGAATTCGTCAAGGCGATGTGGGACCTGAAGGGCAAGCTGAACGACGAGCTCTGGATGAGACTGTTCGGGACTTACGAACGCGACCGCACTTCGGACCGGGAGTTTTTGCAGAAGCTAAAGGATAGACTGAACGCCGCTGGCCTTGAGGTGAAGTCTGCCGGCCGAACCGTTCCGGAAGACGCGCACGAGTGCCACATCATCTTCGCAGACTTATTCCTCGGCGCCGCGCAGCAGGATTTTGATGTGGAGAAGTCGATCCGCCGGCTACGCGAGCTCGTTGCAGGTCGTGAGAACTCCCCTCCTGCGGTCGTGCTCATGTCGCGGAGCCCGCGCCTGCAGGACAAGAAGGAGCGGTTTAGGGACGACGCCAAAATGGTAGGTGCGCTGTTCCGCGTATACCGCAAGCATGATCTGCTCCAGGGGGCGACGGTCGAGACGACGCTGGAACGGCTGGCGACCCATCACGCCGATGCGGTGCGCGTGGCGGGATTCCTCGCCGCTTGGGAATCGGGACTTGCCGGTGCCGCAAAGGACTTCATGAAGTTGATCCGGCGGCTCGATCTGTCTGATTACACTAAGATCCGCGAAGTGCTGCTCGATTTCGAGGGACAGCCGCTCGGTAGCTACATGCTCGACGTGTTCGACCGCCTGCTCCAGCACGAGATCGAAGGCCATGGGCCGACCATTGCCGCAGCGCAGGAGCTCAATCGCATCGATCCCGTGAAGTATCCGACCCCCTACATAGCAGGATCATCGGATCTGCAGAATCTGGTGGCTCGTTCGTTGTGGCAGAACGCGGAACGTCTCAAGGTGACGGGCAACACCGCCGGCATGCCGGTGAGTTTCGGCGACGTGCTTGTCCGTAAGTCGAGGTTCGATTTTGCGCCGCCCGCAACGGCCCCGGAGGACGAACCCGATGCCCTAGTCGTGCTTACGCCCGCTTGCGACCTGGTCCGGCAACCGGGCAAGCGGCGCGTGCTTCTCATCGGCGGCACGTTGAAGGCGCTCGACAACAAGAGCTGGAAGTACAAGTCCAAAGGCGTGAGCACGCCCATCGCGCAGTTTCCGAACCAACCTCGCATGTCAATCGACTGGGACCTTGATGATCAGCGTATGCTCACACGCGACGAGTTGGCCCATCTGATTCGCGCAGAGGGGCCATATTCGGTCGGCCTCAGGCTGAGGGAGAGCAACGCGCTCGAACTTCAGCAGCGCATGCTTGCTGACATGGGACGGGTCGGTCTCGTGAGCAAGATGCCGTTCACATTCCCCGTCGAGGTTCTCATGTTCACGACGGATGCGGACGGGAAGCTCATGGCACTCGAACTTCCCATAACCACCGGCGATGGCGGTGTCTGCATCACTGGACGCGACGCCGAGGGCAACGATCTCACCCGTCTCATTCTCACCGAAGCCTCGGTGGACGAAATCCTCACCGTCATTCCGAAGATCGAGGAGGGGCAGGTCCACCCCCGCGCGCGGGAGACGCTCAAGAGACTTCAGGCCTCGGCATCCTTCCGATCGTTCCTTCAGCGGGGGCTCAAGGCGCCAGCGGCGACTGCAAAGGGGAATCTTGCCCCGGTGAAAGTGCCCGTGGAGAAGAAGGATGGCGAGGAAGAGCCGCGAGACGAGGTCGTGGGCCTGATCGCACGGAATCCCGGAGACCTCGGCACCCTTTCGAGCAACGATCAAAAGAATGGTGCGCTCGTAATTGTCCTCAACGATCTTGAACCGCATCCGATCATGATCGGAGATGCTGCGTCTGCGGGCGAGCCCGACGGAGAGGAAGTGTAGGGGCAGTAGACACCGAGGCGACCCGCCCTGGTTACGTCGAGTGACAGGTTGAGCCACAAGCAGCCCGGCTGCGATTCTCCACTCCAGAGATCATGCAACGGGTTGTTGCACGAACTTAAGATCGCCTCGCCGCCCTGAGGAGTGGTCGGTCTACGTCGGTGAGCTATTACGCCGCGTGCTGAGCCGGCTCCTCAGGGGCGCCTTGATTGATCGGCGTGCGTTTCTCTTCCGCCGCCTTGGGGCGCTTTTTAGTCAGCATGGCTCGAACAAAGGCGTTCCACTTCTTCATGGCGGCTCGCTTCTCAGGCATGTAGTTCCAGCGATCGTAGCTCTTTGAGCTGACGTCCTGGAGCGTGTGGTTCTGCAGCCGATCGCGAATTTCCTTCGATAGGCCGGCCTGTCCAGCCAGCGTCTTCCACGTTCTACGCAGATCGCGATTAGTCACGACCGGGATCACCTCGCGCTCGCGCTGACGCCACATGAACGAGTACAGCGTGCCATGGCTGACGGGCTTCGTCGGGTTGGTCGCGGAGGGAAAAAACCAGCCGTGCGCGTTTGGCTTGATCGACTCGATCAGCTCCGCCGCCACCTCGGGGACCGGAATTGCGTGCGGCTTGCCGTTCTTGGTCTTCGACCAGTCAATAATCCGCTCCTTTGCGTCCCACTGATCGACGTGCAGGCGGGCGATTTCCTCGACGCGCTGCCCCGTGAGCATGAGAATGCGGACGGCGCGTGTGTAGGGCGGGTGAACTGGCGTGTCAGGGCATTCGAGCCAACGGTAGAGGCGTAGGAATTCCTCTTCATCAAGCCAGCGGGTTCCGACCTTCTTGGGCTCCGTGGGGATGCCGGCTGCGGGATTGTAGACAAGGCGGAAGCGGCGCTGCGATGCGCTGCGGTAATCGTGCTCCGATTTCAGGCCCCAGCTGTACGCGGATCGGATGTAGCTGCGGACGTGATCCGCCATCGAACGCTTGCCACGGTCGTAAATTGGCCGAATTAGGTCCGTGATTTCGTCGGGCTCGACGTCCCGAGCGGGCCGATTGCGGCCGAGCGTATCGGCGATCTTGTTGAAGCCTTTCTCCGCTTCCTTCCAGGACGACTTTCCCGAGGCTTTCAGGTGAGCGACGTAGGCTTCGAAAAGGTCGGCCACGGTGCCGGGGCGTGTGTCGCCGGCGATCTTGATACTGCGACCCTTCTGGATCATGTCCGCGAAATCGCGGGTGAAAACTTCGCGTGCCTTGCTGAGCGACATCGACGGATACGAGCCGAGCTTCTTCTTGAGGCGCTTCTGATCGCGCCACTGCTGCGCCATCCAGTCCGCCGTGACGCGAGTGGGCATCGGCTTCATGACCAGGACCAGACGGCCGGTGCCGTGCCCCTCGCCATCGACCAGGCTTAGCTGTTTGCCGGTCTGCTCCACCTGTTTCAGAGCGCGGCGTATCTCTCCATCGGTAAGGCTTGGCACTTGGCTCTCCCATCGGCTCTCAAGTGGGGTCGCCAGACGGGTAGTAGGGGTCGGCGACTGGGGTCAAAGGGGCGACTGATCCCCCTCAAAACCGACCCCAATATGCCACAACGTCCGACGCTACGACAAGCCAGAAAATCCAAGTGATTCAATGAGAAGAAGCGTGATCGAGCGTGATCGAAACGGGTCGAGTGGGATGGTTGTGGACCATGATCACCGCCGAGGCATTCAGTTCCAACGTCCGCTTGACCACTTCGCGGGGGTAGAGCGGGGTGTGGTCGATGGTGCCCTCCTGTTGCACCTCGTCGGCGATCAGCACATTCTTGCGATCCAGGAACAGCAGGCGGAATTGCTCGACCGGCAGGGTGGTCATGGCGGCGCAGCAATAGTCCAGCAACTGATCCCAGGCCGAGATGACCGGCCGCCCCATCACCGGGGCGCGGGCAAGGCGGATCGCGGCCTCGCGCACCACCTTCAGCACGGCGATCGAGGCCGGCCCCAACCCTCCGGCGGCCATCAGCGCCGGGAGGTCGGCGGAAATGACGTCGGCGAAGCTGCCGAAGCGGGCGATCAGCGTCTTGGCGATCGGTTTGACGTCCTTGCGGGGAATCGCCGTGGCCAACAGAAGTTCGAGGATTTCGTAGTCGGGAAGCGCTTCCGGAGCTTCGAGGAACCGTTCGCGTAACCGTCCCCTGTGGCCGAGATGATGCGGTTCGCCGGAGGTGGATTCCGCCAGTCCCGGTGGGGCGTCGTCGGCGCTCACGGCAAGCGCGTCACTGGCGGGCGCCGAACGCGTCCAGCCAAGCCAGCCGGCTTTCCAGCGCGGCGATGTCGTGATCCAGCCAAGCCACCAGATCGCTGGCTTCGCCCTCTTCGCCGGCACAGACGCCGCGCAGGTCGATCAGCCGTACCAGTTCGCTCTCGACCCCATCGGCCAGAAGTTCGGCCAGGGCCTTGCGCTCGGCCGGCTCCAGCAGATGCAGGAACCGCATCTTCAGGGCGATGATCAGCTTGGACAGATCGCTGCCCGGACGAATGGGCGCCGTGAGAAGGGTCTTGAGTTCCCGCTTGCCCGCCGCGGTTATCGACAGCAGGGCGTCGTCTTCCATCCCGGAGCCGCCGACCGCTTCCACCAAGCCCTCGTAGCGCAGCAACTCGACCGACGTTCCCATCAGTTCGAGCTGCGGCCCGCCCATGCGCGAAATGAAATGGCGCACCGACCCGGCGAGTTCCCCATAGCGCATCGCCTGGCGCGCGATGGTCCCCAGCGCGCACAGCCGCACGGCTTCCTTGGGCGTCAGTGTGTTGTCGGTGAACATGGCTTCGGCCCGTTGGGGAGAACGCTTCCTCGAAATATAGTTCTACCGGGAGTGAAAGTCCATGGGCTGGAATGATTCCATCCGACTTATCGGTTTTCCTGGAAGCGCACCGGCTTTCCCGCCGCCGCGCCCAGCAATTGGCCGTCGCGCATGACCGTGCGGCCGCGGACGAGGGTGGCGACCGGCCAGCCCACCACCCGCCGTCCGTCGAAGGGGGTCCAGCCGCAACGGCTGGCGATCCACGAATGGGTGATGACCCGCTCTGCCCGCATGTCCACCACGGTGAAGTCGGCGTCGTAGCCGACCGCGATGCGGCCCTTGCCGGCGATGCCGTAGATGCGGGCCGGCCCGGCCGAAGTCAGATCGGCGAAGCGCTCGAGGGACAGAAGGCCGGAACTGACGTGGTCCAGCATCAGCGGCACCAACGTCTGCACTCCCGTCATGCCCGAAGGGCTCTGGGGATAGGGCTTGCCCTTCTCCTCGCGGGTGTGGGGCGCGTGGTCCGAGCCGATCACGTCCACCACCCCGTCGGCGACCCCTTGCCATAGGGCTTGGCGGTGGCGGGCATCGCGGATGGGCGGATTCATCTGGGCGTAGGTGCCAAGGTCGTCGTAGCACTCGGGCGCCGCCAGGGTCAGGTGCTGGGGCGTGACCTCCACCGTGGCGAGGTCCTTGTGCTCGGCCAGGAAGGCGATTTCCTCGGCGGTGGTGACGTGCAGCACATGGACGCGCCGGCGCGCCGCCTCCGCCAGCCGGATCAGGCGTTGGGTCGCCCGCAGCGCCGTTTCCACATCCCGCCATTCGGGATGTCGGCGGGGATGGGCGCCGCCCTCGATCAGGGATTTGCGCTGGGCGAGGCGTTCCTCGTCCTCGCAATGGACCGCCACGCGGCGGAAGCCCTGCCCCAGGACGCGGGCGAGGGTGGCATCGTCGGCCACCAGCAGCGAGCCGGTGGACGAGCCCATGAACACCTTGACGCCTGCGCAGCCGGGCAGGCGCTCCCACTCGGCCAAATGCTCGATGTTGTCGGCGGCGGCGCCAAGGAAGAAGGCGTGGTCCACCCACGCCCGCCCCTTGGCCCGCGTCACCTTGTCGGCCAGGGCCTCGGCCGTCGTCGTCGAGGGTTTGGTGTTGGGCATCTCGAACACGGCGGTGACGCCGCCCAGGGCCGCGGCGGCGGTGCCGGTGGCCAGATCCTCCTTGTGCTCCAGGCCCGGTTCGCGGAAATGCACCTGGGTGTCGATCACGCCGGGGAGGATGGTCAGGCCGTGAGCGTCGATCGCCTCGGCGGCCGAAGCCGTGCCGAGGTCGCCCAAGGCGGCGATGCGGCCGGCGCGGCAGCCGATGTCGGTGCGCTGGGTGCCGGCGGGGGTGACGGCGGTGCCGCCGCGAAGGATGAGGTCGAAGGTCTGGGCCATGGTCGCCATCCTGTGATTGGGTTAGCGGGTTGCCAGCGCGTCGAAGGCGTCGCCTTCGGTTTTGTGTCCCAGAATATGCCGCTGGTGCCACAGGGCCAGGAACAGCAGGGTCCAGCAGGCGAACCCGGTGCGCTTGTCGCAATGGCGGAACAGGTGCTCGACCGCGCCCGGCTTGCCGATCTCGGCCATCAGCGTCTGGCGGGCGACCAACTCGCCAATCTCGGGGCGGGCGGCGATCCATTCGGCCACCGGGACCGTGAAGCCGCGCTTGCGCTCGAACGGCCGGGCGGCGGGCAGCGTCCGCTCCAGCCAGCGGCGCAGCAGCCACTTGCCCAGGCCCTTGTGGACCTTGGCGGAATCGGGCAAGCGGAAGGCGAAGGCGGCGACCAGGGGGTCGAGAAAGGGCACGCGCCCCTCGACGCCGTTGGCCATCAGGCAGCGGTCGGCCTTGACCAGCAGATCGTTGGGCAGCCAGTCGGCGCAATCCACCGCCTGCGCCACCTGGAGCCGGGAACGGCCGGCCACGTCTTCCGCCCGTTCGGCGGCGGCCAGGCCGTCGCGCCAGCCATCCAGGGGAATGCGGACGATGTCGTGGTCGTGGAAGGTGCCGTGGCGGCGCATGGGTTTGCCCAACGGCCAGGGACGCATGGCGGTGCGGTAGCGGCCATAACCGCCGAACACCTCGTCGCCGCCTTCGCCGGACAGGATCACCTTGACCTCGCGGCGGGCCATCCGCGCCAGCTTGAAGGTGGGCAGACAGGCGTAATCGGCCGCCGGGTCGTCCATGGCGGCTGCCACGGCCGGCAGCAGCTCCCAGAAATCCCGCTCGCCGAATTCCACCTCGACGTGGCGCGCGCCCACCGCTTGGGCCAGGGCGCGGGCGTGGCCGCGCTCGTCGTGGACGCCGGTGCCGGGAAAGCCGGCGGTGAAGGCCAGAACCGGGCGCGGGTTGAGGCGCGCCATCATCGCCAGCACCACCGAGGAATCGATGCCCCCCGACAGGAACATGCCATAGGGCACATCGGAGCGCTGGTGCAGGTCCACCGATTCCATCAGCACCGAATCGAGCTGGTAAAGCAGGGACTCGGCGTCGCCCGGCTCGACCCCGCCGCCCGGCAGGGCCGACAGGTGGCGGCTGTCGATCACGCGCCCGCGCTCGACCACCAGGGTCTCGCCGGGGGCCACGCGGCGGATGCCGGCGAAGATCGTTTCGCCTCCGGTCCCAAACTGCAATTGAAGATGCTGGACGAGGGCGGCGGGGTTGACCCTCGCTTCGGCCAGTCCCGACGCCACCAGCGCCTGGGGCTCCGAGGCGAAGGCCAAGCCGAACGGCCCCTCGCAGACATAGAGCGGCTTGATGCCGAACGGGTCGCGGGCCAGCACCACCCGGTTTTCCAGCGGGTCGTCGATGGCGAGGGCGTACATGCCGCGCAGGCGCGAAACGAAGCCCAGGCCGTAGCGGCGGTAGAGGTGGAGCGGCAGTTCGCAATCCGATCCGGTAGCGAAACGTTCTCCGGGAAGGTCGCTCTTCAGCTCGCGGTAATTGTAGATCTCGCCGTTGGCGACGATGGCGCGGCCGTCGCGGTCGAGGATGGGCTGGCGCCCGCCGTCCAGGTCGATGATGGCAAGACGGGTCTGGACCAGCCCGACGCCCTCGCGGACATGCCGCCCGCCGCCGTCCGGCCCGCGATGGGCCAGGGCGCCGGCCAGACGGTCGAGGATGGCCGGGCCGGGCGCGCTTCCGTCCCTGGTGACGATGCCGGCGATCCCGCACATCAGCCGGCCACCTTGTGCAGGAATTCCAGGTAGCGGGCCACCACCGCGGCCTCGGTGAAGCGGGCCTCGTAGGTCTTGCGGCCGGCGGCGGCGATGTTCTCGGCCAGTCCGCGCTCGAACATCATGCGGCGCAGCGCGATGGCCAGGGCGGCGGCGTCGTCCACCGGCACCAATACGCCGTCCACGTTGTCCTCGATCAACTGGCTGGGTCCCTGCGAGGCGGCGGCGATCACCGGCACGCCCTGGGCCCAGGCCTCGATGACGACATTGCCCAGCGGTTCGTGGCGCGACGGGCAGACGAAGATGTCGGCCGAGGCGAACAGGGCGGGGACGTCGTCCCGCCAGCCCAGGAAGTGGACGCGGTCCGAAACGCCCAGCCGGGCGGCCAGGCCTTCCAGCTCGGTCTGGAGCGGGCCTTCGCCGGCGATCCACAGATGGGGGCCGGGCACGACGGCGATGGCCGTGATGAGCACGTCGAACGCCTTGTTGGGGTGCAGGCGGCCGAGCGCCAGCACCAGCGGCGCGTCGGCGGGCGTACCGAAGGTCTGGCGCGGCAGCGCCTCCTGCGCCTCTTCGTCGACGAAGTTGGGGACATGGTGAACCCGTTCGGGGGCCCAGCCCTGCGCGACGATCCAGTCGCAGATGTCGCGGGTGTTGCCGATGAGATGGTCGCAGTGCCGATAGTATTTGAGGTCGTAATAGCCGCCCAGCCGCCCGACGCGGACGAACCGGCCGAGGCGGCGCGACGGCGGCGGGCAGAAGCGGGTGGCCCGGCTCATCCAGGTCAGCACCACGTCGGGGTGGAAGTCCGCCACCGCACGCCGGAAGCCCCAGCGGGTCAGCAGGTCCAGGGCGCCGCCGAACGGCAGCTCCATCACATCGACTCCGCCCGCCCGCAGCATGCCGGCCCGCTTGGGATTGGCGCGGATCAGGACCCGTTGCGGCAGGCCGGCGCGGGCCAGCGCCAGGGCGAGGCGCTCGAAAAAGGCTTCGGCGCCGCCATGGGGGGCTCCGGCCATGGCTTGCAGCAGCCGGATCATTGGACCATCGCCTCGAAATAGGCGGCCGCGGCGTCCCAGGAACGGTCGCGATAGAGGGCGCGGGCCTCGGCGCTTTGGGCCCGCTCGACCTCGTCGTTGGTCAGCAGCAGGATGGCCAGATTGGCGAAGGCGTCGTCGTCGGGGGCCACCATCCCGGAACGTCCGTCGGCGATCCGCTCGGGCGCGGCGCCGAGCGGGCGCACCACTGCCGGCACTCCGGCCGCCTGGCTTTCCATCAGGGTGAAGGCGGTGACGTCGTCGGAGTCGCCGGGGTAGAGGTGGACGCGCGCCTGGCGGAAGGCGTCCGCCATCAGACGGTCGCCCTGAGGCCGCACCACCACGATCCCATGGGCGCCGGCGGCCAGGATCTTTTCGGCGAGGGGCGCCAGACCGGGCGCCACCTCGCCGCCTTCGGCCGCCGTGGCGAGGCTCATGGAATAAAGGTGAAGCTCGGCCTGGGGCACGGCGGGGCGGATGCGGGAAATCCACAGGTCCACCAGCCAGTCGAGGCCGTGGGAGGGATGGGTGGTGACGATGGCGTGGGGCGGGGTCGTCGCCCGCGGCGGGGCGTCGGCCAGGAAATCGCCGCGGACGGCGGGCGGCAGCATTCCCACCGCCACGCCCTTGGCGCCGAAACCGGCCGCCTGGGCCGCGGAGACCAGCAGGACCAACGGATCGTGGTCGTCGATCAGCGCACGCGCGGCTTTCCCGTCGAGAAGCCGGCCCGGCCCGGTATGCCACAGCACGCGCCGCCGCGCCTGACGCAGGAATTCGAGCAGCCGGGGCTTGCGAAAGGCCACCAGGAGGTCGGTGGCCAGCGGCTTGTGGCCGTCGAGGTTGTCCCAGCGCACGCCCTCGATGGCGATGCTCCATCGGCAGCGGTTGAACACGGCGACGTCATGGCCGCGCCGCGCCAGTGCTCCGGCCAGCGACGCGAAGGCCTTTTCGGCGCCCCCGAGGGGGCGGCTCGACGCGGTGTAGCCATCGAACGGGATCGAATCGTCGACCAGGGTGATGTGCATCGGGCCGGTTATACGTCCGCTTCGTGCCCTTGCCAAGCGGCGCGGCAGGCCCCACCTTTGGGCGGTTCCGTGTTTCGAAGGGGAGTGCCGCCATGGCGGAATGCCGGTTTGCGCGCCTGGGCCATCGGGCCGTCCTGAGGGTCGATGGCGAGGATCGCCAGAGTTTCCTGCAAGGCCTGATTTCCAACGACATCGCCAAGGCCGGGCCGGGGCGGGCGATGTGGGCGGCATTCCTGACGCCGCAGGGCAAATTCCTCAACGACCTGTTCATCACCGAGACCGGCGGGGCGTTCCTCATCGACGTCGAAGCGGCACGGGCCGAGGAGTTCCGCAAGAAGCTCGGTCTCTACAAGCTGCGTTCCCGGGTCGGAATCACCCCGGCCGGCGGCATGGCCGTATGGGCGGCCTGGGGCGGAGGCGCGTCCACCGCCCTGGGGGTGCCGGACGAGGCCGGCGCGGCGGTGCCGTTCGCGGGGGGCATGGCCTATGTCGATCCCAGGCTGGCCGCCGCCGGGCTGCGCCTGATGCTGCCGGAGGCGGAAGGGGCCGCGGCGCTGGCGGCGGCCGGGCTCGCCGAGGACAGCGCCGATGCCTGGGACGGCGTGCGCATGGCCCTCGGTCTGCCCGACGGCAGCCGCGATCTGCCGCTGGAAAAGGCCATCCTGTTGGAGAACGGCTTCGACGAGCTGGGCGGCATCGATTTCACCAAGGGCTGCTACATGGGGCAGGAACTGACCAGCCGCACCAAATACCGCGGGCTGGTGAGGAAGCGGCTGATGCCGGTGGAGATCGACGGTCCCGCACCCGAGCCGGGCAGCCCGGTGATGCTGGGCGATGCGGACGCGGGCGAAATGCGGTCCTCCGCCGGCAAGACCGGCCTCGCCCTGATCCGCCTCGACGCGTGGCGCAAGGCGGGCGGCGAGCGGGGCGCCTTCGTCTGCGGCGCCGCCAGGCTGTCTCCCGCCAAGCCGGATTGGGCGGTGTTCCCCGAACCGGAGTAGGCTATTCCTCGTCGATGTCTTCGGGATGGTCCGCGGCCATGGCGAAAAAGCAATAGCCGTTGCGCCCCGAGTGCTTGACCCGGTACATGGCGACGTCGGCGGCCTTGCTGACGTCCTCCACGGTGTAACCGTCATCCGGGAAGAGGGCGATGCCGATGGATGCGCCGATGGTGCATTCGGCGCCGAAGACGGGGAAGGGACGGGACAGGCTGTCGACGATCTTGCGCGCCACCAGCGCGGCTTCGGCGGGCCGCTGCATTTCTTCAGTCACCACCACGAATTCGTCGCCGCCCACGCGCGCGACGGTGTCCGAGGAGCGCACGCAGGCCATCAGCCGGCTGGCTACCTCTTTGAGCACGCAATCGCCCGCCTCGTGGCCGTAGGCGTCGTTGACGGGCTTGAAACGGTCGAGGTCGATGTAAAGGACGGCCATGCGGCCGCCGTGGCGCTTGATGCGCGCCAGCGCGTGGTTCATGCGGTCGTTGAGGAGATTGCGGTTCGGCAGGCCGGTAAGGTGGTCGTGGTGTGCAAGCCGGCGGATGCGGTCCTCGTTCTCCTTGCGCTCGGAAATGTCGCGCAGCACCGCCGTGAACAGCCGCTTGCGTGAATGCCGGAATTCGCTGACCGATATCTCGATCGGAAACAGCCGTCCGTCGTTGCGCTGGCCCATGCCCTCGACGGTGCGGCCCATGAGTTCGGGATGCTGGCCGGACAGGTAGGCGGAAAACAGGTGCGGGTGGAGCCCGCGCCTGTCGTCGGGCATCAACTCACCGATGCTCCGGCCCAGCATTTGGCCGTTGGCGAAGGCGAACATGCGTTCGACCGCGGGATTGGCCGATTCGATCATTCCGGCCTCGTTGACGGTGATGATGCCTTCCGCCACCGAGTGAAGGATGCCGTGCAGCCTCTCCTCCCGCTCGCGGAGCGCTTCCGCCGACTTCACGTATTTGGAGATGTCGCGGATTTCGAGAAGAAAAGTCTCCGTGTCGGGCGAAACCTGCCGCACGCGCATCTCGGCGTCGAAGACCGCGCCGCTGCTTCGCTTCAGCTTGAGGGGGACGAATTCCTCAAGGGCCAGCAATTCCCAGCCCGCTTCGACCAGGAACCGGTAATCCTCGACCACGAAGGTTTCGAAGGGCAGCCCGACGGCGTCCTCGACGGCCTCCAGTTCCAGTATTTTAGATCCGGCGCGGTTGACGAAAGTCACCCCACCCTTGTCGATAAGGCAGACGAGGGACGAGACGAATTCCAGAAGCTCCAGTCGGGTCTCCGTGGTCGCTTTCCGCGCCATCAGGGACTTGGTCACACTCATCCCCCGCGCAACTTTGGAGAATGGTCGGCCGAGCGGGTGTGTTTGTCAATATCCGCAGCGTCGATATTTTTATTCACCCGATGGGGGCGTCAAACATTGGGCTATCTCGGCCAGTCGCCGGAAGGGCGACTGGCCGGGACGCAGCGCGAGCGGCCCCGCCCGGCGAAGGCCGTCGCGCCCGAACCGTTCCCCCACCGACTCGCGCAGCCACTGGCCGGCTTGCTCCTGGCGGGCATGGGCGAGGCGGTCGTTTCCGGACAGAAAGGCGCTGTGGCGGTCGATGGCGGCGATCAGTTCGGTCATGCCCCGCTGGCGTGTGGATGAGACCATCAGCACCGGCACCTTCCATCCGCCGGACATCTCGCCCCCGGCCATCGACAGGGCGGCGGCGACATCGGCGCCGGCTCGCCGGGCGGCCTCCTCCATGTCGGATTTGGTGACGACGACGATGTGGGGGATCTCGGTGATGCCGGCCTTCATGAACTGGAGACTGTCGCCCGAGCCCGGCTGGACGCAGAATACCACCGTGTCGGCGACACCGACCACGTCGGTCTCGGATTGGCCGACTCCCACGGTCTCGATCAGCACCGTGTCGTACAAGGCCCGCATCGCCACCATGGCGGAAACGGTCAGCGCCGCCAATCCTCCAAGGCGGTCGCGGGCCGCCATCGAGCGCACGAACACCCCGGCATCGTCGGGGTCGCGGGAGAGCCGCGTGCGGTCGCCGAGCAGGGCGCCTCCGGAACGGCGCGAGGAGGGGTCGACGGCGATGCATCCTACCGTGCGGCCCATGGCCCGCCACCCGCCGATCAATCCGCTCATGAGCGTCGATTTGCCGACGCCCGGCGGACCGGTCACGCCGACGACATGGGCGGTGGGGGCCGCGTAGGCGGCATCCAGCAGCGCCAGCGTCGCGGGAGCGTCCGGGGCGCTCTCGATCTCGGCCAGCGCTCGTGCCAGGGCCGCCTTGCCGCCGGCCCTGAGCTCGTCGAGCGTCACCTTACGCCTCCGTGGCGATGGCCTCCGCGTGATGATGAGAGCGCGGCTCGCGATGGTCAAGCGCGGGGCGGAATGCTATGGTGCGAGCATGCTCCGCCGCCTCGATTCCCTCGCCGCCTTCGCCGTTGCCGCCAGCCTGGCCGCGCTCGCCGGGGCCCTGATCGCCCAATACGGCTTCGGCCTTCGCCCCTGCGTGCTGTGCATCGCCCAGCGGATTCCCTTCGCGGTGGCCGCCGCCGCGGGGTTGGGCGCCTTGCTTCTGCCGATGCCCGAAGCGGTACGCCGCCGGCTGGTGGCGACGGCCGGCGTGCTGTTCCTGGTCAATGCCGGCATCGCCGTCTACCACGTCGGAGTCGAACGGCATTGGTGGGCGTCGCCGGGCTGTGCGGCCGCGGCTTCGGCCGCGGTAACGGCGCGAAGCCTGGCCGAGGCAATGAGCCGGCCGGTGGAAGTCCCCTGCGACAAGCCGGCCTGGCAGTGGCACGGGGTGACCATGGCGGCGCTCAACATCGTCTATTCGGGGGCGCTTGCCGCGGTGACGCTGCTGCTTGTCCGCCGGCGGGAGGGTACGCGATGACCATGCGCCAGCCGCCGCGGCGCGAGGCGCCCCACCCAGCGGATGGCGAGGGCCAGGTCGCCCGCTTCCTGCGCGTGGATCAGGCGGGGGAATTGGGGGCGGTCCGCATCTACCAGGGCCAGATGGCCGTTCTGGGCCGTGGCCGGACCGGGCCCGTGCTGGAGCGGATGGCCGACCAGGAGCGCCACCACCTGCGGACGTTCGACCGCCTGATTTCGGAACGGCAGGTGCGCCCGACGCTTCTGTCGCCGCTTTGGCATGTGGCCGGTTTCGCCCTGGGGGCGGCGACCGCGCTGCTCGGCGAGCGGGCGGCGATGGCGTGCACCGTCGCGGTCGAGGAAACCATCGACGCCCATTACGCGGACCAGGCCGAACGTCTGGGAGACGACGAGGCGGATTTGCGTGCCACCATCGAGGGCTTCCGCGCCGACGAGTTGGAACACCGCGACATCGGGCTGGCGCACGATGCCGAAAAGGCCGTGGCCTACCCGCTGCTGTCGGCCACGATCAAGGCCGGCTGCCGTCTGGCCATCTGGCTGTCGGAGCGGATCTGACGAAAAAGCCCCGCCGCGGGCGACGGCGGGGCCAGGGGAAGCGGCTCGCGTGCAGCGGACGGGTTGGGTCCTGTCAGTGCTGCGAACCCCCGGGGTGATGGCCAAGCCCTTTGAAGACGTCGGCCATGCTCGTGTACTCCGCCTCGGGCATGTGATCCAGCGCGTCGCATAACTCCTTCGACGCGTTCTTGGCGCGGGCGTATTCCACGATCTTGCGCTTGTCCGCCGGAAAGTCGATGCCGGCCAGGGTTTGGGCGGCGTCATGGGGGGTGGACTGTCTGGCGAGAGGCATCTCCGTCCTCCCTGTTGCTGATATTCGACACATCAGCGAAACACGCGACCCTCTTCTTCTGTTCACGTCCTGCCGGGTCGCGTCCCGGTCTTCCCCGTTTTCGCATCCGGCGGCGACGGCCGCCCGGGATGCTCCGGGCGCAAAAATACGAACCGCACGAGGCCGTGGTGCCTCGTGCGGGCAATCAACCGGGGGATCGCAGGGCGTTGAAGGCGGCGACCAAGCCGGCCTTCAGAATCCTTCGCGTTCCAGCCGCTTGCGCTCCAGCTTGCGGGCGCGGCGCACGGCTTCGGCCTTCTCGCGCGCACGGCGCTCCGAGGGCTTCTCGAAGTTGCGGCGCAGCTTCATCTCGCGGAAAACCCCTTCGCGCTGCATCTTCTTCTTGAGCGCCTTCAGGGCCTGATCGACGTTGTTGTCACGAACGAGAACTTGCACGTTTCGCCACCGCTCCTCTACGCTGAATGCCGAGTTCCCGCACGGAGGGTGCCGTCCGGGAGTGGCGTTGATAGCACAGGCGTCCCCGGTTGTGAAGAGGGCGCTGGGGACATGCGCCCCTCTCATTATGGGCGCTCAGGAGGAACGGGGGGCGCCACCATGGTGGGGGGCGGCTCCGACCGCAGGAGGCTGACTTGGATATTGGCGACATCCGCGACCGTTTGGTGCTGGCGGCGCTGCCGCATGTGGTCTTCGATGGCTGGTCCCATGCCGCTTTGGCGGCCGCCGCCGAGGACGAGGGGCTCGACCCGACCATGCCGGCGCGCGCGTTTCCGGCGGGGCCCGCCGATGCGGTCGCCCATTTCGTCGCCCTTGCCGACCGCAGGATGGCGGAGGACGTCGCGTCCCTGGACCTGTCGGGGGCTCGGGTGCCGACGCGGATCGTCGCGGCCGTCAGGGTGCGTCTGGAGCGCTGGGCCGGACATCGCGAGGCCATTCGCCGCGCCCTGGCGGTTCTTGCCCTGCCCCAGAACCTCGGCTTGGCCGCGAGCCTGACCTGGCGGACCGCCGACGCGATCTGGCGTGCCGCCGGGGACAAGTCCCACGACTTCTCGTGGTACACCCGGCGTGCCACCCTGGCGGCCGTTTACAGCGCGACCATGCTCTATTGGATCGACGATTCCTCGGACGATGCGGCCGATACCCTGGCGTTCCTCAAGCGCCGGCTCACCGATGTCGGCAAGGTTACGCGGGTGCGCAGACGTTTCGAGGACCTGCTGGAGAATCTGCCGCAATCCGGCCCGGGCGCGGCCAAGGGGCGGCGTCTGTTCGGGCTTACTCGGTAGAGGCCTCGCCCAGGCACGCCCGCTCGGTGGCTCCGGCGGCCGCTTCCCGCGCCTCCAGGTCGCGCAGCTTCTTCTTCTGGCGCGCATAGCCGAAGGCGGCGACCATTGCCGCCACGGCGATGAATCCCAGCATCACCAGCCAGCGGTTGCTTCCCAGCCATTTTTCCAGGGCGCGGCCCAGGAGGTAGCCGCCCCAGGCGAAGCTGTGGGCCCAGATCTGGGCCGCGATGAAATTCAGGATGAAATAGCGCAGCCGCGGTACTTCCGAGATGCCGATCACGAACGGCGCGATGTTGCGGATGCCGTAGATGAAACGGAACGACAGGATGAACAGGGTCGGGTGGTCCTTCACCAAACGAAAGGCCCAGTCGATCTTGCGCCCCAGTGTCGGCCAGCGGATCAGCAGGGGAGAACCGTATTTCCGGCCGATGTAGTAATAGAGCTGATCGCCCAGGAAACTGCCGGCGAAGGCGAAAAGCGCCAGCAACTCGACGTTGATCGCGAGATCGCGGGCGGCGGCGCCGCACAGAATGACAATGGTTTCGCCCTCGATGAAGGTCGCCGCCAGAATGACCGGATAGGTCAGGTAATGGTACGTGGCGACGATGTTGAGGACGAAATCTTCCAAGGGATGACCTTTTTGGGCGTTGCCGGATTTACCGCCGACGAAAATACCCGCAAGCCCACACCGAACGTCAACCTCAAATGACCGGCTTACCAATCCGTCATCCAGGCGGGACGGCCAGGGCCTATCGTTGGCGCGCGACAAGCCGGGTGACGTGTCCCATCTTTCGGCCGGGCCGCGACTCGGCCTTGCCATAGAGGTGAAGCTTCGCGCCCGGGTCGCGGAGGATGTCCAGCCACTGGTCGGCATCCTCGCCGATCAGGTTGCGCATCACCGCGTCGGAATGGCGTTCGGGGCTGCCCAGCGGCAGGCCGCAGACCGCGCGGACGAATTGCTCGAACTGGTCGGTGATGCAGGCGTCGATGGTCCAGTGGCCGGAATTGTGCGGCCGGGGGGCCATTTCGTTGGCGAGCAGGCGCCCGTCGCGGGTGAGGAACATCTCCACCGCCAGCAGCCCGACAAGCCCCAGGGTTTCGGCGCAGGTCCGCGCGATGCGCACCGCCGCGTCGGCCTCCGCCGCGGTGATCGGGGCCGGAATGGTGGTGGTGTCGAGGATGTGGTCGGTGTGGACGTTCCAGGCCGGGTCGAACACCGCGACCTCGCCGTGAACGCCGCGGGCGACGATGACCGAGACCTCGCCCGCGAAATCGACGAAGCCCTCCAGCACGCCGACCGGCGCGCCCATGGCGGCCCAGGCCTGGTTCAGGTCGGCGTCCGGGCCGATCTTGACCTGGCCCTTGCCGTCGTAGCCCAGCCGCGTGCTTTTCAGGACCGCCGGCCGGCCGATGGCCTCCACGGCCGCCGCCAGATCGGCGGCGCTGGCCACCTCGCGCCAGGGCGGGGTGGCGATGCCGTTGTCGTTGAAGAAGCGCTTTTCGTGGATGCGGTCCTGGGCGACGTCCAGGACCCGCCAGGAGGGCCGCACCGGAACCCGCTCGGCCAGCAGCCGGACGCTCTCGGCGGGGATGTTCTCGAACTCGAACGTGATCACGTCGACGGCCTGGGCGAAGGCGGCCAGCCGTTCGCGGTCGTCATAGGCGGCGACCGTCGCCTCGGCCGCGACCTGCGCCGCGGGACTGGCCGTTTCCGGGCAGTAGATGTGGACGCGGTAGCCCAGCCGCGCCGCCGCCAGGGCCGCCATGCGGCCGAGCTGTCCGCCGCCGACGATGCCGATGGTGCTGCCGGGAGCCAAAGGGCGGGCGTCGGTCACGGGACGATCAGGTGAGGGGTTTCGGCATCGACCGGGGCCTCGGCCACGGAAGCCGTCTGACGTGCGCGCCAGGCGTCCAGGCGGGTGGCCAGGGCCTCGTCCAGCAATGCCAGCACGGCGGCGGCGAGCAGGCCGGCATTGGTCGCCCCCGCCTTGCCGATGGCCAGCGTGCCCACAGGCACGCCGCCCGGCATCTGCACGATGGAGTAGAGCGAATCGGCGCCTTTCAGCGTCCGGCTTTCCACCGGAACGCCGAACACCGGGAGGCTGGTCATGGCGGCGGTCATGCCGGGCAGGTGCGCGGCCCCGCCGGCGCCGGCGATGATGACCTTGAGACCGCGGCCCTTCGCCGTGGTGGCGTAGTCGTACAGCCGCTGGGGCGTGCGGTGCGCCGAAACCACGCGAGTCTGATACGGGATGTCAAGCTCGGTCAGGACCTGCGCCGCGTGGCGCATGGTCTCCCAGTCCGACTGGCTGCCCATGATGATGCCGACCAGCGGCTGATCCCGGCGGGGCGTTTCCATTGTCGTCACGCTCTCGGCAGGGGACGAAGGAAAGGGCGGATTATAGAAATCGCGGCGTTCGGCGCAAGACCCGTTTTCCGTTTGGTCCGCGCGGTTTCGATTTTCGGGATGAGGTGGTTTCAGGTGGAGCCCCGGCGCCCGGAGGCGGGCCGAGGCCGGCGATGCGACGGAATTGCGCGGCCGGTCCGTATAAACCGCAGGTATCCGTATCCGCGCCAAGCGGCAGGACGCAATTTTCCGGGAGCTTGGCTGGTCCGGGGGACGGTCATGACCGACGAATACCGCGCCGAACGCGTGCTCGGCGTGCCAGAGGTGACGAAATTCCCGCCGCAGCACGATCTGCCGCAGCGCCGGGGCTATCATGTTTACGAATCCGCGCAGCGCGAGGCTGCGGTCGAGCACTCGATCCACGATGTGGCCTCGCTGCTGGGCCTGTCGGCCGAGGCGGTCGGGGCGGACGTGCTGGAGGCGGTGCGGCCGCTGCTGGCCGAACTCGACCGCCTGAGGGCGCTGGCCGAGCGCAACGAGCGCGCCCGGGACTATCTGGAGCGGGAGGCCGGCCGCCATTCGCTGCTTCCCTGCCTCAACCGCCGCGCCTTCCTGCGCGAGGTGGAGCGGCGCGCCGCGGAAAGCGAAGGGGCGGCCACGCTGGCCCTGCTGCATGTCGCGGGCGTCGAGCGCTTACGCGGCGAGCGGGGCTTGGCGGCCGCCGATGGCGCCTTGCGGCACGCCTGTGTCCACATCGTTGCCAGCCTGCGGGCCAGCGACGCGGTCGGCAGCCTGGGCGGCAGCGATTTCGGCCTCCTGCTGGCGGGGGCCGATACCGACGCGGCCGCCGGCAAGCTCGATGGCATCCGGCGCCTCATCGAAGCCCCACCCTTCGCCTGGGACGGCCAGCCGGTGCCGCTCGCCGTGCGGTTCGGGCTGCATCCGCTGGCGCCCGGGACGGATGCGGGACAGGCGCTGGCGGCGGCCGACGCGGCTCTCAGGAATCCGCCGCGGGACGTCAGGCGATGATGTCGGGGATGAGCTGGTTTTCCAGCCGGGCGATGTCGTCCTTGAGCGCCAGCTTGCGCTTCTTCAGGCGTTGAAGGCGCAATTGATCGACGAAGGGATCGCCGGCCATGCGGGCGATGACGTCATCCAGATCGCGATGTTCCGTCCGCAGCTCGGCGAGACGCCGGCGAATCCGTTCCAAGTCCTCATCGATCATGGTTGCATGAGCGTGAAAATCCGCAGGAAGGCAGCTTGACAGTAGCAGAAGGCGAGGCGAAACGGTATGGGTTAGCACCAACGGTTCTCATTATGCGCGCTGGCTCATGGTGTCATCCCGACCGGGCGTGAGCGAGTGGAGGGATCCTTCACCCGACAATGCCGGAAGGATCCCTCGGCTGCGCTCGGGATGGCAACGAAAAATCCCATGACGAGAACCGCAGGGTTGGCACGTGACGACGCGAAGGAGATCGCGAATGGCGGAAAAGCGTATCGGTATCCTGACCAGCGGTGGGGATTGCGCTGGCCTCAACGCCGCCCTTCGGGCCGTCGTGCATCGGGCGATCCGTGGCTACGGCTGGCGGGTATTCGGCATCCGCGACGGCAGCCTGGGTCTGATGAACCGGCCGCTGGACGTGTGCGAATTCGATCTGGGGGCGGTGAGCGACATGCTGCGCCAGGGCGGCACCGTTCTCGGGACCATCAACAAGGGCGATCCTTTCGCCTACCCTCAGCCCGACGGCACCACCTGCGACCGGTCGGGCGAATTCGTCGCGGGCTATAAGGAGCTGGGGCTGGACGCGCTGGTGGTGATCGGCGGCGACGGCTCCATGCGCATCCTGAACCGGCTGTGCAAGCAGGGCGGCATCCCGATGGTCGGCATCCCCAAGACCATCGACAACGACGTCGCCCACACCGATTACGCGATCGGCTACATGACGGCGCTGACGGTCGCGTCCGAGGCCTTGGACCGTCTGGCCCCCACCGCCGCCAGCCACCACCGGGTGATGATCCTGGAGGTGATGGGCCGCGACGTCGGCCATATCGCCCTGTCGGCGGGGATCGCCGGCGGCGCCGACGTCATCCTCATTCCCGAGATATCCTATTCCATGGCCGGGATCGCCGCCCGCATCGCCGAGGTCCGCCACGAGGGGCGCAACCACGCGCTGGTGGTGGTGGCCGAGGGCGTCAAGACCGAGAACGGCCAGCCGGTGACCACCCTGCACCAGGGCGGCGAGGCGCGTTACGGCGGCATCGGCCAGTATCTGGCCGAGCGGCTGGCGGAGACCGTCGCCGCCGAAACCCGCGTCACGGTGCTGGGACACGTCCAGCGCGGCGGCATGCCCTCCATGCAGGACCGCCTGATCGCGTCCGCGTTTGGAGTCTACGCCGTGGATCTGATCGCCCAGGGCCGAACCGACCGGGTGGTGGCGTGGCAGCACGGCCAGGTGACCGACATTCCCCTGGGCGAGGTGGCCGGCGTCACCCGCGCCGTCGATCCCTTCGGGACGCTGGCCAACACGGCGCGGGGGCTCGGCATCTATATCGGCGACCACGCGGTCTGAACCGGCTCCCGGTCTATTCGCCCCAGCGCCGCACGGTGCCGGCGTCCAGGCCGAACAGGTCCAGCATCCGTCCGACCGTGTGCGCCACCATCGCGTCGAGGGAGGCCGGCCGAGCGTAGAAGGCCGGCACCGGCGGGGCGATCAGCGCGCCCATCTCCGACAATTGCAGCATGGTCCTCAGATGGCCGCCGTGCAGGGGGGTTTCGCGCACCATCAGCACCAGCCGGCGGCGCTCCTTGAGGGTGACGTCGGCGGCGCGGCTGAGCAGCGAGCTGGTCACGCCGCTGGCGATTTCGCTCATGGTCCGCACCGAGCAGGGCGCGACGATCATCCCCAGGGTGCGGAACGAGCCCGACGATGGTCCGGCGCCGATGTCGTCCGGCGCGTACCAGCAATCGGCCATGGCCCGCACGTCGTCCGGCACGAGATCGGTTTCGTGCGCCAGGGTCTCTTCGGCGGCCCGGCTCATCACCAGATGGGACTCGACGCCGATCCGCCGCAAGGACCGCAAAACCTCAAGCCCGTAGGCGACGCCCGAGGCGCCGCTGATCCCCACCACCAGACGTGCCGGCGCCGTCATATCGGATCGTCCCGCATTGGTGTTGTTCCTTTTCGAATCGGTGGATGCGCAAGGGGTGCAGGGGGTTTCACGGGCGATTTCGCTGCTGACAACCTCGGCAAAAGGGGCCTACACTTTCAGTGTGAGCATCTGGAAGGGAGGATAGTAATGAGCCTTCAGGACCGGATCGAGTCGTTGAAAGCCAAGCATGCCGCTCTGGAGAGCGCCATCGAAATCGAATCGAGGCGTGTCCTACCCGACAGCATTCGCATAAGAAACATGAAATTCGAGAAATTGCGCATTAAGGACGAACTGACCAGCATGGGTGCCAAGACCGCACACTGAGGTTCGTGACCTTCGCTTGCGGCTATCGCAGTAAGGGCCGGTGCGTGAGGAAAATCCGCCGCCGGCCCTTTGCGTTTCGCGCCCGCGACGGGCGGCTTGGCGAGGGGGCGTGCCGTGCGGTGCAAGGCGGCACGGGGAGCATTCCGATGATACTTACTCCTGTTGATCGCGTCTCCCTGCCGGCGCTGCTGGAGGCTTTCGCGTGCGCGGTGGCCGGAGATCCGCTGGCCTCGGCGGTGTTCGGGCGGATCGCGGCGGTCGTTCCCGGCGGCGATCTGCTGACGCTCAGCACCGATCCGCTTCATCACGCCCAGGGCGCCGAACTCTGCCGGGAATTCGGATTCGGCCTCGCCGACGTGGATCCTCAGGATTATTTCACCTGGGACGGCGAGCGGGTCGCCACCCGCATGGAGCCCAGCGTGCTGATCCACGAGGTCGGCCATTTCCAATGCTGCGCGCCGTCGCGGCGGCCGGTTCTGGATTTCGGCCTGGGCGCGGGGCCGGAGACCGGCCGCAAGGCCGAGGCCAACGCGGTCCAGAGCGTGTTCGGGGTCGATGCCGACGTGGAGGAGGGCCTGTCCTCGCTGCTCGGCATCCTGTGGGAGGCGGAACTCGGCCAGCCGGCGCTGCTGGGGTTCCTGGAACAGAACTGGCTGGAGGGGGGCGCGTCGCCCCACAACATCGCGCATTTCCGCAAGATGGTGCGGATGCTGGACCGGCAAGGCCTGATCGACGCGCAAGGGGGGCCGACCCGCGCCCTGCGCGCCATGGAGGACGAGGAATTTTTCGCGGCGTGGCGGGTGCTGTGAGCCCCTTTGCTCGTGATGTCATCCCGACCGAGCGCAAGCGAGCGGAGGGATTTTTCACGCGAATGTGCCGGAAAAATCTTTCGCTGGCGCTCAGGATGACAACGGAGCGCGTAACGGGAATCGCGGCATGACCACGCTCTTGATCGGCGTCGGCCATCCCTACCGGCGCGACGACGGCATCGGGCCGCTGGTGGCCGAGGCGGTCGCCGCCCTGGGCCTGGAGGGGGTCGGGGTTCTTGCGCATCACGGCGAAGGCACCGACCTGATGGCCCGCTGGCGCGACCATGGCCGCGTGGTGGTGGTGGACGCCACCGCATCGGGCGCGGAGCCCGGCACAATGCGGGTGTGGGACGCGGTGGCGGCACCGCTGCCCGCCGGCCTGTTCCCCAAGGGAAGCCACCAGTTCGGCTTGGCGGAAGGCATCGAAATGGCCCGCCTGCTCGGCCAACTGCCCGCCGCCTTGACGGTGGTGGGCGTGGAAGGCGCCGATTTCACGGCCGGCACGGACCTGAGCCCCGCCGTCGCCGCCGCCGTTGCGGATGCCGTGGCGGAGGTGCGGCGGCTGTTGGAGTGACGGTGTCCGGGTTCGTTCCGCCGTTCCCCTCTACCCGGCCAGTTTCAGGATGTGCGCGACGCGTTTCGCATCGGGGGGCGGCCGTCCCTCGGCGACGTCCTCCACGACCATGGCGTAGAGGGACGCGACGATCTCGGCCTTGCGCGCCGCCGTCATGGTGGCGCGGTTGGCCGCCAGCCAATCCTCGACCATGCGCACGGTGTCGGCCAGCAATCGCTCGTCGAGGGAGGGCTGGCCGTCGCGGCGCATCCGGCCGGCACCGGTCAGCAGCCAGTCGGCGGAGAATCCCATCTCGACCAACTGGGCGAGAAGGTCGCCTTTGGGGGCACGGTCGTCCAGCTCCAGCCGCTGCCAGCCGTTCGCTCCCAGGTCGAACCGCTTCGCCATTCCCTTCTGGCTTTCGCCGAGGGCGGTTCGGATCAGGCGGAGGCGGTCTCCGATGCCGCCCGTCATAGCACGGAAAACGATGCGGTTGTATGGGGCGGATATTTCCGCATCCAAGCGGACGCTGATGCTACAGTAGCGCCTCCCCTGGGCGTGACGGCATAAAAAACAATGTTGTTAGGACACGTAAAATCGAGTAGTATCCCTATCGTCATGTTCAGCGTGATCCCCCACGTTGGACATTTGGAAGAACCGGCCCGTCAGGGCTGCGGTGGACGAGGAGATTCGGACGTCGCGGAGGTGGCTGCCCACATACCGCCTCCTCTCAGGGTTAAGCATAGACGAAGCTGAACGGGGCAGGGGAAGGTGGCCGAAGCGTTCGCCGGGCCAGGCGCGGGAGGATTGTATCAACTCCCGGTCGCCGATGGCGAGGTTGCGTCGTTGGAAGGGCGCAAGACCGCGATGCCAGGGCGCCCGCATGCGCGTCGGGCACGGTTCCGGCGCGATGATTTCCCGCCGATTGTTCACGCGTCTTCGCCCATTGACGGATCGGGGTCCGGCCTTGGTGGGGACTGTCCATGATCAGGTGCGGACCCGTTCGGTCGCCATGGGGCAGCGGAACCCGGCAGGCCCGGCGGGAATCATCGCGACCGTCACCGGTTCGATGCGTTCCAGCCCGGCCGCCCGGATCTTGTCCCCTGCCGTCGTCTGCGACGCCGTACCGGCATTCCGGCGGCCAGCATAATTTGCGATTACCGACCGATGTCGAAAGCGTTAAGCCGCGGTGGCGCTTGCTAGGCATCAGCACAACCTTGTGTACATGGTGGCAATTTATTTCGCCCCAAGGACGTTGATGCGCGCGCAGATCACTCGTGTACTCAAATACAGGTTAATACGTGACGCTTTTTCTGCAAATACCAACTTTCAGCCGCGGTGTTTCGCACTTGTCCGCGGCAAGGCCGCGGAGTGAGCATCCCGGATGCTTATCCATTGGGGAATGGAGGGGAGGAATGGTGGTGGGATTCAGGGGGGCGGACGAAGCGGCCGCTGGAACGAAGACGGCGGTGCCGTTGGCTATGTTCGCGCTGCTACTTGCCGGCGCCGGGACGGACAGGCTGCTCGCCGAGCCGTCCATCGGCGTGACGGGCGCTGCCGTGTGGGGCGTCAGCGCGCTGGCTGGCGCGATGGCGGCCCTAATGCTGCGGCGCAACCGGGTGGCGTCGTCCGCGGCGGCGATCGATCGTCCGGTCATGGGTGCCGCCGCCGGTGACCGACCGGCGGATGATTTTCCGCTTGCCGCCATGCGCGACGCCATCGCCGGTTCGATCAGCCGATTGATCCCGCAGACCGAGCACCTCGTGCAATTGCTCTGGCACATCGAGCAGGCGGAGGAGCATGAAGCCGAACTCGTCGGCAATGCCGAAACCGTCGCGGCGTCGGTGCATGAGTTGGCGCTTTCCCATGGGGAACTGGCGAGGAGCGCCGATGTGATGGCGAGCGAGGCCCAAGGCACCGAGCGTGCCGGGACCGCCGGCCGCGACATCATGCACGGGGCTCTCGGTGGCATCGAGACTCTGCTGGAGTTGTTCGAAAATCGGGTCGGCCTCGGTTTGCAGGCGCTCCGCGACCAGGCCGTGGCCATCGACGGTCTCTCCGCCCATATCGACGGGATCGCCGGCCAGACCAATCTGCTGGCCCTCAACGCCGCCATCGAGGCGGCGCGGGCGGGGGAGATGGGCAAGGGGTTCGCGGTCGTGGCGAACGAGGTCAAGAAGCTGGCCAACGACACCCGTCACCGCACCGTGGAGATCCACGATCAGGTCGGCCGCCTGCAAGGGCAGGTCAAACTGGTTTTCGACCTGGTCACCGGCGAGGGATTGTCGGGAATCGCATCGACGGCCGCGGAAATGCGCCGCGCCCGCGAGGCGTTCGAGGCGACCTGCGCGGCCACCAATATGATCGTCGGCGCGGCCGAAGCCAGCGCGGCGGCCACCGAGGAGCAATCCGTCGCGACCGCCAACGTCGACAAAAGCCTCCAGCAGGTTGTCGCCCAGGCGACCCGGATCAAGGGCGCGATGCACGACATCGGCGGCATCACCTCGGAACTGTCCAACGCGATCTCCGCCACCGCCGCCGCGCTGGAGGACCTGTATCGCCAATGTGGGGGCGAGGGCGACGGTGTCTCGTTCGACCTCGCCATCGTCGCTCATCTGATGTGGATCCTGAAGGCCCGCGCCTTCCTCGAAGGTCACCGGGCGATGACGGCCGAGGAGGCCGGCTCGCACCGCTCCTGCAAGCTGGGGAAGGCCTATTATTCGGAATCCTGGCGGCATCTCCGTTCGCTGCCGTCGATGCAGGCGTTGGAGGCTCCCCATGAGCGCCTGCATCGGTTGCTGAACGAGATCCTGGCCCTGAAGGAACGGGGCGATGTCGGCAGCATGGCGGCAGCCAACGCCAAATATCGGCAGCTCAAGGATATGTCCCGGCAGATCGTCGGCCATCTGGCCGAGGCCAAGTCGGCGGCCCGGTCCGCCCTGCCGGCGCCGTAGGGCGCGGCTGGCGCACACGCGTTTCCCCGTCCAAACCCTCCGCTCCGGTAGGCTGAACGATGCCCGAGCCCACACCCACGCTCCTTTCCCCGATCGAACGGGGTCTCAATGAACGCTTGATCTGCCTTCACGACGAGATCAAGGGGCACCACGTCCTGCGTGGCGTCAACCGGATCGCCGTCACGCTTTATGACGAGCGTTCCGACATTTTGAAGAGTTTCGCGCATTCCAGCGATGGCGAGTGCCCCTTCAGTCACCTGACCCAGCGGATGTCGGACCAGCCGGTGTTGCGCCAGCTCGCCCGTACCGGCGCGCGTCGCGTCATCAACGACATCGCCTCGACGGCGGGTCGTGCGTCCGGCCATGGCAGCCTATTGCTCGCCAGCGGCTATCTGTCGAGCTACACGGTGCCGGTTCAGCACAAGGGGACTCTTTATGGTTTCCTGTTTTTCAACTCCTTCCGGGCGGGCTTCTTTTCGACCCGGGTGATCCAGCGGCTGCGGCCCTATGCCGAGGCGATCGCGCTGATGGTGATGCGCGAACTGGATACGGTGCGGATGATGACGGCGGCCGTCAAAGTGATCCGCCAGGTTTCGTCGGCCCGGGACGAGGAGACCGCCAGCCATCTGGCCCGCATGGCGCGCTACGCGCAGTTGATCGCGTCGAAGCTTGCGGCCGGCAAGGGTCTCGCCGACGAGTTCGTCGAATTCGTTTTCCAATTCTGCCCGTTGCACGACGTCGGCAAGGTGGCGGTACCGGACAGCATCCTCTTGAAGCCTGGCAATCTGACCGACGAGGAGGTCGCCATCATGCGGACCCACGTGACCAGCGGCGTCAAGATCGTCGACATGATGATCCGGGATTTCGGCATCTGCTCGTTGCCCCATTCCCAGATGCTCCGCAACATCGTCGGCTTTCATCACGAAGCGATCGACGGCAGCGGCTATCCCTATGGGCTCAAGGGCCTGGAGATCCCGTTCGAGGCTCGGATCGCGGCCGTCGCCGATGTCTTCGACGCCCTGACGTCGAAACGTCCCTACAAGGACGCATGGTCGAACGAGCGTGCCTTGGACCTGCTGAGGCGGGAAGCCGGGCGCAAGTTGGACGCCGATTGCGTGGCGATCATGCTGGAGAACGTTCCCGCCATCGAGGACATCCAGTCGCGGTTCGGGGACAGCGCGACGGATTGATGGAATCCGCGCGGCCGACAGGCTTGGGACCTTCGGCCTCTCCCGCCCGAAGGTCCGTCCTCACTGGGCCCCGTCCGTCTTCGCCGGTTCCGGCAGCCCCGCGAGGCGGCGCAGGAGGGCGAAGCGGCGGTGGATGATGCTCTCGGCCTCGTGCACCAGATGGCCGTAGCGTTCGGGATTGGCCCGTTCGACCATGGTGAAGCGGCCCTCGCCCTTCAGGAAGTCGTTCAGATGCCCCATGGGCTCGGCGCTGTCGAGGGTGAGCGGGGCGTCGGCGGTGCCCAGCTTGCGCGGGTCCCACCGGCACAGCGGCCAGTACCCGGTCTGGACGGCCAGCTTCTGCTGGTCGAGGCCGGCGCTGGTGTCGTAGCCGTGGGCGATGCAGTGGGAATAGGCGATGATCAGGGACACGCCCGGATAGGCGGCGGCGTCCTGGATCGCCCGCACCGTCTGCCCGTCCTTGGCCCCGATGGCGACGGTGGCGACATAGACGTCCTCGTAGGCCATGGCCATCATGGCCAGGTCCTTCTTGGGCCGGGACTTTCCGGCGGTGGCGAACTTGGCGGTGGCGGCCATCGGCGTGGCCTTGGATTGCTGGCCGCCGGTGTTGGAATAGACCTCGGTGTCGAGGACCAGGACGTTCACGTTCTTGCCCGACGCGAGGACGTGGTCGAGGCCGCCATAGCCGATGTCGTAGGCCCAGCCGTCGCCGCCGACGATCCACACCGCCTTTTCCACCAGGTAATCGGCCACCTGTTCCAGCCGCCGCGCCTCGGGCGAGGGGATGGCCGCCAGCAGCCGGCGCAACTCCTCGACGCGGACGCGCTGGGCGGCGATCTGGGAATCGTCGGCCTGGGGGGCGTTGGCCAGTTCGTCGGCCAATGGCCCGGGCAGCGACCCGGCGGCGGCCAATTCCCCGAGGAGCTGATAGGCGTTGTGCTTGTGGCGGTCGATGGCGAGGCGGAAGCCGAGGCCGAATTCGGCGTTGTCCTCGAACAGCGAGTTGGACCACGCCGGGCCGCGCCCCTCGGGGTTGACCGCGTAGGGCGTGGTGGGCAGGTTGCCGCCGAAGATCGACGAACAGCCGGTGGCGTTGGCGATCAGCAGCCGGTCGCCGTACAACTGGGTGAGCAGCTTGATGTAGGGCGTCTCGCCGCAGCCGACGCAGGCGCCCGAGAACTCGAACAGCGGCTGGAGGAACTGGGCGGTCTTGACGGTGGGCTTGGGCAGCTTGGCACGGTCCACCTCGGGCAGGTCGCGGAAGAACGCCCAGTTGGCGCGTTCGGCCTCCAGCAGCGGCAGCTTGTCGGCCATGGTCAGGGCCACCCGGCTGGGGTCGGTCTTGTCCTTGGCGGGGCACACCTTCACGCAGAGCGTGCAGCCCGTGCAATCCTCGGGGGCGACCTGGATGAGATACTCGGCGCCCTTGAACTCCGCCCCCTTGTACGGCATGCGCTTGAGGCTCGCCGGAGCCGTCCCCATGAGGGCGGGCTCGGCGGTCTTGACGCGGATGGCGGCGTGGGGGCAGACGATCGCGCATTTGTTGCACTGAATGCACAGATCGGGATGCCACACGGGGATATCGGCGGCGAGGTTGCGCAGCTCGTACCGGGCGGTCGCCAACGGCCAGGTGCCATCCACCGGGAAGGCCGACACGGGCAGAAGATCGCCCTTGTTGGCCAGCATCATGGCGGTGACGCGCTGGACGAAATCCGGGGCCTCCTCGGGGACGATGGGGGGGCGGGCGCGGTTGGCGGTGGCATGGGCGGGGACGGTCACACGCTCCAGATGGGACAGCGCCATGTCCACGGCCACGAAGTTCTTCTGGACGATCTTCTCCGACTTGCGGCCGTAGGTCTTCTTGATCGCCTCCTTGATGTGGGCGATGGCCTCGTCCTTGGGCAGAACCCCGGACAGGGCGAAGAAGCAGGTCTGCATGATGGTGTTGATGCGCCGGTCCATGCCGGACGCCAGCGCCACCTTGCGCGCGTCGATGACCCAGACCGCCAGGTCCTTGGCGATGATCTGCTCCTGGACCTCGCGCGGGAGCTGGTCCCACACCTCGTCCTTGCCGTAGGGGGAGTTGAGCAGGAAGGTCGCGCCCGGCCGCGCGTACTCCAGCACGTCGTACTTCTCCAGGAAGACGAAGTGGTGGCAGGCGACGAAATCGGCGTCGTGAAGCAGGTAGGCCGAGCGGATCTCGTCCTCCGAGAAGCGGAGATGCGAAATGGTGACCGCGCCCGCCTTCTTGGAATCGTAGACGAAATAGCCCTGCCCATGCAGGCCGGCATTTTCGGCGATGATCTTGATGGAGTTCTTGTTGGCGCCCACCGTGCCGTCCGAGCCGAGGCCGAAGAAGACCGCGCCCCTGGTCTTCGGATGGGGCACCTGGAAATCGTCTTCCACCGGCAGCGACAGGCGGGTGACGTCGTCGAGGATGCCGACGGTGAAATGGGCCTTGGGCCGCGGCTTCTGCAATTCGTCGAACACCGCCTTGACCATGGCCGGCGTGAATTCCTTGGACGCCAGGCCGTAGCGGCCGCCGATCACCCGCGGCAGGGCGGCGGTCGGCGCCTGTCCGGCCGCGCGGGCTTCGGTGAGGGCGGCGACCACGTCCAGATAGAGCGGTTCGCCGATGCCGCCCGGTTCCTTGCAGCGGTCGAGCACGGCGATGGTCCGCACGGTGGTCGGCAGGGCGGCGACGAAGGCATCGACCGAGAAGGGGCGGAACAGCCGCACCTTGATCACGCCCAGGCGGGCGCCCAGGCTGTTGAGGTGATCGACCGTCTCATGGACCGTTTCCGCGCCCGAGCCCATGACGACGACGATGCTTTCCGCCTCGGGGTGGCCGTGATAGTCGAACAGGTGGTAACGGCGCCCGCTCCGCCGGGCGAGGTCGTCCATCGCTTGCTGAACCGCGGCGGGGCAGGAATCGTACCAGGGGTTGCGGGCCTCCTGCATCTGGAAGAAGGTGTCCGGGTTCTGGGAGGACCCGCGCAGAACCGGATGGTCGGGAGACAACGCGCGGGCGCGATGGTCCCGAACCGCGGTCGCGTCGATCATGGCCGCGAGATCGTCGTCGCCGAGCCGTTCGATCTTGGCGACCTCGTGGGAGGTGCGGAAGCCGTCGAAGAAGTGGACGAACGGCACGCGCGCCTTCAGCGTCGCCGCGTGGGCGACGGCGGCGAGGTCGTGCGCCTCCTGCACCGAGGCCGAACACAGCATGGCGAAGCCGGTCTGGCGGCACGCCATCACGTCGGAATGGTCGCCGAAGATCGACAGGCCGTGGGTGGCCACGGTCCGCGCCGAGACGTGCATGGCGAAACTGGTGAGTTCGCCCGCGATCTTGTACATGTTCGGGATCATCAGCAGCAATCCCTGGGACGCCGTGAAGGTCGTCGCCAGGGCGCCGGCCTGCAAGGCGCCGTGGACGGCGCCGGCGGCCCCGCCCTCGTGCTGCATCTCGGTCACCTCGGGAACCTGGCCCCAGATGTTCGTCCGGCCTTCGGCGGACCACTGGTCGGCAAGCTCGCCCATGGTCGAGGAGGGAGTGATGGGATAGATGGCGGCGACTTCGCTGACGCGGTAAGCGACGGAAGCGCACGCCTCGTTGCCATCGACGGTGATCAAAGCCTTGTCTGCCATGTCCGTCCCATCTCTCTGTCTGGATTGGCTATATCCAAGGATAGCGGTCGACGCCGCGGTCCGGCAAGCTCGCTCTGGTTACAATGGCGGCTCTCATTATCCGCTCCCACTCGCATTGTCATCCCGAGCGTAGCCGAGGGATGACAATGAAAAAAATCATAGCGAGACCCGCTCCCGTTACGGTGGGAGGACGGGAAAACGGGCGGGTGCTCAACGGTTGCGGGAGATCGAGGCCTCGACGGCCAGGGCCGCCATGGCCAGGAGCAGGCAGAAAAAGCCGCCATCGGTGTCCAGGATATTGCCCGCTATCTCGCCCCAGTCGGTGGGGGGAGGGTGCAAGGGCGGCACGCCCAGCTTGTCGAGGACATCCCCCACGGTGAGGGGATACCAGGTGCCGCTGCGCGACCAGCCGGCGAACCGCAACGCCCAAAGCATGGCGCCGGCCGCTGCGAGGAGAGTCCACGGGCGAAACATGCGGCCATTTTCGCAGGACATCTTGGCGAAAAAGGGGCAGCGATGCGGCGGATGGTATGCAGCATCACAACAGCCGGTTGCCATCCCCTACTAAAGTCTGGCATACCTAGACTTGGGTCGAGCACACAATCATCAGGACATCCAATGACTGCTACCAAGCTGCAAGAAAAGACCGTCACCCGCCGCCGCTCCAGCCGCGGCCGCACGCCATCCGGCAAGCCCAATCCCATCGACGTCCATGTCGGCGGGCGGGTGCGCCTGCGGCGCACCTTGCTGGGCATGAGCCAGGAGAAACTCGGGGAAGCCCTCGGACTCACGTTCCAGCAGGTGCAGAAGTACGAGCGGGGCGCCAACCGCATCGGTGCGTCCCGCCTCTTCGATCTGTCACGCGTGCTGGACGTGCCCGTCAGCTTCTTCTTCGACGACATGTCGGGCGAGGTCGAGCAATTGTCGCCGCGGCTGATGTCGGGCCTCACCGAAGAGCCGGCCACCTTCGAGGCCGATCCGATGACCAAGCGCGAGACGCTGGAGCTGGTGCGCGCCTATTACCGCATCATCGATCCCCAGGTCCGCAAGCGGGTCCTGGATCTCGCCCGCGCGCTGGGCGGGAGCGGCGACGCCGCGTGATTTTTTTGACGGCGGCCGCCTCGGGGGAATCCGGCCGGCCGCCGTCGCCTCTCCGCCGCCGCCCTAATCCGCAACCTCCGGGGCGTTGAGCGCGTCGCGCATGGCGGCCTCGACCGTCTCGGCGCCAATGGCGTCCACGCAGGGATAGCGCTCACCGGCATGGGCGCGGTTGCAATTTCCAAGGCAGCCGGCGCAATCGACATCGGCAAGGATGAAGCGAACGTTGCCCGCGTTCATGCGCGGGTCGTAGGGCACGCTGTCGATAACGTGCGCCGCCGAAGCGATGCAAAGCGTCGGCGTGCCCAGGATGGCCGCCAGGTGCATGACCGAGGTATCGACGGACACCACCAGCGAGGCGCGTGCGAGCAGCGCCGTCTTCTCGGCAAGGCTGGTGGCGTCGATGGTGACGCGCGGATCGCCGGCGAAGCCGACGAAATCCGGATTGCGGTCGAGATCGCCGGGACCGCAGGAGAGCACCGCCCTATAGCCGGGCGGAAGCCGGTCGAGCAATCGGACGAACAATTCCGCCGGCGGCTGGCGCGTCCTGGTGGACGCGAAGGGGTGGAACACTACGCACTCCGTTGGATGCTCCCGCGTTCCCGCAACCGCCCCCCCGATGGGGCGGACCGGCAACGATTCGCCGGCCAGAGCGGTGGCGAGATGGAGCCAGCGCATGTAGCGATGCATCGGCGCATGGGTTATGGGCACGATCGTGTCGTAGAACGCCAGGTTGGCACGCAGCGCGGCGACGTATTTCGGCCACGGCTTCGGCTCCAGGCCGATCCGCCGCGGGGCGTCGGAAAAGAAAACGAAGGCGTCGTCCACAAGCGGGTGCCGCAGATAATCGGTCGCGATGCACAGCCGTGCGGAAAGGCGAGAGATCCGCCAGCCGATCAGCGCGCGATAAATGCGGTTGCGCTGGAACTTCCTGTAATTCACGGGGAATTGGGTAAATCCGGGAGGCAGCAGGAACCCGACGGCCGCGCTGGCCGCCTGCGTCACCACCGTGATGGCTTCCCCGGGCTCGGCCAGCCGCGCGAAATATGGTGCCGCGGCCGAAAAAAGAATGGTGTCGCCGATGCCGCCGCTGGACACCAATATGACGCCGCGCCGGTGTGGTCGCCCAGGGATGGCACGGTAAAGCTGCCGCAGCGCGGTGTCGAACAGCAGGCGAAAATTCATGGGCAGCACTCTGTTGCCACAGCCCTTCGGCCATCGCGGAAATATACCCGGGGCCGGCGGTTGGGCACGCTACGATGCATGAGCCCGCGGTTCAAGATTCAAGACAGTCCGGCCGTCCATCCCCATCGCGGAGAGCGGCGACGACATCGCAGCCGTCGATCATCACCCATCGCCCGCCACGTCGGTTCCCGCCCTTCCTTGACGGAAGGCATGTTCCGTCTAGACTGGCCCCGTATCCGCGCCACCGACGGTGAATGCTATGGGAACGTCTTTGGGTCTTCCGCCGGGTTTCGTCTGGGGGGCTTCGACCGCCGCCTATCAAATCGAAGGCGCGGCAAGCGAGGACGGCCGGGCGCCCAGCATCTGGGACACCCATTCCCGTTATCCCGGCCGCGTGGCCAATGGCGAGAACGGCGATGTCGCCTGCGACCATTACCACCGCTACGCCGAAGACATCCGGCTGATGACGGATATCGGCCTTCACGCCTACCGTTTCTCCGTGGCGTGGCCGCGGGTGCTTCCCCGCGGGCGCGGCGCGGTCAATTCCAAGGGCCTCGATTTCTACGACCGCCTGATCGACGGCGTGCTGGAGGCCGGCATCCAGCCCTGGCTGTGCCTGTACCACTGGGACCTGCCGCAGGCGCTCGACGATCTGGGCGGCTGGACCAACCGCGACGTGGCCGGGTGGTTCGCCGACTACGCCACCCTGATCGCCCGGCGCTACGGCGACCGGGTCAAGCATTTCGCCACCTTCAACGAGCCCAACGTCGCGATCCTGTTCGGCTACGCCTTCAACTGGAACGCGCCGGGCGCGTCCGACCGGGTGGCGTATCTGAAGGCCGCCCACAATCTCAACCGTGCCCACGGCGGCGCCATCGACGTGCTGCGCGCGCTGGTTCCGGGGGCGTCGCTGGGCGCCGTGCACAACTGTCAGCCCGTCCATCCCGAGACCGACACGCCCGGGAACCGCAAGGCGGCGGTCCTGCTGGATGCCCATTGGAACGGCGTCTTTCCCGATCCGCAATTGCTGGGCTACTATCCCGAGGCGGTGGCGCGCGACTTCGAGCCCTACATCCAGGCCGGCGACATGGCCGCCATCAGCCGTCCGCTCGACTGGTTCGGCCTGAACCATTACGGTCCCATCTATTCCCGCGCCGACGAAGCCGGGCAACTCGGCTTCGTCTGGGGCAACGGGCCGCAGGAGGAGCCTCATCCCGCCATCGGCTGGGCCATCCATCCCGATGCCTTCCGCGACGAATTGCTGCGCCTGCACAAGCGCTACCGTCTGCCCATCTACGTCACCGAGAACGGCATGGGCAGCGACAAGGAAAAGCCCGACGAGGCCGGCCGGGTGCACGATCCCCACCGCATCGCCTTCCTCAGGGACTACACCGCCGCCATGGCGGCGGCGGTCCGCGCAGGCGTCGACGTGCGCGGCTATTTCGTCTGGTCGCTGCTCGACAATTTCGAATGGGGATCGGGCTACAACAACCGCTTCGGCCTGATCTACGTGGACTACGCCGACGGGCAGAAGCGCATCCCCAAAACCTCGGCCGGCTGGTACGCCAACCTTATCCGCACCGGCGAAGCCGACTGAAGGGGGCGGCGTCTGTGCCGGGCGATCAGGCCGCACGCACGGTCGACAGGAACGCCGCCACGCCATCCCGCAGTTTTCCGGCTTCCGTGGCCAGGCCGCCGGCCGAGGCCAGCACGTGCTCGGCGGCTGCCTCGGTTGTCGCCGCCGCTTCGGTCACGCCGGCAATGTTGGCCGAAACCGCGTTGGTGCCATCCGCCGCCTCCTGAACGTTGCGGGCGATTTCGGCGGTCGCGGCACCCTGCTGCTCGACAGCGGCGGCAATCCCCGAGGAAATGTCGCGGACTTGCTCGATGACGCGATTGATCCGCCCGATCGCCGTCACCGCAAGATGGATCTCGTCCTGGACGCACGAAATCTGGGTGGTGATCTCCTCGGTCGCCCTGGCCGTTTGATTGGCGAGATTCTTGACCTCGCCCGCCACCACGGCAAAGCCCTTGCCGGCTTCGCCGGCCCTCGCCGCCTCGATGGTGGCGTTCAGCGCCAACAGGTTGGTTTGGCTGGCGACGTCCTTGATCAGCCCGATGACCTCGCCGATCTTGCTGGCCGTCTGGGCCAGGCCGCGCACCAGATCGTTGGCGTGCGCGGCCTCCTCGGTCGCGCTGGAGGATATGGTTGCCGCCTCGGTCACCTGGTGGGTGATCGCGTTGATCGAGGCCGACAGTTCCTCCGCCGCCGCGGCCACCGTTTGAACGTTCATCGAGGCATGTCCGGCGGCGTCGGCCACCTTGTGCGCCCGGACGTCGGACTGCCGGGCCGCGGCGGACATGGTCTGGGCGGCGGCGTGCATATCGTCGGCCGCCGTGGCGACGTTCCCAACCGTCGCCAGGATGCCGCTTTCGAACTGGTCCGCCACGCGCATCATCGTCCGCCTGCGCTCCTCTTCCATCCGGGCCTTGGCCTGTTCCCGGTCGCGATGCAGGCTTTCGACTTCGATCATGTGGTCCTTGAATACCGCCACGGCCAAAGCCATGCGGCCCACCTCGTCCCGGCGGTCGGTGGAAGGAACCGCGCCGTCAAGGTTTCCTGCGGCGAGCCGCGCCATGAACTCCATCATTCCGTTCAGCGGATGGTAGATGGCGCGGGCGACGGCGAAGCCGAACACCGAGAGCGCCAGGGTGGCCGCCGCCAGGGTTCCCCGGATGACCAGCGTGGCGGCTTTCGACGTGCTGGCGTTGCGGGCCGTCGCCCGTTGGGCGAGGATGGTCTCCGCGGATTGGAGGGCTATAAGGTCCGACTCGACTCGACCGTATCGCAGCGACAGGGAACGGGTCGCTGCGGCAAGAGCGCTCACCCCGTCGGCCAATCGGAGGGCTTCGTCGCGATAGCGCCGCACCCGTTCGGCAATACCGGCCTTTTCCGCGGGCGGAAGGGTCGAGGCGGCCAAGGCTTGGTCGAATTCCTCGCCGCGCTTGCCAAATTGCTCGCGGGAGGCTGCGTCGGGACGGGCCAGGATTTCCATTTCTTGCCGCCGCATCATCAGCATGAGGCTGGTCAGGCGGTCCTGCTTGGCTGACGCGACGGCGCTTTCGGCCTCTTGCGCCGAGGCGCGGAGCGTCCCATGCAATCCCTGGCTGTCATCGAATCCGACCTTGGTTTGGACGTCGATCAGTTCGGCAAGCCGGTGTTCGTACCTCTCGATCCCCTCCTTGACGCGCTCGGCGCGCTCGCGGTTCGGTCCCTGGGCGGTCCGAGGGATGATCAGGGCCATGATGCTGGCTGCGGACTTCACGGCATCCCGGCATTCCCTGGCAACGTCGGGGTCCCGGCCGATGAGGAACTCATCCGCCTTCCTGCGGGCGTTGGCCATGTATAAGACCGCGTTCCCCACTTCCGTCCTGAGGCTCACGGCGGCGTCGAAGTCGTTGGCGGCGATCTCCTCATGGACCGAACTGTAATATTGAATTGCCAGGACCACCAGGAATGCGCTCACAGCCATGGCGACGATGAAGCCGATCTGAATTTTCAAGGAAAAGCTGCCCAGCAATCGCTGCATGCCCATCCCGCCTCTCCTTCCGCTCAATTCCCGCGCGCCGACCGCAAGTGGGCCCGCCGCTTTCCGCGGTCTCGGCCGAAAGCGCTACGGTCCCTGTATTTCGTGTACGGCTGCGCGCATTTGCAACCAAATGAAGTTTATGTTGCAGGGACATCGCGAGATGGGGGAAATACGCACGTTTGCGGTGTGGTTTCCGACCGCCCCCCCGGCCTTGCCGAAGTTCAGGGTGGCCGGGTGCGCGTCCGGTACCGTCTCCGCACGGGTGAAACCGGCTGACGCCCGTCAGCGGGAGACGGGCTGTTTCGCCATCGCCCGCCGCTTGGGCGTGCGCGGCGTGGCGCGGCGGTCGAGCGGCACCAGCCTGCGGCCGTGATAGGCATCGAGGGTGGCGTGGTAGCCGATGGTCAGCACGGTGGCGTCGGGGAAGTCGTCCCGCAGAAGCTGCATCATCTCCTCCTCGCCCTCGGTATCGAGGGCGTCGGTCGCCTCCTCGATGAATATCCAGTTGGGGCGGTGAAGCAGCATGCGCGTGAAGCCGATGCGCTGCTGTTCGCCCACCGTCAGCACCTGTTCCCAGGTCTGGGTCTCGTCCAGGCGGGGGCAGAGGTGGAACAGGCCGACCCGTTGCAGGGCGGCGCACAGTTGGGCGTTGTCGAACGCGTCGGGACCGGTGGGGTAGCTGACCGCGCTGCGCAGCCGGCCGATCGGCAGGTAAGGCCGCTGCGGCATGAAGAAGATGGTCGCGTCGGTGGGCAGTTCCACCCGTCCGCGCCCCCACGGCCAGAGGCCGGCCACCACCTTGAACAGCTTGATGGCGGCGATGGGATCGCCCGAAATCAGCACCCGCTCGCCGGGGGCGATCTCGGCGTTGAAGTCCGTGAAGACGATGCCGCCGTCGGGGTTGGCGATGCACAGGTCGTGGAACGTCAGGTTCGGTCCGCCGGCCTTCCGTACCTCGATGGCGTTTTCCCCGAAGGGCGAGGACCGCCGCTCCAGATCCTCCAGCGCGTGGGACAGCGCCAGCACCCGCTCGACCGAGGCCCGCCACTCCGCGCCCCGTTGCAAATTGTCCACCGGCCACGACAGGGCCGACGCCAATTGCTGGAACGCCTGGGCCGTCTGCATCAGGGCGCCCAGGGTGATGGCGCCGGAGATGAACCGCGGCGCGGCGATCAGGATGGGAAAGGCGGTGGACAGGATGGAATAGCCGGTGGTGAACAGGAACAGGCGCGTCAGCGCCCAGGTCTGGCGCAGCCACGCCACCTCGATCCCCTGGAACAGGCCGCCCAGCCGCCGGTTCTCGTCGGCTTCGCCGTGCAGCAGCGCGATGGCCTCGGCGTTCTCGCGTCCGCGCACCAGGCCGAAGCGGAAATTGGCCTCGGCGCTCTGGCGCTTGTCGGTCACCCGGATCAGGGGCCAGCCCACCAGCAGGGCCAGGGACGTCGCCGTGGAGGAATAGATCAGCGCCACCCAGACCATGTGGCCGGGAATGGACAGGCGCAGGGCGCCCACATCGAACTCCAGGGGTCCCGACAGCGACCACAAGATCTTGACGAAACTGGCCAGCAGCAGGATGCAGTACAGCAGGGAATGGCCAAGGTCGATGGCCGCCTCGGTGGTGACGCGGACGTCTTCGGCGATGCGCCCGTCGGGGTTGTCGTGTTCACCGGGTATGTGGTTGACCTGGAATTGATGGCCGGCCGCCATCCAGCGGTCGAGCGTCCTGCGGGTCAGCCAGCGCCGCCAGTCCAGTTGGATCCACCGTTTGAGGAACAGGTGGACCGCGGTGACGGTCATGCCCGTCAGCAGGATGACGACGAAGACGCCGATCTGCACAAAGAAATTCGCCATGGATCTCTGTTCCAGGGCGTCGAAAAGCTTGGCGCTCCAGAGGTTGATCCGGACCTGGACGAAAATCTGAACGACGGTCAGGGCCACGAGCAACGCGAGAAGACCTCGCGTTTTCCATTTTTCCTCGGAGTTCCAATACGGCCCGGCGAGACGGATGAATTGGAGAATGAAACTCTGGGGACGCCCTTGCGACGGCGGTTCGTGGGGATGTTCTTCCCCGGTTCCATTCCCCTTCATGCCCGATCCCGCACGCCGACACCCGCCGTCATTCGAGGTGGCAGTTAAGCATACTGGGCGAGTTCGGGCCACAGGGAACGCGGTCCCAAATGAAACCGGATTTGGCCGGCTTCCGCTTCCCGGATATTTACGGTCCCGTCACGCGCCCGGTCGCGTGGGTGAGCAGAAGGTATCCGGTGGCGGCGGAGAGCAGCGATCCGGCGAGGACGCCGATGCGCAGCGCGGCCTCGTAGCCGGGTTCCTGGAACGCCAGGGTGCCGATGAACAGGCTCATGGTGAAGCCGATTCCGGTAAGGACGGCGGTGGCGTGGAACTGGCGCCGGGACGCGCCGGCGGGGAATTCGCCGAGCCCCAGGCGAAAGGCGGCCAGCGAGGCGATGGCGACCCCGGCCTGCTTGCCGAGGAACAGGCCCAGCAGGATGCCGAGCGGCACCGGCTCGGCCAGGCTTGCCGGTGACAGGCCCCTCAGCGAGACGCCCGCGTTGGCGAGGGCGAAGAGGGGCAGGATGCCGAACGTCACCCAGGGGTGCAGCGCGGCCTCCACGCGGAGCAGGGAGGAATCCGGGCCGCGCAGGGGAATGGCGAAGGCGAGGACCACGCCGGCCAGGGTGGCGTGGACGCCGGATTCCAGCACGCACAGCCAGACGAAGACGCCGACCAGGACGTAAGCGGCGATGGCGCGCACCCCAAGCGCGTTCAGCCCCGCCAGCGCGCCGCAGCCCAGGGCCGCCAGCCCCAGGGACAAGGCCGACAGGTGTGAGGTGTAGAAGACGGCGATGATGGCGATGGCGCCGAGGTCGTCGAGGATGGCGAGTGCCAGCAGGAACGCCTTGAGGGACGATGGCACCCGCTTTCCGGCCAGAGACAGGACACCCACCGCGAAGGCGATGTCGGTGGCGGAGGGAATGGCCCACCCTCTGACGGCCACCGGGTTCCGCCAATTGAACGCCAGATAGACCAGGGCGGGCACCGCCATGCCGCCCAACGCGGCGATGGCGGGAAGCGCCGCCCGCTTGCGGGTGGACAATTCGCCCGCCAGCATCTCGCGCTTGATCTCCAGGCCGACGAGCAGGAAGAACACGGCCATCAGGCCGTCGTTGATCCAATGCACCAGGCTCTGCGACAGGCCGAGCGGGCCCACCCGCACCGCCGCCTCGGCACCCAGCACGGCGTCGTAGATCCCGCCCAGGGGCGAATTGGCGAGGATGATCGCCAATGCCGCGGCCGCCGCCAGAACCACGCCGCCGGCGGCTTCAAGGCGCAGGAATTCGCGGATGGCGGACAGCGGCATGGTCTTTCCCGATCCGTGCGGTTGAGGGGCGTCATATCACGACGGCCGCCACCTGACGATGCCGCCTTGGAGCATGCGACTAATTCCCTTGACGATGCGACTAAGACCGATTATCAAAACGCAACTGCGAACCAATCGCACTTATGACCGAGTGCGGGAATACGTGAGGCCTCCATGCGACCGATCCTTTTCGCCCTTACCCTATGTGCCGCGTCCGGCGGCGCCATGGCCGCGCCGGCCGTTCCTCCGCCGTCGGCGCCCGCCGCGCGGCCCGCCGTCCAGCGAATCGACTTCCGCTTCGGCAATGCCGGCAGCGACACCGACTTCCTGTTCCGCATGGGCATGCTCGAAGGGCATTTGATGGTCGGGCACGAATTGTTGCAGGCCCACCAGCCCGCGCTGGCGCTGCCGCATTTCGGCCATCCCGTGCGCGAGCTTTACGACGATTTCTCGGACTACCTGGACGACAAGAAATTCCCGGCGTTCGATGGCCAGCTCGCCGATTTGGAGGCCGCGGTGAAGACCGCGCCCGACAGCCCACAGACCGAGGCCAAGTACCAGGCCGTCATCGCCACGATTCACAAGGCGCGCGAGCTGGCGCCGGCAAGCGTCCGCGATTCCGTGCCGGAAATGATCGAAATCTGCTCGAACACCATCGACGCGGCCTCTTACGAGTACGGCGGAGCCCTCGACCACGGCCGCATCGCCGCCGTGGTCGAGTATCACGACAGCCGGGGCTATCTCGAATACGTGGCCCAGGAGATCGCCGAGCTGCGCAAGGCCCATCCCGACGCCGCGGGGGTGCTCGACCGCTTCACGGCGGTTCTCGCCAAGGCGCAGTGGATCGTCGATCCGCTGCTGCCGGGGCCGATGCCGCGCGCCTCGGTCGGCACCTACCGCGGCCTCGCCGAGGACGCGGCCGCCGTCGCCAAGCACTGACCGCCATCCCGTCAAGGAACATTGGAAATGAATGGCCCCGTGCTCCGCGCCGGCACCGGCGCGTCCCGCGCCATCAGCACATTCGGTGGCGGAGCCGCCAGCGCGTCCCGCGCCATCAGCACATTCGGCGGCGGAGCCGCCAGCGCGTCCCGCGCCATCAGCACATTCGGCGGCGGAGCCGCCAGCGCGTCCCGCGCCATCAGCACATTCGGCG
>JAJZVW010000007.1:0-24931 GCA_021847015.1 Pseudomonadota bacterium | reverse complement strand
GGCGGAGCCGCCAGCGCGTCCCGCGCCATCAGCACATTCGGCGGCGGAGCCGCCAGCGCGTCCCGCGCCATCAGCACATTCGGCGGCGGAGCCGCCAGCGCGTCCCGCGCCATCAGCACATTCGGCGGCGGAGCCGCCAGCGCGTCCCGCGCCATCAGCACATTCGGCGGCGGAGCCGCCGGCGCGCTGCTCCTCGTCCTGGCCGGCCAGACCCACGCCTTCGCCCAGCGGGCGGTGCAGGCCCCCAGCGCGTCGGTCGCCGCTCCCGCCGCGGCGCCGCCGGGCATGGAGGACGCCATCGTCTACGGCGGCGACATCACCTCCCACCTACAGGCGGAAGTGACCAGCGCCAACAGCGCCCCCGCCAAGGTGACGATGTTCGACGACACCGACAGCAACCTTTACGGCAATTACGGCTCCTGGCTGTCCTTGTACGGAAACCTCCATCTGGAGCGCACCCGCAACGACAACGCCGACGATTATTTCCCCACGTCGAACACCGCCTTCCGCAGCGAGGGGCTGACGATGCGCCAATTGTTCGCCGCGGTGCGCCCGACCTCCGCGCTCACCCTCTACGCCGGCAAGATCCATCCCAATTTCGGCTCGGCCTACGCCAATGTGCCGGGCAATTTCTATACCTTCGCCTCCGACTACGAACAGACCGAGCGCATCGGCTTCGGCGTCGAATACCGGCTGCCGGCCGATTTCGGGCTGGACAACGCCCGCATCACGCTGGAGGCGGATTATCTCGACACCACCTTTCTGTCCACCTCCCTGCTGTCCCAGCCCAGCGTGTACGATCCCACCGCCGACCGGGCCTGGCGCTATCGGCGTACCATGCCGATGGCGACGGACGGCAACACCGGCCAATTCAACAACTGGGCGCTGGCCTTGCAGGGCGGTCGTCCCGAAACCGGCCTGACCTATCAGCTTTCGTTCGAGCAGCAAGGCACCGGCCAGCCGGGAAGCAAGACCGAATCCGGTGGTTCGCTCGGCCTGATGTACGATCCGGGGGGGGGCGACGGCATCGCCCTCGGCCGTCGGCTCGGCGTCGTGCCCTTCGTCGAGTACGCCCAATTCAGCAACTTCAACGGCAATGCCGGCGAGAAGGAACGCTATCTGACCGGGGGGCTGGCCTTCCATTACGTCCGCTGGGAGTTGGACGTCAGCGGGGGCCTGCGCAAAGGCAGCAACGTCCTGATGGCCGACGGCAGCCGCGCCGACGGCTTCGACCGCCAAGAAAGCGTGTCGCTGAACTACACGGTGATTCCTTATCCGCAGATCACCGTCGGCGTCGGCATCAATCACATCAACGATACCGGCGATCCCATCGCCGTCATCGCCAAGGGCGCGTCCTGGGGCGGCGGGCCGTCCCTGACCTATTCCGCGCCGTTCTGAGGCGGCAACCGAGGAGCATCATCGCCATGATCAGCCCCAGATACTGTTCCATTCCCACCTTGGCTTTCGGCCTGGGTCTCCTCGCCGGTCCCGTGGCGAGTGCGCAAGACCAGCCCATTCCGCTTGAGATGGTCGTCCACGATCACCGCTTTTCGCCGGCCGAAATCCACATCCCGGCGGGCAAGCCGGCGCTGCTGGTGATCCGCAACGCGGATGCGACCCCCGAGGAGGTCGAGTCCGGCCCGCTCGGGATCGAGAAGGTGATTCCGGGAGGCGGGCAGAGCAAGGTGCGGCTGCGGCCACTGGATTCCGGACGGTATCCGTTCTTCGGCGAGTACCATCCCGAGACGGCGCAGGGCGCCGTCGTCGCCGAGTAAGGGGGCGGCCATGCTGGCGGCGGCTGTGATCGTCTTCCGCGAAGTCATCGAGGCGAGCCTCGTTATCGGCATCGTCCTGGCCGCGACTCGGGGCTTGACCGGGCGCGGCCTGTGGGTGGGCGCGGGCGCGGCCGGCGGCGTGGCGGGGGCCGCAGTGGTGGCCGCCTTCGCCGGCGCGATCGCCGGCGCGTTCTCCGGTTCGGGCCAGGAGGTGCTCAATGCGGCGGTTCTGGCCGTCGCGGTCGCCATGCTCGCCTGGCACAACGCCTGGATGGCGGCCCACGGGCGCGACATCGCCCGCGCCATGACCCAGGTGGGGGCCGATGTCGCGGCCGGCCGCCGGCCTGTGGCCGCGCTGTCCGTCGTGGTCGGGGTCGCGGTGCTGCGCGAAGGCTCGGAAACCGTCCTGTTCCTTTATGGAATCGCCGCGTCGGGCGGCACGCCCTTGGCGGCGATGGTCGCCGGGGGGACGTTGGGGATCGTGGCCGCCGCGGCCGTGTCCGCGCTTCTCTATCTCGGCCTGCTCGCCATTCCGGCGCGGCATCTGTTCGCCGTCACGTCCGCCCTGGTGACCCTGTTGGCGGCGGGCCTTGCCGCGCAGGCCGTCGCGTTCCTCCAACAGGCGGGATACGTCACCGGGCTTTCCGCTTCTGTCTGGGATACGTCGGCGTTCCTCGCGGATTCCAGCCTGGCGGGGCGTCTCCTTCATACCCTGGTGGGATACACCGCGGCTCCGACGGGTATGCAATTGGCGGCTTACGTCGCCACCATCGGCATTATCGCCGGGCTGACGCGGGTCTCGTCCCGGCGGGCCGGTCGCCACGCCCTCGTCGTTCTTTCCCTGCTGATTCCCGCCCTCGTCGGCGGCCGGTCGGCGGCGGCCAGGGATTTCGCCGTCTATCCGGTCGGGGCGCCGCAGGTTGCCCAGGGCCTGAACGTCGCGGTGGAATACTTCCAGCCGATCGAGCTTGACGGAGCGCTGATGCATCCCGCGGCGGGTGCCGACATTCACCTGGAGGCCGACATCTCCGCCGCCGAAGACGATCCCGACGGCTATGCGAAAGGCGATTGGCGGCCCTATCTCACCGTCACCTACCGGTTGACCCGCAACGACACCGGCCAGGCATTGGCCGGAACGCTGATGCCGCTGGTGTCCTATGGCGGTTCCGGCGGGGGCGGAAAACCGCATTACGGCGACAACCTGAAGCTCATGGGGCCGGGGCGCTACCGGCTGCTCCTGTCGGTCGCCCCGCCGGCCGGCGGGGTGGGCGGCGGCTTCGCGCCGTTCACACTCGCCTACGATTTCGTTTATGCCGGTGTCGGCAAGAAGGGAGCCTACTGATGGCGGGCGCGGCGCGACCCCTCGACGCGCGTCTCGGGGGCCTCGGCGATTGGCTGCTGCGCCACCAGCGCAGTGTCCGTAGGGTGCAATGGGGCGTGATCGCGGCCTACGTCCTGCTGGTGGCGGTCCCGGCCTTCCGGCCGCTGCCCACAGGCGCGGCCCATGTGTGGAGCGACCTCACCCTTGCCGCCCAGTTCGTGTTCTGGGGAATCTGGTGGCCGTTCGTCCTGCTCAGCATGGTGATCGTCGGACGGGCGTGGTGCGGGTTCTTTTGCCCGGAAGGAGCGCTCAGCGAATTCGCCAGCCGGCAAGGACAAAACCGCGCCGTTCCGCGCTGGGTCGTTTGGGGCGGCTGGCCGTTCGTCGCCTTCGTCGCCACCACCGTCTACGGCCAGATGGTGAGCGTGTACCAATACCCCAAACCCGTCCTGCTCATCCTCGGCGGATCGACCCTGGCCGCGATCGCGGTGGGCTACCTGTACGGGCGCAACAAGCGGGTCTGGTGCCGCTATCTGTGCCCGGTGAACGGGGTGTTCGCCCTGCTGGCCAAGCTCGCGCCGCTCCATTTCCGGGTCGATCCGGAATCGTGGCGGGAATCGCAGCGGTGCCGCGAGTCCGTTCCCGCGATAACCTGCGCGCCGCTGGTGCCCATCCGAATCATGCGGGGCGCCAGCCGATGCCACATGTGCGGACGTTGCAGCGGCTTTCGCGGCGCCGTCGCCCTTGCCGTGCGCTCGCCCAGCCACGAGATCGTCGCGGTCGCGGGGGGCGAGGCCGATCCGTGGCAGACCGCCCTTATCCTTTTCGGCCTCATGGGCGTCGCCTGCGGCGCGTTCGGCTGGGTGGCCAGCCCCTGGTTCGTGGCGGTCAAGCAGGCCCTCGCCGTGCGGCTGGTCGATCACGGCGTCCTGTGGCCGTTGGAGCAATCGGCGCCGTGGTGGCTGCTCACCAACTATCCTTCGAGGAACGACGTCCTCACCGTCCTCGACGGTATCGTGCTCGTTGGCTATGTCCTGGCCATGACCGCCGCCATGGGCGGTGCGCTTTCCGCTTGCCTGGCTCTGGCGACCGCCGTCTCGGGCCGGTGGTCGTGGGCGCGTTTCCATCACCTGGCCCAGACCCTCGTCCCGTTGGCCGGCTGCGGGGTTTTCCTCGGCCTCTCGGGCCTGACCGTCACCCTGTTGCGCTCGGAAGGCCTTCCCATGGGCTGGGCCGGTTTCGCGCGGATGGCCCTTTTGGCCGGCGCATCCCTGTGGTCGCTGTGGCTGGCGTGGCGGGTTGCCGGCCTTGCCGCCGCGGGGTGGAGGCGGCTGGCGGTCACCGCCTGCGTGGGGATGGCGGTCGCGCTGGGTGCCGCCGGCTGGGGCCTCGTGTTCTGGGGGTAGCCGGTACGGGCGCGGGACTCCCGGGGCTTGACATGCTTCGCCCCGCGCTGTTCCTTCTCGCCAGCCGTTTTCCAGAGAGGGGGTGGAGAGGCACATGTCCCGCGCATTCGTATTTCCAGGCCAGGGATCGCAGGCGGTCGGCATGGGCCGCGAGTTGTCCGAAGCCTTCGCGGCCGCGCGCCACGTCTTCGAAGAGGTGGACGAGGCGCTGAAGCAGAAATTGAGCCGGCTGATGTTCGAGGGGCCCGAGGACGAGCTGACCCTCACCGAGAACGCCCAGCCGGCGCTGATGGCGGTGTCGATGGCGGTGTTGCGCGTGCTGGAAGCCGAGGGCGGGTTGATCCTGGCCGACACGGCGGCGTTCGTCGCCGGCCACAGCCTGGGCGAATATTCCGCCCTGGCCGCCGCCGGCACGTTCTCGCTGGGGGACGCCGCGCGCCTGCTCAAGACCCGCGGGCGCGCCATGCAGAAGGCGGTGCCGGTGGGGGTGGGCGCCATGGCGGCGCTGCTGGGCGCCGATTACGAGCAGGCCCGCGACATCGCCGCCCAGGCGGCCGCGGGCGAAGTGTGCGAGGCCGCCAACGACAACGCCCCCGGCCAGGTGGTGGTGTCGGGCCACAAGGGCGCGGTCGAGCGGGCCATCGCCATCGCCGCCGAAAAGGGCATCAAGCGCGCCATCCTGCTGCCGGTGTCGGCGCCGTTCCATTGCAGGCTGATGCAGCCGGCCGCCGACGCCATGGCCGAGGCCTTGGCGTCGGTCGCGATGAATGCCCCCAAAGTGCCGTTGGTGGCCAACGTCACCGCCGCCGCGGTGGCCGACCCGGCGGCGATCCGCGAGCTTTTGGTCCGCCAGGTCACCGGCACGGTGCGGTGGCGCGAAGGCGTCCTGTTCATGAAGGCCCAGGGCGTGGACACGCTGGTGGAATTGGGCGCGGGCAAGGTGCTGGCGGGGCTGGCCAAGCGCATCGACAAGGAGATGGCCGGCGCGTCGGTGGGGACTCCCGCCGACATCGAGGCCTTTTTGGCGTCCATCTGAAGGGGGAAATCCTATGTTCGATCTAACCGGCAAGACCGCCCTGGTCACCGGCGCCTCGGGGGGAATCGGCGGCGCCATCGCCAAGGCCCTGCATGGGTGCGGCGCCACCGTGGCCGTTCATGGCACGCGGCGCGAGGCCCTCGACGCCCTGGCGGCCGAGCTTGGGGAACGGGTCCATGTGCTGACCGCCAACCTGGGCAAGCCCGAGGAGGTCGAACGGCTGGCCAAGGACGCCGAGGCCGCCCTGGGCGGGGCCCCCGACATTCTGGTCAACAACGCCGGCATCACCCGGGACGGGCTGATTCTGCGGATGAAGGACGAGGATTGGGCCAGCGTGCTCGACGTCAACCTGACGGCCGCGTTCCGTCTGTGCCGCGCCGCCGTCAAGGGGATGATGAAACGGCGCTCGGGCCGCATCGTCAACATCACGTCGGTGGTGGGCGTCACCGGCAATCCCGGCCAGGTCAACTATTGCGCCTCCAAGGCCGGGATGATCGGCATGAGCAAGGCGCTGGCCCAGGAAGTGGCGTCCCGCAACGTGACCGTAAACTGCGTCGCGCCGGGGTTCATCGTTTCGGCGATGACCGATGTCTTGAACGACGACCAGAAAAGCCGCATCTTGAGCGCCATTCCGGCTGGACGGATGGGGGACGCCGCCGAGATCGCTGCCGCGGTCGTCTTCCTCGCAAGCGACGAGGCCGCCTACGTGACCGGCCAGACGCTGCACGTCAATGGCGGAATGGCCATGCCGTGACCCCATCGCCACGCGCCGTTGTTCGGTGCCGGGGCGCTGGTCAAGGCGAGAAAAGTATGTTAGGAACGGGCCACTTTCCGCGGGTCGGGTGCTGCGCCGCCCAGGCGCGGAGGCCGCGAGTTAAACAAAGACTTCCGAAGGATCAACACATGAGCGACGTCGCCGAGCGGGTTAAGAAGATTGTCGTCGAGCACCTGGGCGTTGACGAGTCCAAGGTGACCGAGAACGCCAGCTTCATCGATGACCTGGGCGCCGACAGCCTCGACACCGTCGAGCTGGTCATGGCCTTTGAGGAGGAATTCGGCTGCGAAATCCCCGATGATGCGGCCGAGAAGATCCTCACCGTCAAGGATGCCATCGATTTCATTTCCAAGAACTCCTGACGTTTTCCAGCGGGCGTCGGCACCCAAATGCCGGCGCCCTTCGTCGAGCGAACGGACAACAGTTTCATGAGACGTGTCGTCGTCACCGGCCTGGGTATGGTCACACCGCTCGGGTGCGGCGTGCGGACCAACTGGCAGCGCCTCACCAATTCCCAGTCCGGCCTGCGCCGCATCGATACGTTCGATGTCGCCGACATGCCGGCCAAGATCGGCGGCCTGGTGCCCCGCGGCGGCGGCGAGGGGGATTTCGACCCCGACAAGGTCTGCTCCGCCAAGGACCGCCGCCGGATGGACGATTTCATCGTCTACGGCCTGGCCGCGGCGGTGGAGGCCATCGCCGATTCGGGCTGGACGCCCGAGGACGCGGAAGGCCGCGAGCGCACCGGCGTGATGATCGGGTCGGGCATCGGCGGCCTTCCCGGCCTGTCCGAGGGCGCGCTGACCCTGCGCGACGGCGGTCCGCGCAAGATCAGCCCATTCTTCATTCCCGCAGCGCTCATCAACCTGGTGTCGGGACACGTTTCGATCCGGTGGGGGTTCAAAGGCCCCAACCACGCGGTCGTCACCGCCTGCGCCACCGGTGCGCACGCCATCGGCGATGCCGCCCGGCTGATCATGTTCGACGATGCCGACGTGATGGTCGCGGGCGGCGCCGAGGCCGCCATCTGCCCGCTGGGGCTGGCCGGCTTCGCGGCGGCCCGGGCGCTGTCGACCGGCTACAACGACACCCCGACCAAGGCGTCGCGTCCCTGGGACAAGGGCCGGGACGGCTTCGTGATGGGCGAGGGCGCCGGCATTCTGGTGCTGGAGGAGCTTGAGCACGCCAGGAAGCGCGGGGCCAAGATCTACGGCGAGATCATCGGCTACGGCCTGTCGGGCGATGCCCACCACATCACCGCTCCCGCCGACGACGGCAACGGCGGTTTCCGCGCCATGAAGGCCGCGCTGAAGCGGGCCGGAATCGGCCCGGAGGCGATCGATTACATCAACGCCCACGGTACCTCGACTCCGTTGGGCGACGAGATCGAACTGAACGCGGTGAAGCGGCTGTTCGGCGAACACGCCTACAAGCTCAGCATGAGTTCGACAAAGTCGGCGATCGGCCACCTCTTGGGCGCTGCCGGCGCGGTCGAGGCGATCTATTCGCTGATGGCCATCAACCACGGCGTCGTGCCGCCCACCCTCAACCTTGAAGAACCGTCCGAGGGATGCGACATCGATCTGGTGCCGCTGAAGGCCAGGGAACGCAAGGTCAAGATCGCCATGTCCAACTCGTTCGGCTTCGGCGGGACCAACGCTTCGCTGATTTTCGCAGCCGCGCCCTGATGTGCGGCGGGACTTGTTCAGGGCCCTCGTGCGCCACGCGCGCGGGGGCCTGAGCTGTTTCGAGGGGGCGGAATGCGCAAGCTGTTGCTGCCGGTTGTCCTCGTCGCCGCCGTGGCGGTCTGGGCGGCGTTCCAAGGCCATCGCCAGTTCGTGTCGCCCGGGCCGCTGGCCGAGGCGAAGACGGTCATCGTTCCCAAAGGGGCCGGTCTTGGCGCGGTCGCGCGCAGCCTCACCGATGCGGGGGTGATCGGAAATCGCTGGATTCTGATCGTGGGGGCGCGTCTGCACGCCCTTCATCCCAAAGCCGGCGAATACCTGTTCCCCGCCGCCGTCAGCCCCCGCGACGCGCTGACGATGATGGCGGAGGGCCGCACCGTCGTCCACAAGCTGACCATCGCCGAGGGCCTGACCGTCCGCCGCGTCCTCGATATCGTGCGCCAGGCGGACTATCTGGCCGGGAACGTGACGCGCATTCCGGCCGAAGGGTCGCTGCTGCCCGAAACCTGGTACCTCTCCCGCGACGATCGGCGCGACGAGGTGATCGCCCGCATGGCGAAGTCGATGCGCCAGACGCTCGATGCCCTGTGGGCCGGACGGGCGGAGGGCCTGCCACTGAAGACCGAGGAGGAGGCGCTGGTGCTCGCCTCCATCGTCGAGCGCGAGACGGGGATCGCCGACGAGCGCCCCAAGGTGGCGGCGGTGTTCGAAAACCGGCTGCGGCTGGGCATGAAGCTGCAATCCGATCCCACCGTCATCTACGGCCTGTCCGGCGGCTTGGGCGTGCTCGACCGGCCGCTCACCCACGAGGATTTGGTGGTCCGGCATCCGTGGAACACCTACGTCATCGACGGCCTGCCGCCATCGCCCATCGCCAATCCGGGCAAGGCCAGCATCGAGGCCGTCCTTCACCCCGCCGCGAGCGACGCCCTCTATTTCGTCGCCGACGGGACCGGCCGGCATGTGTTCGCCCGAACCCTCGACGAACACAACGCCAATGTCGCCAAGTGGCGGCGGGCGCTCAACGGCCACCGGGAAAAATGATGTCCGCGTCAGGGCGTGACGCCTCCTCCGGAAGCCCGGTGTTGGTGGGCTTCACGGCTCCAGGTTCTTGAGCATGCTGGAGGTCACCAGGGTGACCCCCTTGTCGGTGCGGTGGAAACGCTGGGCGTCGACGTGCGGGTCTTCGCCCACCACCAGCCCCGGGGGTATCACGCAGCCCTGGTCGACGATGCATCGCCGCAGGCGGGCGTGGCGGCCGATGTCGCAGTCGGGAAGGATGACCGAATCCTCGACCAGGCAATAGCTGTTGACCCGCACGTTGGAGAACAGCAGGGATCGGCGCACCGTCGCGCCGGAAATGACGCAGCCGCCCGAAACCATGGAATCCACCGCCATGCCGCGGCGGGTGTCGGCGTCGAATACGAATTTCGCCGGCGGCAACTGGGCCTGATAGGTCCAGATCGGCCAGTTCTCGTCGTAGATGTTGAGGGCGGGGGTGACGGTGGTAAGGTCGATGTTGGCCTCCCAATAGGCGTCCACGGTGCCGACGTCGCGCCAGTAATGCTCTTTGGCCCCCTCGTGCATGACGCAGGAGTCCTGGAAGCGGTGGGCGATCAGCTTGGAGGTGCCCACCAGCGCCGGGATGACGTCCTTGCCGAAATCGTGCTCGGTGGCCTGGTCCGCGTCCACGGTCAGCCGGTCGTACAGGAACTGGGCGTTGAAGATGTAGATGCCCATGCTGGCCAGGGCCATTCCGGGTTTGCCGGGGATGGGGCGGGGGTTGGCCGGCTTCTCGTCGAAACGCAGGATGTTGTCGTCGTCGTCGACGGCCATCACCCCGAAACCCTTGGCGTCCTCAAGCGGGACCTCCAGGCAGGCGACGGTGACGTCGGCTCCGCGGGCGAGGTGGTGGGCCAGCATGCGCCCGTAATCCATCTTGTAGACGTGGTCGCCGGCCAGGATCAGGACGTATTCGGGCTTGTGGGCGCGGATGATGTCGAGGTTCTGGTAGACCGCGTCGGCCGTGCCCTTGTACCAGTTTTCGCCGGTGGTCCGCTGCTGGGCCGGCAGCAATTCGATGAATTCGTTGAACTCGCCGCGCAGGAATCCCCACCCCCGCTGGATGTGCTGGAGCAGCGAATGGGCCTTGTATTGCGTCATCACGCCGATGCGGCGGATGCCCGAATTGATGCAGTTCGAGAGGGTGAAGTCGATGATGCGGAACTTGCCGGCGAACGGGACGCCCGGTTTGGCGTGCCAATCGGTGAGCGCCCGCAGCCGCGACCCCCTGCCACCCGCCAGGACGAGCGCCAGCGTGCGGCGCAGCCGTTCCGTCACCTCGATATCCGGCACCCGTGTGCGTTCCCGCAACTCGTACATCAGCCACCTCCCGCCGAAAAGTCCATCCGCCCGACCCAACCGGCGGTTAGGCTAGGCCACGCGACCGTGCCACATCTCGCCTACCCATACAACAGCCGGAGGGACCGTCGGCTAGGTCTTAAACGGAGGGGTAACACCTTGGTCGAAGAGGCTTCCGCTGCCGTCCGCCATGGGCTAACCTCTGGTCGTCAACGTTGGCGACGGGGTGGATGGATGCGCGTTCTCTTCGCTTCCTCGGAGGTCTTCCCGCTCGTGAAAACGGGGGGGTTGGCCGACGTTTCCGGCGCGTTGCCGGGGGCTCTGCGGGAAGCGGGCGTGGACGCGCGGATTCTTCTGCCCGGCTATCCGGCGGCGATGGAAAAGGCCCGGAAGGCCAAGCGCGTCGCCAGCCTCGGCGACCCCCTCGGCATCGGCGCCGAGGCGCATCTGGTGGCGGCCGAACTGCCGGGCAGCCGTGTGCCCGTGTGGCTGATCGACTGCGCCCCCTTGTATGACCGCGCGGGCGGACCCTATCAGGATGCGGCGGGCCGGGATTACGAGGACAACGCGCGGCGCTTCGGCCTGCTGTCCTGGGCGGCGGCGCGGCTGTGCACTAGGGACGGTCCGCTCAAATGGCGGCCCGACATCCTCCACGGCAACGACTGGCAGGCCGGCCTGGCCCCCGCCTACCTGCGGGCCTGGGGGGAAAAGGCGACGGCGACCGTCTTCACCATTCACAACATGGCCTACCAGGGGCTGTTCCCGAAGGAGATCCTTCCCGAGCTGAAGCTGCCGTGGAATCTCTACCGGATCGACGGCCTCGAATACTACGACAGCGTGTCGTTCCTGAAGGCGGGCCTGGTCTACAGCGACCGCATCACCACGGTCAGCCGCCGCTATGCCAAGGAAATCCAGACGGCGGCCTTCGGTTGCGGTATGGAGGGGGTGCTGGCGCACCGGGCGGCCGATCTCGTGGGGATCGTCAACGGTGCCGATTACGGGGTGTGGAACCCCGGCGAGGACCCCCACCTGTCTCACCGTTACGCGCCCGGCGCCTACGCCGAGGGGAAGGCCGCCAACAAGGCGGCGTTGCAGGCCGAACTGGGATTGGCGCCGTCTCCCGATGCGCCGCTGATGGTCGTGGTCAGCCGTCTGAACGAACAGAAGGGCATGGATCTGATTCTCTCGGACCTGCCGATCTTGTTGCGTGGTGGCGCGCAGTTGGCCGTATTGGGCGCCGGGGACCACATGCTGGAAGACGGCTTTCGCACGGCGGCAGCCAAGAGCCCGCGTCAGGTGGCGGCCAGTATCGGCTACTCGGAACCTCTGGCCCACAAGCTGATGGCGGCCGGCGACATGCTGCTGATGCCGTCCCGCTTCGAGCCGTGCGGCCTGACCCAGTTCTACGCCTACCGGTACGCGACGGTGCCGGTCGTGCATGCCACCGGCGGGCTCGCCGACACCGTGGTGGACGCGACCTACGACAGTCTGATGACCCAGACGGCCACGGGCTTCGTCTTCGAACACGCCAATCCCGGCGCCTTCCAATGGTGCGTGGAGCGTGCGCTGGCCCTGTTCCGGAACAAGGAGGAATGGCGGACCATCCAGGACACCTGCGTTGCCCAGGATTTCAGTTGGCGCCGTTCGGCCGAGCGCTATGCGAACCTTTACAATGCGCTGGTGTCCGAGGGCGCCGGCGAAAACGGTTGACGACAGAGTGGATGGCGAGCCATGAGCGACAAACCCGCGCTGATTGCCGACATCGGCGGCACGCATGTCCGCTTCGCCCTGGTGCGCAAGGGTGAGGAGCCGGCCAACGTCGTCATTCTCCGGTGCAGCGACTACGTCGGGCCGGCGGAAGCCGCCGAGGCCTATCTGCGGGCGATGGACGGGAGCGGGCGGCCCGAACGGGCCGCTTTCGCCATCGCCTCGCCCATCCTCGGGGACCGGGTCGCCTTCACCAATTCCCAGTGGGATTTTTCCATCGGGGATGTCGAACGGGCCCTCGGCCTGGAGCGCCTGCACGTGGTAAACGATTTCACCGCGGTCGCGCTTTCCATCCCTCATCTGGCCGCGCGCGATCTGGTGAAGGTGGGCGGTGGCGAAAAGGCCGCCGCCGCGCCGATGGCGGCGCTGGGGCCGGGCACGGGACTCGGCGTGTCGGCGCTGGTGCCGGCGGCGGACGGTCGGTGGGTGCCGCTGGCCAGCGAGGGCGGGCACGTCACCATGGCGGCGGCCGACGACAAGGAGGCTGCCATTCTCTCGTGGCTGCGCCGCCGCGGCGGCCATGTTTCGGCCGAGCGGGTCCTATCCGGCCCGGGGCTGGTCAACGTCTACGAAGCGGTGGCCGCCGTGAACGGCCGGCAGGCCGTCCACAAGACGCCGGAAACCATATCCCAGCGCGCCGTTGACGGGACCTGCCCGATCAGTGGGGAGGCTCTCGGCATCTTCTTCGGCATGCTGGGGACCGTGGCGGGAAATCTGGCCCTGACCTTGGGTGCCCGGGGCGGCGTGTACGTCGCCGGTGGAATTCTGCCGCGCATGGTCGAAGCCTTCGCCGCTTCGGCGTTCCGCGACCGCTTCGAGGATAAGGGCCGCTTCCGGCCGTACCTCGAGGCCATTCCCACGTGGCTGATCGTCCACCCGCAGCCGGCTTTCGCCGGTTTGGCCGGGCTCGCCACCGAATAGGACGAACCAGCGGCCTCAGCCGTGGGCCGAGACCGTGTGCTCGACGATGGGCGCGCGCGGAGCGACGTCGAACCCAAGCGCCGGGGAGAACGCGACGGCGAACAGGATTCCCGCTCCGTAGACGATCCCCAGGACGGCCAGCCGGAAAACGGTGTCGCCCACCCTGGATGCGTCGGACTTCAGGAAACCCATTTCAACAACCGTTTGATGTAAAACTTTAGGATGGGGTGACGCTATCCGACGCAAGGAGGTCCGTCAAGCGCGACCTTGCGTCGAACGCGCCGGCCCCGGCCGGCCAGAAAGATGCCGAGGAAGATCAGGGCGGCGGCCAAGGCGTGATGCCAGCGGAACGGTTCGCCCAGGAGGGTGACGCCGAGGACGGCGGTGAATACCGGCACCAGATTGGAGTATTGGCCGGCGATTGAGGCGCCGAGCGCGGCGACACCGCGATTCCACAGGGAATAGGCCGCCAGGGAGGCGAACACGGCGGTGTAGAGGATGGCGCCGATGGCGTGCCATCCTCCGGCCAGGCGCGAGCCGTGGCGCAGTTCCCACACATAGAAGGGCAGGATGCCGGTCACCCCGATGGCGATCAGCACCGTCAGCAAGGTCGGCCCTCCTACCGGGACCGGCCAGCGCTTCAGCATCACCGAATAGAGCGCCCAACTGAAGGTGGCCAGCAGCATGAAGCCGTCGCCGGCGGTAACGGTCAGCGCGGCCAGACGCGCCGGCTCGCCGTGGGTGACGATCAGCACCAGCCCGGCCAGGGACAGCAGGATGCCGCCGAGTTGGCCCAAGGTGATGGCCTCGTTCAACAGGAACCGGCCGAGGACGAGGATCATCAGCGGCATCGACGCGCCGACCAGGGTGGCGTTGATGGCGGTGGTGGTCTGGACCGCGAGGTAGAGCAGGCTGTTGTAGGCGGTGATCGACAGCACGCCCATCGCCACCAGAACCCGCCAATGGGCCACCAGCACACGGCGGTGCGCCAGGACGTCGCCCAGGGTGAAGGGGGTGAGCAGGGCCAGGGCCACCACCCACCGCCAGAAGCTGAGCGCCAACGGCGGAATCTCCCCCACCAGCGCCCGTCCGATCAGGGCGTTGCCCGCCCACATCAGCGGCGGCAGGGCCAGCAGGGCGTACCAGCGGCGCGGGGAGGGGACGGGGAAATCCATGGGGTGTGGTTTAACGCGAACCCTCCGGCGGGGCAACGCGCCCGAACGGCTCACATGCCCGATTGCAGATAATTGGGCAGGCCGATGTCGCGGATCAGGTCGAGCTGCGTTTCAAGCCAGTCGATGTGGTCTTCGGTCTCGCTCAGGATTTCGCGCAGCAGATGGCGGCTGACATAGTCGTTCACCCCCTCGCAGACGCCGACCGCGGCCAGGAGGTCGTCGCGGGACGCGCGTTCAATCTGGAGGTCGTTGGCGAGAATCTCGGGGACGTTCTCTCCGACGAGCAGCTTGCCGAGGTCCTGGAGGTTGGGCAGCCCTTCCAGGAAAAGGATGCGCTTGATCAGCGTGTCCGCGTGCTTCATCTCCTCGATGGATTCATCGTATTCGTGCTTGCCGAGGTCGTCATAGCCCCAGCTCTGCATGGTGCGGGCATGCACGAAGTACTGGTTGATCGCCGTCAACTCGTTCTTGAGGCAGGTGTTGAGGTGGGCAAGGACGGTGGCGTCGCCGCGCATGGGGGTTCCCTTCCGCTGGGCCGTTCGCGGGCTCCGGTCTGAACGTGGGGCCAGCCGCGGGCGGATGCCAGGGTGACGACCGGACTAGCCGGCTGTCTCGACGCAGGTGCAGCCGCAGCCGCAGCCTGCCCCCTTTTCCCCGTGGGCGGCTTTCACCATCGCGCGCACGAACGGCACGCACTTGCCGCAACGGGGCGTGCAGCCCAGGCGGCGGTAAACCTCGGCGGTTCCGCCGGCTCCGCCCTCTTCGATGGCGGCGCGCACCTGGCGGTCGGTGAGGGCGTGGCAGAGGCAGAGGTACATGGCGGGGGCCGGGGCTTGGCTTCGATGATGCGTATGATAATCACTCTCATCACAAGGCGCCAGGCATTTGTGGCCCTGGATGCAAGCTCAGCGGTTCTCATTATGGTTTTTTTCATTGTCCCGAGCGAGCGGAGGGATCTTTCGGGCATTTTCGCGCGAAAGATCCCTCCGCTCGCTCGCGCTCGGTCGGGATGACAACGCGAGCAAGGGCGCATAATGAGAACCGCTGGTGCAAGCGCCGGTGTTGACCCCCCGGCGCGCGCCTGTTATAAGCGCGGTCTGCGGGCCTGACGCCCGCGAACGTCTCCGCGATTGCGCGCAGGTGGCCCCAGGGCCGCCGTGTCCTGAGACTTCCACATTCCCATCCCGCTGGTCGCGTGCCCCACGGGCGCCCATGAACCCGTCCCCCGTGGCGCGCCCCAAGCGGACGTCCGGGTGTGGACACCGCTTGAAAGCACCATCCCCTCAATGACTCTGTTTTCCGAACTCGGGCTGATCGAGCCCATCCAGCGTGCCGTCGCGGCCGAAGGCTACACCACTCCCACCCCCATCCAGGCCGCCGCCATCCCCCATCTGCTGGGGGGAAGCGACGTGCTGGGCGTGGCGCAGACCGGAACCGGCAAAACCGCCGCCTTCGCTTTGCCGATCCTGCACCGCCTGAACGAAAGCAAGCGCCACGCCGCGCCCAAATCCATGCGGGCGCTGATCCTCACCCCCACCCGTGAACTGGCCGTCCAGATCGGCGAGGGCTTCGCCACCTATGGCCGCCATGTGCCCCTGAAGCGCTCGGTGATCTTCGGAGGGGTCGGCCAGAACCCGCAGGTCCAGGTCCTCCTGCGCGGGCTGGACATCCTGGTGGCCACCCCCGGCCGGCTGCTGGATTTGATGGACCAGGGCCACGCCCGCCTGGACTCCGTCGAGGTCTTCGTTCTCGACGAGGCCGACCGCATGCTCGACATGGGCTTCATCCGCGATGTGCGGAAAATCCTGGCCCGGTTGCCGCGCCAGCGCCAGAACCTGCTGTTCTCTGCCACCATGCCCGACGCGGTGGCCGATTTGGCCGGCGGCATCCTGGCCAAGGATTGCGCCCGGGTCGAGATCACCCCGCCGGCCACCACCGCCGAGCGGATCGAGCAGAAGGTGATGTTCGTGGAGCGCGCCGACAAGCGCGATCTGCTGGTGGAGCTCTTGCGCGGCCAGGGGGTTAGCCGCGCCATCGTCTTCACCCGCACCAAGCACGGCGCCAACCGGGTCGCCGAGCAGCTTCAGAAAAGCGGTGTGTCGGCCGACGCCATCCACGGCAACAAGTCGCAGAACGCCCGCCAGCGCGCGCTCAACGACTTCCGCGACGGGCGGGTGCGGGCGCTGGTGGCGACCGACATCGCCGCGCGCGGCATCGACATCGACGGCATCACCCACGTCATCAACTACGAGCTTCCCAACGAGCCCGAAAGCTACGTCCACCGCATCGGCCGCACGGCGCGCGCCGGTGCCGACGGCATCGCGCTGTCCCTGTGCGACGCCGACGAAGTGGCCTATCTCAAGGCTATCGAGCGGGCGACGCGGATGCCAGTGCCGGTGGACGACGGCCACGACTACCATGCCGAGGCGGTGGCGCGTCTCTACGCCCAGCCCAAGGGCGGGCGGGCACCCGCCGGACGTCCCCGGACGGGCGGCGGCAATCCCTCGCACGGCGGCGGCCCCAGGCCGGCCGGCGGCCCGGGCGGATCGTCCCCCGCCAACGGCGCCCGCAAGCATCCGCGCGGGCGCTGATCCTTCCGCGTATCGCGCGCCAACAGGTCCTTATCCCCGGAGCCCGCTCGGAACGGCGGAAAAAAAACGGGGCTGTCACCCCAAGCGCGGCCGAGGGGGCTTTCGGGCACTATGCGGTGAACGGGCCCCATCGCCCGATTGCCCGCGGGACGGAATGTTCCTAGGATGTCCCGCTCCGGAATTTCGCGGAGCGGGACATTGACCTCGGCGCTTATCGCCACCTACCACGTGACCGCCCGGGCCGCCGATATCACGGCGCGCGCGCAGGCCATCGCCGTCGAGCAGAGCGTCGAGATGCCGCCCGAGGCCATCGACGACCCTTATGTCCTGGCCGAGGTGGTGGGCCGGGTCGAAGACATCGCCGATTTGGGCGGCGGCGCGTTCTCGGTGCGGGTGGCGCTGGCCACCGCCACCACCGGGGCCGAAGCCGGGCAGTTGCTGAACATGCTGTTCGGCAACACCTCGATCCACGACGACGTGCGGCTGGCGGACGTGGACTTGCCGGCCGATTTCGCCCGCGCATTCGGCGGTCCCAACCACGGCATCGCCGGCCTGCGCCGCCGCGCCCGGGCCGAGGGGCGGGCGCTGACCTGCTCGGCCTTGAAGCCGCAGGGGTTGCCGCCGCAAGCGTTGGCGGACATCGCCGGAAGGCTGGCGCTGGGCGGTGTGGACGTCATCAAGGACGACCACGGGCTGGCCGACCAATCCTACAGCCCCTTCGCCGGCAGGGTGCGGGCCTGCGCGGCCAAGGTGCGCGAGGCGAACGCGGCCACCGGCGGAGCCACCCGCTACGCCCCCAGCCTGTCCGGGGACCTCGATCGCCTGCGCCGGCAACTGGAGGTGGCTGTCGCCGAGGGCATCGACACGGTGCTGGCGGCGCCGATGATCCTCGGTGTGCCCAGCTTCCACGCCCTGACCCGTGCCTATCCGGATGTCGCCTTCCTCGCCCACCCGGCCATGGCCGGTGCCGCCCGTGTGGCGCCGCCCTTGCTGCTGGGGCGATTGTTCCGGCTGCTGGGCGCGGACGCGACCGTGTTCCCCAATCATGGCGGGCGGTTTTCGTATACCCCCGATACCTGCCGCTCGCTGGCCGACGCCGCCCGGGGCGCGTGGCACGGCTTGGCTCCCTGCCTGCCGGTGCCTGCGGGCGGCATGACCGCCGACCGGGTGCCGGCCATGCTCGATTTCTACGGCTCTGACGTCATGCTGCTGATCGGCGGCGGTCTGCTCGCCGCCCGCGAGCGCCTGACCGAGGAGACCGCCGCCTTCACCCGCACGGTGCACTGCCATGGCCGATGACGATTTCCGCCCGTTCCGGGACGGCTTCCGCTGGGACGGCGTCGATCTGTTGGCCTACAAGGAGGACGGTGCGGCGCCGTTCAAGGCCATCACCCGCCAGGTGTTGTTCGCCGAGGCCGGCATGGGCTGCGAGCTGCGCTATTTCGAAATGGCGGCGGGGGGCTATTCGACGCTGGAGCGGCACCAGCACGTCCACGCGGTGATGATCCTGCGCGGCCATGGCCATTGCCTGTTGGGCGAGGCGGTGCGTCCGGTGAAGCCCTACGATCTGGTGACGGTGCCCCCCTGGACCTGGCACCAGTTCCGCGCCACCCGCGGCGAGCCGCTCGGCTTCCTGTGCATGGTCAATGCGGAACGGGACAAACCGTGCCTGCCGGCAACGGACGACATCGCGCGCCTGCGCTCCGATCCGATGATCGCCGCGTTTCTCGACGGTGTGGCGGGATAAGCCGTAGCCTCAGGGCTGTTCAATGCTCGGCTCGCGTCGCATCCCTCGTTGTCATTCCGAGCCGAAGGCGAGGAATCTTCCAGGCACCTGCGCGTGAAAGATCCCTCGGTCGCTCCGCTCTCTCGGGATGACAGCCGAAAAATCAGCCCTGGAAGGCGACGGCCTTGTCCTTCAGCACCTGCTGAAGCTCGCCCTTGGCGGCCATTTCGCGGACGATGTCACAACCGCCGACGAATTCGCCCTTGATGTAGAGCTGGGGCAGGGTCGGCCAGTTCGAGAACTGCTTGATGCCGTCGCGCAGGGACGGATCGACCAGGATGTCCACGCCCTTGAACTTGACGCCCAGATCGCTGAGCACCTGTACCACCGCGGCCGAGAAGCCGCATTGCGGGAACATGGGCGTGCCCTTCATGTAAAGCACGACGTCGTTCTCGGTGATGTCCTGTTTGATGCGTTCGAAGACCGGATTGCTCATGGGAGGCAGCTCGCTGTGAAAATTGGAACGAATTCAATCTAAGCCCGCGGAGCCCGCGGCGCAACAGGGTAGCGCAACCCGGCCGGCCACGAATAGAGGACAAGGCCGCCCCAGATGGCGGCGAAGGCGACCCCGTAGGCGGAGGTGAAGCGCTCGCGCAGGACGACTACTGCCACCAACATCTGGACGGTGGGATTGACGTACATCATGAGCCCCAGGGTGGAGAGCCGCAGCCGCCGCGCCCCATAGGCGAACAGGGCCAAGGGGATGGCGGTCACCGGCCCGGCCACGGCGAGAAGCCCGATGGTGACGCCGTCGGCCGAGGGCGCCGCGCCACCGCCGGCCTGGAGCAGATAGAGCGCGGCGGGCGGGGCCAGAACCAAGGCCTCGACGAACAGGCCGGCCAGCGCCTGAACCGGGACGGTCTTGCGCAACAGGCCATAGGCGCCGAAGCTGACCCCCAAGACCAATGCCACCCAGGGCAACCCAGGGCCGCGTACCACCATCCACCCCACGCCCGCCGCCACCACGGCCACCGCCAACCATTGGCGGCGGGACAGCGTCTCGCCCAGGAAGATTCGGGCCAGCAGCACCGATACCAGGGGAAAGATGAAATAGCCCATGCTGGCGTCCAGGGCGCGGCCGTTGGCCACCGCCCAGATGTAGACGCCCCAGTTGACGGCGATGGCTACAGCCGAGCCCATGAGCGGCCGCAGCAACGCCCGGTCGCGCAGGATGGTCCGCACCTGGGCGGCCTGGCCGGTGGCGGCCAGCGCCAAGAAGGCGAAGACGGCGCCGCCCAGGATGCGGTGGGCCAGCACCTCGGCGGCGGGCAGGGCGGAGAGCGCCTTGAAATAGAGGCCGAAACAGCCCCAGATCAGAAACGCGCCCAGGGCGGCGGCGGCGCCCTTGCGGCTGGGGTCGGGGGCGGTGGTCATTGGGGCGGTGATGCTGCCGATTTTGTTTGATTAAGGAAGCTCGCGCCTCAGGCCAATGTCCATTCCCCCCGCGCATCAATCTCGCGATACATCGCATCCGGGGCCAAATCGAGTTCGCCGGGCCAGGTTGCGGCGCCATGCCCCCAAAGGGGCGCTTACTCCCGCGCGTAATCCGGCGCGCTCTCCGGCGTTGCGGTCTGCAATGCCAGCGCGTGCAGCTCGCCGCCCATGCGGCCTTGCAGGGCGGCGTAGACCATCTGGTGCTGCTGGACGCGGCTCTTGCCACGGAAGGATCCCGACACCACCAGGGCGGAGTAATGGTCGCCGTCGCCGCGCAGGTCCTCGATCACCACCTTGGCGTCGGGGATGGCGTCCCGGATCATGCGTTCGATGTCATGGGCTTCCATCGGCATAATGCATCTCCTTGGCTTCTAGAGCTGTTCCAGCTTAGCCGGAACAGCTCTAGATTCATACCGCGTATCGTCTGGTCGCAAGGCGAGGCCGCCCGGCCCGATGGAGCTTAGTGCTGCGCGATCTCGCCGCCCATGAAGGCGGGGAGCCAGCCTTCGTTGCGGGCCTTCAATTCCTCGACCGCCACCGCCTGGCCGCCGACGCCGATGGCTGGGCCGCCGGTGCGGCCGATGACACGGGCGGCGACGTCGTGCTCGGCCGCCGCTTCCAGCACCATGGCGAGGTCGTCGTCGCCCACCTCCAGCACGTAGCGCCCCTGATCCTCGCCGAAGCACCACGCCGTCAGTGCCACGGTGTGGGGGGCGTCCAGAGTGGCGCCGATGAGGCGGTCCGAGGCTATGGCCATTTCCGCCACCGCCACCAGCACGCCGCCGTCGGAAACGTCGTGGCAGGCCGCCACCTGGCCGTCGCCGATCAACCGGCGCACCAGTTCGCCGGCCCGGCGCTCGCGGTGGAGCATGACCGGCGGCGGGGCGCCGTCCTCGCGGCCGCACACCTCGCGCAGGTATAGCGAGGCGCCCAGCCAGCCCTTGGTCTCGCCCAGCAGCACGATGGAATGGCCGGCCGCCTTGAACGCCAGGGTGGCCATGGTGCCGACGTCGGCCAGCAGGCCGACCCCGCCGATGGTGGGGGTGGGCAGGATGGCGGTGCCCTGGGTCTCGTTGTAGAGGGACACGTTGCCCGACACCACGGGGAAGTCCAGCTCGCGGCAGGCCTGGCCCATGCCGCGGATGGCCTCGACGATCTGGCCCATGATCTCGGGCTTCTGGGGATTGCCGAAATTGAGGTTGTCGGTCACCGCCAGCGGCAGGGCTCCCACCGCCGACAGGTTGCGGTAGGCCTCGGCCACCGCCTGGCGGCCGCCCTCGTAGGGATCGGCCAGGCAATAGCGTGGCGTCACGTCGGTGGTGATGGCGATGGCCTTTTTCGTGCCGTGGACGCGCACCACCGCGGCGTCGCCGCCGGGGCGCTGCGCGGTGTCGCACAGCACCATGTGGTCGTACTGCTCCCAAATCCACCGCTTCGAGGCGAGGTCGGGACAGGCGATCAGGGTCTTGAGCGCGTCGATGGGGTCGTGATCGGCGATGCTGGCCGAATCCACCACGGGGCGCTTTTCGGGCGTCACCCACGGACGGTCGTATTCGGGCGAGGCCTGGGCCAGCGGGTCGATGGGCAGATCGGCCACCACCGCGCCGTGGCGCTTGAGCACCATGCGGCCCGTGTCGGTCAGGCGGCCGATGATGGCGAAATCCAGTTCCCACTTCTCGAAGATGGCGCGCGCGACGTCCTCCTTGCCGGGCTTGAGGATCATCAGCATGCGTTCCTGGCTTTCGGACAGCATGATCTCGTAGGCGCTCATGCCCTGCTCGCGCATGGGCACCAGATCCAGGTCCAGATCGACGCCCAGGCCGCCCTTGGACGCCATCTCGAACGAGGACGAGGTGAGGCCGGCGGCGCCCATGTCCTGGATGGCGACGATGACATCGGTGGCCATCAGCTCCAGGCAGGCCTCGATCAAGAGCTTCTCGGTGAAGGGGTCGCCGACCTGGACGGTGGGACGCTTCTCCTCGGACTTCTCGTCGAACTCGGCCGAGGCCATGGTGGCGCCGTGGATGCCGTCGCGCCCGGTCTTCGAGCCCACATAGACCACCGGGTTGCCCACGCCGGCGGCGGCCGAATAGAAGATGCGGTCCTTGTCGGCCAGACCCACGGTCATGGCGTTGACCAGGATGTTGCCGTTGTAGCTGGGATGGAAATTGGTCTCGCCGCCGACGGTGGGCACGCCTACGCAATTGCCGTAGCCGCCGATGCCGGCGACGACGCCGGCCACCAGATGGCGGGTCTTGGGATGCTTGGGTTCGCCGAAGCGCAGCGCGTTCATGTTGGCGATGGGGCGCGCGCCCATGGTGAAGACGTCGCGCAGGATGCCGCCCACGCCGGTCGCCGCGCCCTGGTAGGGTTCGATGAAGCTGGGGTGGTTGTGGCTTTCCATCTTGAAGATGACCGCCTGGCCGTCGCCGATGTCGATGACGCCCGCGTTCTCGCCCGGGCCGCAGATGACCCACGGGGCCTCGGTCGGCAGGGTCTTCAGCCACTTCTTCGAGGATTTGTACGAGCAATGCTCGGACCACATCACCGAGAAGATGCCAAGCTCGGTGATGTTGGGCTCGCGGCCCATGATGTCGAGGATCAGCTTGTACTCGTCCGGCGTGATGCCGTGGGCGGCGACGGTCTCGGGGGTGATCTGGGTGCTCACGACAGCGCCTCCACCAGGGAATCGAACATGAGGCGGCCGTCGGAACCGCCCAGGCCCTCGTCCGCCAGCCGCTCGGGATGGGGCATCAGGCCCAGCACGGTGTGGCGCTCGTTGGTGATCCCGGCGATGTTGCCCAGCGCGCCGTTGGGGTTGGCCGCCGCGTCCACGCCGCCGTCCGGTCCGCAATAGCGGAAGGCGATCTGGCCGTTGTCCTCCATGTCGCGCAGCGTGCGCGGATCCACGGAGTAATTGCCCTCGGCATGGGCTATGGGGAAGCGCACCACGTCGCCGGTGCGGTAGAGCCGGCAGAAATCGGTGCGGTCGTTCTCGACCCTGAGATGCACGTCGCGGCAGATGAACTTGAGGTCGCGGTTGCGCATCAGCACGCCCGGCAGCAGGCCCGCCTCGGTGAGGATCTGGAAGCCGTTGCAGATGCCCAGCACCCGCATCCCCTTGGCGGCGCGCGCCTTGACCTCGCGCATGACCGGCGAGTGCGCCGCCATGGCGCCGCAGCGCAGGTAATCGCCATAGGAGAAGCCGCCGGGCACGACCACCAGGTCGACGGCGGGCAGTTCGGTGTCGCGATGCCAGACCATGTGCGGCTTCGCGCCCATGCTGGCCTCCAGCGCGACCGCGACGTCGCGGTCGCAGTTGGAGCCGGGGAAGACGATGACGGCGGCTTTCACGGGCGTCCTTTGGGCATTCGGGATCGGAACGGACTGTTTAATACGAAGGCCGCCATCTTTCCAGCCGATAAGCACGGGGGGCGTGATGGGGCGCCGCGCGCATTCCCTCGATTGGCTGGATTTCGCAGGGCGTTGGCGGTATCTAGACAGCCTTGTGGGCCTCCCCGGGACGTCATCCCGAGCGTCGGCGAGGGATCTTTCAGGCAGGGTGCGTGAAAGGTCCTCCGCCCGCATTGTTCGGTCGGGACGACAGGGATGGACATCAGAAGGAGAGGGACCGTGACGGTCGGGCAGAAGCAGCGGGTGTTTTCGGGCGTGCAGCCCACGGGCAAGCTCCACATCGGCAATTACGTCGGCGCCATCAAACAGTGGGCCGAGCACCAGGATTCCTACGACAACATCTTCTGCGTCGTCGATCTCCACGCGGTGACCATTCCCGAGGCGGTGGACCCCAAGCAGTTCCGCGCCAAGACCCTGGAGGTGGCGGCGCTCTATCTGGCTTGCGGCATCGACCCGGCCAAGTCCACCATCTTCCTGCAATCCCACGTGGCCGAGCATTCCCAGGCGGCCTGGCTGCTCAACTGCCTGGCGCCCTTGGGGTGGCTCTACCGCATGACCCAGTTCAAGGCCAAGGCCGGCAGCAACGAATCGGTCGGCACCGGCCTGTTGGATTATCCGGTGCTGATGGCCGCCGACATCCTGCTCTACGATACCCACAAGGTGCCGGTGGGGGAGGACCAGAAGCAGCACATCGAGTTCACCCGCGACCTTGCCCAGAGGGTCAACACCATGTTCCCGGGCGCCGGCCTGGTGATCCCCGAGCCGATGATCCCGCCGGCCGGCGCGCGCGTGATGGGGCTGGACGATCCCACCGTGAAGATGTCGAAAAGCATCGCCGAGACCAAGAAAGGCCACGCCATCGGCCTCTTGGACGCGCCCTCGGACATCAAGAAGGCGATCATGAGCGCCCAGACCGATTCCGCCAACGAGGCCCGCTTCGACCATGCCGGCCCCGGCGTGCGCAATCTGCTCGACCTCTATCAAGTGCTGTCGGGCCAGTCGCGCGAAGAGATCGAGGCCGAATTCCACGGCCAGGGCTATGGCAAGCTCAAGAAGGCGCTGGTGGAGCGGGCCGTCGCCGCGCTGGAGCCGGTCCAGGCCCGCTACGCCGGACTGACCGAGTCCAAGGATTACCTGGAAGCCATTCTGCGCCAGGGTGCCGAGCGCGCCCGCTCGATCGCCGCCAGGACCCACGCCCGCCTGCGCGACGCCATGGGATTCGTGGCGCCCTGATCGGTAACCCAAGTGAGAAATCCAGGCTAGTGGTCCGATCCCGACAAAAGGTTCAAAGGCTTGAACCTTTTGTCGGGTGAATCGGCCCACAAAATCAAGGAATTGTGCACCGACACATTCGGAAGGTCGGTGCACCTTCCGAATGTGTCGGTGCACTAGGGCGTGGGCCAGAGAGAGGTTTCTTGCAATTGCGGCGCGCAATCAGGTGCAGTCGCAGCGGGAATGATGACACGGGTTGCCATCTGCCGATC
>JAJZVW010000063.1 GCA_021847015.1 Pseudomonadota bacterium | reverse complement strand
TTCAATCTGATGGCATGGTGTGGCGGCCGCATGCCGACCACGGACGGAAGCATGATGCCGGCGACGAGGAACATCACTCGGGGGATTGACACCAAACGGCCCATTACGGAAGGGATCTTTCCGGCACCGCCGCGTGAATGATCCCTCAGTCGCTCCGCTCCCTCGGGATGACAACATGCCCTGATGCCGCATAACAAGAACCGCCGGACGTGGTCTCGATCCTAGCCGGGCGGGCCCGAGTTGGCTACCATCGTCGCTCCGATCTTCGGCCGGGAGACCCGACGTGCGCATCATCCTTGCCCTTGCGTCCGCGCTGATGCTCGCGGGCTGCAGCCTGATGGGCCCCCACGACGCCGAAGCCCTCCGTCCCGGCAAGACCGTCGCCATGGGCGACCATGAGGGCATCCTGATCTATGGCGTGACCATCGAGGGCATTCGCCCCGGCGATGAGGGAATCGTCGGCAAGGTCACCTGGCTTGCCGAACGCGACCCGACCGATCTGGACAGCTACGCCATCCGCCACGACATCCCGTTTCCCGACCATCTCCAACCCGGGCAGCACCGCTTCGTCGTTTGGCGGGTGCCCGCCGGGCTGTGGTCGCTGCGCCAGTTCCGGTGGATCGAAGACAAACGCGCCGGAGCCAGCCAGCCCCTGGCCGGCCATGCCTGGGCCACCACCGTCACCGCCGGCGAGGTGACCTATGCCGGCGACTTCGTCCTTGATGCCCGCCGCCAGCCGGCGCAGGTAACGGTGACCGACGATGCGGCGGCGGCGCGCGACGCCTTGGCGGCCTATCCCGGCATCACCGGCCCGATGCGGACACACCTGCCCGAAGACATCCGCAAGTCCAAGCGCGCGGTCGGCAAGGACGCGCAGAAGGAACAGGGCCCTAAGGCCCAGCCTTAGCCCGCATTTCTCATACCCCTGCCGGTTTGACGGCGGAAAATCCGCCGGCAAGGCCGGCAACACCCCCTGCCGGCGGATTTTCCCCGCCCCTCATCCTTGGCGTCGCATCCGGTTGACGGCGCCCGCCACCGCCATCAGGGCCGCCAGGGTCACGTTGGCGTGGCGGGCGGCGCCGTGGACGACCGGACCGTCCGCTGCCTGCACCGCGACGTAACAGGCCGCCTGGGCCTCGGACCCGCCGCCGATGGCATGCTCGTGGTAATCGCGGACGGCGACCGCGATCCCAAGGTCCTGGGACAGCGCGTGGACGAAGGCGTCCACCGGGCCGTTGCCCGTCCCCTGGATGGTCTTCTCGACCCCGTCGTCCAGGATGACGGCCGTCAGCGCCCGCGTTCCGTGACCGCCGGGCGACGTGGCGTAATCCGCCACCTGGAGCCGGCCGGAGACGAAATAGGTGTCGGCGAAAGCACTGATGATCTCGGCCGGGGTCAGCTCCCGCCCGGCGGAATCGGCGCGCGCCTGCACGATTTTGGCGAATTCGACCTGAAGGGAACGCGGCAATTGCAGGCCGTAATCCCGCTCCAGGACATGGGCCACCCCGCCCTTGCCGGACTGGCTGTTGATGCGGATCACGGCCTCGTAGGTGCGGCCCACATCGGCCGGGTCGATGGGCAGGTACGGCACCTCCCAGGTTTCGTCGTTGGCTTTGCGGCGGGCGGCGAAGCCCTTGTTGATGGCATCCTGGTGCGAGCCGGAAAAGGCGGTGTAGACCAGCGACCCGGCATAAGGGTGGCGCGGATGCACCGGCAGCTTGGTGACGTCCTCCGCCACACTCCGCACGGCATCGATGTCGGACACGTCCAGGCCGGGATCGACGCCTTGGGTGACCATGTTCAAGGCCAGCGTGCAGACGTCCACGTTGCCGGTGCGCTCGCCGTTGCCGAACAGGGTGCCTTCCACCCGCTCGGCGCCGGCCAACACGGCCAGTTCGGCGGCCGCCACGGCCGTGCCGCGGTCGTTGTGCGGATGAACCGACAGGATCAGGCGCTCGCGCCCCTTCACGGTTCGGGCGAACCACTCGACGCTGTCGGCGTAAACGTTGGGGGTCGACATCTCCACCGTGGCCGGCAGGTTGCAGATCATCTTCCGGCCCGGCCCGGCGCCCCAGCCTTCCGCCACCGCCTCGACGACGGCCACGGCGAAATCGGGCTCGGTCCCCGTGTAGCTTTCGGGCGAATATTGGAACATCACCTCGCCGTCGGCACGGCGTGCCGACAGTTCGCGGATCAGGCCGGTCCCCTTCAGGGCCAGATCGATGCAGCCTTGGCGGTCCAATCCGAACACCACGCGGCGCTGCACCTCGGACGTCGAGTTGTAGAGATGGATGATCGCCCGCTTGGCCCCCTCCAGGGCTTCGAAGCTGCGGCGGATCAGCTCTTCGCGGGATTGGGTCAGGATCTGGATGGTGACGTCGTCGGGGATGTGCCCGCCTTCGATCAGATGGCGGACAAAGTCGTAATCGGTCTGCGAAGCGGCCGGGAAGCCCACCTCGATCTCCTTGAACCCCATCCCCACCAGGGTCGTCCACAGGCGCATCTTGCTTTCGGTGCCCATGGGATCGATCAGCGCCTGGTTGCCGTCGCGCAGATCGACGCTGCACCAGACCGGCGGCTTGGTTATGGAGGCGTCCGGCCATGTGCGGTCGGGCAGGCGGATGGCGGGATAGGGGCGGTACTTGCGAGCGGCGGTCATCATGGCCGGTCGTCCTTTCGTCGTCTCGTGCGATGGGCATTGCGGCCAGGGATACGGCCACCGGGGCGCCGCTGGGTTCAGGCCCGGCGACCGCGGCTAAGTCGCAGAGAACGTCCGCCCTTGGGACGGCACGCGGTGACGGCGGCTATGGCGATGGTGACGATCATGGAACCCGACCTTGACGCTTGCGCTGCGAAACACGTTCTCCCCGGCGTCGTGTTACGACACCGGGCCGGTAAGGAGCAGCGGGCGGATCGGGTTGCAATGACTCATGGCGGCGAGGATGCCAGACCTTCGGCGGGCTCGTCAACCGCCACTGACGCCTGCTAATCTTCGCGCGAGCCGTACGACAGGAGGGATATCCAATGATCGACCTGTACACCTGGGGAACGCCCAACGGCCGCAAGGTCTCGATCATGCTGGAGGAAACGGCCCTCCCCTACATCGCCCATCCCATCGACATCACCAAGGGCGAGCAATGCACGCCCGATTATCTGGCGATCAACCCGAACGGCAAGATCCCGGCCATCATCGACCAGGACGGCCCCGATAGGCGCCCCATCACCGTATTCGAGTCGGGCGCCATCCTGATCTACCTGGCGGAAAAGACGGGGTGTTTCCTGCCCGCGGATGCGCGCAGACGGATGGCGGTGCTGCAATGGCTGATGTTCCAGATGGGCGGCGTCGGGCCCATGTTCGGCCAGACCCACCATTTCCGCCATTTCGCCCCCGAAAAAGTGCCTTACGCCATCGAGCGCTACACCAAGGAAACCCGCCGCCTCTACGGCGTGCTGGATCGGCGCCTGGCCGAGGTTGAGTACGTGGCCGAGGACTATTCCATCGCCGACATGGCCATCTGGCCGTGGTGCCTGCTCCAGGAATGGCAAGGCATCGACTTGGCCGATTTTCCCAACGTGCGCCGCTGGTACGAGGCCATCGGCGCCCGTCCGGCCGTCCAGAAAGGCATGGCGGTGCCGTGATGGGCCCGCGAACACGCGAACGATGGGCAATTGACGCCCCCCGCCCTTTCCGTTAGAAACGTCCGTCCAGCCAAGGCGGTCCCGCAAGGCCGCCGCCGCGGAGGGGTGGGTGAGTGGCTGAAACCAACGGTTTGCTAAACCGTCCATGGGGGTAAACCCCATGCGCGGGTTCGAATCCCGCCCCCTCCGCCATTTCCCTAGGCTTTGCGCGCCTCCTAGGCCGCCTTCGGGATTTGTCCCATCCACCGCACCATCCTCTTTCGATGGCTTACCGCGAATGACGGCGAAGGCGTTTGCGCAGGCGCCGGTTAGCGCCTCAGACCATTGTGCCATTGGTCACGTGCCTTCCCCGAATACCCTTCCCTATCGGCCGATCTACCTCGGATGCTTGTTGGCGCTGACCGGTGCCCTGTTCTGGAATGCTGGCAACGTTATGGGAGGCCAGCATGAAGAAAGGGCGCCTGCCCACCATTCAGGAGGCCATGGAGGAGAACCGTAAGGCGTTCGTGGAGAAGTTTGGCCGGGAGCCCGAACCCAATGATCCCGTCCTCTTCGACCCTGACGCCGATACGCCCCAGCCCATCGATCCCGAAAGGCTTCAAAGGGAGATGCTGGAGGTTTTGAAGGCGGCCGGCATCCCCGACGAACTCATCTTCGCCTATGAGCGAACGGGCCTCATGGTGAGCGAACTCAACCAGCATCTTCTGAGCGATCGGGACATTGCGGAATGGAATGCCGCCATCGACGAGTATTTCCGCCTTCATCCGAAGGAGGGCGGCAAGAGGCGCAGGCTACGCAGGCGGTAGGGACAACGGAAAGCCCCGCCAGGCGAACCGGGCGGGGCGTTGTGGGAATTTGGCGGTCTCAGCTTAACCACCATCGAAACAGATGCTTGGTTCGCGACGTGGGCTTGTAGGCCAGCGTCCCGCCGCTCTGCCGGTCCAGCCGGTGCCGGCGGGGATCGGGATTGTTGAGCTTTTCCTGGGACATCTCGCGCACGATTTTGACCGCGCACGCCATGGCTTGGCGCTCGAATTCATCTTCTCCCCTGCGCCGTTTAAGGCTGGACGGTCTGCGGTCGCTGCGGATTTCGGCGAGGCGGGCGGCATAGGTATTCCTCATGCTGCGTCCCTCCCGTCCAGCAGCCGGCGCAACTCCTCCACCAGGGGAGATAAGTCCTCGGGGCGGATGACTTTTGCGAACGACATACCCTTTGCCCCCCCTCGGATGGGCCGGGGCCGAGTCTCTTTAGCCAACTTTTCCAGGCTGGAAAGGACTGCCGCCAGGGCGCCAGCGGGGACGGTGATGCTGGTTTCTCTCGGGCTGGCGCTGGTCATGGCTCAGACCTCCACCACGGGGCAGCGGCCCTCGACGATGCGCCAGCGGGCGCGGGAACGGTCAATCCCGAGTTCCGGGCTTTCCGGGAAGGGCCTATGGGTCCGCTCAAGGCGCGCCGATTCGTCCGTGAGGGTATACCTCGCGCCCAACGGCCAAAGATCGTGCAGGGCCAAGTCGAGGACATCGGCATAATCGAGTGGCGTTCCAGGGAGCTCTACGGCCATTATCTCCAGCTTGTGGACGAACTCCGAGAGATTGGCCGGCCGGGCGGCCTCCAGGGCGTTCAGCGCTTCGTAACGGGCGTCGCCGGTTTGGTCGGCGACCTCAAGCAACGCATCCAGGTTTTCCGCCTTGCTGGCTTCCGCGTAGGCCGGCTCAAGGCGCGCAACCTCGGCACGCGCCGCGATCACCTCTGGATCTCCATCGATCTCCTCTTCGATCATGGCGAAGTAGGCGGAACTGACGCGCTTGCCATCCGGATCGGGCGTTTCACCGATCAATCCCCCAAACCGCTTACTCAGGCGCTCACCGTCTTCCGTGCCTGATCCGATGGAAGTGGTGGCGCGGCGATGGGCTGCCTCTACAAGGGCAGCAGCCTTCCTCTTGGCTGGCCTGGGATGCAAATGGGCGATCCGCTTGTAGGCTTCTTCCCAAACCGCATGGGCTCGCTCGCTGACCTCATCGGCAGCATGAAAGGCGGCAAGGGCTCGGGTGAACTCGGACGGTTCGGGGGTGGCGGCCATGGCAGCCGCCAGGGGGGTGATGGTGGCGACGGCAGCGGCGCCGGCCAGGAATCGACGGCGGCCGGGCAAGGCGGGGGCGTTCCCGGCGGCGGGTTGGGTCATGATCATGGTCGATGGTGCCTTTCTCGGGTTGAGGATTACCAGCCGGCGAAGCCGGTGTAGGTGCCAAGGCGAGCACGGGCGGCAGCCACAGCGGCGGCCCGGTGGGGGTTGGCCTTCTCCCATGCCGTCACCGGGCGCGGCCGGCTCGGGGTGGTGGTGGCGTCCCACACCGGGAGCTTGGCCTTCGCTTGGGCATCTGCCGCGACCGTCGCTTTCGCCAGCGCCCACACCGCCCGCAGGGAAGCGGCGAAGGCAGCGCGGAGGGTGCGATACCCGTCCCGGTGGGCCTTGGCGCGTTTCCACGCGAGGGTGAAGATCTGGCGGCGGTCGATGGTCATGGCGATGTGCCCTTGTCTCGTGCTGATGCCTGAAGTATAACTTGATACCTGAGGCATCGTCAATACCTGAGGTATCATTTTATGCCAACGAGCGAGCAGATCAGGGCAGCGCGGATGCTCCTACGATGGGAGCAGAAGGAATTAGCCGACCGGTCGGGCGTGTCACTTCCGACCATCAAGCGGCTGGAGATAAAGCCGGGGGAAGTGCAGGCGCATGGCACGACGCTGGAAGCTCTTCAGCGGGCCTTCGTTGAAGCGGGCGTTATCTTCCTGGCCGAGGGGGACGCCATCGGCGGCGGTCCTGGCGTGCGCTTGAAGGGGGCGAGCGAATAACGGATGCCTCTGACGTTCCACCCCACCACCGGTACCATCGTCGTGTGCGACTACGGCACCGGATTCGTGGCGCCCGAGATGGTGAAGGTTCGGCCGGTGGTGATCATTTCGCCAAGGTTCCGCAGCCGCCCCGGCCTCTGCACAGTCGTCCCGCTCAGCAGCACGGAGCCGGCACCGATGGAGCGCTACCACCACCGCCTTTCGGCTGCGGCCTATCCTCCGGCGCGTGGGCCGATGTGGGCGAAGTGCGACATGCTGGCGACGGTGAGCCTAGCGCGCCTCGACCGGCTCAAGGTACGCGGGGCTGGGGGCAAACGGGAATATTTGACGTTCCTAATGCCGCCGGATGACATGGCGGCAATCCAGGTGTGCATCCGTTTCGCTCTCGGGTTGGTGGACAAACAGCCCTAGGCCATCCATATTGATGCTGTACCCGCTCTGTTTCGGCATCGGGCATGGAAGACCGCTTCGGCGGCAGCCTCGGGATCGGCGATGACAAGTTCCCCGAGGCTCAGATAGGCCCTGCTGGCGACGGCGGGGCCTTTGTCATTTTGGGGGATGACGCCGAAAGGCCCCGAGGCCCAACGGTAAGAGATGTCTTTGGGCCGCCATAGGGCACCCAGACTGGCGGCGATGGTATCGGAGGAAAGCCCCGCCCCCTCGACCCGGAGAGACACCGCGCAAAGCAGGCCCTGGAGAAGAAGGAAGCGGAGCCACCATAAAGCTAGGACCGGTGGCGCATCCGGTCAACTCCGGCACGCTGCTATGCCGCTGCGGTGAGAACAACCGCAATTCAGCCAAGCGGCGGCCCATTTTCGCCCGATTGGCCAGCATCGCACCATCAACCGCACTGCCTATTCCTGCGGATCGCCGCCACAGGTAGAATGATCCTCGCCCGCTCCCACACCCAGCCGGCTAACGAAGGCTTGGCGTGCATAGCCGTGAAGGGAGGTGCGATGGCTCCCTCACGGCACCGGGGCACCCGCCGAGGCCTTAATGCCGCGATCCACGCGCGACGACTTCGAAGACGATGGCGCCAGCTTCCGATAGCGTCCGTCAAGCGGGTGTAAATTCTGGCACACGCTGAGGTAGTCATTGCTCAGGCGGCCTTGGGTGGGATCGCGGGTTGAAGTTGCTCGGCAATGGTCGGCGTAAGTTCGGCCATGGCCTCGATCTGCATGTAGCGGTGCTGGGTCTGCCATTCGTCGTTCTGCTCCAGGAGCACCGCGCCGATGA